>JBEBJB010000008.1:0-133650 GCA_040080065.1 Pyrinomonadaceae bacterium
CTTCTCTGCGATTCGGGAACGGCGATAATACCGGTTAACTTGTACCATATCAGTAGTTTAGCACCTGTCAATTGATGCTTAACTACTCTAGACCCTTGTAAATACGCGAGAACGCGTCGCAAAGTTGCTCGGAGCGACGAACCCCAGCGAGGTCGCATTCACATCCGGCGGAACTGAGAGCGATAACTGGGCGATTATAGGTGCACTTGAGGCAAATCCCGGCAAAAACCACATCATCACAACCCGCGTCGAACACGAAGCCATTCGCAAGCTCTGCCAGAAGCTGGAAACGCAGAATTACCGCGTGACGTGGCTCGATGTCGACGAAGAAGGCTCGCTCGATCTGGACGGATTGCGGTCAGCTCTATGCAATGAAACCGCGGTCGTTTCGACTATGCTCGCGAACAACGAAACCGGTATCTTGTTTCCCGTCAATGAGATAGGCGAGATCGTCAAGGAACATTCGGATGCACTCTTCCACGTCGACGGCGTAAATGCGGTCGGTAAAATACCGATCGGCCTGAACGAGACACCGATCGATCTTTTCTCACTCTCAGCCCACAAATTCCACGGCCCGAAGGGTATCGGAGCGTTGTTTATCCGTGACGGCGTAACACTACCGTCAATGCTGATCGGAGGCGGACAGGAAAACGGAAGGCGTCCGGGAACGGAGGCTGTCCATCAGATCGCGGGTCTTGGAGCAGCGGCAAGGCTCGCGTCCGATCTTACGCGGATGGTCGAAGTTGAGGCGTTAAGAGATCGATTGGAAGCCATAATCCTGCAAACTATTCCAAACACACGGCTTAACGGCACAGCCGATACATCGAAACGGCTTCCGAATACCGCAAATATCTCGTTCGAAAACATCAACGGCGAAATGATCCTGCACCGTCTCGACGAGAACGGCATCTGCGTCTCGACTGGCTCCGCCTGCAATTCACAGGACCGAACTGCTTCGCCCGTCCTACAGGCGATGAACGTGCCGTATTCCAGAGCGATGGGCTCGATCAGATTCTCGCTCGGGCGTTTTAACACCGCCGACGAGGTCGAAAAATCTCTCGCGATCATACCCGGGATCATCGCCGAACTGAGCGCGATCGCCGGCAAGAATTAACAACGCCAAAAACCACTCGATTGGTCACAGTAAAACGACGCTCCGTACCACGGCCTAAAGGCGGATGCAGAAGTCAGTTTCAAGCCGCTTTTTCGATGCCGTATCTTGAGAGTTTCAAATAGAGCCCGCGTCTGGTTAGGCCGAGTTCGGTGGCGACGCGGGAGATGTTCCAGTTGTGGCGGGCGAGCGAATTTTTAATTAGCTGCATTTCCAGTTCGGAGACGGCGCTTTCGAGGGTGCCGCCGGTTGGGATGTTGGAGAAGGGTGAGAATGAGCCGTCATAGCTCGCGATCGGTTTTACGTTCGAATCCGTGTCGAACGGCGTGAGCGGTTTGGCGCTTCGTTTTAGTTCGGGTGAGAGGTGTTCGGGTGTGATGATCTCGTTATCGACGGCGCGGGCGACAACGCGTTGGATCTCGTTGCAGAGCTGGCGGACATTGCCCTCCCAGTTCGAAACCATTAGCATGTCAACCGTCTGCGGCGTGATCGAGAGGTGATGTTTGTTGAACCTCGCCGAGTAATGATTGAGGTAATAATTGACGATCGGCGGTATCTCGCTGCGGCGTTCGCGTAGCGGCGGCACGCGTAGGCGGATCACATTTAGCCGGTAGAAAAGGTCCTCGCGAAACGTGCCGTCGGCCACCTTGTCCTCAAGCGGCATATTGGTCGCGGCGATGATGCGAACGTCGACCTTTAAAGGTTTTTTCTCACCGAGCGGCTGTATCTCGCCTTCCTGTAAAAACCGCAGCAATTTTGGCTGAACATCGAGCGGCAGATCGCCTATCTCATCGAGAAAGAGCGTCCCGCCATCCGCCGTGCGGATCGTTCCGGGCGAATCCGCTACCGCGCCCGTGAATGAACCTTTTCTATAACCAAACAGGTGTGCGTCGGCAAGTTCTTTTGGAACGGCGGTGCAGTTGAACGGTACAAATATTTTGTCCTTACGATTCGATAGCGTGTGGATCGCCCGCGAAACCAGCTCCTTACCAGTGCCGGATTCCCCCGTAACCAAGACAGTTACGTCAGACGAGCGGATCTTATAAACCTCTTCGACGAGCGATGTCATCGCGGGTGAAGAGTGAATGAATCCCGGCATCAGGCTGTTCGATGTGTAGGGCGATGATTCGTGTTCGGTCGGAATCGATTTGTCCTTGGCCCGCAGGCCGATGACATCCATTCCAAGCTCAACCACGCGTAAAAGCGGTGCAAGAGCGCTGTCGTCGTTCAAAACGGCACCCGTTTGCGGATACAATAACAGCACCGCCGGAGACGCGGCCGACGAGCCGCGAAGATGGAAAACCGCGATGTTCTTCGCCCGCGAAAAGCCTTTTTCGTCGTTCTTTGCGATCGCTTCGTTCAGCTTGCCGGTGAGTTCGTTACTCTCCTGCGGCGAATAGCCGTGCGTGATGAAAGGGTAGAGGCGTTTTTGATCGTTGTACTGAGCGATGACGATCTTTCGCGCGTTGCTTTCCTGCTGAAGCACGGCGACGAGTTCGCGGAATAGCAATTCACGCGAGGCCGTGGCCTCGGCGAGGCGAACGGTTAAAAGCTGAGAAACAACGGAATTTGTGCGTCGTTCGAGCGGCTTGGCGTCGGTTCCCGTCGGCAGGGCTTCGACCCGGGCAAGGTCACGGCCGACTGCAATAAGGTTTTCCTTCAGCCCGAGCTTTTTATAAATATCCGCGGCTGACGACAGGTGGCGACGAGCGCGGGCGTTATTTCGTTTATCGAGGTTTGCACCCAGCAGATGATGTATCAATCCGGCGTGATAGAGATCCTCGGCAGTTTCGAATATCGTCAAGCCGCGGCTGAAATGATGGACCGCAAGCTCAGTATCCTCGGCCGCGAGTGCAGCCAGGCCGCGAATCCGCTGAATGTTGCCGAGCACATAAAAATCCGCCGAAGGATCGCTTTCCTCGATTGCCGCGAGCGATGTTTCGCAATCCTCGATCATTCCCTGTTCGACATGAGCCTCAGCCAAAACGAGGCCGGCCATGTTGGCGTAGTGTTTGTCGCCGATCTCGCTTGAGCGTTTGATCGTTTCCTGCGCTTTGGCGATCGCCTTTTTCAGGCGGCCCTGGGCTAGATAGCAACGTGCGAGATTGCGCAGCGACTGGATGGTGTACCACGGATGTTTATGGCCTTCGGCAAAGGCAACAGCCTTTTCGAGCAGAGCCTCAGCTCCCGTCAGATCGCCACGGAGGATCTGGAGTTCGCCGAGCGAATCATAAATACCGGCGACATGGACATAACCCTCTTTCTCACCGATCTCCAACGCACGCTTGATCATCGCCTCGGCCTTGTTCCATTCGCCGATGAGCATCAGATTGATACCGAGATTGTTGTATGCGATGACGCTGTTGAGAGCGTGGGCGGCCTGGTCAAAAAACTCGATAGATTTTTCGAGACACGCAACGCCTTCCTGCGGGCGGCGGAGAAACCAGTATGCGCCCGACATGTCGGTATAGAGCTTTCCGAGCATGAACGGCGCTGAGTTTTCGCCAATGATCTGAATGCCTTGTTTAAAGATCTCGATCGATTTTTCGCTGTTGCCTTCCTGATGATAACTGTTCGCGATCTCGCGATATGCCTCGGCCATCCCGAGCCAATTGCCGTCATCGCGAAAACGGTCAAGCGCTTTCTCGGCAAAATCGCGACAGATCGGAAACTCGGCAAGCTTTCGATAAACGCGTGCGAGAGCGATGTTTATGCTGCCGAATAGATGTTTTAGGTCGTGCTCGCCGGCGTTGATCCGGTTGTCCTTGAGCAGCGTGATGGCCTTGGGCTGGTCACCCGTGTTGTTGTACGCGATCGCAAGCTGTGTAATGACCTTTACCCGTGTTTCGATGCCGAGGCTTGCCAGATGCTCCTCGTCGGCAAATTCACGTATCGTTTCGAGCGATTCTTTATAGCGTCCTGCAGTTTCAAGCGTGAATGACAGAAGCCGCTTGAGATTGGCAAGATTATCCGGCGTGTGGTCGTAACCGTCGATTGTTTTTGTCAGGATCTGCTCGGCGTCGCGCGAGAGCCCCTCGCGAAGCTTTTGCCCGACGCTGCGAAACACCGCATCGATGCTCTCAAATGAGATCGCGCGTGCCGCCGCAGCCGCCGAAGTTGAGGTCAGGTTCTTTTTCATTTGCCGATGCGTTAGCAAACGTCTAATCGACGCCGGGTTTCAATTCCCAAACAGTAGAAAATCGCTAAATTGATTACTTAGTAAACAGCGCATTTGAAATTTAACAAAAAAGCCGCGCTAAGTCTATACTTTTCTTTATGTCCGACTTTCCAGACATCGATGGCGGCGGCGAGGTTTTGACCGAGAGCGAGATAAAGCTCGAAAAGCCCAAGCTTTACAAGGTCCTGCTGCACAACGACGATTTCACGACCATGGAATTCGTCGTCTTCATCCTCCAATACGTTTTCAACCGCGAAGACGCCGAGGCCTTCACCATCATGCTCCAGGTCCACAACGAAGGCCTCGGCATTGCCGGCATCTACCCGTACGAGATCGCTAATGTAAAAAGCAATAAGGCAATGAATCTCGCAAAGGCGAGGGAATATCCGCTGTTGTGTACGGTTGAGGAAGAGTGATTTTGATGACAATTTAGTTTTTAAAGAAAATCATTGCCTTTCCTTTCGATCTAACGTATACGTTTAATCATGAAATTTGCTTTCATTGGCGTTTGCCTGTCGGGTCAAAAAAGGAAATATCCAGAATTCGGCACGATCTTGTATTTAACAAAGTTATAATGGTCGAATGGGCGACTGGTAACTACGTCGAAGAGTGGATCAAGAAATTGGGGTAAACGAATGATGAAGATGAGTTCAGATCCAGAAAAGCGAAGTCAGTTGAATCTCAGGCTCAGGGCAGACACAATAGAAACGGCGCGATTTGTTGCTGCCATTAACGGTCAAAGCCTTTCGGAATTCGTGCGAGAAACTCTCAATTCTCGAGCGATCGAAGTGATCGAAGCCTATGAAAATGATCAGGCTGTGGTAAAATAGTCGCATGCGGAGGCTATCGCCAATTATCATTTCCATCTACGGGACGGTGCTGAACGAAAGTTGAGCGATGGCAAAATTTTGCTTTTTATCGGTCCCAAGCTAATCAACAGCTTGGGGCTTTTTGATTTTAGTAATGAGTGAACAAATCGATCTAAAGAAAACAGTTAACCTGCCGAAAACAGATTTTTCGCAGAAGGCAAATCTCGGCCAGAGCGAACCTGCGCGGTTGAAGAAATGGCAGGAAATGGGGCTTTATGACAAGGTGATGGACGCCCGGAAAGGCCGCGAGAAATTCATCCTGCACGACGGCCCGCCGTATGCTAACGCGGACATTCACATCGGCACGGCGCTTAATAAGATCCTCAAGGATTTCGTCGTCAAAACACGGTCGATGATGGGTTTTGAGGCTCCTTATGTGCCGGGATACGATTGCCACGGTTTGCCGATCGAGACTTTGGTCGAGAAGAAATTGGCTGAGAAAGGCAAGAATAAAGCTGATATTCCGGTGTCGAGCTTTCGCCGCATCTGCCGCGAACATGCTTCGACGGCGATGAATAACCAGACGCGCGACTTTCAGCGGCTCGGCATTCTTGGCGAATGGAAAACGCCGTATCTGACGATGTCTGCCGAATACGAATCGTCGACGGCGCGGCTCTTCGGTAAATTTCTCGAACGCGGTTTCGTCTACAAAGGCCTGCGTCCGGTCTACTGGTGCATCCACGACCAAACAGCGCTTGCCGAGGCTGAGGTCGAGTACCGCGAGCATCACTCGCCATCGGTGTACGTAAAATTCCCGATGAAGTCCGACCCGGCTCAGATCGATCCGGCTCTAGCAGGGAAAAATGTATTTGTCGTCATCTGGACGACGACCCCTTGGACGCTGCCCGCAAATCTTGGCATCACTGTTCATCCGGATTTTGACTATTCGGCAATAAAGGCAGAACCACCTGCGTCAGCGGGTGGTCCGGCTGACGATAGTACGACGAGAGAGCACAGTAACGCTGCCCAACCACCCGCTAACGCAGGTGGTTCCGCCTCTGAGATCTACATCGTCGCGAGCGAACTTGCTTCGGCCTTTGCCGAAACCTGCGGTTTTGCCGAATTCGAAGAGATCGCCCGATTCAAAGGCTCAAAACTCGACCGTCTCGAAGCCATGCACGCCTGGCTCGACCGCTCGTCGCTTATCATGAACGCCGACCACGTCACGCTCGGCGAGGCGGACGCCGAGGTTGAGCTTGATGCTCGCCACGAGAATAAATCCGCCGGAAAATCCGGAACAGGCTGTGTTCACACTGCTCCGGGACATGGAGCGGACGACTTTGCGGTCGGTAAAAAGTACGGGCTGGAGGTTTACGCTCCGGTTGACGCAGCTGGCCGATTTACAGCCGAGGTCGAGCATTTTGCAGGGTTGAGCGTTTTTGAGGCCAACCCGAAGATCGTCGAATTCCTGCGTGAACGTGGTGCTTTGGTTAACGTTGAGCGATACGATCACCGTTACCCGCATTGCTGGCGTTGTAAGAATCCAGTCATCTTCAGAGCGACGCCGCAGTGGTTCATATCGATGGATAACGATGATTGGCCTGAATCGCGGTCGTTACGGTCGAAAGCTATCGGAGAGATCAACAACTCCGTGAAATGGCATCCAGCTTGGGGTAAGGGCCGAATGTATAACATGTTCAAAACCCGTCCCGACTGGTGCGTTTCGCGTCAGCGTGCGTGGGGTGTTCCGATCCCCGTATTCTATTGTCAGGTGTGCGACGAGGCGGTCGCTGATCCGAAAATTATCGATCATGTTGCCGACATTTTTGCCGTCGAAACGGCTGATGCGTGGTACGCACGTCCTGAACACGAACTACTGCCCGAGGGCTTCAAATGCGCGTGCGGCAGTTCTGATTTTCGCAAAGAGACGGATATTCTTGACGTTTGGTTCGATTCCGGTTCGAGCTGTGTCGCGGTGCTTGAAACTCGCGGTGAGACATTGAGATTCCCGGCGGACGTCTATCTTGAAGGAGGCGATCAATATCGCGGCTGGTTTAATTCGAGCCTTAGCTGCGGCATCGCGGCGCATGACCGGGCTCCGTACAAACAGATCATCACCCACGGCTGGGTCGTCGATGGCGAGGGCCGCAAGCAGTCGAAATCCATCGGCAACGTGACGGCTCCGCACGAGATCATCGATAAATCGGGTGCCGAGATCCTGCGTTTATGGGCCGCGGCGGTCGATTATACCGAGGATGTAAGATGTTCGGACGAGATCCTTTCACGCGTCGTCGATGCGTATCGCAAGATGCGAAATACGCTGCGGTACGTGCTTGGGAACCTCGTCGAATTCGACCCGGCTACCGATTCTGTCGAGCCGAACGACATGCTCGACATCGACTTGTGGGCACTCGCGGGGCTGAATGATGTGACCGAAAAAGTGCTTGCCGCGTACGAAGCCTACGATTTTCAGGCCGCGTACAATGCACTCTACAATTTCTGCACGGTGACGCTGTCGGCACGGTACTTCGACATTATCAAGGATCGTTTGTACATCTTCGCCCCGAAATCGCTCGAACGGCGTTCGGCGCAGACGGCGCTCTACCAGATCGCAGATTCGCTCTGCCGACTGCTGTCGCCGATCCTGGTTTTTACGTCGGATGAAGCCTGGGAAAACCTGCCCGGCACGCGCGAAGCGTCGGTTCACATAGCCGAATTTCCAAAGGTTATCGAGGCCGACAATTCCGGTCTCGCCGACCACTGGGAACGCATCTTCGCGCTCCGTGACGATGTTCTAAAAGCTCTCGAAACGGCCCGAAACGACAAGCAGATCGGCTCGTCGCTTGAGGCCAAGGTGATCTTGACGACGGACGCGTTTACGACCCGGCTTTTGCTCGACTATTACTCGCAGCTTCGATACATCTTTATCGTCTCACAGGTCGAGGTTCACGAGGGCGACAAATTCGCCGTCGAGATCCAGAAGGCCGACGGTAAAAAATGCGAGAGGTGTTGGAACTATTCCGTTCACGTCGGCGATTTCGAAGCGTTCCCGACGGTGTGTGAGCGGTGCAATGACGCTCTTTTGGAGATCATTTAGGAGGTAGTAATGCTAAACCGCGGAATCATCACTATCGCGTTAATACTAACCGTTGCTTGTTTGGCAAACGGACAAGCTGTCCACACGCCGGAAAAAGGATCGCCGGAGCGAAAGGCGATCCTTGCTGCCTTACGCATTCCGGTTGAGCGCGAACTAAAGCAGCCGATAGTTTTCGCGGCGAACCACTTTAATGTCACGGCAACCTGGGCGTTTGTCGGCGGACAGCCGCAGGCCCCGGGCGGCGGTGCTCCGAACTACCGCGGTACTCCGTATCAGGAAGCCAAAGACGCGGATATGTTCGATAACAACTTCTTTGCCCTGCTCAGGAAAACCGCCGGAAAGTGGAAAGTGGTGCATTACGATATCGGCTGCACCGACGTTTGCTACGCCGACTGGTGGAGGAGATATAAGGCTCCGAAGGCGATATTTCCGTATACTGAGTAATTAGGTGGAACTCGATTGGCTGGAAAACGTATTTTTTAGCGTTGAATTAAGGAGTACTCTAATGAATAGAAGATATTTGGTTCTCGCTTCTATTTTACTGTCTGGCCTAGCGGCACTTGCCCACGCGCAGACGAGCGAGATGGACGCGGTAAAGATCCCGCTTGAGAATTACATCAAGGCCCACGCGACCGGCGATCCTGAGTTTGCGCGAAAGGCCTTTCATACCGAAGGGAACATGACCTTCGTGCGTGACGGAAAATACGTCACCGAGACGTTTGACGCGTTTATCAAACGCGCATTTACTGGAAAACCCGCGGCGGACGAGGATAAGCGAAAGGACCACCGGCGGATCGGTAAGATCGAGATCGTCGGCAATGCCGCGACCGCGACGATCATTCTGGAGTATCCGGCGGTGAAATTCACCGATTTTATGACCTTGCTCAAATTCAACGGGGAATGGAAGATCGTGAACAAGACCTTTTATGCGGAACCGAGAGCGGCGATCGAGCTGAAGAAGAATTAGTGAATAAGAAAGACATCATTTGGAAACTAGCCTACCTCGCCATTTCAGGCGGCGTGTTCATGATCGACCAGACCACCAAGGCCTGGGCGGCTCGCTCGCTACGTTTTGACGCCGAAAGGTCGGTCATTCCCGGATTTTTGAATTTTGCTTACGCCCAAAATACAGGCGTGGCGTTCTCGATGTTCGACGACCACGGTGATTCGGGTCGTTGGGCTTTATCGGTTGTGGCAATAGTCGCCGCGACGCTCGTCCTCTTTTTCTTCTTGCGAACCCCGCGAACGGACGACCGCGTTCTCGGCTCGCTCGCCCTGCTTTTAGCCGGCATCGTCGGCAACGTCGTCGATCGTCTAAGATTGGGCTTTGTGATCGATTTTATCGACGTCCAGTTCGGCAGTTGGCATTATCCGACGTTCAATGTTGCCGATGCAGCAATATGTGTTGGAGCCGGGTTATTGCTTATTGATATGTTCTTTTCGAAGAAACGGCAGGCAGCTGAGAGTGAATCTTTGAAGGCGAAAACCAGCGATGTATCCTGAACTTTTTCGTATTGGCAACTTTCCAGTAACCACGTACGGCATTTTTTTGGCGTTGGGAATGTTACTTGCGCTGTTCGTTGCGTCCCGCCTTGCGGCTCGCGACGGGCTGCCGCGCGAACGGATCTACGATCTCGGACTTTGGGTGCTGGTTGGCGGGCTTGTTGGTTCGAAGTTGTTGATGATCCTGGTTGACGATAACGTCAATGTTTTCTCGCTCGACTTTCTCCGATCTGGTGGAGTGGTTTACGGCGGGTTGCTCGGCGGGTTAATCAGTGTTGCTGTTCTGGTTCCGCTATATAAGCTGCCTTTTTGGAAGGTTGCGGACGCCTTCGCACCTGGTGTTGCACTTGGTCAGGCGATCGGGCGGCAAGGCTGTTTTGCGGCCGGATGCTGTTGGGGAAAGGTTTGCGACAGCCCGCTTGGCGTGCATTTTACCGAGGCGGGCCACGAATACACCGGCGTTCCAATTGTTGGCCCGGACGGAGCCGATCTTTATTTATACCCGACCCAAATGATCGAAAGCCTGACGATGCTCGCCGTTTTCGGCCTGCTGTTTTGGCTGCACAAACACAAGAAATTCGACGGCCAGGTGCTGATCGTTTACGGCATCATCTACTCGCTCGTGCGATTTTCGATCGAATTCATCCGCGACGATCCACGAGGCGATCTGTTTGGATTTACTACACTTACCGGGCTTTCAACTTCGCAGGGCATCAGCCTCGTTGTTGCCGTCGGGGCCATTATTTTTCTAATCGCCCGCCTCAGAAAGGTCAACATGACCAAGGAACTAAATTGACCGAAACTGCAGAAAACCAAACGACCGAAACAGAAACGTCCTACACCTTCACAGTCGAACCCGACGACGCCGGAATGCGTCTCGACGCCTATCTAGCCGACCGGATCGAAAGCTGGTCGCGCTCTAAGCTCCAGAAATTGATCGAGAACGAAGACGTTCTGGTCAACGAGAAGGCCGCAAAACCATCGCACAAGGTGCGTGAGAACGACGAGATCGAGGTCGAGCTGGTCGAGATCCAGGCGACGGTCTTTGAGCCGGAGAATATTCCGCTCGACATCGTTTACGAGGACGAATTCCTCGCCGTGATCAATAAACCGGCGGGAATGGTCGTTCATCCCGGTGCCGGAGTTCAGACCGGAACGCTCGCAAATGCCATCGCCTATCATTTTCGCCTCAAAAGCTCCCCTCCTTTCGAAGGAGGGGTGGCAGCCGTTTCGGCTGACGGGGTGGTTCTCTCGGCGGGCGGACAGAAACCGGAAGCAGGATCTCTCAACTCGAACCGCATCGGCATTGTTCACCGCCTCGACAAAGACACATCCGGCCTTATCGTTGTAGCCAAATCCGACGAGATGCACGAGGCTTTGTCGGAGCAGTTTCGCGAACGCAAGGTCTACAAATCATACGTCGCGCTCGTCCACGGCTCACTCGAGCAGAACATGGGCAAGGTCGACGCGCCGATCGGCCGCAATAAGCACAACCGCCTGCGGATGAAGGTCGCTGGCTCCGGCCGCAGCGCTGTTTCGCTGTGGAAGGTGCGAAAACGCTTCGACAAATTCACGCTGCTCGACATCGAGATAAAAACCGGCCGCACGCACCAGATCCGTGTCCATATGGGCTATCTCAATCATCCGGTCGTTGGCGACGAGATCTATAACGAAGGCCGCGACAACACCGTCATGGACAGCTACGTGAGAAACGGCATCGCCTCAATGCGCCGCTTTTTCCTCCACGCCGAAAAGCTCTCATTCACCCACCCAAAAACCAAAGAACGCCTCGAATTTACACAGGAATTGCCGACAGAATTGAAAGAATTTTTGGATTTGTTATGATTGGAGCCAAGTTCTAAACCACCAAAGCTCCGTTCTGATAACAATGAAATATACCTTCTTCGCCGCCGTGTTTTGTCTCCTTTTCGCTTCTTTTGCGTTCGCTCAGGCTGACGAGATCAATATCATTCCGCAACCGCAGTTGATCTCCGTCGGTAAGGGTGACTTTACTCTGAGTAGTAAGACAAAGATCCTCGCGATGACGGATTCGAGCCGGAAGCTTGCGGCAATGCTTAATGCGGTGGTGAAGCAGCGGTATGGTTTTGAGCTACAGATGACGAAACAGCCGCAGGCGAAGAATGTAATTCGATTTGCGATCTTTGAAGCTAAAAACGCACCGGCAACAGCGGCGACCGAGGCTTACTTTTTGCGCGTAACACCCGACGCGATCGAGATATCGGGCGACGAACGAGGCGTCTTTTACGGCCTTCAATCACTGCTTCAGGTGCTGCCTGCCGACGCAAAAAGCGGAGCTAAGGTCCCGGCTTTCGGCCTTTCTGACCAACCTCGTTTTAAATACCGCGGCATGCACCTCGACGTGGCTCGTCATTTCCTGCCGGTCTCGTTCGTTAAGAAATACATCGACCTGATGTCGCAGTACAAATTCAATCAGTTTCATTGGCACCTGACCGACGATCAGGGCTGGCGGATCGAGATCAAGAAATATCCTAAACTTACGACCGTCGGGCAGTATCGGAGCGAGAGCCACGAGGGCGTTTATTCGACGGTTTTTAAGGGCGATGGGCGGCCAGTCGAGGGGTTTTATACTCAGGAAGAGATCAAGGATGTCGTCGCGTATGCGAAGGCGAGATACATCAATGTGGTGCCCGAGATCGAACTGCCGGGCCACGCTTCGGCGGCTTTGGCGGCGTATCCGGAACTCGGAGTTGGATGCGCCGCGCGCGATTACAAGTTCGAAGTGAAAAAGACATGGGGCATCTTCAAAGAGGTCTTCTGTCCGACCGAGGAGACGTTTAAGTTTCTCGAAGACGTCCTCGATGAGACGATCAAGCTCTTTCCCGAATCACCGTACATTCATATCGGCGGTGACGAAGTTTTAAAAGACTTTTGGAAAGATTCGCCCTATGTTCAGGAGCTGAAGAAACGCGAGAATCTTAAGGACGAGCACGAGGTGCAGAGTTATTTCGTTCGCCGGATGGAGAAATTCGTTAATTCGAAAGGCAAGAAGATAATCGGCTGGGACGAGATCTTAGAAGGCGGCGTCGCTCCAAACGCGACGATCATGAGCTGGCGCGGGATGAAAGGCGGCATTGAGGCGGCCAAGGCAAAACACGACGTGATCATGACGCCGACGGACTATTGCTACCTCGATTACGGTCAGGGTGATCCGGCTTACGAACTGCTCAACATCGGCGGCTATCTGCCGCTTGAGAAGGTCTACCAGTTCGACCCGATGCCGAAAGAGCTGACGGCCGACGAGCAAAAATACATACTCGGTGGCCAGGCAAATCTCTGGACCGAATACATCGAGACGGGCGACAAGCTCGAATACATGGCCTTCCCCCGAATGCTCGCTATCGCCGAAAGCGTCTGGTCGCGGCCCGAGGACAAGGACTTCGCGGATTTCAAACGCCGCCTGTATGCAAACCTGCCGCTGCTCGACAAACAGAATGTAAATTACCGCATTCCTGAGCCCGACGGCCTGAAAAACGTTGTTACAGACAACGAGAAAACGCTGTTCACACTGACGCCGATGCCCGGAACCAAAGTGTTTTACACGGTCGACGGTTCCAACCCAACTGAGAATTCTACGCTGTATACAAAACCGATCGAGATCACACTCGCCGACGGTCAATCAGTGACAGTTAAAACTATCGTCCAGATCCCGACACGCCGCAAGAGTGTCGTTTACACAGCAACGATCGTCCGCGGCGGAATGCGTGACGCGGTGACGCTGACCGATCCGAAACCTGGTGTGACATACAACCTCGTCGTCCCGATCGTTGAGAGCCAGCCCAAGATAACTACTGGCGAAACGCGTTCGATCTTGTTGACCCAGTTTGAGAAGCAGATTGATCTGACGCAGCCGTTCATCGTAAATTATGACGGCTATTTCAAAGCTCCGCAGGACGGTGTCTACGAACTTCAGTTGGATTATACTTGGAACGCCTCGCTTACTCTTGGAGGGAAAAGGTTACTGGGCGATGCAGCATACGTTGATAAAACCAATGCAAGTCGCCGACAAATGGTATCCGGGATAGTTGCTTTAAAGGCTGGCTATCACCCGATCTCGCTTCGGTACGGGCATGCAGGCGGTGACGCCCATTTCCGCTTTCGCTGGGGCTTGAAAGGCCAGGGTTTGAGGCAGATCAACGGTGGGGAACTAGTTCATTAATCTATTTTTATTTTGAGTCAATCCAGTGTAGCATTAAATTTAGTGCATATTTAATGCACATAAAAATATGCTGAATATAACCAGAGATATACGCTCAATTTCGGATTTTAAACGAAAAACCCCCGATTTCGTCAAACAATTGAAAAAGACGGGCAAGCCGGTCGTACTCACCATGAACGGAAGGGCTGAGGTTGTAATACAGGATGCTTCCAGCTATCAACGAATGGCAGAAGTCGTCGAACGCGCGTTAGAGGTCGAGGCAATTAGAGAAGGCTTGAGAGACGTTGAAATGGGCGACACGATGTCCATAGAGGAGTTCGACAGCCGGATGCGGGCGAAACACCCCGCACTGAAGAATGGATGACCAGATTCAAGGTTGAACCTACTCGTAGAGCATTGGACGATGCCGACCAAGGTTTTATGTGGATATTTGGCGAGGCTCCCGAGGCGGCCGTTCGGTGGTACGATGGATTGATCACTGCATTCAGATCTCTTTATGCGAATCCTAATCGATGTCCATTAGCGCCGGAAAATGAACATTTCGAGACTGAGATCAGGCAATTGCTATACGGAAACTACCGTATTATCTTCACGACAAAGGATAGGACGGTTTATATACTTCGTGTTCGTCACGGCGCAAGAAAACATCTTACTTCGGAAGACGGTGAATGATTTTTGCTGTTGCTTTGTTGCATTTCTGTTTTTTACCCCACTGGCTGCTACCTTATTTTCCCAAACAACGCCGCCCAAACCGATCCTTCCCATCCCAACCAAATCCCAACTCGCCTGGCAAAAGCTCGAGTATTACGCGTTCATTCATTTCGGGATGAACACCTTCACCGATCACGAATGGGGCGAGGGGCGTGCTCCGGCGACGGATTTTAACCCGACGGCTTTTGACGCTCGGCAGTGGGCTCGGGTGGTGAGGGACGCGGGGATGAAAGGCATCATCATTACCGCCAAACACCACGACGGATTTTGTTTGTGGCCGTCGGCGACGACGGAGTACTCGGTAAAGAACGCGAAATGGCGTGACGGTAAAGGCGATGTGCTGAAAGAGCTTTCCGCTGCCGCCCGCGAATACGGCCTTAAATTCGGCATCTACATCTCGCCGTGGGACCGCAACCATCTGCTCTACGGCACACCGCGATATAACCAGATATACAAACAGCAATGGCACGAGCTGCTGACAAATTACGGCCCGGTTTTCGAATCGTGGCTCGATGGAGCGAACGACAACAAAAAGCGGATGGTTTATGATTTCAATGGATTTTTCCAAACTATCAAGCAGAGTCAGAGCGACACGATCATCTTCAGCGATGCCGGGCCGGACATCCGTTGGGTTGGCAACGAACGCGGCATCGCTGGCGAAACCAACTGGTCAACCCGCGACAACGAAGGCTCGTTTCCCGGCTTTGCCGACGAAAAGGCACTGAACCGTGGCGATGAGAACGGCACGTCTTGGATCCCGGCCGAATGCGACGTATCGATCCGTCCGGGCTGGTTTTACCACGCCGGCGAAGACAAAAAGCTCAAGAGCGTCGATCAGTTAATGAACATCTGGCTGGGGTCTGTCGGCCGCAACTGCAATTTGCTATTGAACATCGGTGTCGACCGCCGCGGGCTCGTCAACGAGAACGACATCGCCCGGCTGATGGAATTCAAAGCCGCCCGCGAAAAGGCTTTCGGCGAGAATCTGACCAAAGGAAAGATCACCGCTTCGAATACTCGCGGTCCTCGATTTGCCGCCGCAAATGTCCTCGACGATTCGTTCGACACCTATTGGACGACTGCGGACAGCGTGACGAACGCCATACTCACGCTCGATTTAGGCCGCGAAACCGAGATCGACACGGTTGTCCTCCAAGAAAACATCGCCCTCGGCCAGCGGGTCAAGCAGTTCGCGGTTCAGGTATGGGATGGCTCGGAATTTAAGACAGTTTCGCGGGCGACGACCATCGGCTACAAACGCCTCATAAGATTTACAAAGACGACAACCGATAAAGTCAGGATCGTGATCGAGGATGCCAAGGCAAGCCCGGTAATTTCGTCGCTTGAGGTATATAATTCACGGAAATAGGTTTTTGACTCAATTGCCTCCGACTTTAGTCGGAGGAGAATGAATAAAAGGAGACAGGCTTTAGCCGAATAAAACCCATGCCATATGTTAAAGTCTGGATTCACCTCGTATGGACTACTAAAAACCGAGAACCGTTTTTGACCGACGACATACGTCAACAGGTATTTACCCATATTCGTAAAAATGCGAAAGAAAAAGGTATTTACATCGATCAAATTAACGGTTATCGCGAACATGCTCACTGTTTGATCTCGCTTGGCCTCGAACAGACGCTTTCATGGATAGTCAAGATGCTCAAAGGCGAGTCATCACACTGGATAAATCAGAACGGGCTGACCAAGTTTAAGTTCCAGTGGCAACATGAATATTTTGCAGTTGGTGTTTCCGAGTCGGTTGTTGAAAAAGTGAGGGCATATATTCGGGGGCAGGAAGAACATCATAAAAAACAAAATTTCGACGCTGAATTCGATAAGATGATAGAAAAGTTTGGTTTTCAAAGATGCAGCGACGACGAGAGCTAATTGATTGTAGAGATATATGAATCTGAAGATGGTCTTAACCGCGGCGAATTGTTCGGCTAAAGCCGTGTCATTTATCAGTCTCCTTTTCCTCCGTCTGAAGACGGAGGCAATTGAGAGACCCCTTGTTCCAGTCTGCTTTCTCTTGTTTTCGGCGACGCTCACCGCCCAGCCTCGCGACTTTGCCAAATGGGTCAACCCGTTTATCGGCACGGGCGGGCATGGGCATACGTTTCCGGGGGCGACGATGCCGTTTGGAATGGTGCAGCTCTCTCCTGACACGCGCATCGACAACTGGGACGGCTCGAGCGGCTATCACTACTCCGACGACACGATCTACGGCTTTTCGCACACCCACCTGAACGGCACGGGCATTCCGGATTATTGCGATATTTTGTTCATGCCGACGGTTCGGCCAGCAATTATCGAGATGCAAGATAGGCCCGATTTCAAAGGATATCCATCAAAATTCCAGCATCAGAATGAGCGGGCGGAACCAGGATTTTATTCGGTAAAACTTGATGATTCCGGTATTGGCGTCGAGCTAACGGCCACTCAGCACGTTGGCCTTCATAGGTATACATTTCCTGAATCAAATAGGGCCGTCATTTTTCTGGACCTGGTGTGGCGCGACAAACTTCTGGACGGATCAATTCGTCAGATCAATTCGACTACTATCGAAGGATTTCGACGATCCAGTTCATGGGCCAAAGATCAGGCCGTCTATTTCGCGGCTGAGTTTTCGAGGCCAGTTAACGCAACTAACTTAGCCGGTACAAAAGGTAGTAAGAGTGTTGTGCGTGGCGAGTTTGATTTTCAAACAATCGCCGGCGAGAAGATTCTATTGAAAGTCGCCATATCCCACACCTCCATCGAAGGTGCTCGTAAGAATCTCGAGTCCGAGCTTCCCGGCTGGGATTTTGAGAAGGTTCGTGCCGACGCAAAAGCGGCGTGGAACAAAGAGCTGAGCAAGATCGAGGTTTCGGGTGGGACGGATGATCAGACGACGACGTTTTACACGGCGCTTTATCATACGATGATCCAGCCGAATATCTTTAACGATGTCGATGGATCGTATCTCGGGATGGACAAAAAGGTGCACAGCCTGTCGCAGGCTCGCACTCTTGGGCCGGAGCGCGTCGCAGCGGGAGCGAAGCGTGATCGCGGAGTGGCTCCGTCGGCGGCCAATAGGAAGCCGCCTGAAGGCGGGACTCCGAGCGGGGGCGATCAATATACGATCTTCTCGCTCTGGGACACATTCCGCGCCGCTCATCCTTTATACACGATCATTGAGCAGAAGCGGACGGTGGATTTTATCAATACATTTATTCGGCAATATGAACAGGGCGGGCGTTTGCCGGTTTGGGAGCTTGCGGCGAATGAGACGGACTGTATGATCGGCTATCACTCGGTTTCGGTCATTGCGGATGCGATGGCGAAGGGGCTGACCGGGTTCGACTACGAAAAAGCCTACGCCGCCGCCAAACACTCTGCCGAACTAGACCATTTCGGCCTCGCCGGCTACAAAAAACGCGGCTACATCTCGATGGAAGACGAGAACGAATCCGTCTCGCGAACGATGGAATACGCCTACGATGACTGGTGCATCGCTCAAATGGCCCGCATTTTGGCCAAGAAAAAAGGAACGGCCTCGCTTGTAGGTGACCAAGTGGTTCACAGCGGCGATACCGCCTCACTGCAAAGAGATCTTCAGCGTTATGAAGCGCGAGCCCGTTATTTCGAAAACCTCTTCGACACAAAAACCGGCTTCTTCCGACCAAAGAAAAACGGCGGCTTTGTCGAGCCTTTTGCTCCTAACGAGGTCACTTTCGGATTTACCGAGGGAAATTCGTGGCAGTATTCGTTCTTTGTGCCGCAGGATGTCGAGCATCTGGTAAAGCTCCACGGCGGACGCGACAAGTTCACGGCAAAGCTCGATGAGCTTTTTGCAACCGACCAGAAACTCGGCGGCCGCGAGCAGGCTGACCTGACGGGGCTGATCGGCCAATATGCCCATGGCAACGAGCCTTCGCATCACATCACGTATCTCTACGATTACATCGGCCAGCCGTGGAAAACTCAGAAACTCGTGCGGCGGATAATGGACGAATTTTACCACCCCGCACCCGACGGCCTGATCGGAAACGAAGACTGCGGCCAGATGTCCGCTTGGTACATCATGTCCGCCAGCGGGTTTTACGAGGTCGCCCCCGGCAAACCCGAATACGCCCTCGGCACACCGCTGTTCCCCGAAATGAAGTACCGCCTCGAAAACGGCAAGACGTTCACCATCCGCGCGAAAAACGTCTCGGCTAAGAATTTCTACATCCAGTCCGCAACCCTAAACGGACAGCCGCACAAAAAAGCATTCCTCACCCACGCCGATCTGATGAAGGGCGGCGTTTTGGAATTCACGATGACGGATTCTCCGGCGATGTCGGCTTTTACGGAGTTTCCGGTTTCAGGTGTTGACGTGCCGTCCGTTAGTGTTCCGGTCATTTCAGGCGAAAGGACATTCACCAATAGCACGACCATTTCGATGAGTACGGTTACTCCAAACTCAGCGATCATCTATACGCTTGACGGCAGTCAGCCTTACCCCGAAATGCGGGGTAATGTGCATTCGTATAAGGGGCCCTTCACGATCGATTCGACGACAACTGTTAGAGCGATAACGGAGCACGCAAACGACGCCCGCAGTTTACCGGTTGAGGCGGTCTTCAAAAAATCTCCCAACGATTGGACCGCCCGTGTCATCTCCGGCTATAGCCGCCAATACACCGGCGGCGGCGACAACGCGATCATCGACGGCATTCGCGGGACAATCAATTTTGCGAGCGGGGAATGGCAGGGAATTCAGGGAAAGCCTTATCAGGCGATAATTGACCTCCAGCGGCCGATCGTCGTAAAAGAGGTCGGGGCGAGTTTCCTTCAAGTAGTTGATCCCTGGATCTGGGTCCCGGCGGAGTATAAGTTCGAAACATCGATGGACGGCGTCAATTTTTCGACCATTCTTACGAAACAAACCAAGTATCCGCTCGATGATCTGAAACCGCGAAAAATGGAATATACGACGCTCCTCGCCGAACCCGTTTTGGCTAGATATGTCCGCTTCACCGCCACAAATATCGGAAAGATCCCATCCTGGCACCTCGGAGCCGGCGGCGATCCGTGGATATTTGTGGATGAGGTGTTTATTAAATAAAAAAAGCCGGGAACGCAGGCGCCCTTGCCTGCAAGCGTTACGCTTCGGGACGCTGCCGCATGTGATGATAGTGCACCTTGAAAAATACCAAACTTCATCACGCCGGAGGAACCGGTGTTGCAGGCGAGGGCGCCTGGGTTCCCAGTTGATCGATCTTCTTAGCGAGCGAGATATCCACATCGGTTATTCCGCCGCGGTCGTGGGTGGTCAGGGCAATGTCCGCATAGCCCCAGCCGAAGGTGATGTCGGGATGGTGATCGGCGGCTTCGGCGAGGGCTCCGATGCGGTTGACGTGGTCGAGAGCCTGGGCAAAGTTAGCGAATTTGACGCTTTTCTTCAGCATTTTGCCGTCGGCGGTCCAGCCGTCGAGGGTTTTGAGGGCTTCGCTGAGTTGGCCGGGCTCGAGAATTTTGCGTTCCATTCGTTTTTGGCTCCCTGCTTTTGAGCTATAATCAAAGTTTTGAGTAAGTTTGTTCAAAGGTATCCGTAAAATGCGTAACTCGTCAAGACTCCTTATTTTTGCCCTCGCTATCTCGATCGCGGCCTGCACGCCGCAGCGTCCCGCTACGCCGAAAGAGACCTTTATGACCTACATCAAGGCTCTGAAGGCGAAAGACTACACCACGATGAAGCTGCTCCTCTCGGACGCGACCATCAAAATGCACGAGAAAGAGGCCAAGGCTCAGGGCGTGACTGTCGATGACATCGTCAAACGTGAGACTTTGCTAAGCGAAAACCAGACCGCCGTGGAATATCGCAACGAAAAGGTCGATGGCGACAAGGCGAGCATTCAGGTCAAAAACTCATACGGAAGCTGGGAAACCGTGCCCTTCGTCCGCGAAGACGGCGTTTGGAAGATCGACAAGCAAGGCTACGCCGACCAGATGCTGAACGATATCGAGGACCAGGAGAAAAAGCTCGACGAGCTGATCAACGCTAACAAATCGTCGTACTAGTATGTCAACAATCAAGCCTTTCAAAGCACTCCGCCCGCCGGCCGATAAGGCGGAATTCGTAGCCTGCGTGCCGTACGACGTGATATACGACAGCGAAGTACGCGAGTTGATCGCGGATAATTCGCTCAGCTTTTTACGTGTAACACGGCCAGAGGGCGAATATGCGGAAGCAGAAAAGCCTTCGAGTGAAACGGTATTTGAGAAAGCGAAACAGAATTTAGAAGAGTTTATCCGTTCCGGCGTTCTGGTTCAGGATGACGAAGACGCGATCTACGTCTATCGCCTCACGGACGGCGATCAATCGCAGACCGGCGTTGTCGCGTGCTGCTCAATTGCCGAATACGATGCCGGGCTGATCAAAAAGCACGAGAAGACACGACCCGACAAGGTCGCGGACCGAACGGCACACATGCTCGCTGTTGGCGCTCAGACGGGTTTGATCTTTCTAGCGTTTCGAAATACCGACGACATTCGCGACCTGATCGAGGACGCGGTGACCGGCGAGCCGGTCTACCATTTCAGGTGCCCGCAGAATGTCGAGCAGACGGTTTGGCGGATGGTCTACACGGATGTGTGGGTCGAGGCCTTCGCTGAGCTTCCTGCTCTCTACGTTGCAGACGGCCACCATCGTGCTGAGAGTGCGAAACTCGCTCGCGATAAGATGCGCGAGGCGAATCCCGATCACACCGGCGAAGAGGAATACAATTTCGTCATCGCCGGGATGTTTCCGTCCGAGGATCTAAACATCCTGCCCTACAACCGCGTGGTCAGGGATCTAAATGGCCTTAGCCGCGATGAATTCTTCGACAAGATTCGGGATTACTTCCTCCTGGTCGAATCGATCGACGAAACGCCAGATAAACGCGGCGAGATGAGCATGTATTTCGACGGCGCGTGGTACAAACTGCGGTTCAAGCCCGACCAGCCCGTTAAATTCGACGCGATCACGGGACTTGATGTCAGCATTTTGCAGAATTACCTGCTCGCTCCAGTTCTCGGCATCGGTGACCCGCGAACCGACACTCGCATCGCCTTCGTCGGCGGAGCACGCGGCACGGCGGAACTAAAGAAAATGGTCGATGCGGGCGAGGCGAAAGTTGCATTCTCGATGTTCCCGACCACGATGGACGACCTATTTGCCGTATCGGACATGGGCGAGATCATGCCGCCAAAATCGACCTGGTTCGAGCCGAAGCTAAAGGACGGGCTGCTGATCCACGTGATCTAAAGATGGAAAACAAGGATCTCGCTAACATCAGACGCGACTATTCGCGAGAGGGACTTTCGGAAGATCACGTTGCTGAGGATCCCTTCGTTCAATTCGGCCACTGGATGGACGAGGCGATCGCTGCCCAAGTTCCCGAGCCGACCGCGATGTCGCTTTCGACGGCCACTCCCGACGGCCGGCCGTCATCGCGGATGGTGCTTCTCAAGGGATTCGACAGCAGCGGGTTCGTTTTCTTTACCAATTACAACAGCCAAAAAGGCCGCGAGTTAGCGGAAAATCCTTTTGCTGCACTCAATTTCTTTTGGCCGGAATTGGAGCGACAGGTTAGGGTTTCGGGACGAGTGAGCAAGGTGTCGGCGGAGGAATCGGATGAGTACTTCAAATCCCGCCCGTTCACGAGCCGCGTCGGGGCATGGGCATCGAACCAAAGTGAGCGGATCGATTCGAGAATGGTGGTCGCGGCCAAGGCCGCAAAGCTGCTTCTAAAATACGCGACCGGTAATGTCCCAAGGCCGCCGCATTGGGGCGGGTATCGGGTCGTGCCAGACCAGATCGAATTCTGGCAGGGAAGGCCAAGCCGTCTGCACGACCGCATTCTATATGAGGTGGTAGATGGCGTTTGGAACGTCAGCCGCTTGTCGCCGTAGCCGCGAACGTAGGCGAAGCATCTCGGCCTACTCGAACCAGATCCGCTCAACCTCGGTTTTCCAGGCGGTGAGCATAGTTTTATCGAGGGAGAGTATGCCATCTCGCGTGACATCGGCAGGCGGCGTCACGTACGCGGCGAGAGCGTCGAAGATTTTCGCCCGATCCGCTTTCTGAACACGCGACAGCAGGTGCCAGAGCGAGATCATGTCGTAGAAATTGCGATTTGCGAGCAAATCATCAATCGAGCGACTGCGGCCGTTTGAGAAATCGAAACGCTCAAGAGCTGCGCGGAATTTATCGCTCGTATCGGCGGAAAACGGCGTGCCAAGGCCCTTGCCGCGTTTCGTGATGCACATTGCTCCGGCCGGTACAATCGATTCGCGGCCGCCGCGCTCCAGAGCGACAAAGCCGCTCGTGACGTGCAGATAGCTGTTGCCGGCTTTGTCCACCTCAAGTTTGTACGCGCAGCCCAGATCGACCGCGACCGCCGACGGCGTATCGACAATGAACAATCTCGGCGGAGCTATGATCTTGGCCTCAAGAACGCCGCGTTCGAGTGAGAGGCGGTGTTGTTTGGGGTTTGTCCCGACGAGCCTAACGCGGGAATTCGGCTGGATCTCGACATTACCGATGTCCGCAACCTCAATGCGAGCACGCGAAGCGCCATCCGTTTCCATATAGTCGCCGACCGCAAGACGGCTGCTTGACGATGCTGCCCCGACCTTCGGCGTGCCTGAGATGGTTTCGAATTCAAAGGCGGGAACCGAGGCAAGTATCTGTGGTTGGGTATTTGGTGCCGTGTTTGTATTCTCGTTTGACGGCGGCGTGTTCGAATTCGGCTGATCGACGTTTGCCGGCAAATCAACAGGCACAACTACAACTTCGGATTTGGTCAGCGTGTTATCGATCTTGTGCGGCGCAGACTGCTCCTTTTGAGCCTGGTTCGGCTCTGCACGGAAAAATGTAAAATACGCGGCCGAAACCAGACTCGCTACCAACAACAAAGCGACCGCATATCCCGCAAAATTCCTGAATCCAAAAGCCGGTCGCGGGATCACGGTCATCTGCGGCAAACGTTTGTTTTCGAGTACACTTTCTATCTCGTTCCAAACGCGAGCAGGCGCGTCGGCACGCTCCATATTTCCGGCGAAGGCCGCCCCGAGTTTGACGCGGTCATGCTCGCTGCGGCAGACCGAACACTGCATCAGATGCTCTGCTATCTCCAGTTGCTCAGCTTTAGACAATTCGTGATTAACGAACGCCGATAGTTTCGATTTGTAATGCTTCTCTTTCATCGAACTTAAATTGAATTTCTCAAATGGCCCAGCCTCGACGCCAGCATCTTATGCCCGCGATTGAGTCGCGACGCGACCGTGCCGATCGAACATTGCAGGACATTGGCGATCTCCTGATACGAAAGCCCTTCGACATATTTTAAAACGATCGGTTCGCGAAGTTTGGGCCGAAGCCTCGCGACCTCTCGCTGAACAGATCCCAATATTTCTTCCGTCTCTGCCAGCAGTTGCTGAACCTCTCCACCACGCGGTTCCCAAAATGTGAAAACGCCTGACAGATCCACGAACCGGTTCATTTTCCTGGCCTCATCGGTGCAGGCATTGACGGTTATCCGGTAGAGCCAGGTCGTGAATTCCGAGTCCCCGCGAAAGTCGAGTTTGGTCAGCAGTTTTAAGAACACTTTCTGAGTAATATCCTCGGCTAGTTCGCGGTTGCCGCCGAAATAGTTGAGGGCGACCGAGAAGACCCGACGCTGGTTTCCGAGATAGAGATCGCGCATCGCATCGCGATCGCCGTTTCTACAGGCGGCGAGCAATTCTCGATTCGTCGGAAATTGGGTCATTTGGGCGAGTCGCTCCATCTTAGCTGTTTCCGAATTTTACCCCAATTAACGATCCAGAGACTCATAGATCCATGCGCCTTGTCCTACTTTTGTCGAGCGGTCATAGCCGCCGGCGATCAGGACGCGTCCGTCTTTCAAGAGGGTGGCGGTTGCGAATAATCGTGCCGAGCCGAATGAGCCTTCGACGGGCGTGACCTTTTCCGTCACCGGATCAAAGATCTCGGATGTGTCAGAACCGCCGGCGATCAGGATTTTCCCGCTTGGAAGTCGAACGACGGCGCCGTTGAGTTTGTATCTGGCAGATGCAGTTTCACCGACCCTTCGCGTTCGTCCGGAAGCGGGATCGACTATTTCAAGTGAATTATAAGGAGCTCTCCCGTCACGTTCATCGGATCCTCCCGAGATCAGGACACGACCATCAGCTAGAATAACGGCATCGTGTTTATGCCGCTTAATCGTCAGGTCTGGGCCTGGAAGAAAGACCCCTCGCGTTACATCATATATCTCTGTCGAAGCATAGATAGTGATCGCCGACCGTCGGTCTTTGTGACCGCCCGTGATCAGGACGTTACCTCCCGCCAGCTTGGTCGCCGTATGGGATTCCCGCGGCACCGACATTCGCCCAGTCGGGGTGAAACGTCCGGTTCGCGGATCGTAGATCTCGGCGTCGGATAGAAAGGTCCAACCCGTTCCTACGCCGCCGCTGAGCAGAATGCGTCCGTCAGCGAGTTTCGTTGCGGTATGTTCACTTCTCGGCAAAGTTAGCCGTCCGCCGGGTGTAAACTTTCCGGTTTTCGGGTCGAAGATCTCGGAACTGTCGAGATAAGTTCCGTCAAATCCTCCAGCGATCAGAATTTTGCCATCGGGAAGCATCGTCGCGGTATGGCCGGATCGTGGGGTTGAGAGGCTGCCCGTTGGTGAGAATGTTCCGGTATCAGCGGCAAATATCTCGGCTTCGCGAAGGCTGGTGCCGCCATTCCTGAAGCCACCGACGATCAGAACACGTCCGTCCGTCAGCAGCGTCGCCGTGTGAGCAGCTCGTCCGGTTACCATATCGGACAAGCTGCGAATTCGACCGGTCGGCGACGTTGAAGGACAGCCAAGCGTTGAGGCTGCTATCAATATCGATAGAAATAGAGATGATGCAAGGAATTTCATACTATTTACCCTCCTTCGACATTGACCAAACATCATTGCTGTACACAAATTTGATCTCGCCATTCTCCATGTGCGAAGATTTGCCGCCGGTCATGTAAAGCTTATTGTCGAACACCCAAGCCGCCACCGCTCCTCGCGGAGACCATGGAGCGGTCATTTCGTTCCAATGTTCTCCGTCGTCCGTCATCCATACCGCACTCGCGAAGGCGGTTCCGCGATTCATTCCTACGAGCCACAGGCGTCCGTCAAAAACCACTGGCGTGCCGCCCCATTTCTTGTCGAGATTTGTCGTAACGCGCTCCCACGAGATGCCGTCTTCGGAAAGCCAAACTTCTTTGTTCGAGTTCACGTTGTTTGCAGTGTCACCATCTATCACGCCACCGCCAAACATCCAGAGTTTGTTGTTGAACACCGTGATGACGGACACATTTCGCGGCGACCAAGGTGCCTTTGCCACGAGCTGATTCCAATGAACGCCGTCCGTCGAATTCCAAACGTCATTGTGGTACTGCTTACCGTCATATCCGCCGAGCATCCACATTTTTTCATCGAAAACAGTCATGCCATAAAAGATCCGCTGCGGCAGATTTGAGGTCTCGGCAAGTGTTTCCCACGTATTTAGATCTTTTGTACGTAGGATCTTTGTCGAGATTGCGAATCGCTCATAGTTTCCTGTCAGCGATCCTAACGCGTAGATCGCTCCATTGAAATTCACGAACTTTTGATAGGCGGAATTTAGTCCGCTGTCCGGCAGAAGTGTTTTTGTCCACTTTCGCCCGTCGTTCGACACCCAGGCACCGTTGTTGAGTGCGACCATCCAGCCGCCCATCGAATAAACGGGATAGTTGTAACCCTGCGGATAATTTGCAGCCGGCGTCACGTTCGACCATGTATAACTTGCGGGCAGATTATAAAACCCTGAGCAAAAAGCTAATAGTGACAACAATATTGCGTTGATCTGCATCACCTCTCCTTTATTGAATTGAGCGTTTTGAAAAGAGCGTTTTGACCGCCGATCTTAGATGTCGCAGGGAAACGACGGCAGCCCTCAAACCTCCGAAAATAAGGTCTTCATTAATTGAATATTTCTTACTGCCCGGCCGATCCCGTCGGAACCCATCACAAGTTTAACGATCGGCTCAAAACCGCCGCGTTGTCCCGTTTGTTCACGCTCACGGGCGGTGATGAATCTATCGCCTTCGAACAGGATCGAGTCGATCCAGTCTTCGCGAAAGTCTGTTCCTGTGACCGTCATATGAACGTGCTGCGATATGGTGGAATTCGGGTAAGACGCCGGGCGGATCGAGGCTAACTCGTATCGCCCTTTTGCGTCGGTTAGCATCCAGCCGCGAAAGCGGCCATGCCTCGGCTGGCCTTCGCGGCCGTAAATGCCGAATTTATCAGTATGATAAAAATAGATTAGCGTGTTTGGAGCGGGTGTTTTGCCGTCGGGTCTGAAAACGGTGCCGGAAATTACGATCGGCTTGCCATCTTCGGGCGTTGTCGTAAATGCGGTTTTCCAGGAAACAGTGTCGGGTACGTCGATCGCTCCCATGCCTTCGGTGCCGCGCGGTTTTGCATTTTTTCGGATGCGGCTGAGTATATCCGATTGCGTCTCGCCGGCGAACGATCTGCTTTCGCAGCCGATCAGAAGAGGCAATGCTACAGTTGCCAACGTTGCTTGTTTTAAAAAATCTCTGCGGGTTTCGATCAAATTATTCATGGTTTTTGTCCTTTTTGGTTAATTTGTCGATAATTAGACGAGGCACCTCACAATTTTCTTCCGTTTTTTTTCAGCTATGTTTGAGACAGAAAGATTAAGGATCGAAAAAATCATTCCCGACGACCTGCCGTGGCTGATCGAACTGCGTTCCGTGCCGGCGGTTTATCGCTATATGGGCGGCATCGAGAAGCAGAATGCCGAAGCTCTCACGGCGCGGATGCCTTTCTACCTCGAATGCCACGAGAAGTACGGTTTCGGATTCTCGATCATGACCCTGAAATCGACCGGCGAACGTATCGGAACCAGCGGACTCCAACCGCTCGAGGACAGCGGCGAGATTGAGGTCGGCTACAACCTAGCCGAAAAGCACTGGCGGCAAGGTTACGGTTATGAGTGTGCCGCCGCCTGGATCAGATACGGTTTTGAGACGGCGGGACTCGAACGGATCGTCGCGGTTGCAGACCCGGCGAACACCGGTTCGTGGCGAATCATGGAAAAGTGCGGGATGAAATACGAGGGAACGATGAAGCACTACGGTATGAACTGTGTGCAATATGCGATCTCGCGAAGTGAATTCCACAGTTTGGAGTCCCGCCTTGAGGCGGCCTCTGGATTAATGCTATGAGCCGCCTATAAGGCGGGACTCGAAACATGCGACCAAATATTCCAAAACTCATCCTCGCGATCCTGCTGAGCCTATATTTTCTCTCGATCGCATACGCTCCGATGAACGGCAGCTTTCTGGATATGGTCGATTTGCCTATCCATGAGACTGGACACTTGCTGTTTCGGATCTTTGGAGAGTTCATGATGGTCGCGGGCGGCTCGCTCTTTCAGGTCATCGTTCCGATGATATTTGTCGGGTATTTTATCTGGCAGCGGAGTTATTATTCGGCTGCGATCGTGTCGATGTGGGTTGGGCAGAGTATTCTGAATGTGTGGGTCTATGCGTCTGACGCGGTTGTGATGCAGTTGGTGTTGACCAGTGGATTTACCGGCAGCGAGGGCAGTTTTCATGATTGGAATTACATGCTCGACCATTTCGGACTGCTTGGATCGACCAAGGGAATCGCCAGCGTTATCAGATTTGCCGGTACGGCTGTGATCGTGATCTCAGCGGCGTGGTCGGTTTATTTTTCGCTCGTGCCCATGGCAGAGACTGACGACGATCTATGAAAGCTACGCTGATCACAGGTGCGTCGAGCGGGATCGGCGAGGGCTTTGCCCGGCGGCTTGCGGCCGAAGGCCACGATCTTGTGCTCGTCGCACGATCCGAAAAAACCCTGCATGAACTCTGTGACGAGCTGATGCTCAAGCACGACATCATGGCCCACTACATCGTTCTCGACCTGGCCGAGCCCAACGCAGACCTCACGCTTTTCGCCGAAACTCAGCGTCACAATATCGAGATTGACTTTTTAGTAAATAGCGCGGGTTTCGGCTCGAGCGGCGATTTCGCGAAGCTCAATATAGATAGAGAGCTACAGATGATAGAGTTAAATATTGCTGCTCTCGTCGCCGTGACTCACGCTTATTTGAAGCCGATGCGTGAACGAAAGGCTGGGACAATTATCAATGTCTCGTCCGCTGCGGGTTTTCAGCCAATTCCGTTCATGGCAACTTATGCAGCAACCAAGGCCTTCGTTACCTCTTTTTCGGAAGCGATAGCAGAGGAGAATCGGCCTTTTGGCATTCAGGTATTAGCACTCTGTCCGGGTTCTACGCAGACGAATTTCTTTGCGGCGTCCCGTATTGAAAGACCGATCCAGGTCAAAGGCCAGCAGACGGTCGAAGACGTGGTGGACACTGCAATGAGGGCGATAAAGCGTGGACGTACAAAAGTAGTTTCCGGTTTTGCCAATAAGATCGGGGCTTTGCTTGGAAGCTATGTACCGAGCTTTATTTCACGCCGCGTTATGGCGAGTGCTCTGCGGCCGCGATTTCAGAGAGAAAGGCGTAGCCGTTAACTTCTTGAGGAAACTTCTCTCCAGTATGAGATTTACAGTTCTAGGCAGCGGTTCGACCGGTAATGCGGTTCTGATATCGAGCGGAACGACGAACGTTCTCGTCGACGCTGGTATGAGTGCGCGTGAGATCGTGAAACGGCTCGCGGAGGTCGGTGTTTCTCCTGACAAGCTCGACGGTATTATGGTCACCCACGAGCACGGCGATCACATTGGCGGATTGCGAGTTTTGATGGGTTCGGTCAATTGTCCCGTCTATATTTCGCGTATTACCGAAGATGCCTATTACGACACGCGCGCCGGAGGCCAGAATGGCAACAGCGAATCCTCAAAACGCCGCTCCGCTTTCAAAGAACGCACCGTCGAGATCGAATCGACTTGCGAATTCCGCATAGGCGACATTGATTTCGAACCGTTCAGCGTGCCGCATGACGCGGTGGATAATTTTGGGTTTGTAGCTAAGAAAAATGGGGTGAAGGTCGCAACCCTAATGGATTTCGGCCATATTTCGGAACTGATAAAAGAAAAACTGAAAGGCTGTGACGCGATCGTCGTCGAATCGAACCACAGCCGCGACATGCTACGTGCGTGCTCGGTTTATACCTGGGATCTCAAGCAGCGGATCATGTCGGGCACCGGTCATCTCTCAAATGAGGACCTATCCGACTGGCTGACAAACGATTTTGACGGAAGGGCTCGCTATATCGTTCTGGCACATCTCTCGCAGCGCGCTAACGAACCAAACCTCGCCAGGATCACCGCCGAGATCGCGTTGCAAATGCGACCACCGCTATTCAGAGCTGAAACAAAGATATCTCTCTCAACGCCGAAAGATCCGACGGATTGGTTTGAGTTTTAGAACGAAAAAAGCGCACCCAACTTTGAGTACGCTTTCCAGTTCACTATTACCTAAAAGTAATGATGGCTAACCGAACCATCGAATTTCCCGTCACGTAAACAGCAGTTTCTAAAATCTACGGCGTGAACCCCACACGGACAGAGGTCGTTTCGGCCTAGTTTTTCGACAAGTTCCTTTTCGCCGTGCCTCAGGTCGCCTCGTTTCGTGCCGACCAACTCGCGATCAACGCCACCGGCAGTCCGACAAGCAGAGCATGGCCGATCAAGCTGTTGAGCATCGCTCCCGTCGGCTCGTTAAATACATTCAGCGGCGTACCACCGCGAGCTGAGAGCGGGACGACGACCATTTGCATCACATAATGGGCCAGCACGCCGAAGACGATGCCTGAGATTACCGGGCGTTTGATCATGAATAAGATCTTTCTGCTAAGCAGGTAATAGACCGTCGCAATACACGTTGCAACAACAAAGTGCATCAATATCCCCAACAGGGCGGTATTCCAACCGCCCGCTCTCGCAGCCTCGCGACCGACAATTCCTGACGCCGGTCCCCACCAAACTTGCTGAAAAGTGATGCCGTAGTAAAGTGGGAAAAACGTACTTGCATCGACAAAATCCAGGATGCCGACCGCCAATCCGCCGAAAACAATTGTCTCAAACGCTCTGGGTTTATCAGATAAGTTCTTTTCCTTATCCGTTAATACGGATTCGTCAGCTACCATAACTGTTCTCCCGTCTTGTGGGTTTTTGATTCGCCAGCTCTATAATAGGTTTTCTGATGAGCCCTGATTCTAAAAGAAAAATGGGAACTCACTTTCCGTCGTGGAAAAGAGCTCCCAGATGAATTCTACGCTCGTCGTCTTACGCTTTTTCGCCGTATCTCCTCGTATATAGAGCTTTGCTTTGTCCAACCCAGTCTTCGCGCCGGATACGATCCTGGAACGAGACAAGATGAGTTGAGACTTCATCAATTTTCGCATCGTCCCAACTGGCAATATCGCTGAAGAGATATACATCCAGACCGTTCAGCGTTTTCTCAAGCACCGGCCCGACTCCGATAATATCCTTCAGGTCGTCCCGTACGCCGATCCCGTAACCGACTCTACGGAGTTTTGCGATCCCTGCCGCCTTATCTTCGCGAGCTTTTTTCAGGATGGCCAGCAGCGAAAGAGAGCTTGCATCCAGACCGGCCACCTTCAGACGCGCGTCGTCATCAGCGGCACGGCTCTTAAGATCGGCAAGTTTGGCTTGCAGAGCTTCGGTCTCCGATGTCCACGCCAGCAACTCCTCGTCAGTGTCCTCTTCATCATCTGTTGCCAGTGTTTCGAGTTCATCGAGCCGCGCTTTGATGCTTTCGTAATCCTTGCCCCAACCAATGTCCGGGGCTGTTTGCGGTGATAAATCAACAGCGACAGGCGCCGGGGCGGCGGCGGTTGAATCGGCGGAGCTCGCAAATGAACTGGCTTTAGCTCTCAGGCCTCGTTTTTCATCATTGCAGGCATCGAGATCCGATTCAAGTTTAGAAACTTTGTCTCTACTGAATAGCCAGCTAAGCAGCCATCCAACGACAAGCCCAAGTAGAAAGGCCAGCAACAAACAAACAAATATTTTCCACGCAATTGTTCCCCAGTCCATTATTATTTTCCTCCTCCGGTCACGCTAAATCCTATTCGGCGATTCTTTTGCCGCCCTTCTTCGGTTTCGTTCGACGCGACCGGCTGCGTTCCGCCAAAGCCTTTTGTCGTAAACCTGTCTGCCGCCAAGCCTTTGCTGACGAGATAGTTTTTCACCGTTGCTGCCCGCCGCTCACTCAGTTTTTGATTCGCCGCGGGGTTGCCTTTTGAATCGGTATTCCCGGCGATCTCGAAATTTGCCGCGGCGTGCTGCTGCATGATCGGCACGATGCCGTCGAGCACAGCCTTGCCATTCGACGTGAGTTGATCGCTGGCCGTGTCAAATTCCACGACCTTACTGCCGATCTGTTCATTGATCTCGGCTTGTGTAGCCGCCTGGTCTGCCGTTACCGTCCCTTGTCCGACCGTCAATAAGTTATTTATTGTAGCGTTTGGCAAAGCGATAGAGGCATCGCTAAAAACCTTTGCTTTGATTGTGTCGCTCGGCACCTGGCCTATCAGGGAGATGCTATTTTTTTCGACTGTAATGCCACCATTTTTGACATCTTTAGCCGAAAACGGCATAAGGGCCATCACGGCGGCAAGCCACGCAGGCTTGGCAACCTTCGGATCGACGGTTAAATTATCAAAAATGTTGTCTGCACCATAAACCTCACGGGCTTTAGCCAAAAGCTGGTCTTTGGTAGCCTGATCCGGTAAAACGCCGGTCAGAACAACCTTGCCGTCTTTCGACTCTGCCTTAAAAGTCGGTGTTCCAAGGGTGACGTTTGCATTTACGTTTTTATTTGCGGCGGGAACTGTCGCCGCGCCTAAGATCTCAGGCACATGCCTGTTGATACAAAGGTAGCAAAGCAATGCAAATGCCAAGATTCCGATAAAAATCACAAGCAGTTTGGGCATTTTTTCTCCGTTTTCAACAAATAAACAAAAAATTATCCAGCCACATACGGCTGATTGGCAAAACGTTTTGGTCAATATTGAACTTGACTACTATGCATTTTTTGGCCGTTGAATGCAAGAAAAGGTCAAATGTTTTCTTGGATGAGTACACCACGGAAGGATTTGCGGTGGATTTTACAGTGACCGTGCTTGCGAATTGCCGCAAAATGCGTCACGGCTCCGTACCCTTTGTGGCCCGCGAAGCCGTATTCGGGAAACTCCGTATCGTAGGCTTTCATCAGATCGTCGCGGTAGGTTTTCGCAAGAATCGACGCGGCGGCAATTGAGGCTGAGATGGAATCGCCTTTGGTAATGGATATTTGCGGCAGCGGCGAGCGTTTGAGGTAAAGAGCGTCGATCAGTAGGAAGTCTGCGGCGGGATTGAGCGTTGCGATCGCGTTCAGCATCGCCTGCTTTGTAGCTTCGAGAATGTTGATCCGGTCGATCTCGTCTGCCTCTATTTGGCCGATCGCGTATGCGATGCAGGTTTTCTTTAGCTGTGCAGCGATCTCATCGCGGTTCGATTCCGTGACCTTTTTTGAATCGTTCAGGCCTTCAGGAAGCGGTTTTGACGGGTCGAGAATACAGGCGGCCGCAACAACCGGCCCGGCTATGCATCCGCGACCGACTTCGTCGAGTCCGGCAACGAGTTTATAGCCTTCCGCCCAGGCCTGGTTTTCAAAAACGAGCCCAATCCCGGAAACCGCAAGATCATCAAACAACGAAACGCGGGAATCGGATCCATCTGCACTGAATGAATCCGATTTTCCCGCGTTTCGCATGTTTCTAATTGGCCGACTATTTGCCCGGCTGTACTCTCTTTGCGCGTGTATCGCGTTCCTTGATACGAGCGGCCTTACCTCGCAGGTCACGCAGGTAATAAAGCTTCGCACGACGAACTTTACCGCGGCGAACCACGTCGATGTGATCGATAACGGTTGCGTGGAGCGGGAAAATACGCTCGACGCCGATGCCGAAGCTGACCTTGCGGACGGTCACGGTTTCGCGAACGCCGCCGTGTTTGATGGCAATGCAGATGCCTTCGAATGCCTGGAGTCGTTCCTTGTTGCCCTCCTTAATGCGGACGCTCACGCGAAGCGTGTCGCCTGGCTGAAACGTCGGTACGTTATCCTTTAACTGTGTCTTTTCGACAAAATCTAGTCTGTTCATTATATTTTCGGCCAGAGGTAGGCGGCATTCGCCAGCTACATTTCACCATTTTCTCCTGTTAATAGATCGATTCTATTCGACCTGGTTTTTTCAAGCGCCTTAGCCCGGCGCCATTTCTCTATTTCGGCATGATTGCCGTTCAATAAAACTTCCGGAACTGTCATTCCGCGAAATTCAGCGGGCCGCGTATAGTGCGGGCAGTCTAGCAATCCATTTGAGAACGAGTCGTTCGCGGCCGAAGTCTCGCTTCCCAATGCATCCGGCAAGAGCCTGACGATGCTGTCAACGATCACGATGGCGGCCGGTTCCCCGCCAGATAAAACATAGTCGCCGATCGATATCTCATCCGTCACTAGTGTCTCATTCACCCGCTCGTCAACGCCCTCGTAGCGGCCGCAGACGAAAACGACATGCTTTGCATCGTTAGCAAAACGCTGAGCATCCGCCTGTATAAAAGGCTTCCCTTGCGGTGAGAGCAGCACGACGTGCGTCCCTTCCGGATACGTTTTGCGATCGCTCGTCCCTATCAAATTTTCAATCGCGGCAAAGATCGGCTCGGGCTTCAAAACCATCCCGTCACCGCCGCCAAACGGCCTGTCATCGACCATTCTGTGTTTGTCGGTCGTAAATTCCCGCAGGTCGTGAACGTTTATCTCGACAATATCCGCGAGCTTAGCCCGGCGAATAATTCCGAAATCAAAGACGGCGTCGAAGAACTCGGGAAAAATTGTTAGGACGTCGATTTTCACTGATTGATTCATTTATTCATTTGGTCATTGAAACATTCGAAATGAAGCAATGAACAAATGACTCAATCTAAAATTCCAAAAGCCCCTCCGGCGGATCGATCTTTATCAACTTATTTTCAACATCGACCTCGATGCAGATCGCTTCGGCAAATGGGATCAAATATTCTTTCAACTCACCCGCCACAACCAGCAATTCTGTGCCGCCGGTTCGCATCAATTCACGAACTTCGCCGATTTGGGTTCCATCGATCGTTTCAACCCTGCAGCCCGCGAGTTCCCAGTCGAAAAACTCGCCTTCGCCAAGCTCGACCGCATCCGATTCTGGTACGCAGATCTCGACATTTCTGAGCGTCTCGCTGCGTTCGATCGTGTCGAAGCCGACGAATTTTAGGATCACGCGGCCGTTCTGGAACCAGAATTTTTCAATTTTCAATTCGAGCCGCTCGCTGCTTTCACGGACGCCGATGACATCGACCAGTGACTCAAAGCGCTCTGGAAAATCGGTTAGCATATCCGCCACAACTTCGCCCTTCAGGCCGCGGGTTCTGACGATGTTGGCGATTGCAACCAAGTCTGTCGAGTTCATAGAGTTTATGGAGTTTTTAGAGTTTCCTGAGTTTTTCGATTTTCTCTATGAACTCCCAAAACTCTACAAACTCAATAAACTAATCTTCGACCAAATCGAGCTGAAATCGCTTGTTCTGCTTTTGGCCGGCAATGAAAAGAATGCTGCGGATCGCTTTTACAGTTCGGCCCTCGCGACCGATGACGCGGCCCATATCGGACTCAGCGACACGCACCGCAATTCGAACGTTTTTGCCGTCAGTGTTTTCCGAAACCTCAACAGCATCGGGCTCGCCAACGAGCGATTTTATTATCCTTTCAACAGCTTCTTTCATTTTAGATCTTTGCCATAGAGGATGCAGAGATAGCGAAGAATATTTTTCACAATTCTCCGTGTCCTCTATGGCCAATTCCTAGTCCGCAACCGCGACTTCGGCCGGGTTGTTCTTGATCAGGCTTTTGACCGTATCGGTTGGCTGTGCTCCGACGCCGATCCAGTAGCTGATGCGGTCATGTTTCAAGATGACCTCAGCCGGGTCGAGCATCGGGTTGTAAGTACCTACATTTTCTAGATACTTGCCATCGCGCTTGCTGCGTTTTTCCTTAACCACGAGGCGGTAAAACGGTTTCCCCTTTGCGCCCATTCTCATTAAACTAATTGCTAACATAATTTTTTATCTGTTGATCAACGGCGCTTTTTGTGCCGTTTCTTCTTTTTAAGCCGCTGCGACAGCGATTCATTGCCGCCCGCATTTCCGTTATTGCCGCCAAAATTGTCGTCATCGAGGCCCATGTCGCCGCCTCCGCCCAGTAGACCGCCAAGGCCGCCAGCCAAGCCGCCCATCATTTTCTTGCCCAAACCGCCAAACATTCCGCTGCCGCGGCTCATCTGCGACATCATCTTTTTCATCTGCTCGTACTGGCGGATGAGCTGGTTGACCTCAGCAATGGTCGAGCCGCTGCCCTTTGCGATACGCGTTTTGCGGCTCGCATCGATAACCTTGTGATTGTTGCGTTCCAGCTTGGTCATCGAGCCGATGATCGCCTCGGTACGCTGCATCTGATGATCGACGACGGCCGATTGTTCGTCGGTGATCTGCATGCCGCCGGTGAGCTGCTCGGGCAGCATCTTCATTAATTTTGACATCGAGCCGAGCTTCTTGAACTGTCCGAGCTGATTGCGAAAATCTTCGAGCGAGAACTGATTGCTCGTCATTTTCCGCAGCTGCTCTTGAGCTTCTTTCTCGTCGATCTTGCCCTGAACTTCCTCGATGAGGCTCAGAACATCGCCCATGCCGAGAATTCGCTGGGCGATACGGTCAGGATAAAATGGCTCGATCGCGTCGTATTTTTCGCCGACACCGACAAACTTAACCGGCTGGCCAATGACCTGCTTGATCGAAAGGGCCGCACCGCCGCGGGCGTCGCCGTCCATTTTGGTCAGGACAACGCCGGTGATTCCGACACGCTCGTGAAAAACCTCAGCCGAACGGACTGCGTCCTGTCCGGTCATCGCGTCAGCGACGAAAAGGACTTCGACCGGTTTCGTCTCGGCCTTGATCTTTTCGAGTTCGACCATCAGGTCGTCGTCAATGTGCAGCCGGCCGGCCGTGTCGATCATCAGCGTGTCAAAGCCGAATTCCGTCGCGTGCTTGACCGCACCGCGAACGATCGTCATTGGGTCCGAGGTCTCTTTTGCCTCGTAAACCGCTACACCGACTGCATTTGCGACCACCTTCAACTGCTCACGAGCCGCCGGACGGTAAACGTCAACGGAGACTAGCAAAGGTTTACGTTCCTGATTGTCGGCAAGCCAGCGTGAGACCTTACCGGTCGAGGTCGTTTTACCCGAACCCTGTAGACCGACGATCATGACGACGTTCGGCGTCTGTTTGGTGAAAACAAGCCGTGATGAGGTGCCGCCCATCAGTTCGCTCAGTTCGTCATAGACGATCTTTACGACCTGCTCGTGCGGTTTCAGATCCTGCCAAACCTCTTGCCCCTCAGCCTTTACGCGAACCGCGTCGACAAAATCCTTAGCGACCTTGTAGTTAACGTCTGCCTCAAGCAGAGCCATCCGGATCTCGCGCAAAGCCACGTCCACATGCTCAGGCGTCAAAGTGCCCTGCCCACGCAGATTCTTCAGCGATTTCTTCAGTTTGTCGGATAGCGACTCAAACATATAGAGACAGTTCGGCTACAATAGTCGAAACTATAAATACTAGTGTTTGCGCGGGTTAGTGTCAAGAAATGCTCCTACGAAAGTAGGCGTTTCAATGCGGAAAAAACAGAATCATGAGGGACGGTTTGGATACATCTTGGCTCGCCAAACTCCTTACATTCATAGCCCGGACAGGGCTGGCATGCGAACTCCCTGAAAACGATCTCGTTCGGAGCATCGGTCCACGGACGCCAGTGGTTGCGGTTTGATGATCCAAAGACAACAACAGATGGTGTTCCAACAGCGGCGGCGATGTGGGCGATGCCGGAATCGTTTCCGACGAAGATCTCCGCACGTTTAGCTAAAGATGTTAGCTGGGGAAGCGTAAGATCCCAGAAACCGTGAAACATGGTTTTAGTTAGACTATTTATTTCTTCGATAATCGATCTTTCGTTTGGAGCCGTAACGACTAAACTAAAAATGCCTTGCGACCAAAGGTAGTCGATTGTTTTGGCAAAATTCTCCGGTGCCCACTGTTTTGTTTTGAATGCAGACGCGGGATGGACCAACGCGATTCTCTCCTCATCAACGCCATAATTATGTAGGAGCAACTCTGTATCTTCCTCCATTTCCGCCCTGACCCTAAGCCGACTTTTGGGTCGATCCTCGACCGGTACGCCAACGAAACCTAACAACGCGAGCTGCTGTTCGGCTGAGTGGGTGAATTCGGTTTGCCAAAAATCGGATGCTGATAAGAGCAGGTGGTTGTAGAGAAAAGGGTATTGGTAACTGGCAAATCCGACACGATGTTTTGCTCGAGAGGCGGCAGTAAAGAAAGTAGCGGTTGTTCCGCCGTGGAGATTAAAGGCAACGTCATAGTCGCTTCCCCATAAATCTAAGGCGGTCTTGAGCCGAGCAGACGTCCTCTTGCCTACGCTGATGACATTATCGATCGCATCGTGGCCTTGGAGCAGCGGGGCAACCCAGGCTTCGAGAAGGATATCTATTTGGGCGTCGGGTACGAATCGCCTCAGAGCGATAAGCGATGGCGTGGCGAGTACGGTATCGCCGATTGATCGGAGCTTAACGACGAGAATGCGTTTTACCTTGCTCCAGTCGATCTCGCTGATTCCCATTACTTCTCGACCGTCGCTTCATCGACGAGCATGACCGGAATCTCGTCGCGGATCGGGTAGACGAGACTGCATTCGGGGTTGAGGCATTTCAGACGCGTCTGGGCATCGTCGATCTTAACCTCTGACTTACATTTTGGGCAGCGAAGGATCTCGAGAAGTTCGGGGCTGATGGCCATAAAATTGTCAGAACCGCCTGCGTTAGCGGGCGGATCGTTGTCTAGTATCAATTGACGTACGGGTCACCATCGTTCTGACCGCCCGCTTACGCAGGCGGTTCTGACTAAACCGCTTCGGTCTTTGTGCCGCATTCCGGACAGAATTTAGCTCCGGCGGCGAGTTCGAACTGGCAGTTGCCGCATTTTGCTTTTTCCTGGGTCGAGCCGCATTCCGAGCAGAATTTTGCACCTTCGCGAAGGTTAGCTCCGCACTTAACGCACGGAACCTGGGCGACCTCCATCTTGCCTCCGCAATCGGAGCAGAATTTAACGCCCGCGGCGTTTGCCTTTCCACAGCTCGGACATGGTGTGGTGGCCGTAGGGGCTTGAACGCTTCCGCCACCACCGCCTTGCGGTCCGAAAGCATTGACCATCTGACCGCCCATCGCGAATCCCGCGCCAAGCCCAGCACCAAGTCCGGCACCGCCGCCCTCGTTCTGTGCCGCATCCCGCAGAGCGTCAGCCGCCTGAAACTTCATATACTGATCGACGTTGCCGATTGCGCCCATGGCGGCCCGCTTGTTGATCGCGTCCTGAACCTCTTGCGGCACGCTGACGTTTTCGACATAAAATTTCGTGACCTCAAGGCCGTATGACCCGAAGTCAACATTGATCATGCCGCGAATCTTGTCACCGATCTCTTTGTACTGTGAAGCAAGATCGAGCGCCGGGATCTTAAGTTCGCCGATGGAATCTGAAAACTCGGTGACGATCGCCCGCTTTAGCTGGCCCTCAATGTCGTCCGTGCTGAAATGGGCATTTGTGCCGGCGATCTCCTTGATAAATTCACCCGGGCTCGCCACCCGCATGCTGTACGCACCGAAGGCACGAAGCTGGACGATGCCGAAGTCGGCGTCGCGGAGCATGATCGGGTTCGACGTTCCCCATTTCATATCCGTGAACTGCTTTGTATTTACAAAATAAACTTCGGATTTGAATGGCGAGTTAAAGCCGTACTTCCAGGCTCCGAGTTTCGACAGGATCGGCGTGTTGCCGCCATCGATCTCATATTTTCCGGGGGTGAAAACGTCAGCGACCTGGCCTTCGAAAACAAAGACCGCTGCCTGTGACTCCCGAACGATCAACTGAGCGCCGTTCTTGATCTCCTGACCAGCGACCGGAAAACGATAAACCATCGTGTCACCGGTATTATCGAGCCACTCGATGACCTCAATAAATTGATTTAATGCCGCCTCTTTAACCTTGTCGAAAATGCTCATTTATCAAATCTCCTTGCAAAGTTCTTAACGATAGAATATGCCACAAAGTTCGGATTTTTGGAAGGATCATCGACGGGGCACAATAGAGCCCTTAACCGCGAGGTTGAACGAGCCGAGCTAAACCGCAGGTCTTATTCTCTTTCGGATCATCCAGATCAGGGCGACTGCCAACAGGCCACCTGAAATATCCAGCAGCGTATCGAACGGTGAACCTGTGCGTTCGACATTAAAACTCTGATTGAATTCGTCGACCGATGCGGTGACCGCAACCAGCCCGATTGATAGCATGGCCCAATAGCCGGCGATCCAGGACGTAGAGGAATTTAAGAACGCACGGGACGCGAGCGAAGCGAGAATAGCGTATTCGGTCAGATGTGCGGTTTTCCGGACAACCGCGTGAGCCGTTGCGATAAATGCCTCATCCGCCGTCGGAAAAAAGAATGTGATCAGCGGCCCGATGATCCTCGATGTTTCCGCCGATGAACCGTTTCCGCTTGACATGAAAAAGATAACGCCGAGCCATAAGAAAAGCAGCACGTAAGCAAAAAGCTGTACGCGCCAAGTAGTTTCCTGAGTTTTTCTCACTATCAGTTAGGGCAGGTTGCCCATTGAGAAATTTGCGCCGCCGCCGACAACGATCAGGATCCAGCCGCCAATAACCATCAGAAGCGGGATCAATCCCTGCTTTTTGACGATATAAAAGACAATGCCGCCGAGCGGCTGGCAAAAGAAATTGACGAGTCCCCACAGAACTTTGTCACCCGTGGTCTGTCCTGTCTGTACCGCAGTCACGATCAGCCAAATGGCACCGACGAACGCGACCAATGAACCAACAATTGCTAACATAATGATCCCTCCAATCTAGTTAAGTTTTGTTGTGAAAATCAAGCAAAGGATAAACCAAAGAATGTCCAAAGTCCAAACCGACTTGGACGGTGAGCATCCTGCTCGTCCTTTTGACGGATTCGATCCTGCTAAGAAGGCTCGAGCGCTGGGGAAACCGAGATGGGCGAGCAAGATGCTCGCCTTCCAGCCTTACGCCGCGGCCGCTCCGGAGACAACTTCGATAATTTCCTTGGTGATCGCCGCTTGGCGGATTCGGTTCATATTTAGGGTCAAAGTATCGATTAGTTCGCCCGCATTCTTCGATGCGGAGTCCATAGCGGTCATCTGCGACCCAAAGAACGAGGCGATGGTCTCGATCATTCCGCGGTAGATCTGAGTTTCGACCTGTTTTGGCAGGAGTTTGCCAAAGATCTCAGCCGGTGGCTGCTCGTAGATATATTCGGCCTCGGCCGGAGCTTCCGCTTCGCCAATCGCAGCCGTTCTGGTTAACGGCAAAAGCTGCTGAACAAGAGGCTTTTGCGTCAGAACCGTTTTGAACTCGGTGAAAACGACAAAGACCTTGTCGATCGAGGTATCCTCGGTAAACGTCTTGATGAGTTTCGCCGCGACCTCCGCCGCATCGGCGTATTTGACCTGACCGCCCATCACGCCGACGTATTCGTCAAGCATCTCGACATGGCGGCGTTTGAAGAAATCGCGTCCTTTACGCCCAACGGCGACCATCGAGGTTTGCTTCGCCTGATTTTCCTTAAGAAACGCCTGAGTTTCCTTAATAACGTTTGCGTTGATCGCACCGGCGAGGCCCTTGTCGGCACTGACGAGGACAATGAGGTATTTTTCATCGCCGCGCTCGTCGAGCAGCGGATGCGAAAATTCGCCCGCAACCTTAGCGCTCAACGCCTCAAGCACGTCCGACATCTTGCTCGCAAATGGACGCGAAGATGTGACGCGATCCTGCGCACGCTTGAGCTTCGCCGCCGCGACCATTTTCATCGCCTTGGTAATCTGTTGTGTATTCTTGACCGACTTAATGCGTCGGCGCATGTCTAATAGACTTGCCATAACTATCTGTTTTTTAACAATTCTTCTACAGTCGTCGTTATATCGTCCGCGATCTTTCTCAAAAGAAACGGCGAAATATCCCTGCCATGATGCATCGGTACCGTTGTAAACCTTCCGTCCAGATGGTGGAACTGCTTATGTGAGCCACGCTTGCCGAACCTCAACAAAACCCATGCGTTCAAGAATTCTGACGACCTCACGCGGGTTTAGAACCGGGATCTTGCCCATTTCAGTTCAATGCTATTGACTGTGTTCCAATAAACTCTGCCTCAAGGCGAGGTTCTCCGTCTTCCAGCAGCATCTCGATCACCTCATGAAGATTCTCGTTTAACTCATCGAGTGTTTCTCCCTGAGAATGCGCGCCGGGAAAACCCGGCACGTAGCCAACAAAGAGACCGGTTTCAAGACACTTTTCAACTACCGCTGTAAAATTATGCATGTCTTAATTTACAGATCCGTTGCAAAGACCATCTTCGTCGCTTCGGCTGCGGCCTTTTCACATCGGGCTTGGCCTTTGCCTCGATGCGGGCGTGTCTTTGACCATTTTGATGCCGACGAATACTATCAAAAAACGACCAGTCCGAACAGCGGTGGCAACAACTACTTAACCCTTCCGTGCGGAATGTTAGGACTGTCGGGATTCACCGTAACCGTACCACGTAGGGGACTAATAACCAGATCCATATCCTCCAACGGAATTGCGCCTAAAAGTACCTCGTCGCCTAACACCAACGCTCCTACATAGCATGATCGATTCTCAAAAGCTACTTTTATCGGGCCAACATAGGGAACAATCGACTTGCTGCCGTCAGCCATAGCGACTTCCCGGTGGTCGCCATTTTGAAGATCGAGTTGGAGACAGACATGTTCGGGAATGCACAGCCATCCTGCTCCCGTATCGACAAGGGCCCGTACCTCTACCGGTTTGAGATCCGATCTCCCAGGATTGGTTAGAGAAATATTTGTAAAAACGTCTCCCATCTTTAAGCTGCGGCAACGGCGGCCGTTTCCCAACGCGTTGCCTTAAAATCCTCAACCGCTTCTTTCATCGCGGCCTTCAGATCGTCGTCGATCGACTTCTTATCGCGCAGCGTGTTTAGTACGCCGGGGTGCGACTCCTCGGCAAATTTGGTCAATTCCTCTTCAAAACGTTTGAGATCCGAGACTTCGATATCATCTGCCAGGCCATTGGAGACGGTCCAAATGATCAGAACCTGCTCAAAAACGTCCATCGGTTTGTACTGAGGTTGTTTGAGGATCTCGGTGAGGCGCTTGCCGCGTTCGAGCTGCGCCTGGGTCGATTTGTCGAGGTCCGAGCCGAACTGTGCGAATGCCGCCAGCTCGCGAAACTGTGCCAGATCGATACGCAGCGTACCGGCGACCTGCTTCATCGCCTTAATCTGTGCCGAACCGCCCACACGCGAGACCGAGTTACCCACGTTAATAGCGGGACGCACGCCGGAGTTGAACAGATCGCTCTCAAGGAAGATCTGCCCGTCCGTGATCGAGATCACGTTGGTCGGAATGTAGGCTGAAATGTCGCCAGCCTGCGTTTCGATGATCGGCAGCGAAGTCAATGAACCTCCGCCGCGTTTGTCCGACATCTTTGCGGCACGTTCGAGCAGGCGTGAGTGCAAGTAGAAAACGTCGCCGGGATAGGCTTCACGGCCCGGGGGACGACGAAGAAGCAGCGAAATTTCGCGGTACGCGGCGGCCTGCTTCGACAGATCGTCATAGATCGTCAAAGCGTGGCGGCCATTGTCGCGGAAGTATTCGCCCATCGCACAACCCGAATACGGAGCCAAAAACTGCATAGCTGCCGGATCCGAAGCCGAAGCGTTGACGATGATCGTGTAGTCCATCGCACCGTATTCCTCAAGCTTTTGGCGAACCTGAGCAACGGTCGAAGCCTTCTGACCGATGGCGACGTAGATGCAGATCACATCTTTGCCTTTCTGGTTGATGATCGCGTCAATCGCGACGGCGGTCTTACCAGTCTGGCGGTCGCCGATGATCAGCTCACGCTGACCACGGCCGATCGGCACCATGGCGTCGATAGCTTTGAGTCCGGTTTGAAGCGGCTCCTTAACCGGCTGACGGTCAATGATTCCCGGAGCGATCTGCTCGACCGGCAGGTACGTATCGGTCACGATATCGCCTTTGCCATCGATCGCATTGCCAAGGGCATCGACCACCCGGCCGATCATCGCGTCGCCAACCGGGACGCTCATGATCCGCTTGGTCCGCTTGGCTTCGTCGCCCTCTTTGATCTTCTGAAAATCGCCGAAAAGCACGCAGCCGACCTTATCCTCTTCGAGGTTCAGTGCGAGGCCGCGAACACCGTACGGGAATTCGAGCAGCTCGCCGGCCATTACCTTTTCCAGTCCGTAGATCTCAGCGATACCGTCGCCGACCTTGATAACGGTTCCGACTTCGTTGACCGTCATCGACGCATCAAAATTCTCGATCTGTGCACGTATGATCTCGTTGATCTCGTTAGCTTTAATTGATTCCATGTTCTTTGAGTTATGAGTGGTTAGTGATAAGTGATGAGTGCAGGAGGGTTTTCACTCATCACTCATCACTAACCGTTAATTAGTTGTTCTCTAAGGTTTTCCAATTTCGTTTTGACGGAGCCGTCATAGACGGTCGAGCCTATCCGCGTGACCACGCCGCCGATCAGATCAGGATCTACTGCGTAGTTGATGCTTACTTTTTTTCCGGTCAATTTCTCAAGATTTTTTTCAAACTCGGCGCGTTCGCTGCCGGGCAGCTCGCGGGCGGAGATTATCCGGGCCGATGTTGCACCGCTGCGTTCCTCAAGTACGGACGAAAAACGTTCGTTGATCTCACCGATATTGGCGAGGCGGCCGTTTTGGAGCAGTACTTTTAGGAAGTTTGCGGTCGTTTTTGTCGGCTTCGCCTTCGCGATCAGGCCGTCGAGAACCTTTACCTTGCTCTGGTGGGCGATCGACGGATTACTAAAGACCGTCTGTAGGTCGGTACTTTCGCTAAAGAGTTTGTCCCAACCGGCGAGTTCTGCTTTGACGGTCGCGGTGTCGCCACTGGCGAGCACGGCATCGGCAAGCGCGACAGAGTAGCGGCGGGCGATCGTTTCGGTATTCATATTAGTTCAGCCCTCCGATCTCTTGAATGCTGGCCCTGACGAGCTGTACATCTTCATCGCCGCCGATCCGGGCACGCAGTTTTTGCTCGGCCAGACGAATGCTCTCCTCAGCTGAAAAACGTCGAAGGCCGGCACGCGACACGCTCGAAAGTCGGGCAAGCTCGGCCTCTGTCTGTAGACGAAGCCGGTCGGCCTCGATCGCGGTCTGCTCTGCCAGCCGTTTTGCTTCGTAGGCGGCCTCGTCCTTGGCTTTCACGATGATATTTTCTTTTTCTGCTTCGAGCTGCTCGAGTTTTGCCTCGGCGGCAGTTAATTTCGCAAGTGCGGCCTGCTTTTCTGCCTCGGCCTTGATCAATTCCGCACGGATCTGTTCGCGTTTTGCCTTAAAGGCCTCGCTCAAAGGCTTTTTCGCGACATAGATCATCAGGGCGATAAAGATCGCCAGATTTAGAAACTTCCACGCTTCAAAACCCGGGACGTTAAAGAAGCGGTCATAAAAACCGCCGCCGCCGGCGAGAAGCAATAAAGATGTTGTGAACGCTAACATATTCTAGAACTTAGCCTTTCAAAATACTTGCCGCGATGCTGTCCGCGATCTTTTCGGCGTCCGTACGCATTGCCGCCTGGGCATCGGCCGCCTGTTTTGCGAGTTCCGCCTTGCCGGCATCCAATGACGCCGCTACCTCGGCTTTTACGTCGCCGAGCCGTTTATCGCGGGCATCTGTTGCCGCTTTTTGCTCTTTTTCGATCAGCTCGTAACCTTTCGAACGCGTCTCGAGCATTTCGCGGTTGTAACGCGTCTCTTTTTCCTCGACATCCTTAAGCAGCGTGACCGCCTCGCTCGAATGGCCGCCCTTGTTTTTCTCACGTGCCTCGAGGACGCGGTTGATCGGGCGATAAAGCGTGCGGTTCAGCACCCAGATCATCACGAGGATCAGACCGACGTGGATAAATAATGTGCCGTCAGGGAAAAGCTGAATTTGTGCCAGCAAATGCATAATCTTATTAACCCGCTATTTGGGTTTAAAAGAGGACAAAAAACGCCTCATTTATCAAACTGTTAAGACTATCACGCGCGCGTTTTTAGGGTCAAGGACGCCTGGGCAGGCCCTTGTTCCTGTGCGTGGGAGCTCTTGCCGGCCTTTTACCTGCGAGCAGGTTTCTTGCCTTGGTGATTTCTCTTTGTTGGTAGTTGTCCGCTCGAACCAGCATCCTGATGTATTGGCTTACCGATTCGAACGCCGTCGAACCTCGCCTCAAAATGTATTTCTTCATCTTCGGACCAACAGAAATTGTTATCGTTTCTCGTTTCATGATCAACCTCGACGACGACCGTTGGTCGCCGCATTTCCCTGGCAGCCTAATGCCTGTCTTACACAAAAACTGTCTGTAAATATTACTAACATTACACTTAGCGTCGCTTTTAGTGAACTCTCATAGTCCCAGCCCTGTCCCAGGCCTGTCGTGGGACACGTAAATCATTGATACGTAGTGACTTACGGCGACAAAATGGCTTCATTTCGTAAATTTTCAAAAAACTTCTTCTCTTTTTTCGGAACCCACATGGTCAAATTGCGTTGCAATATAGCATAGATGTATTATCAATGCAACACGTTGCCGCCGAAGACTGTCTGTTTTCGGGTACATAGCAGTCCGTGATATCGTGACATCAAAGATGCGCGAAAAGGCTCCAAACAATCGGACCATAGAACTCTCCGCGAGCGATCGGAACCGTTTTCGGCAGCAGATCTTGCGGGGGTCGGATGTGGATGTGGCCACGGTCAACCGTATGGTTTTCGGGGATGCGTTCGAGATCCTGCCGAGATCGGGTAATCAAAGATTCGATCTTCTATTCGCCGATCCGCCTTACAATCTAACGAAATCCTTCGGCCAGGAAACTTTCCGCGAGCTTACCTCGGATGATTACGAAGCGTGGCTCGACTCGTGGCTGTCGCTGTGCGTCCCGCTATTGAAGCCGACGGCAAGTATCTACATTTGCGGCGACTGGCGCTCGTCCGCAGCTATCCAGCGGGTCGGGTCGAAGTATTTCAAGCTCCAGAACCGCATCACCTGGGAACGCGAAAAAGGCCGCGGGGCGAAGGCGAACTGGAAGAATTCGGCTGAGGATATCTGGTTTTTTACGGTTTCCGACGAATTCACATTTAATCTGGGTGCCGTGAAGCTTCGCCGAAAAGTGCTGGCCCCGTATAAAGAGAACGGCAAACCGAAAGACTGGAAGTCAGACGAAGCGGGCAATTACCGCGACACGCATCCGTCGAATATCTGGACGGATATCACTGTTCCATTCTGGTCGATGCCCGAAAACACCGATCATCCGACCCAAAAACCCGAAAAGCTTCTCGCGAAAATAATACTCGCAAGCACCAACCCCGGCGACCTGATTCTCGACCCTTTTGCCGGCAGCGGAACGACTGCGGTCGCGGCCAAAAAGCTTGGGCGTGATTTTGTCGTGATCGAGGCGGATGAAGATTATTGCTTGATCGCGGCCAAACGTCTTTCCATTGTTGAAGAAGATGGGTCAATTCAAGGATTTTCCGACGGGGTTTTCTGGGAGCGCAATTCGGGCAGATAAGTATTGTGAAGCGCTAAGAATGCGTCGTATAGTCTACCTATAGACGAGCAAATAATTTATGGCGGAATCCGAAATTAATGAAAGGCTGTTTGCAATGAGTATCGAGCTATTCGAAGGTGACGAGGCAAGCGCAATCAAGTGGCTTAACTCTCCAAGGCCAGTTTTAGGCGGTGTTACTCCACTTGAAATGTCTAAGACAGACGCCGGTCTACGCGAGGTCGAGAATCTTATCGGAAGACTCGAACACGGTGTTTTTACTTAGGAAGCTTGAATAAAAACTTAAAAGAATGAAGATCGCGACCTGGAATGTAAATTCGATAAATGTCCGCATTCCGCAGTTGATCGGCTGGCTGCGTGAGGCTGGGCCGGATGTTTTGTGTGTGCAGGAGACAAAATCAGTTGACGAGAATTTCCCGGATGGGATTTTAGCGGAAGCTGGTTATGCGTCTGTCTTTACCGGCGAAAAGGCTTATAACGGCGTTGCGATCCTCTCAAAAGGCTTTCCGATCGAGGATGTGCAGCTGGGCTTTCCCGGCGATGCGGACGATGCCCCAAAACGGATGATCGCGGCGACCGTCGGCGGCATTCGTATTGTTAACACATACATTCCGAACGGCTCTGAGCTTTGGTCCGACAAATTCAAATTTAAGCTCGATTGGCTTATCCGGCTTCGCCGCTATTTTGACGCGACCTGCGATGCCAATGAGAACGTGCTGTTGTGCGGCGATTTTAACGTGGGGCATTATCCTGAGGATGTATGGAATGCGGCCGCCTATGCAGGCAAATTGCATTTTTCTAAGCCGGAACGGGCGGCGATCGAATACGTGAGGCAATGGGGTTTTGAAGACGTTTTCCGGCGGCTCAACGGCAAGGTACAGGAATTCTCGTGGTGGGATTACCGTGCCGGTTCCTGGCAGAAAAATCAGGGCCTGCGGATCGATCACATCTGGACAACACCAAAACTCTCCGCGACCGCGAAAAGCTGCGTGATCGACAAATCGCCACGCTATCTAGACCTGCCGAGTGATCATGCGCCCGTGATAGCTGATTTCACTGCTTAGAAATATCTTGACGCATACAATATGCACGCATTATGCTGTCATTCTGTGAGGCGCTGAATAAAAATGGCTACTTTAACAATTAGGAACGTACCTAGCGAACTTTACGAAGCCTTAACTCAAAAGGCTAAACGACGGCATAGGAGTTTGAACAGTGAGGTGATCATTCAGCTGCAAACTGTTTTAGGCCAGCGAGAAATGGATGTTGAAACAGAATTGGAAGAAATCCGCCTATTTCGCGAAAAATTGAAGGGCCTTCATACCACGGAGGAAGAGGTAAATCGTGAAAAAAATAGGGGACGTCTGTGATCGTTGTAGATACCAATGTGCTCGTTTATCTGCTTATCGATAGCGATCTTACGACGCATGCGGCGAAGGTAAGGCAAAAGGATAGACACTGGGTGGCTCCGATGCTATGGCGTTCGGAGTTCCGTAATGTGTCGCTCGGCTACTTTCGGCGCAATGCTATTTCAATGGCTAATTTGATCAGCTTGTTTGAATTAGCCGAATCGAAAGTTGAGAGTCGTCAAGTGGATGCCACAAGAGTTATTGAGCTGGCCGTTGATTCAGGTTGCACCGCGTACGATTGTGAATATGTATATCTCGCTGAGATCCTAGCAGTACCGCTTGTAACATCGGACAAGGAAGTGCTCGCCGCATTTCCAAACCTCGCCGTTTCGATGAATGAGTTCCTAGCCTGAGAGGTCCTATGTACGGTAAGCTGTTCGACAGATACATGACCACGTCAGAGATCGAGCAAGGGATCCGCAAAGTTCTTGCGTCGCCTAAAGATAACGGACGTCTCGAATTGATCGTCCGGCGTCCAAAGGTGAACATGCGGGAGGTCATCGAGAGCGGAATGCTGGATGTCGAGAATGGACTCGTCGGTGACAATTGGCTGACTCGCGGCAGCTCGCGAACGAGCAATGGCCTCGGCCATCCTGAGATGCAGCTTAATTTGATGAACTTTCGTTTTGCAGAGCTGATCGCCGGCGACCGAAATCGCGTTCCGCTTGCGGGCGATCAGATATTTGTCGATCTCGACCTGAGCGGTGAAAATCTGCCCGTGGGCACGCGGCTTTTGGTTGGCGATGCAGTGATCGAAGTGACGGCGATCCCGCATCTCGGCTGCAAGAAATTTGTCGAGCGTTTTGGCATGGACGCGATGCTGTATGCAAATTCCGACTTCGGCCGGAAACATAACCTTCGCGGCATTAATGCGAAGGTCGTAAGCGGCGGGCGTGTTGCGGTTGGCGACAAAATTCAGATCGAGAGGTAGAGAAATGTTCAGGTCACTTTGTTTTATCTCGTTTCTAGTACTCGTGGCAGTGTCTGTTTTTTCGCAGGAAGCCACACCGACGCCTGCACCGAAGAGCAACTACGAAAAGCTGCTTGAGACGCCGGGAAGCGTTGTGCTTGCAAAAAAATATCCGGTCGGCAATCCGAAGTTCGGCCTTGTGGTGACAGTTTCTTATCGGATCGATGCTCAGGCGAATCGTTTCTTTACGCTCGATGGCGGAACAACCTTTTCGATAGATATGGACAAACTGCCAAAACTGATCAACGATCTCGAGATATTTAACGTCCAGATGAAAGCTGCGGATGGTAAGGACGGCGAGAATGTCTTTTTCCGCTATTCGGACAAGTTCTGGGCCAGTTTCTATTCCTATGTTGACGAAAAGGGCAAACAGCAGCCACAAACGCTTTATTTCAACCCGGGCCGCTTCGAAAGTTCTGGCAAAGGGACGGACAAAGACCTCAACGAATACATCGAAGCTCTGAAAGCAGGACTTGCGAAGATGCAGTCTTTGCAAAAGGCACAGTAATTAAAAAAAGGGGAAATTTATGAAATTAGTAACCAAAATAATGCTCTTCGCGGCATTTTTAAGCGTTTTCGGAGCAGCGTCGGCCGTTTCGGCTCAAAATATGTCTGGAACCGTCGTGACCAAGGAGATCAAATTTGCCAAGGGCAAGCACGAGGCTACGGTCACCGGTAATGCAAAATACGGCATGAGCTACGTTTACAAGCTCGGTGCTAACGCCGGACAGACGATCGATGTCGAGCTCGTCGGCAAAAACCCCGAACTCATCTTCTCGCTCATGGCACCGCCGCCGGACGAGGACACCATCGCAACCATGGTAAAAACCTACAACGGCGAACTGCCAAAGAACGGAAAGTACATGATCGTCGTCGTGATGAATGACGAAAAAGCCGCCGGCGTACCGTTTACGCTGAAAGTGAAGATAAAATAGACGAGGAACTCTTGGCCGGGATCTCAAATCAAGAAAACCAATGTGTTGGAGGACAAAGAAATGTTTAGAATGATGATCTTTGGAACTCTACTGACAATTGCGTTGATTCCCACAGGATCGTTCGCGCAAGAGCCAGTCTCAGTTTTCGGGCCCGTAGAGATTAAGAAAGAAAAGCCATCGGCGAGTGAGTACGAAAAGCTGTTGCGGACGCATGGAAGGGTAGTTATTTCGAAGAAAATTCCGGTCGGCGATCCTTCTTTAAGAATTTTTGTTAGAAGTTCCTACCGGGAAAACGCGTCAAGCTTAAGAGTGTATACGCTTCATAGAGACAGTTTTTCTATAGACTTAGAAAAAATTCCACGGCTGGTAAGTGACCTCGAAAGCTTCGTTAAGCGGATGAAAGAAAGTGAAGGAAAAGAAGACCAGGAAGTTTGGTTCAGATATTCCGACGACTATTATGCAAGCTTTACGTCGTACCGAGACAGCAAGGGGATATTTAAACAAAACCTGTACCTTTATCTGGGAGGCTATGATGGGCAAAGTCCAGAGTCGAGCAAAAAACTTCCGATCTATATTGAAGGGCTAAAGCAGGGCTATTCAAAACTCCGGGAATTGAAGCGAGCACGGTGAAGATCGCGACGTGGAATGTCAATTCGATAACGTCACGCGTCGATCAGGTTCTGCGGTGGTGTGACGAGGCTTCGCCGGATGTTTTATGTTTGCAGGAGATCAAGTGCGTCAACGATAAGTTTCCGGACAGGCGATTTCGTGAGATCGGGTTTGAACATATCGCGGTTCATGGCGAAAAGGCTTACAACGGCGTCGCGATCGTTTCAAAGGTCCGGCTTGATGACATTCAGAAAGACTTCGCGGACAGCGTGCCGAGCGAGCCAAAGCGTCTGATCGCAGCGACGATCGATGGCATTCGTGTGGTGAACGTCTATGTTCCGCACGGGACGAAGTTCGGGAGCGATAAATTCGTATATAAACTCGATTGGATCGCCAGGTTGCGAAAGCTTTTCGATGACGATTTTGAGATAGATGATGACGTTATGTTATGTGGCGATCTGAACGTCGCGCCGCATGAGATGGACGTTTGGAACCCGCTGCTTTGGAATAATAAGATGCACTTTTCGAAACCGGAACGCGACGCGATAATGGAGCTAAAAAAATGGGGTTTCGTCGATCTTTTTCGCCAGATCAACGGCAGCGAACGCGAGTTTTCGTGGTGGAGCAATTTTCATCACGATTTTGAAAAAGACCGCGGGCTACGCATCGACCACATCTGGGCTTCGCCGCCGTTGGCCGAGGTTTGTAAGGATTGCTGGATCGATAAAACGCCTCGCGGCTGGGAAAAGCCCAGCGATCACGCTCCGGTTGTCGCTGAGTTCGACATTTAGAGAATTTATGCAGTCTTTGATCGGAAAAACAATCTTTCTTGTCGGCTGTTTGTTCGTTTTGGCGTCGGCTGTGACCGCCCAAACTGCGCCAGTCGATATCAACTCGCCCAAGGTAAAACGCGCTCTCGAATACATAAAGTCGATCGAGCCCGAGACAATCGAAGAACAGATCAAAACTGCCGAGATCCCTGCACCGACGTTCAAAGAAGGCAACAGAGCAAAATATTACAAGCAGCGATTCACTGAACTCGGCCTTTCAAACGTGCGGATCGACGCAGGCGGGAATGTTATCGGCGAGCGTCGCGGTTCCGATCCTTCGAAAACGCTCGTGATCGCCGCTCATCTTGATACGGTGTTTCCCGAGGGAACCGATGTTAAGGTAAAGCGGGATGGAAACGTCCTGACAGGTGCTGGAATCGGTGACGACGCTCGCGGCCTGGCCGTTTTGCTCGCGATCGTTCGGGCCTTGAACGAGGCGAAGATCGAGACGAAGGGAAACGTGATCTTCGTCGCTGATGTCGGCGAAGAAGGGCTTGGAAATCTCAACGGCGTTGGGCACATTGTCATGGAAGAACTCAAGGGCAAGATCACTCATTTCATCGGCCTCGACGCGTCCGGATATGACATCGTTAATCGCGAGATCGGGAGCAATCGTTACCGAGTGACGTTTCGCGGTCCGGGCGGACATAGCTACTTTGAATTTGGCCGTCCGAGCGCGATCCATGCGCTCGGCCGCGCGATCGACAAGATCGCAAAATTAACGGTTCCAAAAGATCCGCGAACGACTTACAATGTCGGTAAGATCGAAGGCGGAACGACGGTAAACTCGATCGCTCAGACGGCTTCGATGGAAGTCGATCTGCGGTCGATCAGTGCGGCTGAGCTTGCCAGGCTTGACGCGAGCTTCAAGCAAGCTGTGCAAACGTCGCTCGAAGAGGAAAACTCGTCGAAAGGCGATGCAGCGAGATTGACCGTCGAGATCCAGATGATCGGCCAGCGTCCTGTCGGGCTGCAAGCCGGGGATGCGCCGATCGTTCAGGCAATACTCGCCGCGGATAAGGCTCTCGGCATAACGTCGAACCTCACCGCAAGCAGTACGGATTCGGGAATGCCGATGCGGTTTGGAATTCCGGCCGTAACGATCGGTTCGGGCGGACGTTGGCAGGGAATGCATTCTGTCGGCGAGAGTTTTGATATGACGGATAGCTATCGAGGGACGCAGCGGGTTTTGACGGCTCTGCTCGCGATCGTTGGTATGAACTGAGAAAAAGGAGAATCCTATGAATATGTTTAGTCGACTCGCAGCACTGATCTTGATCAGCCTCGTAATTGTTTCCTCGGCGGCGGCTCAGAAAAAGCCCGCGGCATTTAGCACGAGTGGTTATTACGAAGGCATCGGAATGTCCAGTAAGGAATCCGGCGATTATTACGGCATCTCGATCTACCTGACACAGTCGGCTAACGATACGTTTGCGCTCGTGACCGAGGCTCCCGGCGGTACGATCAACGACCCCGTCCTCGTCAAAGCGAAAATGACCGGCAAGGATATGCGCACGATCGAATTCACGCTTCCGGGCGACAACGGCGATCGGCAATTCAAGGGAACGGTATCGGCGACTTCTTTAACGACGAAATACTTCGACCAAAAAAGGGTGCTGAAGCGATCCTGCGGCGGCACTTTCAGCAACATCTCAACCGGCAGTGGCGGCGATGTCGGCGGGATGGAGTTTTATATTACCGACAGCGGCGGCAGTTGGTTTGTGCTTGCGTCCGAAGCCGAAGGCGAACTTAGAGATCCGGTTCTCGTTGCGGCCCAGGTTACCGGAAAGAACTATGACAAGATCGCATTCAGTTTGGGCGAGCGCAAATTTACCGGAACGCGAGGAACGACAACGCTGACCCTTAACGAAGGCGGCACAAAAACCGTTTTGAAGCAGAAATGTTACAAGTAGCGAGGAGGTTATGAACAAGATTATACTGAGAGCGATCTCGCTCACCGTGTTCGTATTTTGCATGAGCGCTGCCATAAATGCTCAAAGTTCGGCGCCGGTCGTGCAGAATAAATGCGCGAAATTAAAGATGGCCGTTGGTGAAGAAGACGCCGATATGGGTGGAAAACGTTATCAGAAGTTTGTTTTCACCAACCTGTCGGACAAGCCATGTACGCTCAGAGGTTTCCCGACATTTGTTGTTCTGAACAAGGCAGGCAAGGCCCTCGCTAACGGCAAGGCAAAATACTCCAACGATTACCCGAACGGCCCGGCAGAACGCGACCGCAAACCGGTGGCCGTAACGCTAGCGCCCGGAAAAACGGCGTGGTTTCAGATCTATTACAACGATGGTATGGCCCTCGATCACAAAGGGCCATATCCAAAGGCCTACAAATTCCTCATTACCGCACCGCGGGGCGATAAGGCGTTTGTGACGAGAACCGACATCGAGCCCTGCTGCGGAATTATTGTTGGATCGGTCCGGGCGGTTGAGGCCGGGCAGTGAATCAGTTCGCGATCTGCCCGGAAATTTCCAGAACCTCGATAGGGACAAATCCGAATGGATCACGGGCGGCTTGTTTTGCGCGATACATTTCGGCATCGGCGTGACGGAGTAATTCTGTCAGGTTGGAGCCGTTTTGCGGATAGTAAGCCGTTCCGATGCTTAGATCTGCGACGAGCGTGTTTTCGTCTACTTTAAACGGGCGTTGAACATTATCGAGCAATCGCTCGATCACAAGTTCGACGCCTTTTTCATTGCAATTGTGAAGCAGCATTGCAAATTCGTCACCACCGAGTCGCGAAAGCAGATCTGGTTTTCGCAGAATCGACGCGACTCTCGCGGCAACGTACTTTAACAGCTCGTCGCCGACCTCGTGTCCAAGCGTATCGTTGACGGCCTTAAATTTATTCAGATCGAAATAGAGTATTGCAAATGGCTCGTCCTTTTCATCCGCCTGAACGATGGCCCGGTCGACCTCTTCCTGAAATTTTCTGCGATTGGCGAGCCGTGTCAACGGGTCGTGAAAGGCGAGCGATTCGAGCGATAGTTGGTGTTTGTGTCGGTCGGTGATGTCGCGAATTGTAATTATTCGGCCATCAGTTTTCCTCGAACTCGTTTCGACTATCGGCGTCGAATCGATCTGTAAAAACCGCTGCGAACCAAACACCTCTACTTCGATGCTGCCGAGAGCAACGGGCGCAGTGTCGTAAAGCTCAATAGCCGCTGGCCATGCCTCAAACGCATCTCGTACGTGCAAGCCGAGGATGGCGGATGGCGGTTTGCCGAGGCCGGTTGCGGCGGCAGGATTTATGTCGTGGATCACATCGCGGCCGTCGAGTATTAGTACGCCGTCGCGGATCGTCTTGAATACCGCCTCATACGCGATTGGGTTGCTGCCCAGGAACCGCAGGCGGAACATTGCGTATGCTACGACCGAGAAAAATACCGGAAAGCTGTACGGCGTGATCTTGCCAACCAGTCCGAGCACTCCGAGCACATTGACCACGACCGGCAGACAAAAGGAAAAGAAAAGAACTAGCAGCAGCAGCCGATGGCGTCTGGATGATCGGATAAATTCGGCAAAGATCGTATACAGGCAAACGGTAAGTAGCGTGTAAGAATACGGGGTGTGAACTAACCAAAAAAATGGGCCGTATCCCGTCAGGAGCCTTCCATCGGGTCCAGCCTGGACCGTGGCAAAGAATATGTAATGCCAAGGATTGGTCATCATCATGAGCCATGAAACGACCGGTATTACACATAGCAGACGAATAGACCGCCAGCTCGGCCCGCGTCCGCAATAGTGTCTGGCAAAAACAAGCAGCGAAACCGGAAGGAACGTGGCCCCAAGATATTTGAGTATCTCGCCGAGCCACTGCACCGACATCGGGTCGGCGTTTCGCAGGATTACCTCGCCAACCATCCATGGGATCGCAAACATGGTCGCCGCCGCAAACGCGCGATTTCCACGTGTCTGATCGTTACGCCACGCATAGATTCCGGTGGCCGCCGAAACCAAAATGCCCCCCAGAAGGTAAATTGTGCCCAGTGATGTAAACATTGAAACGGGGAAGGGTAAGGGAGCTACGCGATGGAATGAAAAAGACGCGGTAAACCCGCCAACAAACATAATAACCCGATAACGGCTTTGTATTCAATACTTTTTATTCACGGCAGTGTTCCATGGTTTCCTGATCTTGCAGTGTAAAAAACATACACAAGCCCGCGCGTAAAGCAAGGGTGAATCACGCATCTTGCGTGGAAGCTCTTCCGGCCGAGTTGAATGATTCTCCCGGCGGTTATTTTTTCAGCAGTTCCTTCAGCCGCCTAAATAGCTGGGGCAACATCCGGGCTGTTTGGATTACCGAACCGCTTGCAAAATACTTTGCAAAGCCGCGAAATGTCTCAACCGCCGTCGCCGAGTACGGCATCCACCATGCATCCGGAAGCAGTGATACGTGGTTGGTGTGGATGTGTTGCGGCTGGACGAGTTCCATCAGGCCGTCGCGGCCGTGTGTGCGGCCGCGGCCGCTGTTTTTGAAGCCGCCCCATGGCGTTTGGCCGATGCCATGGGTGTAGAGAACTTCGTTTACACAAACCGAACCGGCCTCGATCTGTTTTGCAACGCGTTCGCCTTTGGCGCGGTCGCGTGTCCAAACGCTGGCCGTCAGGCCAAACTCGCTGTCGTTGGCGAGGCGGATGGCTTCTTCCTCAGTCGAGAACGTCGCGATCGGCAGCGTCGGGCCGAAAGTTTCTTCCTGCATTCCCCGCATGTCATTCGTCGCTCCCGTAATGATAGTGGGTTCGAAGAACAGGCTCAAAGTCCCGCCTTCATGCGGCTCTTCGCCCGCGTTTTGCCGCGTAAAGGCGGGACTCCGAACGCCGCCGGTTTCGATCTTTGCTCCCGCCCCGCGAAATGCGTTGACGTGGTCTTCAACGATCTTGATCTGCCGTTCGGACGACATGGCTCCGATAGAAACATCATCTCGATCGCCCGTTCCGAGCTTGATCTGCTTAGTTTTTTCAACGATCTTTCGCGTCAACTCCTCCGCGACACTCTCCTGAACGTAAAGGCGTTCGACAGACGAACAGGATTGCCCCGCGTTGCAAAACGCTCCCCAGACCGCTGCTCCGGCGGCGAGTTCGAGATTGGCATCGGCGAAAACGATCATCGGGTCTTTGCCGCCGAGTTCGAGGACGACTGAGGTGAGGTTCTTTGCGCCGGCGGCGGCGATCTTTTTCCCCGTTGCCACCGATCCGGTGAACATCACCTTGTCCGGCGCCGCTTCAACGAGGGCCGCTCCGGTCGAGCCGTCGCCGGTCACGATCTGCACCGCGTTGTGAGGAAAGCCAGTTTTTTCAAATAGCTCGCCTATCTTCAAGCCGATCATCGGCGTCAGCTCCGATGGCTTGATGACCACTGTGTTGCCCGCCATCAGCGCCATCACGGCCTCGCCAAGCGGTATGGAAAATGGATAATTCCACGCCGGAATGATTCCGACCACGCCGAGCGGATGATAAACGATCTTTGATGAGCGGCCGAGTAAACTGTAGAGCCCAATGCCGATCTTCGCGGGCTTCAACAGCTTTTCCGTGTTGCGTGCGAAATACTGCATCAGATCGAGAACCGGAGCGATCTCCATCGAAAAGGCCTCAGCGACCGGCTTTCCGGATTCCCGCGAGATCAAAGACGCGATATCATCCATTTCCGCAAGCAAAACCTCGCGGGCGATCATCACGAGCCGCTCACGTTCGGCGAACGTCGTCGTTTTCCACCGGGAGAATACCTGATGGGCTTCGGCGACCACCGCCGATACTTCATCCGCTGTTACAATCGGAACCCGGCCGACCTCGGCACCGGTTGCCGGATCGTAAGAAATGATCTCGTTAGTTCGTTCTTCTGCGGTGACAGCGGCTTTCATATTTTTGTTAAGAATAGCGTAAAAACCTATATTTTGTAAGAACATTCGCTATCTTCAACCCAATGATGAACAAAAAAGCACTTGACAAGGTCTGTGCCGACGTTTATTCTGTAATAGAGGTATTCAAACGAATGATCGACGGCACAGACGAGCAAATACTGACGATATTGCAAAACGACGCCCGAATTTCCAATGCCGAGATCGCCCGGCAGATCGGCCTTGCTCCATCGGCGGTTTTGGAGCGGATACGCAAATTAGAGGACCGCGGCATCATTCGAGGCTATCGAGCTGAGATCGATCCGCGTGCGGTCGAATTCGGGCTGACGGTCTTTGTGACGGTCAAGACCAGCGAATGCGGCAGCGATGCGGAGGAGGCACTTGCGGCGATACCTGAGGTTTTGGAGGTCCATGATGTTGCGGGCGAGGACTGCTTTTTGCTCAAGATCCGCACCAAAGACACCGACGCTCTCGGAAAGCTGCATCGCGAAAAGATAAGGACGATCCCAAGCGTTATCAGCACGAAAACGATTGTCGTTCTACAAACATTCAAGGAAACAAACGCGTTGCCGATCGCTGGCAAGGCTCGCAAGGGGTGAAGTCATGAGCACGGTTAGAACAGCGGACGAAAAACAAAAACTGATCTTTTTGATCTTGGCGTTTGCGGCGGTTTACATTATCTGGGGATCGACGTATCTCGCGATCAAATATGCGATCGAGACGCTGCCGACTTTTCTGATGGCTGGTGTGCGATTCCTGATCGCGGGCGGTATTTTATACGGCTTCGCACGTCTGTCGCCGAGCTATGAAAAGCCAAAAGCGATTCATTGGCGGACAAGTTTCATTGTCGGAGCCTTGCTGCTTGGCGTCGGAAACGGCGCGGTTGTCGTTGGCGAACACTATATTTCATCGAGCATGACAGCTCTTCTGATCGCGTCGAATCCGTTCTGGATGGTCACGCTGGGCTGGCTCTTCATGGGCCGCGGGAAACCGAATTACAAGGTCACGCTCGGACTGCTGATCGGATTTATCGGCGTCGCGCTCCTCATTCTGGGACGTCCTGACGCGGGAAGCGAAGGCGGCGGTTCGCAATGGCTCGGCATCGGCATGATCGTCATCGCCACGATCGGCTGGGCGTTCGGCTCGCTTTACGGAGCGACCGCTCCAACCGCTAAATCCAACGTCCTCGCCGCCGGAATGCAGATGCTGGCGGGCGGACTGATATTGACCGTCGTAAGCCTGATCGCCGGCGAATGGCAGACGTTCGACTATCGAGCGGTCTCGTCTACGTCGTGGATCGCTCTCGCGTATCTCATATTCGTCGGTGCGCTGGTCGCGTACACTGCGTATAGCTGGCTGATGCAGAATGCGTCGCCGTCGGCGGTTTCGACATACGCGTATGTAAATCCGGTCGTCGCGGTCTTTCTCGGCTGGATCATCGCCGGCGAATCGCTTACGGCTCAAATGCTCGTCGGGGCCGCCGTCATCGTCGTATCGGTGATGCTCGTCACCGCGAATAGCAAGAAGAGGCTTCAACCTAAAGAGGTCGAGATCCACGAGTCGCTGACGCCGACTGGCAAACCTGCGTCGGCAACCGCATAAAACACACGAGGAAACCATGTCAACAGGAACATACAAAGCAACAGTTCAATACGCCGGTGACGATTTTTTCATCGGCACGCCGCCGAGCGGACACGCTCAGCTCATGGACGCCAACGGCGAACGCAAAGCCGCTCCGACGCCGCTGGAGAATTTGCTCGTCGCCGTCGCCGGATGCACCGCGTACGACGTGCAGTCGATCCTGCATAAAAAACGTCAGGACGTGACCGATTACCGCGTCGAGATCGAAGGCTGGCGTCGCGACGAAATGCCGAAGGCGTTCATAAAACTCCACATCAAGCATATCGTCACCGGCCGCAACATTTCCGAAAAAGCGGTCGCCGATGCGATCAGGCTGTCGGACGAAACGTATTGCTCGGTCGCCGCCACGGTCAAACCAACGGTTGAGATCACGACGAGCTTCGAGATCGTTGAGGTGACTGGAGGGTGAGCATCCTGCTCGCCCGTTTATTGCTTCTGCATCCGACGTTTAATATTTAGAAAAACACTTACGAAACCAAAGCGATTCGTCGAGGCGAGCAGGATGCTCGCCCTCCAGTCAGCTCAGCATCTTCCCGATCACACCATAGCTCGCCTCGATCGCTTCCGCGAGTTTGCCGGGTTCGGTGCCGCCGCCTTCGGCCATGTCGGCTTTGCCGCCGCCGCGGCCGCCGACGATGGGGGCGATCTCGCGGATAATGTCACCGGCCCGCACGCGTGCGGTCAGGTCGTCGGATACGCGGACGATGAGGCCGACTTTGCCTTCGTCAGTGCGTCCGATGATGACGACGCCTGATTTGAGCCGAGCCAGAAGCGTGTCTGAAAGCTGCCGCGTACCATTTGCGTCAAGCCCGTCAACCTGTTTTGCCAGAATTTTTACACCGTTGATCTCACGCGGTTCGTCCTGCTCGCCGCCGCCCGCACCCTGAGCACCGAGAGCCATTTTGAGCTTTAGCTCATCCATTTCCTTGCGGGTCTTTTTGAGTTCTTCCTGAAGGCGAGCGATCGCGTTCGGCAGGTTGTCGCGTTGGGTGTTGAGTTCGTGCAGGCTGCGCTCGATGAGGCGTTCGTCGTCGCGGAAACGAGCGAAAGCGTCAAAACCGGTTATCGCACGGATACGCCGCACACCCGAAGCGATCGCTTCGTCGCCGGTGATCTTAAAACTGCCGATGTCGCCCGTCGCTCTGACGTGGGTTCCTCCGCACAGCTCTTTTGAAAAAACGCCATCGCCCACGCTCAAAACGCGCACCGCCGAACCATATTTCTCACCAAACAAAGCCATTGCCCCGCCAGCCATCGCTTCCTCGATCGCCATGACGTTCGTGTTTACCGGATCGTTCTTGAGAATGTAGCGATTCACCAGATCCTCAACCTCCGCGATCTCCGCTGCCGACATCGGCTGGTAATGCGTAAAATCGAACCGCAAAACACTAGGCCCAACCACCGAACCAGCCTGCTTAACATGCGTTCCCAAAACCTCTCTCAAAGCCGCATGAACAAGATGCGTCGCCGTATGATTTCGCCGCGTCGCATCGCGTTTCTCGGCGTTGACCGTAGCGGTTACCGTGTTGCCAACCTTTATCGAGCCTTTATCGACAGTGACCTTGTGAATGATCAATCCAGCCACCGGCGAATAAGTATCGGCAACGGTCGCACGAAAGTCAGTACCACCTGCGGTAGCGGGTGGGGCTTTCTCGCCGTCACCAGCACTGCCCCACCCGCTACCGCGGGTGGTACTGACAAGAATGCCCGTATCCCCGACCTGGCCGCCGGATTCTGCATAGAACGGCGTATTGTCGAGAACAACGCTGCCCTGAGCACCAGCGGTCAGTTCGTCAACAGGCTTGTCACCATCGAGGATCGCGACAATCGTTGCATCCGAGATCTGAACCGAGTCGTAACCGTGAAACTGATTCGCACCTACTTTTTCTAGCAACTCGGCGTATATTGGCGAAGGCTGCGATTTCCGCGTTGTGTGCCCGACTTCGCCTTGCTTTTGCAGCTCCTGCAAAGCGGAATCAAAACGCTCGTTAAAATCGTCTTCTTCAAATGATATTTTCTTTTCCTCGAGAAAGACTCTGATCAGATCACGCGGCGTTCCAAACGTATCGTAAAGCTGGGCTATCTCCTTGAAAAAAACCTTGGCCCCAGCTTCGGTCTCATCGTAAGTCTGTTTCCGAAGTTCCTCATTTTCAGCCAGCATCTCAAGCGAAGCGGTAACAAATGCCACGGCCTCATGATCCTGCTTATCCTTCTCGGTAACCTCGGATGCCACGAACTTACTAAGCTGGTCAAGATCAATGGTTTTGAGAACCGCAGCAAATGATACCTTTGCCTTTTCAACAAACGTCATCTGTCCAACCAGTTCCTCAAGCCGTTTTAACCCGACCGTCATGGTATTTCCAAACCGCTCCTCCTCGATCCGCACCATTTTGCCGATAAAATCGCGCTGAGCCTCAAGTTCCGGATACGCTCCGCTCATCTCGGAGACGACGAAATCGCAGACCTTGTAAAAAAATGGTTCGTACAGGCCAAGGTGTTCGCGGCCGTGGTAGATGGCGCGGCGCATTATCTTGCGCAGGACGTAGTTGCGGCCTTCGTTACCGGGCAAAATGCCGTCCGCGATGGCAAAAGCAGTCGAACGGGCGTGATCCGCGATCACGCGGCTGGCAAATTGCTGGGTTTCGGTTGATTCCTCGTAAACACTCATTATCTAAATAATAGCAGTCTCAGTCGTCTGTACGTAAGTGGCGGCAACGGCTGTGTGTCCGTAGCCCGCACGTAAGCAAGGGCTGGTGCGGTTCCTAGTATGTTGAATTAATGCGTGCCTAGCCCTTACTTACGTGCGGGCTAATGACACGTCCCGTCAAGCCGCCGATCAGGTGAAAACCGACGCCCGCGAGCGATAGGTAGATGCCCCATCGGCTGATGTTCGAGAAATGGGCGAGCTGGTATGTTTCGACGATAAAGCCCCAAAGTAAGACGCCGCTCGAAACGGCGAGTACTAGCGAACCGAAATACTGCATCGCCATCCGCCATTTCACCGGGGTTATCTGCAAATACAGGCCCAGCGCCAAATGTATCAGCGCCGAGAACAAAATATAGATGTGCCGCGAACGCATCAACAGCCTCAGTTCCTGCGGAATGATCTCCTTATCAGGAAAATCGACGCGCATGTAGCTGCCCGTCACCGCAAAGACGACGAAGACAATAAAACCGAAAACGAGATGAAACCGCGACATAAGCTTGAATAATAGGGCGTCCGTAATTATCATTTTGGAGTTCACAAAAATCAAGTTTTCTACGAGGTTAGCCGCATGATCCGTTGCAATTGGGCTTTTCTGTTTGTTTGGGCTCTGTCGGTAAATGTAATTACAATGAGCGCACAATCGGCCGAAGCCCTTAAAAACTTCAAAACACTCTATGAAAAAGAGCTAAAGGACAACGGCGTTGTTGGCAGCAGCTTCGTTTTTTTGCGTGACAACAAGCCCGTCGCCGACTACAAATACGGTTCGGCAAACCTCGAAAAAAAGCAGCCGGTCGATGAGAACACTATCTATCACTGGGCGTCGAACACAAAGCCGTTCACCGGCATTGCGATCATGCAGCTTCGTGATCGCGCTCTTTTGAAGCTCGACGATCCGGTCACAAAATATCTGCCGGAACTCAGGGCCGTTCATAATTCGTTCGGGTCGATGGACGAGATCACGATCAGACATCTGATGACGCACTCGGCCGGGTTTCGCGGCGGGACGTGGCCATTTGCGGGCGGTAAGGATTGGGAACCGTTCGAGCCGCAGGACTATTCGCAGCTCGTCGCGATGTTTCCTTACACGGAAATTCGATTCAAACCGGGCAGCAAATTCAGCTATTCGAATCCGGGCATCGTATTTTTGGGGCGCATCATCGAAACGCTCACCAAAGACGACTACGAGGTCTATATCGATAAAAATATCCTGAAACCGCTGGAGATGTACCGAAGCTATTTCGACGCGACGCCCTATCATTTGCTCAAGGACCGCTCGCACTCGTACTACATTGAAAACGGAAAACGGACGGAAGGGAAATTTGATGCGAACACCGGAATTACCGTCTCAAACAGCGGATTGAATTCGCCGATCCCGGATATAATCAAGTATTTGAACTTTCTCGTCGGTGATCCTAAAAAGCAAGACGTTTACAACGCCGTGCTGAAACGCTCGACGCTTGAAGAAATGTGGCAGCCTCAGCTCAAGACCGAGGCGGATGCGAATGGAAACAAAGGCTTCACAACCGATATCGGCTTGATCTATTTTATCGACAAAACGCTCTCGCCCACGCATCTCGGCCACGGTGGCGATCAGAACGGGTTTATCAGTTACATCGATTTTGACCCGGCAAAGCGTATGGCTTCGATTATTGCTTTTAATACAAACATTATCTTGCCCGACGCTGCGCCGCCAGAAAAAGATACCGTAGGAAAGCTAAGACGGGCAATTCGGGCGCTTTATTGATAGATAGATGCGTTGCCGGGAGCGCGGGCGCCCTCGCCTGCAAGCGTCCTGCTTTGAGGACGCTGACGAACGCAGTGATTATTCAACTTGATAGAACCGTGACGCGCTCGCGCCGGAGGAACCGGCGTAGCAGGCGAGGGCGCCTGCGTTGCCGGCAAAATGATTCGTTAAATTCTTTTAAAATGAGGATAAAACTATGAGAAAAACACTATTCTGCACAATGATGCTCGCCGCCGTAGGTTTCGTATTCGTTTCGCAGGCAAATGCTCAAAAGAGCACCGTGCTCGGCGGTTATAAGGAGATCGCGAAAGCCGACGCTACGGCAAAAAAAGCTGCCCTATTCGCGGTTTCGGCCGAAGCGAAGCGATCCGAAAAAGAGATCGAGTTCATCTCGGTCATTAAAGCCGAGCGTCAGGCCGTTGCCGGCAGCAACTACCGGATGTGCCTCAAGGTCAGCGACAGCGGAGCCGAGGGCCAGGATGCGGCAGACGTTTTCGTAAAAGCCATCGTAAATATCGATCTGAAGGGTGTTTACAAGCTGCTCAGCTGGGAAGCCTCGGATTGCGGCGACGATGAGGACAGCTAGAGCGGCTACGGATTGCGTGTACGGGTCTGAACTGCCTGAATAGGTGGTGTGTCAAAAGTCACATCCCTGGTTTCGAGTCCGCGTAGCGGACTACAGCATAAAGCCCAGGGCGTGAGCCCTGGGAAGAGAGTCGTTTCATCGATCGAGCCCGCGAATGCGGGCGACAGATCTTAACAAACACGCACCTGTCGCTGTCTACGACAGCTTAGAAAATCATATCTTGCCGTTCCCAGGGCTTACACCCTGGGCTTCATGCTTTCGCCATCTTCGATGGCTTGAGAAGGGGGCTCAACAACTCTCAACATTGCGTTGCACCATACAACCAATCCGTAACCGCTCTAGGAAACGCCTTTCGCCCGATCCCAGCTTCCCTGCAACTTCCTTAGCACGACGATCTGTCCGCCATGATGGGCATTGTGGGCGCTGATATTAGATATCAGCGTTCGCCATTTTGCCGGATTCGAGGCTGAAACGGGTTCCTCGAATTTGCTCTCGTCAGCATTTGCGATCAGATCGCGAAATTCGCCCAAGATAGCAGCAAGCCTCGCTGTTTCTGTATTCCAGGCGTCTTCCGTCGCTTCACCGGCGACAAATGTCGCATCGTTATCATCCGCCGGATATCGATAATCGACGCCTTTGACCCGCTCGACGTAAGCGTAATTGTAATAGTTCAAATGGCTTACGATCTCCCGGATCGAGTTATCCACGCCTTCGAGTTTCCAAGCTGCATCTGCCGCAGTGACACCTTCGAGCGTGTTTTTGAGGGCCACAAACCACGTGTTTTGGTCGAACGCGGCGGTGAATTGTTCGAGCAGTAAGTCTTTCATATGACTGGAGAGCAAGCATCTTGCTTGCCAACGCCGGTTCCTCCGGCGTGACGGTGTTTAACATTTTTCAACTTGAGGGACTATCGAGTTCGTCAGCGTCCGCAAAGCCGAACGCTTGCAGGCGAGGGCGCCTGCGTTCCCGGCTACCAACCCGTATGTATTTTCCACCGGTCAACGATCTCACCGTTCTCAATCACATTATAATGCGAATGCTGAGCTGCGGTCATGCATGAATGATTGGCGAGAATGCGGACGCGGTCGCCGATCCTAAATCGATCAAACACGGCATCGTCCACCGCGTGCATGACGCCGTGTTCCTGTGAGAGCGAATCGAGACTAAGGCCGGTCGGGTTACCGCCGAGATCGAGAACGCGGCCGTACCCGCACTGTGGATCCAGATGAACTGGACCGCGATCCTTCGACATCGCAATACCGCCCGCGTCGATCACGATCTTTTGCTGCGAAGCGTCGCGATGCACGACCGCCGCGAGCACCGTTAACGCTGTGTCGTCGAACGAACAACTGCCAAGAGTCGCCTGATAATTGTCAAAGAAAATGTAATTCCCGGGCCGCACTTCATCGATGCCGTCGAGGTGATCGATGTGATTGATCGTCGGAGTCGAGCCGATGCTGACGGTTGGAACTTCGATGCCGAGGCCGCGAAGCTTTGCGGCGTGCTCGACCATCACATCCCGCTCGTGACGAGCGATGACCTTTATCTCCTCAACGGTTTTAACGTCGTACGAATGCCCGGCATGCGTTAGTATCCCGGCGAAATTGAGGTTTTTTGCATCCGAAAGCTGTCTCGGAATCTCAACCGCCTCAGCCGTGTGCGGTTCGACGCCGACGCGGTGCGTGCCACAATCGATCTTGACGAAAACATCGAATTTAACGCCCGCTTTTCCTGCGGCTTCGTCCAGCATTTTCGCAGCCTCGGCATTGTCCGTAAGCAGGTTAACTTTCACGCCGCTTTGCAGCAGCTCGATCGCCCCCGCAAATTTCCCCGGCTCGATCGGAACCGCGTATGTAATATCCGAAAAGCCATTCGCCGAAAAATCCCGAGCCTCAGCCAACGTCGAAACCGTGATCGCTCCGTCATGCCCGGCAGTCTGGATCTGTGCGACCTCAATGCATTTGTGGGTTTTGATATGCGGACGAAGTCGTGCGCCATTTCGGCTCGCGATCCCGGCAATGCGGGCGGCATTCGCGCGGACACGTGCAGCGTCGAGCAGCAGCGAGGGGGTTTTGATGGTCAGAATGTCCATCGTTTTCAGGGTCTGGGCGGCAGCTCGCGAACCTTTTGTTCGTCAGCCGCGGCAAGATCGGCACGACCGGTATCGCGATAAAGTTTTGCTCTACCGGCATACGGCCGCGGGTCCTTCGGCGTGAGCTTTATCGCCTCGGTATAAGCTGTGATCGCTTCATTTAGAATGCGTAAGCGGTCCGTCTTGTTATTGATCGCCGCCAGCGAACGTGTACCGCCCTGCAGCTGGTAGACCAACGAACAAACTTCTCGGAGCCCGGCGAGCGACATTCCCGCCGTTATCCCGACCGCGAGGTCTTTAGGTCGTGTTTTCTCGACAGCATTTATCCATTCAAGGCCGATCTCCATGCCGGCTTTGCAGATGATCACGCCCTTGGCCGCCTCGACGCCCGCCATGATGTCACCGCCGCCCATCCCGGTTCTATCGCCGGCGAGCCGTTTATTGGCTGCTTCCATATCGCGACTAGTGTTGTTCATCGCGGCCAGAACTGCGGTGTAATAATCGGCGTCAGAATCGACATATTTGCCGAGGGCTGAGTTTGCCTTCGCTTTTTTTTGCAGGAGCCGGAGATAAACGGATGTAATAAGATTGTCCGCTGGCTGCCGCGCCGCGATCATCGGAATACCCTGGATCGCACGAGCTGCAATATCGACGACCAGACGATTATTTCCTGTTTTCTCGGCTTCCTCGGCCTCTTTGTAGCCGTCACCAATGTCAGTGACGGGCTTTGCGGGAGTGACGGCAGCAGCCGTTGTAACCGGAGTTTTCGCGCCTGAATTCTTAGCGGCCTCTTCATTAATGTACTTGAGAAATATACGAGCAGCCTCGTAGCTCGGCTGTAAACGCAGTGCTGCCTCCATGTCGGAACGCGAACCTGAGTAATCCTTGTTGTAACCGCTGATCTTGCCGCGTGTGAAATACGCAACATAGTCACTGCTGTTCAATTGGATCGCCCGATCCAGATCGGGCAGGGCCTTTTTGTGGTCGTTTTTTTCCGCATAGATCTGGCCGCGTCCGCTGTAGGCCGCGGCGGAACTCGGGTTGAGCCTGATAGCCTCGGAAAGGTCGAGGATGCCACCGTCGGCCTTTGAATAATCGACCCGAAGCAGCATTCGCCTGACGAGCCCGCGATAGAGCCAGTGGTCGGCGTCTTTTGGGTCTATTTTGATGGCTTGTGAGAAATCGGCCTCGGCTTTTTCGAAATCAGCGCGGATTATTGCGCGCTCAGCTCTTTCGCGATACGCGAGGCCGCGGTTATACCAGGCGCTCGCGGCGTCAGGGCGGATCTTCAGATATTGGGTGTACTTTTCGATCGCCGCATCTAAACGATTCGCCCGGTAATCCTCGGTCGCGGCTCGAAACATATCGCTCGCTTCCTTAAGGCGGTCTGTCGGCTGAGCGAATGCCACTGCTGCTGTAAACAAAGTGAGTAAAACTGTTGCCGCGAGTCTTTTAGATCTAACGTCCATAAGCTACTAGGAAACCAGCGACCTGGCCTTTCGAACTACATTGTCGACCGTGAATCCGTAGTCCCTGAACACATCTTCAGCCGGAGCCGATGCTCCGAACTTGTCGACGCAGAGCGTGTCGCCTTTGTCGCCGGTGTATTTGTGCCAGCCCATTGAGACGCCGGCTTCGACGGCCAGGCGGGCGGTGACTTTGGCGGGCAGGACTTCGTCACGATATTTTTGCGGTTGAGCGTCGAAGAATTCCCAGCAGGGCATCGAGACGACGCGGGTCGGGGTGCCTTCGGCGTTTAGGCGTTCGCGGGCTTCCATCACGAGGCCGACTTCGGATCCGGTGGCGATGATTATGAGTTTTGGAGCGGTTTCTTTGCCGGCTTTGGTTTCGGCTTCGGCGAGAATGTACGCACCTTTGTGCAGGCCTTTGGCGTCGGCGTATTTTTTGCGGTCGATGAGCGCGACTTTCTGTCTGGAAAGCGACAAGACGCTAGGCGAATGTTGATGCTTGATCGCTGATCGCCACGCTTCGCGCGTTTCGTGGGCGTCGCATGGGCGGATGACAGCGAGATTTGGGATCGCCCGCAGCGCCGCCAAATGTTCGACCGACTGATGCGTCGGGCCGTCTTCGCCGAGGCCGATCGAGTCGTGGGTGAAGACGAAAATGGATTGAATATGCGACAAAGCCGCAAGCCGGATCGCCGGACGCATGTAATCGGAAAACGTCTGAAACGTCCCGCCAAACGGTATCACGCTGCCGTACAACGCCATGCCGTTCATCGTCGAGCCCATCGAGTGTTCGCGGATGCCGTAATGGATGTTGCGGTTCTCAAACGTTCCGGGCTGTATGTCGGCGGACGAATTAATATACGTGTTATTCGAAGGCTTCAGATCCGCCGAACCGCCGATCAGCGACGGCAGAGCGTCGGCGATCGCGTTGATCGCCTCGCCGCTATACGCACGCGTGGCTTTTGCCTCTATGCCGTCAAATTTGGGCAGGCTTTTTTCCCAACCGGCGGGCAGATCGCCCATGCGAATGGCATGAAAATCTGCACCGATCTCAGGGTTTTCCTTTTCGTATTTTTTGACGAGAGCGTTCCATTCCTTCTCCATCGCCGCACCGTTTTTGACGGCCGAGCGGAAATGCGTGAGGGCTTCTTTTGGCACGAAAAACTGCTTATCCTCGGGCCATCCGAGGTTGCGTTTTGTTTCCCTGACCGCTTCGTTGCCCGGAGCGTCGGAGTGAGCCTTGCTCGTTCCCGCCTTTGGCATCCCGAAGCCGATGATCGTGTGAACGCGGATCAGCGAAGGCTTATTCTTAACCTTTTGAGCATCTTTGATAGCCTTTTCGATTGCCTTGAGATCGTTGCCGTCCGCGACCTCGAGAACGTGCCAACCCACGGCCTCGAACCGTTTCGTGCGATCCTCGGTAAACGCGAGATCCGTCGAACCGTCAATCGTGATCTGGTTGTCGTCGTAAAGATAGATCAGATTCCCGAGCTGCAAATGCCCCGCGAGCGAGGCTGCCTCATAGCTGACGCCCTCCATCAAGTCGCCGTCGGAGCAAATGCAGTAGATGTAATTATCGACGACCGGAAAGCCTTTGCGGTTAAACTTCGCCGCCAGATGTGCCTCGGCGATGCCCATTCCAACGCCGTTTGCAAAACCCTGTCCGAGCGGCCCCGTCGTGATCTCTACTCCGGGCGTCAAAATGTTTTCAGGATGCCCCGGCGTCATCGAATGTAGCTGCCGAAATCGCTTCAGCTCATCGAGCGGCAGATCATAACCAGTCAGGTGCAGCAGCGAATAGATCAGCATCGACCCGTGCCCCGCCGACAGCAAAAACCGGTCGCGGCCAAACCACTTCGGATTTTTAGGATTGTGTCTGAGGAATTTAGTCCACAGCACATACGCCGAAGGCGCCATGCCAAGCGGCAATCCCGGATGCCCGGAATTCGCCTTCTGAATCGCATCAAGCGAAAGCGTGCGGATCGTGTTTATACAAAGCTGATCGAGGTCTTTGGTTTTTTTCGGTTGAGTCGCAGTTGCCATGGGTTCTCCGTGATATCAAACGTATCGATCTCGATAAATATTTACGAGCTCGCCGTCACTTATGAAATCTTCTGCGTAAGCTATATTCTGCCAAGACTTTCGAGCGCAAGCAAAACCGCACCGCGAGAAGATGATTCGCGAGCCCCGCTCAAGGTCATCTCACGCTCTAAAACGTTCGAGATGATCTCGGTCCAGACGGGCGATTCGCGGAGTGCTCCGCCTGAGGCGATGATCTGTTCGATCTTGAAAACGGTTTCCAGTCGTCCCAGAATATCAGCAAATCGATAGGCGACTGCTTCCATTGCTGCTCGGTAAATATCGTAAGCGTCGTGAGCGGCGGTGAGGCCGACGATCGATCCGGTGGCGGATTCGTCGTAACCGGTGCTACGTTCGCCGTTGAAAAACGGAGCGATCTTTATCGTCGAAGGTGTTCCGAGTCGTTGCCTAACTACCTCATCCGCATCACGTCCTAAACGCAAATTGTCGCGCATCCATTGGGCGAGATTGCCGCCGTCTGATAAAGCCCCGCCGAGGACGACCATTTTCCTATTAATACGATAACACCAGAGGCCTTCGGGAATCTCGTCGGGCGGATCACCTTCGTACGCAACACGCATCGCTCCGGATGTGCCGACCATTAACGCGGCTTGCGTGTTGGTCACACAACCTGCGCCGATGTTATCGGTCGCTCCGTCGGCGACGGGGAGAAACCATTTGCCACCAGCGAGTCGAGGCCAGCGTTTGGCGTTTTTTTTGTTTAGGGTGAATGTATCCGAATCGTTTGCGACGATCGTAGGCAGATTTGCCGGTTTGACCTTCAGAAATTTCAGCAGTTCAGCGTCCCAGTCGCACTTTCTGATGTCAAAAATTCCCGTTCCCGAAGCCATCGAGACGCTGGTTGTCGCGGTGCCGAAAAGCTTCAGGGCCACATAATCGCTGAACGAAAGCCACCGCTCCGTTTTGGAAAAAACATCCGGAAAATCCTTTCGCAGCCATAGGAGCTTTGCGGGCCAAAAGCTTGAATGAAAATGAGCTCCGGTGCGGTTGTGGGTTTCGTTCTCGTCGAACCGCTTTTTGAGTGCATCGGTGTATTTCCCGCTACGAGTGTCAGCCCAGCCGAAGACCTTGGTCGTCGGCTTACCTTTCGCATCGACACCGACGAGGCTGTGCCAGAATGAGCAGGAGGCGACGTGCGTAATTTCGGCATCGGTTTTTTCAAGTAATGCATCGATCGCGGCGGCGACCTGCGTGACGGCTTCGTCAGCGTCGATCTCAGCTCCGCCGTCAGCGGTGACGGCCAGCATGCGCTCGATCTTGGCGAACGCACGCGGAACCGCATTCGCCTGCCCATTATAAAGAGCGGCGCGGACGCTGGACGTACCGATATCTAAAGCTAAAATGAGCGGTTGTTTCAAGGTCTGAAGTGGTGGCGGAGCGAAGAATCAAGTAAATCAACCTTTTGTTCCGTGTCTTGTCCGTGCGTTCCGTGGTAAAAAATCTCTTCTGATTCCCGTAAATGAAAAGCAACCACGGAACGCACGGAATAAGAACAGAATCTTAACCAAAGGTTTTTTTGAACCACCAACGCGAACCGACAAGCAGAAAGCGGTAATCTTTTAGGAATTCGGGTGGTTTGCCTTCGAAATAGTGGCCGACGAACTGTAGGATCCAGCCGACGACAAATAGCCCGAGCGCGAAACGCCACGCTCCGGCGACAAAGAATGATACCGGGACCAGAACCAGCGCCAGCATGATCATCGGAATGCCGAATTTGTGCGTCAGTTGGTTGATCGGGTGTTGATGACCCTCAGAATATTCCTCGATCCACTCGTCCCATGTCTTTCCGCCCATCATATTGGTCTTTCTCCTTTTGCGACGATTTTACACCAAAATCAACTTCTACGCAGGGTTTTTATTGTTACGTCTTCGGCGAACTCAATCGTTTGCTTCGTTTCAAATCCGTCGAGAAAATCCTCCGGCATAAACGTGTCCGCATCCTCGACCTCGATCGGAACAAAAGTCACGATCCACTGATCGATCACATCTGCGAAATCCGCGTAGGTCTGTGCACCTCCGATGATGAAAACGTCGCGTTCGAAATATTTTGCAAGCTCGACAACCTCGGCCTTTGAGCTGAGTTTTAAGACGGTTGGCGGCGTGTCGACGTTTCCGCTGCGTGAGAGGACGATGTTCAAACGGTTAGGCAGCGGCCGACCGATCGAACGCCACGTATTTGCTCCCATCACGACCGCGTTCCCTGTTGTTGTCTCCTTAAAAAACTTAAGATCCGCGCTGTAATGCCACGGCAGTTTTCCTTCCTTGCCGATGGCGTAGTTTTTTGAAATCGCGACGATGCCGATGATCATAATCTTCTCTAACTTAGCGTCTTTGCAGAAAAAACTTTGCATCTTAGCGGGAAACCGCTTTTCTTATCCTTGGACTCGATTTTTCTCGATCTTGTCTCTCCCGCCAAGCCGCTAAGGAGCAAAGTTACCGCAAAGAAGAAGCTTCAAGACTCTTACTTAGCGTCTTTGCGGAAAAAACTTTGCGTCTTTGCGGGAACCGCTTTTCTTTTCCTTGGACTCGATTTTTCTCGATCTTGTCTCTCCCGCCAAGCCGCTAAGGAGCAAAGTTACCGCTAAGAAGAAATGCGGAGCGTAAAGCTATTCCTGCAAATTATTCACGACCCTTTTGATCCCGTGCTTGATCAGGTCAACGTTGAAATTTATCAACAGCCCGAGTCTCAGGTCCATCGCGATCAAGTAGGTTCGCAGTTGTTTTGCATGCACAGGAGCCAGAGCCTCGACTGATTTGACCTCTACGACGACTTTATTGTTGACCACCAGATCGGCCCGAAATCCGACCGGCATTTGGATCTCTTCGTATACGAACGGAACGCCGCGTTGCCGTTCCACATGAAATCCTATTTTCTGAAGTTCATACATCATCACCCGTTCATAAACCGATTCGAGCAAACCCGGGCCGATCCGCGTATGCATCTTGAAGGCAATATTCACGATTTCACGTGCGATGTCGTTCTCGTGCATTTAAGTTCTTTGTTTATAGCCGCTGTCCCTTATAAACCGCAACCTCCGAACCCTTCGCGAGCAGAACAGAATAAGGTTTCTGCTTCGCGAGAAATGCGAATTCTTTGCCGTACGTTGCGCCGAAATCTACATCGATCACTTCATTCTTGACCGAAAACAGTTCCCATTTTGGGTGCTCGACCTTGTATTCGTCGACGCGTGAGCCGCCGCGCTTCGTGTAGCCCCAGTAGTGTTCGATGATGAATTCGCCGTGCGACCCTGCCGCCGGGACGCCGACGCTCTGGTCGATCTCGACGCTTATTCGATTCGCGTGGCCGCCTTTTGACCAGTTGTAGGAGACAGTGGTCCCGGTTCGTTCGTGGCTCATCGACCAGCATTCGTATGGCTCGCCGTAGATGACACGGGCAACTGTTGCGATCGCAAATCTTGGGACGATCTCCTTAACGAAGCACACCGCCCGACGTGTTTCGCCGTTCACCTCGCGTTTGTTGTAGAACCGTAAATTCACCTCTTCGAAATTGATGTGAAACGGTATCGGGATGCCCAAAACACGCGTGTCGAGAAACATAAATCCGACGAGGCTTACAAAGCACTTCCCATACTGCAGATCGAGCACCGTTCCGGCTGGCAATCGCGGTTCGAGCAGCGACGGGTCAACCTCGTAGTTGGCCATGATCAGGTCTTGCCAGCGGGCTGCCAGGAATTTTTGCATTACAAGATGATGCGTTTGTCGCCGCGTCGCACGGTCACGCGTTCGCGGTCAAAATACTCGATCAGCGGTATCGCGTACTTTCGCGAAACACCCGCGAGATCCTTGAACTGGGCCATATCGATACTCCGATCGCTCGTCGCAGCGGCAAATTGCTTTAGCTTTTCGACGAGTTTTACAATCTCGCTTTTCAGAAAATAGAATTCCTCGCTAACTTTAACAATTTCTCCGGAATCGAGAAATAGCTGAAAGAATTTTCGAGCGTCGTTATGTGAGAAATTGGTGGCGGTAATCGATAGGTTCAAAACGTCTTCGAGCTTCGGTACTTCCAGCCCTGCGGTTGTGTACGCATTTAGAATCTTGTCTTTCAAGGCGGCTTCTGTAGGTGAAAGGGTTGTTTGATAGGAACTAAGACGGATTGCGTCGCGGTCCAAAGCAATCGTACCCGTGGATTCTAGGTCGGCGATGACCGATTGGAATATCTCGTTTGGAAGATATGCAAAGAGCTTTTCGCGCAGCGTTTCTCTTGAGATTCCTTTCGCGAGCGGATTAGCTTTGTGAAAATCGCGAACCGCACTTTCAACCGATGCTTTCAAGGTTTCAAATGCAGACTTTCCGATAAATCTGCCTTCGGCGTCAACCGCTTCGCCCGCCGAGATCAGCGTTTCTGTTGCGATCTCAACCAACTTTCGTCCAAGTCCGGTTTGGGATCGCAGATCGGTAAAGCTTAGCCCTGCTGGGCCGGCTTTGGTGATCAGAATATGAACTTTTTCGTTCGCGTTCTCGGCGCTCGAAAGGCTTTGGAGATATTCCCGTACCTTCGATAGGTCTTTGCGGCGGTGCTTGTCTGCGGCATTATCGATCACGTTTCCGCCCGCGATCGTATACTGTGGCGAATAGCGGCGGATGATGAATCTTTCGCCGGGAACCGCAACGACTGAAGTTTCGAGCCGGATCTGAGCAAGGTCTATTTCGCCCGCAGCGATCTCGCCTGTTTCAGTCAAAACCTGAATCCTGCCGAGAGCTTCAACCGTTCCGATATGTACACGAACACGCTGACGCGAGCGGATTGGTTTTGCCGCGTCGCGCAAAACCTCGATCCCGGCGTCAAAGATATGTGTCGGCTGCAGAACGCCGGGCTCGGCGAGCAGCATGCCACGCTCGACTTTCGAATGATCGATACCGCCAAGATTGACGGCGACGCGTTGCCCTGCGGAAGCTGTTTTAACGGAGTGACCATGCGTTTGAAGGCCGCGAACTCTGACCTTTGTTTTGGATGGCAACAGTTCGATATCGTCGCCTTCCGAGATCGTGCCGGACGCGAGCGTTCCCGTGACAACCGCACCAAATCCTTTAACCGAAAAGCTGCGGTCGATCGGCAGACGCGTGATCAATTCATCGTTTCGCGGCGGTAGTTCCGAGCTTACGCGGACGAGTGTTTGTCTTAGTTCTTCGATCCCAATGCCGGAGCGAGAACTGACGGTGATCATTGGCGCCGTCTCGAGAAATGAACCGTGAACCAGTTCGGCAGAGTCGAGTTTGGCAAGTTCAAGCGTTTCGGCGTCGACCAGATCTGTTTTTGTGAGAACGACAACGCCGGCTTTGACGCCGAGCAGGCGGCAGATGTCGAAATGCTCGCGGGTTTGCGGCATCACGCCTTCGTCAGCGGCGATGACGAGCATGACGATGTCGATCCCGCTTGCTCCGGCAAGCATGTTTTTGACGAAACGTTCGTGTCCCGGCACATCGACAAAGCCGAAATGCACATCGCCAACCAACAACTCGGCAAACCCAAGATCGACGGTGATACCACGCCGTTTTTCCTCCGGTAACCTGTCGGCGTCGATTCCGGTAAGTGCTTTAATAAGCGCGGTTTTGCCGTGATCGATATGGCCGGCTGTACCAACGATTATTTCCATAGAGTAGGGGAGGTCGCTCTAGCTATTTCCTGGAGATGTAGGAGATGAAATAAATAAAGACGACTGTCGGCACGAGCGTTATCAAGAATGTCAACAGCGTCGAAACGACCGAATAAATCCAGGCTGAAGAACCCGACCTTATCTTAAGGACGGCGAGCATGATTCGTTTTGCTGCAATCAGCAGAACTGGCGGAATTATAAGAGCTAGCGCGATACCAATTATATACGCGCTTTCCGGAGCATCACTGCCCCGGCCCGCGGGGCCCATGACCATCATAAACATGATGAACATGATCGTGCCGACGAGAAACGAACCGATCGTCAAGCTGACGATATTGCTCGTTATGACGAGAGCGGCCGCACGGCCGGTGGTTGTCCACTTTTTCGCGACCAGCCAAACGATCTCGCCTGCAATTACTCCACCGAAAAGCAGGAAAAAGAGCAGCACAACCATCCATTCCAACGATGTAGCGGACATAAAAAGAGCTCCTACCTAGCTATCAGAAACATTATCCTCATAAATTTCCAGTTTGCGATAAAGCGTTTTGCGGCCGATGTTTAGCAGCCGGGCGGCTTGTGACTTGTCGCCGTCAGTGTAGTCGAGCGTGGCTTCGATCACCTGCTTTTCGATTTCGTCCATCGCTGATGGCAGCTCGATGTTAATGCCAATGTTGCGGCCTTCGCCGGCGGCCGAGGCACGTTCGAAACGGGCGTGGGCGGACGAATGCTCCGCAGTGCGGCTGATGGCTTCGGGCAGGTCGTCGAGTTCGATCTGGCGGCCCGAGGCGATGATGACGGCACGTTCGATGGCGTTTTCGAGTTCGCGAACGTTGCCCGGCCAGTTGTAATTAACGAGAGCACGCATCGCTTCTTGCGAAATGCCGGAGATAAAGCGTCCGGATTTTTTCTTGTATTCCTCGAGGAAATGAAACACGAGCAGATTAATATCCTCGACCCGCGTCCGCAGCGGCGGCAGCGAGATCGGGAAAACTGACAGGCGATAAAACAGATCTTTGCGAAATGTCCCGTCCTCGATTGCGCGTTCGAGGTCGGTGTTGGTCGCGGCGACGACCCGGACATCGGTTTTCAAGACGTGCTTGCCGCCGACGCGCGTAAATTCGCCATCCTGTAAAACCCGCAGCAGCCGAACCTGTGCCTGCAAAGACATTTCGCCGATCTCGTCCAAAAAGAGAGTGCCGCCGCTCGCTTCCTCAAATCGTCCCTGCCGCAGCGAACGTGCATCGGTAAACGCGCCCTTTTCATGGCCAAAAAGCTCTGATTCGAGCAACGTTTCCGGTATCGCACCACAGTTTATCTTGACGAAAGGCATGCTCTCGCGCCCCGAATTGTAGTGGATGAGATTGGCGATCAGTTCCTTGCCCGTTCCCGATTCGCCCAGTATAAGAACGGTTGTGCTGGTATCCGCAACGTTCAGGCCGAGCTCGATCGCACGGCGAATTCCGGGAGCCTGGCCGACGATCTCGCTTTGTTTTTGGTGCAGCTCGCTCTTGAGCCGCATGACCTCGGTCGAGAGTTGGTCGCGCTCGAGCGCCGTGCCGATCTGGTCGGCGATGCCTTCGATCAGGGCGATGTCGTGATCCTCGAACGTGCTTTGCTTGCTCCACACAAAACCGAGCAGACCAAATGCCTTTCCCGCAACATGAACCGGCGTCACAAGAGCCGCTTTGCCGCGAAGCTGCGTGTTAAAGAACAAACGGATCGCAAACGGCAGTTCGGAATCGGCGAGTTTCAGCGTTTTGCCTTCCCGCAAAAGCTCGCCGAGCTTGGCAAACGAATCGAGCGCGAGCGATTTGTTGTGGTGCTCGATCATTTTCAGGATCTTGCCGAGCTTTATGCCTTCGGCAGACTTGAAAGTCGCGAGCGAGATACGCGCGCCTGACTGGTCGAGCACGCCGAGAGCGCCATAATCGGCACCGACGAGGTTGATCGCACGTTCCATAACGCCCTCCGAAACCTCTTTGAAATCCGAGTGCGAGTTGAGCGTATTTGCGATTTCGAGCAACGCATTTGTGCGGCGGCTTTCTTGTTCCTGAGCGACGTAGAGGCTCGTATATTGATACCCGATGGCGAGCTGGCGGGCAATGGATTCGAGAAAAGAAACCTCTTCGTCGAGCCATTGACGCGGTTCGTGAGTGTCGTGAAGCCCAAGCAATCCGAGAACGCTGCCGTTGAGCATGATCGGAATCACGAGCAGGGAACGCGTTTCAAGGGCCTTGGCAAAAAACTTAAGCGTGGCGTCTTTAGTTGTCGAGGTATCGTTGATGCGGATCGGCTTTGTTATGTCGAAACGCTCGGCCAGTTTTGCGGTATCGAACGGGATCGTCGTGCCGTGGCTTTTCGGAACCGATTTGTCCTTTCGCCATTCGTGGCTGATGACGAGATCTTTACCTTCGCTGAGTTGGAGCAGATCGCAGCGGTCGGCGTTGAGCATTCGGCCGATCTCCGAGACGACGACGTTCAGAAAGCGTTCGAGGTCGATGTCGGTCGGCAGGTCGCGAGCGAGGCGGTCGATGATCGCTTCACGGGCCTCGTGCATGCTCATCCGGCGTTCGAGTGATAACGCGGATGGCGGTTCGGTCTGTCGGTTGGATCGTTCGCCAAACATATTGAGAAGCTTACGATAATGTGTCGCTTTGGATGGGCGATGTCAAGTTGACACACCATCGCACTAAGGTGTGTGATTTTGCGTCACCCTCTCGGCTTCGGCTTTTCGGGAACCATCCGTGGGCGATCCTCCTTCGGATCGCCCTTCTTTGATTTTGGCTCGGGTTCGGGCTTTTTGGACCTGGGGCTCGCCTCGGGCGTTTTTGGCGAAGAAGAGTTAGAGGGCATCGCCGTGTTTGAGTTCGACGCGGAATTGGAGCTTGGGCTCGATCCCTTGCCCGGAACGGTCGTATTCGCGTTCTTGTCCTTGGAAACGTAATCGACGCGCTTCTTGCCGGCCTCAGCGTCTTCGAGCAGGTCGAAGGCGCGTCCGTTCGAATCGTCGAGTTCGATGGCCTTCTTGAGCGGCTTGATCGCTTCGTGATACTGGGCGAGCTTTATCAGGATCGCTCCGAGTTCGGTTTGGTACTCGCTGTCCTCGGGCTTCAGCTTGACAGCTTCCTGAAAGGCTTCCTCAGCATCTTCGTCCCGCATAAGCTTCGCGTAGGTGCGGCCGAGATAATAGTAGGCGTTGTCGTCCTTCGGATTTTTGGCGATCCATTTTTTATAGGCTTTGACGGCATCCTCAAACGCCTTGTCCGATTTCGACTTCTTTACCGTTTCCTTCGAATTTGAATTCGAGACCGGTTCCGTCACCTTGCCCGACTGCTCATTCTGCATTTCGAGCAAAGCGTACGCGACGCCTAACTGAAAATGCCCTTCGGCGAGGTCCGGATCGATCTCGACCGCGCGTTTCAAGGCATCAATAGCAGTTTCAGTCTGATTTTCGTCGAGCAGCCGTTTACCCTCGACCAGGGCCTCGTTCGCGTCGGTGATCGAGGCAAATTGCGAGGCAAATTGCGAGACTGCCGGGGCTGTGTTAACGGTTTCGGGCACGGCGACTGCGTTATTTGCATTAGACGGCGCACCGCCGCAGCCCGTGAGTGCGAGCGACAAACATCCAATTAGGACAAGGATCGGTTTCATAAAATATTGGAAAAATGCCGCCCTAGCCCGGAGGGAAGATGAACTGTCGGCCCGCAAGCAGGTGTAAATGAAGGTGAAAAACGGTCTGTCCGCCGTCCGAATTAGTATTGATAACTACGCGATAACCATCCTCGGCAAAGCTCTGTTTGCGAGCGATGTCCGCAGCGGTCGTGAGCAGATGTCCAAGCGTTGCTGACTGCTGAGCATCGGCTTTATCAAGCGATTCGATATGTTCTCGCGGAATGACCAGAATATGCGTTGGAGCCTGCGGGCTGAGATCGTTGAATGCCACGCACCCGTCGTCCTCGTAAACAAACGTGGACGGAATGCGGCCGTCAGCGATCTTACAGAAAATGCAGTCTTCAGCGCTCATATTTATATGACGCTATTAAACCACAGACGGTTGGAATCGTAAATTATCGAGAGGCTTCGTCCGCCGTCGCGGCGACCCCTCTTTGACGCGTTCGATGTCGGCGCCAAGTGATCGCAGCTTGCGGACGATGGTTTCGTAGCCGCGGTCGATGTGGTAAACGCGGTCGATGATCGTTTCGCCCTCGGCACACAGAGCAGCCAAAACAAGCGAAGCCGACGCTCGCAGGTCTGACGCGATAATGCGGGCGCCCATAAGTTTTGTCTTGCCGCGAACGACCGCCGTGTTGCCGTGGATGGTGATGTCGGCGCCCATTCTGATCAGTTCCGAGGCGTGCATGAAGCGGTTTTCAAAAATCGTCTCGACTACCTTAGATTCGCCCTCGGCCTGTGTCATCAGGGCCATATATTGAGCCTGCATATCGGTCGGAAAATGCGGGTGGGGCTCGGTCGTCACGTCTTTTGCCTTGAGGCCGCCGGCGGACTGTTTGACGAGCAGCGTGCTGGAATTAAGTTCCTCGATATCGACTCCGGCTTCGCGCAGCTTCGCGATAACGGCGGTCAGATGCTCGGGACGGCAGCTTTTGATCTCGATCTCGCCGCCGGTGATCGCGGCCGCGACCATGAACGTGCCTGTTTCGATCCGGTCGGGAATGATAGTGTGTTCGGTACCGCCGAGCGATTCCACGCCTTCGATCTCGATGGTGGGGGTTCCCGCGCCCTTGATACGAGCTCCCATTTTGTTCAGCAGATCGGCGAGGTCTTCGATCTCGGGTTCCTCCGCAGCGTTTTTGATCGTCGTTTTGCCTTTCGCGAGCACGGCGGCCATCATCACATTCTCGGTTCCGGTGACCGTGACTTTTTCAAAGTCAATCGTGGCGCCGATCAATCTGCCTTGCGGCGCACGGGCAACGACGTCGCCCGATTCCAGCGAAACGGTCGCACCGAGCTGTTCAAAAGCCTTCAAATGCAGGTCGATGGGCCGCGTTCCGATGGCGCAGCCGCCCGGCAAACTCACCTTCGCCTGTCCAAACCGCCCAAGCAGCGGCCCGAGAGCCAAAACGCTCGCACGCATCGTCTTAACAAGCTCATACGGAGCTTCAAACGTCTCGATCTTACCCGCCGTTACCTTGTGCGTACGCAGTTCCGGTGTAAGAACGGTCGCACCGAGATCTTCGAGCAGACGCCGCTGCGTGATCAGGTCCTTTACGTACGGCACGTTGTGCAGCGTTACCGTTTCCGCAGTCAGCAGCGTTGCCGCGAGGCACGGCAGGGCGGAATTCTTGGCACCGCCGATCTCGATCTTTCCCCTGAGCGGATTGCCGCCGCGAATCTTAAACTTGTCCATCTATAGTTTGACGGCCGAGAAAGCCGTAAGGATTCCTTATATATGCGAAAACAAAATGTTATCACAATCTTGTTTTCCCGCAAGCCAGTATCTTCAACTTTTACACGACAATCTTGCCAAATTGTTGAGTCTATTACAGAATCGAAGTCTAAGTGGATAATTCCCTCGAAAAACTGGAAGCCATAGTATTCGACCCCGCTGCGCTCGGAAATGCGGACGCGTCGCTGGTTGCCCGCTGCCGCAAAAACGATCAAACGGCGTGGGATGAGCTGGTAGACCGGTATCAGCGGCTGATATTCGCTATTCCCCGTCGTGCGGGGCTAAGCGACGAACAGGCGGCGGACGTTTTGCAGGATGTATTTCTCACTCTTTTCGAAAAGATCGGCGAGATCGAGCAACCTGAAAGAATCAGGTCGTGGATCGTAACGACGGCGAAATTTAAGACATGGGCGGTCGTTCGCGGTTCAAAAGGTTTTTATTCACCTGAGACCGAAGAGGAAATGGACGCGGAAATGGCGGGCATTCGGGACAATGCGCCGCTTGCCGACGACATGCTGATCGAGCTCGAGGAGCAGCACCTGATCAGGACCGCACTTGCGACGATCGAGGAGCGGTGCCGGACGATACTTTCGATGATCTACCTCCGCGATCCGGCGGCGACCTATGTTGAAGTTGCCGCGGCGATCGGAGTCGGCGAGACGAGTATCAGCCCGCTGCGTTCGCGGTGTCTGAAAAAACTAGAAAAAGCGCTCGGAATTTAGATCCGTGTGTCTTTTTCCGCAAATTACCCGCACTGTTCAGTTGTAGGACGCGAAACGCACGCGAATTTCGCCATAGTAAAATGAAAAGTTCTGAAGAAAAACGACTCGAACACATCATCCGGCGGATGCAGACCGACACATCGATCGATGCTCCGGCCGGTGCTCTGCGGTACGCAAAGAATCTTTATCGATCCATGGCCCCCGCACCGCAGCCGTCATTGCTCAAACGCATAATTGCCGTCCTGAACATCGACCTCGCTCCTAATCAAGCAGCATTTGGCGAACGTTCCGGTGCCGAAGGCCAGCCCCGGCAGATGTTGTTCGATGCTGACGAATATGCGATCGATATGCGGATAAAGGAAGCCGCCGATGGATTTAACCTGCGCGGACAGGTTCTTGGCTATGGTTTTGAAAACGGAATGGTCGAGCTCACGGCTCCGGTCGGCTCGGTCGTCGAACGGCTGGATGAGTTCAGCGAGTTCACTCTCAATAATGTACAACCAGGCGAATACAGCCTGACGGTGCGCGGCACGGGCACCGAGATCTTTGTCGAAAAGTTCACACTCAGTTAACCTACCCTCAGATGCCTCATCACAAAAGACGAAGGGTCGCGAACCTTCGTCTTTCCTTCGTTGTATAATCGACACGTCCTATGCGGAGAGTCGATCTAGCCAAACGTCTTGTTTTTGCAAATGGTGCCGCGGAGCGAACGCTTCTGCTCAGCGATAATGCCCAGCTTGCCGATAAAAAGCTCGCTGATGAGATAAGGGCGATCTGTTATTCATCATGGACAGTTGAGCCACTTACCGCGCAAAAGGCCGCGGCGGCAATTAAGCTTCTTGCTAAGGCGAGTCCAACTAACGAGATACAGGCGGCTGCTCTTTGGGTCGCCGGTATCGCGGCTATTACAAAAGGCAGATTTGAATCTGCCGCTTACTCGCTCGATCAGGCTGTATCCATACTTCGCGGTATAGGCCAGCCACAAGACGCAGCACAGGCCCAGGTCGCTCAACTCCTCGCCCTTGCGATGCTCGGACGATATGACGAGGCGATCGCGACCGGAAGATCTGCTTTGTCCGTTTTTCTGAAAGCCGGCGATCATCTCGACGCGGGCAAGACCGCGAAGAACCTCAGCAACATTCTTTCACGTCAGAATCGACACGCGGAAGCTATAAAATACTGCCGCGACGCGCTTTCGTATTTCATAAAGGCAAAAGAAAAAGGCGGACAGGCGATGGCCGAGAACGGCCTCGCAAACACGTTTGCTGAGCTGAATGACTTTAAGAAGGCTGAGAAATATTACGAACGGGCCCTCACAACCGCGCGGTCACAAAAAATGCTCGTCACCGAAGCGGAGATCGAAGCAAGCCTTGGGAATCTCGCTTTACTTCGCGGGAGGTATTCCGCGGCGCTCAAGTTTCTTGAAAGTTCGCGACAAAAATACGATCGCCTCGGAATGCCGCATCAATCGGCGATCGCCGACCTGGAGATCGCCGACATCTATTCGGAGCTTAATCTATTTGTCGAAGCGAGCGAGATCTACGCACGCATCGCTCCGGTCTTTACGAAACTCAAGATGCACGGCGAAGAGGCACGATCGAGGATGAACTATGCCCGGTGCCTGGAAAAGCTCGGCAAAGATCGCCTCATCATACGCGAGCTGAATAAGGCGAAACGGCTATTTGAATTAGAAAAGAATAGCTCGGGTCAGGCATCGACGCTCTTAGCAATGGCCGAATTCGAGATCGGGCATAAACATTTCAAGAAAGCGTTGCTGATCCTGGCCGAAGCCTCGAAACTGATCGAAAGGGCTGAAAATCCACGCCATATCATCAGTCTCAAATTACTACAGGCACGCGCTTTCGTTGGGAATGCCGACCTTGATAGCGCCGTCGAGAGGTATACCGAAGCGTCGAGGTTTGCACGGAAGCACAACCAGATAAATTCCCATCACTCGGCGTTGAATGGCTTGGGGCAGATAGCAGCTCTTCGAGGCGAAAAGTCCCGAGCGAGCTCCTTTTATTCACGCTCGATCGAAGCCGTCGAAGGGCTTCGCTCATCGCTCTCGTCAGACGAATTCAGCCGCTCGTTCCTCGCATCGAGACTCGATCCATATGAAGGATTGGCGGAGCTTTATATTGCGGAAGGGCGATTTGCCGATGCGTTCTCGACGGTCGAACGCGGCCGTTCGAGATCGCTGCTTGATTCGATAGACGTGCGAACGCCAAGGTCAGCCGTGCCGAAAAACCTAGCCGACAAAGAGCGCGAGGTCCGGGCCGAGCTGGATTTTCATTACAAAAAACTCGCGACGTCTGCCGACGATGAAATTGGAAAAGTCCGGGCAGACGTTCAGCGACTCGAGACAGAGCTAGCCAATATTTCCCGCCAGATTGACAGTCTCGTGTCCGGTCGGACAAACAGATCTGAACTTTTTGATGTCGCGGCTTTGCAGAGACGGCTTTCCGCTTCGCGCACCCTGGTCGAGTTTGTCGAGACGAACGGTTCGCTCGCCGCGTTTGTGATCACGGGCGGTAAGGTCGAGTTTGTGCCGGGCTTGGGAACGATCGCCGAAACGGAAGAAAAGCTCGATGACCTGCATTTCCAGTTCGGTGCGCTGCGGTACGGCGGTGCCGCGATGTCGCGGTTCGCCGGGCAGTTCAAAATCCGGACCGATAGGGTTTTGCAGCAGCTTTATGATCAATTGCTGAGGCCGCTTGAAGAACATTTGGCGGGCGGTGAATTGATAACTGTTCCCGTTGGGCCGCTTAATTATGTGCCTTTTCACGCTCTGCACAATGGAACGCAATACGTGTTGCAGCAGTTTGAGGTCGGCTACGCTCCTAGTGCGGCGATCTGGATGAAGCTTCAAAAAAAGAACGCAAAAATTTCCCGAACCGCTTTGCTCATGGCGTTTGCGGATGAAAAGATACCGCTGGTTGAATCGGAAATATGCGAGATCGGTAAGATATTACCGAAAGCCGCGAGCTTTGCGGGCGAGGCTGCAACCGTCCAAGCATTTTTCGCGAACGCGGTGGGAAAAGACGTCATCCACTTAGCCTGCCACGGCCAGTTTAGGCCGGACAATCCGCTGTTTTCGAGTCTTCATCTTGCAGATGGCTGGATCACGGTTCGCGATATGCTGGCTAAAAGGCTCGATGCGAGTCTCGTTACGCTCAGCGCCTGTGAGACGGGACGCAACAAGATATTTGCCGGCGACGAGATTCTCGGCCTTGCCCGCGGATTTTTGTCAGCCGGGGCCTCGGCGATCATCGTAAGTCTTTGGAATGTAAATGATGCGGCGACATCCGGGCTAATGGGATCGCTGTATTCGCATCTAATGGGTGGAGAAATGCCAGGCGGATCGTTGCGAAATGCCCAGATCGAGATGATCGAACAGGGATCGCATCCGTTCTTTTGGTCGCCATTTATAAAGATCGGCAGATAAAATAGATTTTGTGACGAACGACATGTCTTTTTTCGGGGCATTGGAACACTGTACAGATACATGCGGTTGGCATGCATAGATCAAATCGGTGTGGCAGCAATGAAAATCATCGGCAGAATATCTTTTGTGAAAATCGCTTTTGTGACGCTTTTGGCGTTCTTTTTTGTAACCGTGAGTAACGGACAGAATTGCAACTGCGTATCGGACCAGGTGATCGTGCAGTTAGCGAATGCCTCGACGTTGGGTGCGGTCGCTGCGCAATACGGCCTCAACCCCGCGCCGATCTCGCAGGTCGCATCCCCGTCGATCTATCTGCTGCAGATTACGAACGGCCAATCGCCAACCGCGGTTGTAAGTTCGCTGAGCGGTGACGCTCGGGTTTTGTTCGCCGAAACCAATCGAAAGCTCTCACAGGTCGAGCGGCCGGGGTTGAACTGGACACAAGGCAGGTCGTGGTCGATCGGAAGATCGTGGTCGATCGGCAGGTCGGGCGGTTACAGCCGTCAGTGGTTTCAGTCGGTAATTAACCTGAGCGAGGCCTTTGCCGTGGGCGGAACACGAGGGCTGCGAACCGACAACGGGCAGCCAGTGGTTGTTGCAGTTTTGGATACTGGAATCGATCTGTCGCATCGGGCTTTTGCAGGTAAGCTCGTTGCTCCAGCCGACCGCTGGGATTTTGTCGATGGCGACAACGATCCCAGCGAAGTCGGAGAAGCAGTCATCGATCCGTCATTCGGCCACGGCACGCACGTCGCCGGCATTGTTGCCCTGATGGCTCCTGATGCCAAGATCATGCCGCTTCGAATACTCGACCGTGACGGTTCGGGCGAGCTTTGGCGGATAACCGCGGCTCTCATCTGGGCAGCAAATCACGGTGCCGATGTCGCAAATCTGAGTATCGGATACCCTGAAAACGTCCGTGTTCTCCACGATCTACTCGACTGCCTCGACCATGGCGAAACCCCGGAAGGCACATCATTTCCAGAGATTGGAACGCGCCGTCTATCTGCCGCAGTCGCGGCAGGAAACGGCGGGAACACGACCGAGGTTTTCCCGGCCGCCGAACAGCGGTCGGGCATGCTTTCTGTTGCGGCGACGACGCGATATGACCGGCTGGCGGATTTTGCTTCGTACGACCGCAATTGGGTCGATGTTGCCGCACCGGGCGAGAATATCGTAAGCGCGATCCCCGGTCAGCGATATGGAACTTGGTCGGGCTCGTCGATGGCGGCGCCGATTGTCGCGGGCATTGCCGCCCTTGTGAAAGCAAAATTTCCCAACACATTCGCCAGCCCAAGCGAGCTTCTGGGCTATGTAAAACGAACGGCTTATCAAAAGCCGGATTACAACGCGGCTCCATGGGGTTCGGTCAGGCTTTTCAGGGTTGATGCTCTGTGTGCGATGACGAATAACAACCACTGCTCGGCAAATGGGCGTTTGCCATTCGAATTCGGCATCGAGGAATCTCAGGAAAAATAGTCGTCGATCTTTCAGAGTTTCCCGATCCCGTCCGGGCCACGCACAAAATGCGTGGCCCACTTTTTTTTATTGACATGTCTTTTTCACCTCGCAGCTCGCACTGTGTTTCTGACGACACCTCAATTCTAGTGAGGTTATAAGAAAAAACAGGCAGGAATTAAGAGATGAAAAACAGAAATCTACTTTCAATAATCAAACAAAACTGGAAAACGGCGGTCATATTGGCAGTTTTTGCCGCTTGGGTGTCGGTAGGAATTGTAACGTCGAGGGTCAGTGCCGCTGCGGGCGTGCCGCTGATCGTTCGCGATGCGGTGCTCACTGCGCCTTCAGGTTTGGTAAACCCGCACGGTGCTGCACAATGGCAGCTATATTCAGACGGTAACCGTGAACTCGAGGTTGAGATCGAGGACGTGAGCCTCGCACAGGGAACATCGCTCACAGCCGTGATTGACGGCAACAACGTCGGCCCGGTCATCCTCGACGATCGCGGCAAAGGAAGATTAAAACTCAGGACCGAGGACGGCCAGGCCGTTCCGACGGTGAACGCTGGTTCGACCGTTCAAGTCCGCAATGGCAGCACAATACTCGCGGCCGGGGCATTCGGCGGCGCTGGTGCCACGCCGACGCCGACCGGTTCACCGACCGGCACGCCGTCGCCATCGCCAACGGGTTCGCCAACCGGCACACCGTCACCTTCACCTTCGGTTTCTCCAAGCCCGTCACCAACCTCTACGCCGGGCAGCACGATCCTGCTCGTTCGCGACGCGGTATTGGCTTCCCCATCCGGCTCGCCGAATCCACACGGTGCGGCACAATGGCAGCTTTACACAAACGGCAACCGCGAACTCGAGGTCGAACTCGAAGACACAAACCTCGCTCAGGGCGTTTCGCTAACCGCATTTATCGACGGAACATCGGTCGGTTCGCTCATCGTTGACGATCGCGGCAAAGCCAAGCTGAAGCTCAAGACAGAACTCGGCCAGGTAGTTCCAATGGTGAATGCAGGTGCGGCAATTCAGGTCCGCAACAGCAGCACGGTGCTCGCCGCCGGGACATTTAACGCTGGCGGAACACCGACGCCGACGGTTACACCAACGGGCACACCGACGCCATCACCAACCGGTTCGCCGAGCCCGTCACCATCGCCATCACCGGAGAATGGCGATCTGTGCGCGGCATTGACCGGAGCCACGCTCAATGGAGCTTTGCCGACCGGTTACGCAAGCTACGAGAATCACAGCAGCCGTACCGAGCTTGAGGTTCGCATTCGCCAGGTAAATCTGCCGATCGGAACGGTTCTCGCGGTGAGCGTCGATGGTTTTGCCACCGGAAATATAACGCTGCAATCAGGCGGCGAAGGCCGTCTGCGGCTTCGCAGCGATGACGGACAGATCGTCCCGGTTGTTGCCGCAGCCTCGACGATCACGGTCAAGAATGCCGATGTACTCGTGCTTTCAGGAGTATTCGGCGGATTTGGAACTCCGACGCCTTCGCCATCACCGACGGGGACGCCGGGGCCAACCCCGAGCCCAACACCGGCGCTTGGCCGTTCATTTGAAGCACACCTGACAGGTGCGCAGGTTACGCCGCCGGTGACAACAACCGGAAACGGCGAGATCAAGGTAACGCTGAACGCCGCCGAAACTCAGGCGACCGTATTTGGCGAATTTCACAACCTAACGACCAACCAGACAGGTGCGAGGATCGAAACCACGGTCGGAACCGTGACCACGGTCCGCGACCTCGGCGTGGTTGGCGGTAGGAACGGCAACTTTGCTTCGGCAACATTTGATGTGACGGCAGCCCAGGTTCAGCAGCTTCGTTCAGGCCTGTGGTCGGCTGTGATCACAAGCGTCGACAATCCAAACGGTGAGATCCGCGGACGGCTGACGCAGCGGTCGAATGTGAGCGATTTCAACGGCGACGGCCTCAACGACTTTGCTTTCTTCCGTCCGTTGTCGAGCGGATGGCATGTTTCGAATGAGGATGGAACATCGACGCAGACCTTTGGTTCGCCGGCAGATCAGCCCGTTTCAGGTGACTATGACGGCGACGGCAAGACGGACGCAGCCGTGTTCAGCAAAGTCGGCACGCGTGCCTTCTGGTACATCAACCGTAGTTCGGATGGCGGCGTAACAACCGCACGGCTCGGATATGACACGGACCTTCCGGTTCAGGCTGATTTTGACGGCGACGGACGTTTGGATATGGCAGTTTTCCGCCCGACGTTCCGCACGTGGCTCATTCTCCGCAGCGATGGAACCGGTCAGCAGGTGATCAGGCTCGGCGTTCCCGGCGACAAACCGATGCCGGCCGACGTCGACGGCGATGGCAGGGATGACGCGATCGTGTTCACGCCTTCAGAAGGCGCCTGGAACTGGGTCAGAAGCTCTGACAACCGCCGCGGCTTCCTCCGCTGGGGACTGAGCACGGACATTCCGGTTCGTGGCGATTTCGACGGCGACGGCAAAGCAGACATCTCGCTCTACCGTCCGTCAGAAGGCACATGGTACTCGGTTCGCAGCTCGGATGGCCAGATCCAGGCGACGCAGTTCGGACAGGCTGACGACATTCCGGTCGCCGGCAAGTACGATGCTGACGGCAAAACCGACATCGCTGTCTTCCGCCCATCGGAAGGAACGTGGTACGTCCTAAAGAGCACCGACGGAATGGTCCGCACGATTCAATTCGGAACCTTTGGCGACATTCCGCTGACGGTCCGTTAGGCAAATGCAGGCGGTTGATATCAGCCGGCCTCTAATAAAGAATGGCTGCCCGGAAACATCACATCCGGGCAGCCATTTTCTTTTTCTGCAACCTATTGAAATATTCTCAACATCTTACTAACGGCTTCAGACGTGCCGATGGTTCGCTATGATGAAAATTTGTCTGAAGTCGTTCCCGGCTGGATAAACCCTCCATTCAGCCGGGCTTTTTTATGGTCTGAGCCGTAACTTCCTGATCCTATCGGGCTTTAGCATATCAGCTGGGCTTCGATCCCGTGCCGAAATTACTCAATATTTGATCGCGGCTTGGATGACAGAATCAAAACCACACTTAAAATGCGAAAAGTCCGTGGTTTTGATAATCTTATCGATTGACCTTTTTTTGTTTTGTATGGATCTCAACCTGATTAGAAATTTCTCGATCATCGCTCACATCGATCATGGCAAATCGACGCTTGCCGACCGCTTGCTGCAAATAACCGGCGCTGTTGCCGAGCGCGATATCGAGGCACAGATGCTCGACAATATGGATCTCGAGCGTGAACGCGGCATCACGATCAAATCGCACGCCGTGCGTCTCGATTACACAGCAAAAAATGGGAAAGAGTATGTGCTGAATCTCATCGACACGCCCGGACACGTTGATTTTTCATATGAAGTTTCGCGTTCGCTGTCGGCGTGTGAAGGCGCATTGCTGATCGTTGACGCTTCGCAAGGCGTCGAAGCTCAGACGCTGGCCAACACATATCTCGCGATCGAAAACGACCTCGAACTGATCCCCGTCCTAAACAAGATCGATCTGCCGTCCGCCGAACCGGACCGCATCAAAGAACAGATCGAGAACATCATCGGCCTCGACGCCAGCGAGGCCGTTCTGACCTCCGCCAAATCCGGGATCGGCATCGAAGACGTGCTCGAAGCGATCGTGGCGAAAATCCCGCCGCCGAAGGGCGACAAAAATGCGCCGCTCAAGGCCTTGATCTTTGACAGTTGGTACGACTCCTACCGCGGCGTGATCGTGCTGTTTCGCGTGATCGACGGCACACTCAAGAAAGGTACGAAGATAAAATTCTTCAACACGGGTCGCGAATATCTGACCGAGACCATCGGCGTCAACCGCCCGCGTCCGACGCCGATCGGCGAACTCGGCCCAGGCGAAGTTGGCTTTCTGACCGCGTCGATCAAGACCGTTGCCGACGTGCAGATCGGCGATACGATCACCGATGCGGCGAGGCCCGTGACAGAAGCTTTACCCGGATTTAAGGAAGTAAAGCCGATGGTTTTCGCCGGGCTTTATCCGATCGACGCGGTGCAGTACGAAGACCTTCGCGATGCGATGGACAAGCTGCGGCTGAACGATTCATCCTTCTTCTACGAACCGGAAAGCTCAACCGCGCTTGGCTTCGGCTTTCGCTGCGGCTTCCTCGGGCTTCTCCACATGGAGATCATTCAGGAGCGGCTGGAGCGCGAATTCAACCTCGAACTCATCACCACCGCACCCGGCGTGCGTTATCGCGTCACAACGACCGACGGCGAGGTCGCCGAGATCGACAGCCCGTCGAAAATGCCGGATACGGGACGCATCACCAAGATCGAAGAGCCCTTCATTGAGGCCACGATCCTCACAAACGACGCGTTCCTCGGCGGCATCCTGCCGCTGCTCGACGAGAAACGCGGTGTGCAGAAGAAGTTCGAATACATTACCACCGACCGCGTCATGCTCGTTTACGAACTGCCGCTCAACGAGATCGTCCTCGATTTCTATGACCGTCTCAAAAGCGTTTCGAAAGGTTACGCTTCGCTTGATTATCATGTCTCCGGCTATCAGGCGAGCAAACTCGTCAAGCTCGACGTCCTCGTCTCAGGCGAGCCGGTCGACGCACTCTCGATCATACTCCACACCGACACCGCCGCCGCCAAAGGCCGCCTCCTGACCGCCAAGATGAAGGAGCTCATCCCGCGCCAGATGTTCGAGGTCGCCATCCAGGCCGCCATCGGCAACAAGGTCATCGCCCGCGAAACCGTCAAAGCCATGGGCAAAAACGTCATCGCCAAATGCTATGGCGGCGATATCTCGCGCAAACGCAAGCTCCTCGAAAAACAAAAAGAAGGCAAAAAGCGAATGAAAAAAGTCGGCCGCGTAGAGATCCCGCAGGAAGCGTTTTTGGCAGTTTTGAAGGTGAATGAAAGCTAGGCTTTCCTCAGTTCGAATTTAATACTAACTCGGCAACCTTGGCCTCAATAGTTTCGCGGATCGAAGTCAGTGCCTCGTGCGAATCTGCTTCGAAACGCAAGACTAAGATCGCCTGCGTATTCGAAGGCCGCACCAAACCCCAGCCGTTTTCAAATTGGATTCGGGCTCCGTCGATTGTAATTACATTGTGGTCACGGGCGAAGTGTTTAGCTATGCGGTCTACGACATCGAATTTAATGTCGTCGGGGCAGGGCATTCGCAGTTCGGGAGTGGAAAAGGTTTTTGGAAGATCGGCGAAGAAGTGTGAGAAAGGTGCATCGGTGTTCGAGAGCATTTCGATCAACCTTGCTCCGGCGTATGTCGCATCGTCAAAACCATAAAACCTGTCGGTAAAGAAGATGTGACCGCTCATTTCGCCTGCTAATAGAGCGCCGGTTTCTTTCATTTTGGCTTTAATGATCGAGTGGCCGGCTTTCCACATTAGGGGTTTGCCGCCGTGGGCGGCGATGTCGTCGAAGAGGCTTTGCGAGCATTTCACTTCGGAGATGATGGTTGCACCGGGGTTTTCGGCGAGGACTGAGCGGGAGATCGGGATCATCAGTTCGTCGCCCCAGATGATGCGGCCGGTTTCGTCCACGACGCCGAGGCGGTCGCCGTCGCCGTCGAAGGCGAGCCCCAAGTCGGCTTTATGTTCGCGGACGGCCGCGATCAGGTCCTGCAGATTTTCTTCGACCGTCGGGTCGGCGTGGTGATTTGGGAAAGTCGAATCGGGTTCGGTAAAAAGCTCGATGACCTCAACACCCAACGAGCGGTAAACCGGCACTGCCGTTACACCGCCCATTCCGTTTCCGGCATCCACGACGACCTTAAGTGTTCGGGATTGTGGCAGAATTGGTTCGTGCGGCGAGTCGCCCTTACTTACGTGCGCGTTACGGACACTGTTTCCCAGACTGACTCGCGATGCGATGTCGCGGCAATATTCGTCGAGAACCTCGATCGCCTCGACCGTGCCGGTCCCGGTTTCGAATTGGCCCGCGAGCGCGATATCCCTGATCTCACGTATATGTGAACCAAAAAGCGATGCCGTACCGAGGCTGACCTTAAAGCCGTTGTGATTCGACGGATTGTGCGAACCGGTGATCATCACACCGCCATCGACGTTTTGAGTGAATGTCGTGTGATATAAAACCGGTGTCGGAACCATTCCGATCAGGACGACATCGCAGCCCGAGGCGTTCAACCCTCGGGTCAATATCTCGCAGTATCGCGGCGAGCTTTCGCGGGCATCATAGCCGATGGCGATGCGTTTTGCTCCGTTTTTACGCAGGAACGTGCCGATCGCGCGCGCGAGCGTACCGACGGTATCATCGGTCAGTTGTTCGCCAACGATGCCGCGGATATCGTATTCCCTGAAAATATTTGGATCCATATAGTCTCGGGCAAAAGACAATTCTTACGTATCGACGCCCGCCTGGCAACGCGGCCAGTAAGAAAAACATGTGTGGCGCGACCCGATTTTTGCTATACTTTCGCTTTTACAGCGGGGCAACAGCCGCCACTCAAACCGCATCGAATTTATGCGTCGAATAGTTATTATGAAAAGATCGCTGCTTTTTGTTTCATTTCAGATACTGGGCTTGTGCGCGGTTCTCACTGCAACCGTCGCAGCCCAAGCTGTGAAACCTGCTCCAACTGCAACGCCGCCGGGCGAGGATATCGGAGCAACCAAGGTTTTTGAGGTTCGGCTTCCGGTCACGGTCACGGATAAGAAGAATCTTGTCAGCGGGCTGACAAAGAACGATTTCCAGATATTCGAGGACGGTGTGCAGCAGGAAGTAACGTTTTTTTCCGACGAGAAAACAAATCCGCCGGTTTATGTCGGTGTTTTGATGGACACATCGCCGTCTGCCGCGGGTAAGATCAATTTTTCAAAGGAAGCGGCAAAAAACTTCATTTTCACCGTAACCCGGCTGCGCAAGGACAAGGCCGCATTTATGACGTTCGACCACGAGGTCACGCTGCAGCAGGATTTTACCGACAAACTGGATCTGCTCGACCGAGCGGTGGATAAGGTCAAAAAGCCGGGCTCGCAGACCGCGATGTACGACGCGGTGTGGCAGTTCACTGACGAAAAGCTCAGAAACGTGCCGGGCCGCCGCGTGATCGTGATCATTACGGACGGCGACGATACGTTCAGCCGGGCCGAACTAAAGGATGCGATCGATATCGCACAGCGAACCGAAACCACCATTTTCGGCATCTCTACGAAGGCAGGGTTCCTCGGAACCGTGCCCGGCGTTGAGGCCGGAACGGTCAAGGACAAGGGCGACAAGCTGCTCACCCAGCTTTGCGAAGACACTGGCGGCGAAGCGTTTTTCACCGGTGACATGATCGAGCTTGAGCGTGCGTTCACCAGAATTTCGCAGGAATTAAGGTCGCAGTATCTGGTCACATACAAGCCGGCAAATCAAAATTACGACGGCCGCGAACGCAAGATCGAGGTAAAGCTTGCCGATAAAGAAAAGTCAGGCAAATACAAGATACGCACGAAATCGAGCTATCGACAGATCAAAGACACGTTGAAGTAGGAGTTTGCAAAGATGTTTTCGAGAAACAGGATATTGGCCGTGCTGACAGCAGTATTTTCGCTGATTTGGCTGATCGGGTTTGTGGTGGCTGACGCCCAGCAGGCTCCGCCTAATCCTACGACAAAAGCGGCATCCCCAACACCAACCGCCACGCCTCCACCGATCGACGATCCCGAAGTGATCAAGATCGACAGCGACGTGGTAAACATTCTATTTACCGCTCAGGACAAGAACCGCCGGCTGCTGACAACGCTCGGCCAAGGAGATGTGAAGCTGCTCGAAAACGGTGAACCGCAAGAGATAGTGGCTTTTTCAAGACAGGTCGATCTACCGCTGAGCCTTGCGATCCTTATCGACGTTAGCGCATCGCAGGAGCGCACCTTGCCCGAGGAAAAGTTAGCTGCGATCTCCTTCCTCGAAACAGTCATTAGGCCGGCAAAAGACGAAGTCTGTATTGTGTCGTTTACCGGCGAAGCAACACTAGAGCAAGGTATGACAAACAATATGCAGCGGCTTCGACGCTCGGTCACCGCTGTGCGGTTCAACCCGCCATCAGGTTACATCGGCGGCGGCGTGTTGGTAGGCGGCACACCGCCAATCTCGGGTGACAACCAGGCGGTGCAGGGCTCGACTGCGATCTGGGACGCAATCTGGGTAACGTCGGACGAAATTCTCGGCCCGGCGCCGGAACGCACACGCCGGGCGATCATTCTGCTCAGCGACGGCGTGAATACGTTTGGCAAAAAGAAGCTCGATGACGCCGTGCAGGCTGCCTTGAAGTCGGAAGCGGTTATCTACTCGATCGGTATCGGCGATAATTTTTACAGCGGCGTCGATAAAGGTTCGCTCAACAAGATCTCAGAACGTACCGGCGGACGAGCTTACTATCCCCGTGACGAGAGCGAGCTACGTGATGCATTCAGGCAAATCCAGGACGAGATGCGGTCGCAGTATCTGATCGCCTACGAACCGACGAATCAGAACCGCGACGGATCGTATCGCAAGATCGAGATCCAGGTGACGAACCCGAAACTAAAAGACGAAAAGGTCAAGGTCACGCATCGCCAGGGCTATTTTGCCAAGACCGGCCAGAAAAAATAAAGCTGAATCTATTTGAATTTGGGCTGCGAAAACTGGTATTAATTCAGTTCTCACGGCCCTTGGTCCATGAGCGATTACTCATTTATCACACATTGGAATTTCGACGCGCCGCTCGACGCGGTCTGGGATATGATCGAGGCAGCCGACGCCTGGCCGGAATGGTGGACAGGGGTCCTAAGTGTCACTGAGATATCGCCCGGCGTTGAGAATGGTGTTGGCTCGATCAGAAGGACCGTCTGGAAAAGCGCTCTGCCATACAAGCTGGAATTCGATACCGAAGTCATCCGCATAGAACGCCACCGCCTGATCGAAGCACGAGCATTCGGCGAACTCGAGGGCATTGGTCTATGGCAGCTCGAAGCGATTGGCGACCGCCGCACGCACGTTCAGTACGACTGGACGGTCAAAACCACCAAAGCCTGGATGAACCTGCTCGCGCCAATTGCGAAACCATTTTTCCGCTGGAATCACGACACAATAATGCGTTGGGGCGAGGAAGGACTGAAACGCCGGCTCAACCCGCCGCAACCGACGTGATCCACCAAGTATTCCCGAACGGATCGGTCACTCCGCAACTTCGGCCGTATTCCTGATCGTCGGGCGGCATTATGGTTTCCGAACCGTTTGCCACGGCTTTGGCGTAGGTTTCGTCCGCGTTTTCGACATAGACGAACATATTCGCGGCCGCAGGCTTCCATTCGCCGCGGCTTGCGGAAAACATGATCGTGCTGCCGTTGATATTAGCCTCACAATGCCCGACGATGCCGTCTCGCATGCTTTCGTGCGTCATTTCGGCGTCGAAGACCGCTTTAACGAACGTGATAAAACCGGCCGCATCTTCAATCATCAGATACGGCATTACTGCTTGGTGGCCTTTTGGTATCTCCATAATTTTACTCTCGTTATAATATAGTAGAATTTCTATTTCGACGATGAACAAAAATTTAAGAAATAGCATCTTAGAAAGCCTCGCAAGGCTTTTAGCAGAAAACAAAGCCGACATTGTCGCCGCGAACCATCTCGATGTAGTTGCCTGTCCGCCTGACGATGAGGTAATTCTCGACCGGCTAAAGGTTAACGAAGACAAAGTTGATGCAATGGTCGCCTCGGTCCGAAGCGTGATCGCGGCACCAGATCCCGTCGGGAGGATCATCTCTTCGCAGGTCCGCGAAGACGGCCTGCGGATCGAGAATCGCCAGGTCCCGTTCGGCACGATCCTCATCATCTACGAAGCCCGCCCCGACGTCTCGGTCGATGCCGCTATCATCGCTCTAAAAGCCGGAAACAAGATCCTGCTCAAGGGCGGAAAGGAAGCGCGAAACACCAATCTCTGCCTCGCGAAACTGTGGCAGTTGGCTCTCAAAGAAAATGATGCAGAACCAGAACTGGTGCAGTATCTCGATCTCTCCCGCGAAGAAACGCAGGGCCTGATCCGCGGCGAGTTCGAAAAATTCGACCTCGTCATCCCGCGAGGCGGCGAGGCGTTGATCGATTTTGTGCTGCGAAATTCGTCCGCTCCAGTCATAGTCAGCGGACGCGGAAACAACTTTTTGTACATCGACAGCGAGGCTGATTTCGACATGGCGGTAAAGATCGCGGTTAACGGCAAGCAGCGGCTGAGCGTTTGTAACGCTCTCGATAAGATATTGATAAATGCGGATTTGCCCGATCTCGATGCTAAAACATTGCAACTGATCGCTGCCTTGCGTGAGCAAAACATCGAGATCATCGGCGACGAAGAGCTAGTCGAAATAGAGCCGAAGGTGACGCCAATCCCCGACGAGGACATTTGGTACGAAGAGTTTTTGTCGGCAAAGATCGTTATCGGGATCGTGAGTTCAACCGAGGAAGCGATCGAGACGATCAACGAATATTCCGGTGGGCATTCTGCCGCCATCGTCACATCGAATGAGGAAACGGCGGAAGAATTTCTGAACGAAGTCGATTGTGCCGCCGTTTACCACAACGCCTCGACCCGATTCACCGACGGCGGCCAGCTCGGCCTCGGAGCTGAGATCGCGATCTCGACCCAAAAGCTCCACTTCCGCGGCCCGCTCGGCGCCGAACATTTGCTGACGAATAAGTGGTTCGTATACGGCGACGGGCAAATAAGAGAGTAATTGGCCGGAACGCAGGCGCCCTCGCCTGCAAGCGTCCTGCTTCAGGACGCTGATGTACGTTATTGTTGGTAGTGTTGAAGAATCCGACGCTCCGTCACACCGGAGGAACCGGCGTTGCAGGCGAGGGCGCCTGCGTTCCGGCCAGAGAAATGAAGAAGAAATTAGTCCTAAAAATAGGCACATCAACGCTCACGAGCGGTACGAATTTGATCTCACGCGGCAAGATCGAGGACATCGGCCGTCAGATACTGGAGTTGCGCGAGGAATACGACATCGTGCTAGTCTCGTCCGGTGCGATCGCGGCGGCGAAGCAGTACATAAATATCAAAGACACCGGAAAACCGGTCGAGTCAAAGCAGGCGATGGCCGCGATCGGCCAGCCGCTTTTGATGGGGATATATAATGAGGTTTTCAGCGATTTCGGCATTCCGACGGCCCAGTGTTTGATGACGTATCGTGATTTCGAAAACGAAACCTCGCGGCAAAACACGCTGAACACGATCACCGAACTCCTCAAATACAACTACCTGCCGATCATCAACGAAAACGACACGACCTCGGTCGAAGAGATCCTCTTAGGAGACAACGACAAGCTCTCAGCCCTCGTCGCGACGCTCATTCACGCCGATCTGCTCGTGCTCGCGAGCGATATCGACGGCGTGTTCGACAAAAATCCGCATCTCCACACAAACGCTAACCTTATCACTGAAATAAAAGATATTGACGAAGCCCGCAGCCTCGTTGAGGAACGAGATTCCGGCCTCGGAACCGGCGGGATGAACTCAAAACTCGAGGCCGCGATGATCTGTCAGCGTGAAAATACCGAAACCTGGATTGTCAACGGCGGCGTTCCAAACTTTTTGGTCAACGCTCTCGCGGGAAAGATCGAGTACACCAAGTTTACTACTTCATGAATTGTGCAGGCGTGAGCGGCCGGTTGGTAAATCGAGCCTTTAACACCGCTCCCTTGAACCAATAAACCTTGTTCTGGCGAACGCCGATCGATGTAATGCCTTTGCCAAAGGTTTTTAATGTCAGCTTGCCTGTCAGTTCGAGTTTTCCGTCCACATAGTGCCGCATCTCCGCTCCGTCGTACACGAGTGCAATGTGATACCAGCGACCAGCCTGATGTTTGAAATTCTCGGCAAACAGAGGCATTCGGTTTTCGCCCGATTTTAGAAAAGTGTCTAGAAACCACTCGTTGCCGTTCAGCCGCGTTTCGAGCATCGCCCGGCTTTCTACATTTTCCGTATCCTCGACATGAAGCCAACGCTGCTCTTTTTCACCGCCCGCGCCAGGGCGAAAGATGGCCTCGATCGTAAACTTATCGGCTCCGGCGAGCGGATTATTTTGGATAAAGATGCCGTCATGAACGCCGTCAAAAAGAATCGCTTTGCCGCGATCGGTTTTTTCAACCTTTGGCGATCCCAGAACTTCGACCGGGTGACCGCCGATCTTTTTGAGGTTATCGACTTTCCACGTGATGGAGTGTTTTGGAGTTTCGCGTGTTTGGGCAAAGCCCGCAACTGATGTAAAAAGCAATACGATGGCAGCCGATGTTTTGATTAACATGCTTGTGGTAATACCGCTGATCAGGTGATCAAATTTGAGATGCCTATTATCGCGACAGATGAATCGATCCCCTGAAAATCCGAAATATTGTCCGTTATCAGCTCGGCTCCGAGGGTTTTTGCTGTTGATAGAATCACGGCATCAGGAAGCTGTATTCTTTTCGCTTTCGCCTTACGGTAAATAATTGTTTGATCCGCAATTTCTCTGTCAACGTCAACGATCTCAACATTTTCAAGAAAACTGTCTATGATCTCTTTCTCCGCATTATTCTCAAATTCGTAGGCGTAGACCTCGATAAAAGTAACGATCGAAACAAAAAACTCGTCGTATTTAAGGTACAACGAGTCGATGTCAATCTTCCTCTTAGAGAAAAATACAATTACGTTGCTGTCGAGAACAGCCTTATTCCCACTCATCTCTTAGTTTCCGCTGCCACTCCGACGGATCTTCAATGTTGCGGAATACGTCAGCTTCCTGGACTTTCCGAAGCGCAGCGAACAAGCGTTCCTTCTTTGCCAGCTTTTCCTCAATTGATTCGACCGTCACGACAACCCGCGCAACCTCATTGTCGAATTCCTGGTGCTCCTTCGGCAAATGAATCACGCCATGCTCGATCTTCGTTGTAAATTCTAACGAATTCATATTCGTAGGATAATCCGAAACAGATACTTATTCAAGATATGTTTCTGCCCAAGAGTCAGTACGGAAAAACCTCAACCTTCGTCACCACGCCATTCTTCATCCTGATCACCCAAAACACACCATACTCAGTATCGAGCAGATTGCGGAACAGCTCTTTCCTCGCCAACAGATTAGCAAGAGCCGGGATCGTATTGCTGTGGCCGACGATCAGGTAATGATCGGTCTTTGTCGGCATTATTTTTGCTACGAGATCGGCCTGTTTTGTCGGGTCGTAGGTTTGGATCTCTTTTTTTCGGTTCTTAGCGATCGGTTCGACCGTCTGCTTCGTGCGTTTGTAATCGGTCGCAAATATCTCATGCGGTTTGTATTTCTTAAGAACCTTCGCCAACCGCTCAGCCCGCTGACGGCCCTCGGCAGAAAGATCAGGATCGCCCTTATCAGTATCAACCGGCGGCATTTTTTCCGCGTGACGGACGAGGACGATGGTTTTGTCTGTTTGGGCGGTCGCATTAAAATGGCCGAATATTACGAACGCGAAAGTCGCGAGCAGCGACACACACACTTTGTTTTTCATAGTTCGGACATTATTACACAAACATCTTCCCCGGATTCAATATCCCGTTAGGATCAAAGACTTTTTTGATGCCTTTCATTATCTCAAGCGTCGGTTTGTCGATGGCGTAGTGCATGTATTGGGATTTGACGTAGCCGATGCCGTGTTCGCCGCTTATGGTGCCGCCGAGCTTGACTGAGAGAGCGAAGGTTTCTGAGACGCATTCGCGGGCACGGGCAATAGCGTCGGGATCGTCTCGGTTGACGACGAAATTTACGTGAATATTGCCGTCACCGGCGTGGCCGAAATTGGCGACGAACGTACCGTGCTTTTCCCCGATCTGTTCGACACCTGCGACGAGCTCCGGTACGCGGGAACGTGGAACAACGACGTCTTCGTTTATCTTCAACGTGCCGTATTTCATTAACGACGGCGAGATTGCACGACGGACGTCCCAGAGCTTATCTTCTTCCTCTTTCGATTTGGCCCGAAGAATATCGAATCCGCCATTCGCGGCGATGATGCGTTCGATGGTGAGAGCGTTTTTTTCCACCTCTTCGCGAGAGCCATCGACTGCGACCAGCAAAATCGCTTCAGCCTCTTTCGAAAGCCCAAATGCAAAATTTTCCTCAACCGCAGCGACGCAAAACTTGTCGATGACCTCCATTGCCATCGGCAGCAGCCCTTCAGGTGTGAATTTGGTCAGGACTTTGCAAGCGGCCTCCATCGTGCGAAAGTTTGCCCGTACGGTCGAGGTCGCTTCGGGCATTGGTAGCAGTTTTAGCGTGGCTTCGGTAATAATGCCGAGCATCCCCTCGCTGCCGCACATCAGGCCCGTCAGATCGAATCCGACGACGTTCTTGACCGTCTTGCCGCCGGTTCGGATGATCTCGCCGGTCGCCGTGACGACCTCCATGCCGAGAACATGATGTTTCGTCACGCCATATTTCGGCGTTCGCATACCGCCGGCATTCTCTGCAATATTTCCGCCGATAAATGAATCTTTGTACGAGGCCGGATCCGGCGCGAACATCAATCCCTGCTTCTCAACCGCCTGCTGCAACGCAAATGTCGTAATCCCCGGCTGGCAAATGGCGTAAAGGTCGTCCGCATTGATCTCGATGATCTTGTTCATGCGATCCGTCCCAATCACGATCCCGCCATCGACCGGCACAGCTCCACCGGTATAGCCAACGCCGCCGCCGCGGGCGGTCACGGGAAACAAATATTTGTTAGCGAGCTTCAATATCTCGACCATCTGAGCAGTCGATTCCGGAAAAACGACCGCCTCGGGCGGGAATTTCTCCTTGACAGCATCCGCCCCGTAAGGCTCTACCTTTTCGGCGTCAACAACCACATTTTCCGCACCGACGATGGAGCGAAGCTTGTCCAAAACCTCGGGCTTTGATGCGTTGGTTGTCTGTCTGCCGGAACTGTTGAAATGTATCGAAGTGAACATAAAATAGCGGCTGACGGATCAGTTACCTGCTTCTGAGATACCGGTGTCGTGATAATTGCTGTATCTCTCGCCTCGGATCTGCTTTTCTATCAATAAGCTCATTCCCTTTGTAAACTCGTCTCGGTCCGCAAAAAAATCCCATACCAACCCTTTTATATTCTCGTGCGTCTGGCCTTCTACCTTTTGCGCTAGTCGAACGCGGTCAGCACCCGCTGGATGCGTGTCATCTTCGCCGGTCGGCCGGTCAAACTCGGTCCTGAACGCAGTTTCAACGTCCGAGGTGCTATCGTCTTCAAGCTTGAGATCGTACAGATTTTCGAACTTTCGCCTAGCCGCGAGCGCCGACGAGATCTCGGCATTAGCGAGCCTATCGAATACAATTTTTTGACGGATAACATGCTCTAGACCCTCGGCAAACGCCGCAGCACCATAGTTGTGAACAGCCACGCGGTCAGCGAGCGCTTCCTGTAACCTCGACGCTCCGTGCGTGATACGGCGAAATATGAAGTGATAAAGCCGCAAAAAATGAAACGCGAGGTTATGGTACGTGTTTGAGCCCGCATTTACCATCGCCTCGGCAAGACGCATCATATCCGAATTGACCCTAAAGGCGACATCACCTCCCGCCGTGTCGCGATTAGAAAAATGGCCGTACTCATGCGCCAAAACCGCTCGAAATGCGTTTGTCGAAAACCCGTCGAATGACCCCGCGCCTAAGATGAGTACCCGTTCACCCTTATCCTGAAGTTTTTGGCGCCACGACCCTCTTTCGTATACGGCCATCTCGACACCTGGCGTCACACGTATCTCGTCAATTGGCCGTGTATTAATATCACCCGCAACAGTCCGAACCAGTTCCCACAGTTCCGGAGCCTCTGCCTGATCCAGCACTCGTCCAAGGTCTTCGACTTTCTGTCGGACGACGAGTGATTTGAACATAAAGAAGATCGAACCGCCGCCAACAAAAACAAGACCGATCAGAAACGCGATCGGTATTCTCCCAATCAAAAAGAACCCGTAAACCAACGTTGCCGTTCCGACGATCACAAGAGCGACCACAATCGGCTGTGAGATGTAATAATACAGACCCGCAAAGGTAATAAGTCGCCGGTAGGCTGCCTTTAGCGAAGTATGTCCGCCGCCTGTTATGTCGTCCGGGTCCGATTTTTCAATAGCCTTGAGCGTCTTTGCCGACATACTTTTGCCGCCAACAAAAAGCCCCAGCAAACCTAACATCCACAGTGCGACAACACCAAGGAATGCATAGATATATTTTAAATATTTGGCCAAAGGGTAGGCCTCGTCTTTTCCCTTTTCAATAGCCGCGATAAGGCGGTTTGCTTCTTCGGAATCCAAGCCTTGTGTTTCCGCAGTTTTGACTTCGACGATCGCCCCGTCAAAATCCCTTTGATCAGCATGGCGGATCGCGTAGAAATAGTGAGTCTGGACCAAGTCGGGGAATCCAGCCTGCATCTGTCCGACGGCCGAATTGAAATCTTCGATCTTGTTAAGGGCAAGCGATAGCTGAGCGATCATGCCCAACGTGTCAGAATCCGAACCGTTGCTCAATTTTGACGATTCTTTAGCGAGTGTAAGGGCCCGCATAATCTCGGAATCGGGAGGTAAGTAATTGTCATTGCCGGGGCTGACAATGGCGACCGACAGGCCGAGCAGATTGTCAGCAGAACGATGAAAATCGACCGCTTTTTGAGCCATTGCGATGCCTTCCGCATGCTTACCCGTTGCGATCAGAGCATAACCCAGGCGCCTTAAGGCCGGTTCAAAATTCGGCGCCTGTTTCAATACCTCGTTATATTGGCGGATGGCTTCTTCTTCGTTATCATTGTCGAGGTTTTGCGTCGCAGTCTTAAACAAATCGACCGCTTTTGGAGCGATTTTCTGTAGTTCCTGCAAAACCGGAGCTTCTTTTGCCGGATCCCGCTCTCTTACTTGAGGCTGCGACAGACTGATGGCAACAAACAATACCAAAAGGCCAAACGAATAAAATAATTGATTCCATTTCATGGGACGATCCTCCATAGCGCGGCTTGATTAAAGAGTTTGATGCTCGCATCCTGGGATTGAAAGTAATAACTTCATCAATTCTGAAAATGACAGTCAATTTTACCGATTTACATCACAAATACCAAAATTATTGCATATCTGCTAAACTCTCAAAAAATCCGCAATATTGACTGACGCCGGCCAACGCCGCAGCAAAACTTGAAATATGAAACTGCCAAAGATCTCTTTGACCTGGAAAATCATGATCGGGCTCGTGCTGGGAATATTCCTCGGCTGGCTGATCCGCGAAATCGACTTAAAATCCGGCGATCATCATGTTTTCGGCATGGAGACGCAGACGCTGCTTTCGTTTATCCGTTCGCTGTCCACGCTATTTTTGAATCTAATCAAATCGATCATTGCTCCATTGATCTTCGCCACACTTGTTGTTGGTATCTCCGGCACGGGCGATATCAAGCAAGTTGGGCGTATCGGCGTCAAGGCGCTCATTTATTTCGAAGTTGTTACCACGATCGCTCTGTTCATCGGTCTCGCGGCCGTAAATATTACGCGGCCGGGCGATGGCGTTTCGCTTGCGGGTATTGCGAAGGGCGAAGACAAGGCGACACTTTCAAAGAAGGCCCAGGACTTTTCGAAAGAATCTTCGGAAGCCTGGAAGAAAGCGGACGAGCTTCGGGCGCGTTCCACCTCCGATCCGGCGGCGTTAGCGGAGGCGGAGAAGCAGGCTTCGATCGCTGTCCAAAAGGCTGCGGACGCCGTCGATGCGGCTTCCAAAGGGTTGACTGCTCCCGAACCGCCTGCGAAACCACAATCTTTCGGTGACATCATTGCGCATTTATCGCCAACCTCGATCATAAAAGCCATGGCTGAAGGTGATGTGCTACAAATCGTCGTCTTTTCGGTGATTTTCGCACTAGCCGTAACGGCGATCGGGAAAAAGGCGAAAGCGGTCGTAGAATGGTGCCAATCACTGGCCGATATTATGTTTCGGTTTACGGAGTACGTGATGAAGTTTGCCCCGGTCGGCGTGGGTGCCGCGATGGCATATACGATTGCTCACAATGAACAAGGTTTGGGGGTTCTAAAGAACCTCGGTGCGCTTGTTTTGACGCTTTATGGCGCTCTCATAGTGTTTGCAACTGTCGTGTTGCTGCCGATCGCCCTGGTCTTCCGAGTGCCGCTGAAGGATTTCTTCAATGCGGTGAAAACGCCCGCGTCGATCGCCTTCGCAACAACATCGAGCGAATCGGCCCTGCCGAAAGCGATGGAAAATCTCGCCCGTCTCGGCGTGCCGCGACGTATCGTCGGCTTTGTTTTGCCAACCGGTTACAGCTTTAATCTCGATGGCACGACGCTGTATTTGGCACTTGCATCAATATTTGTCGCTCAGGCCGCCGGAGTCGAATTGTCCTGGACACAGCAGATCATTATGCTAGCCACGCTGATGCTCACGTCAAAAGGCGTTGCGGGTGTGCCGCGTGCTTCGCTTGTCATTTTGCTGGGAACGCTTGCTTCGTTTGCCTTGCCGGTCGAGGGCGTCATTCTCATCCTCGGCGTCGACGAGCTAATGGATATGGCCCGAACCGCCATCAACGTCATCGGAAATTGCCTCGCAACCGTTGTTATCGCGAAATGGGAAGGTGCCTTCCGCAACGAGGAATGGGAACGCGAGGAAGCGGAACTGGAAGCGGTTACGGGACTGGAACCGATCGTGGGAACGTAGTTTGTTTTTAAAAACTGTTGGCAACAAATAGACTTGAATGTAAACTGTCTCTATGATGGTCGGGAATTACGAATACATGTCTGTCCGCCCAAAACGGTTGCGATTCAGCGTCGATGATTACCACACGATGATTGATCTCGGCATGCTTCGGAATGTTGAGCGCGCGGAGATAATTGACGGAGAGTTGATCGAGACTATGCCTATAGGACACGCTCATGCATCGTGTGTGAAAACGCTTTCTGAAATTCTTCGGGATATGTTAGGCAAACGAGTTACCTACTCGGTTCAGGACCCGATCTGGCTCGATGAATACAGCGAGCCCATTCCCGATCTCGCCTTGTTAAAACGTCGTGACGATTTTTATCGAGGCAGAAACCCGCTTGCGGAGGACACCTTACTGTTGATCGAGGTTTCCGATTCAACACTCGATTACGACCGCAATCGTAAGCTCCCATTATATGCCCGAAGCAGCATCCCCGAAGTATGGCTGGTCAATCTACAAGCGGGCAATATCGAAATCCATTGTCAGCCTCGCGACTACAGCTACGCCGTAGTCAAGATATTTCGTCGAGGCGAAACGATTATTTCGGAGGGTTTTCCGGATCTAGCCGTTAGCGTAGACGAGATAATTGGACCGGACGATAAGTTTTCGTAAAACCAACTTTAAATGTTCCCCATTGGCGACGACCATTCTGACCGACGGATACAGCCGATAGTGAACTATTCGTTCATCGGCATCAATATTCTTGTGTTCTTACTGCTCCAGCAGCTTGGCGGGAATGATGCGTTTACGTACGCGTTTTCGCTTGTGCCAAAGGAAATAACCACGGGCATCGATCTGACCGGAGTGCAGATAATTCGGGATTCGGTCGGAAACACGGCTCAGATCCCACAATACGCGACGCCGCTGCCGGTGTATTTCAATTTTCTAAGTTCGATGTTTATGCATGGCGATATCATGCATATTTTTGGCAATATGCTGTTCCTATTCGTTTTCGGCGACAATCTTGAAAACCTATTGGGTCATATCAGATATGCTATTTTTTACATCATTTGCGGGGTTGCTGCCGCCGTGGCTCAGATCATGATGAACTCCGATTCGATAATTCCTATGCTTGGAGCTTCCGGGGCGATCTCGGGCGTTCTCGGCGGATATCTGCTGCTGTTTCCAAATCGTCAGGTCAAAGCTTTGATATTTAATTTTATGACGACCGTGCCAGCTTACGTCGCTCTCGGCATCTGGATCGTCTACCAGATCGTGCTCGGATATCTCTCGCCATCCGCTGGCGGCGGAGTTGCGTATGCGGCTCACATAGGCGGGTTTGTTGCCGGGTTTGCATTGATCAAGGTATTTGCTATAGGCAGATCCGCTGCTTAATAACCGTGCAACGAAACATTTTTCAAAAAAATAGCCGGTGGCCATAAATTCGGCCACCGGCGTTTAGTTTCGCGACAGTAGAAACTATTGACGTTGAAATTCCGGCGTTCCGAGTACCAGGCTTACAGCCTTGAAAACGTCAGGATTTCCCGTCGGATTTAGCAGCCGGGCCTGACGGTTTTGGCCGCCTTGCTGTCCGGGAGTTCGCATGTTCGGCACCTCAAGCTCGTCGGTGAGTTCTTTTCCGGCCTTAACGTCAGGTAGCGGCTGTTCTAGCTGCTTCATGAGGTTTGCCTTGGTTGCGGCCGAAATATCGCCATCCAGTATCTCGGCAATCGCACGATCGAGCGATTTAACCTTGTCGGTGGTCGAAAAATCTTTGAGATCGACGCGTGTTCCGGGGATCCGGTTACTTGCGATCGCTACCGCAAAATTAAGGCGTTCGAGGAGCGCTCCGGTATTTACCCAATCCTCAGCCGTGTCCGGATAGCCGGTCGGAGCCTGATAGCCATACGGAACTTCGCCAAGTTTATTGAGCATCGCGAGAAACGCAGGGCTTGCATTCGTATTACCGCCGAGGGCACGGATCGAGCTGACCGCGAGTTCGAACGGCGATTTGATCTTTGCACGATAAGTTTCCGGTGCGAAGAATTCTTTGTCGCTGAACAGAGCTTTCAAGGTCGTTTTGATGTCGCCTTTTGACTTTTGGAATGCATCGGCAACGCGGCCGACCAGAGCTTCGCTCGGATTGTCGCTGATGAATTTATTCGCGAGCTTACGAGCAATAAATTTAGCCGTCTGCGGCTTTGACACGAGAATATCAATTACCTTCAGCCCGTCTTTGACGCCGCCTTCGTTGACGGTTTCGCCGAGAACCTTCTTAGGATTCGGATCGTGCCAGCGGGCATTGAAATAAAATTCACCGCTATCGACATCGTCAGGAATGCCGGCAAGTCTCTGAACTCGCGCGAGACGCTTTTCTTCTGTTCCATCGATCGTGCTTGCCGCCGCACGGCGATAGCCACGCGGATCGGAGATGGTCCAGCCCGTGAACGCCTTGGCAACTTCGATAATGTCGGCCTGCGTATAACCGCCATCGACGCCGAGCGTGTGAAGCTCCATCAGTTCGCGGGCATAATTTTCATTAATGCCACGCTTTGGCCGCTGCTGCTGCGGATTTTGTGCGGTCTTCATGTCCTTTAGCCGCTGATCGATCTGCTCGTCTGTCACTCCGGTTTGAGCTTTCAAACGCTCGCGTGCCTGTTTCGGCAGCTTGCCGTTCTTCAACATCGTCTCGAGCATCCTTGCTCCGGCAGCATTCGCCTGCGGGCCGGCATTCGGCGAAACGGATTCGTAATTATCGAGGAAAAATAACATCGCAGGATGCTGCGCGGTCCCGACGACCAGGTCTTTGAAATTTCCCAGGGCGTTCTTTCGCAGCACGTCACGTTCGTAGCTAGGGATGTACCAGCGAACGGCAGCCTTGCCCGAGAAAACGTTGAAGTGATTCTGCCAAAAATCGACCATCACTTCCTGCAATTGTTTCTCCGAATAAACCGCACGCAGAACGCGATTCCCAACGATCTGCGGAACAAGCTGCGCTGCCGGCTTGAGGTCGTATTTTGCGTAGATCTCCTGTATTTTGTCGCGGCGCTCCTTCTGCTCTTCCTTGGTCATCGCATCAGGATCTTGCTGGGTCACAGCGGGTGCTCCGACCGGCGTCGCTGCGCTTTTCTTGGCCTGCGCATTGGCTTGCGCGACGCGGCCGCCTTCTATTTGACGAAGCAAGGCGCCCGGGTTCGGATACTTCGCAAAAACCTCTGCCGTCGACATATTAAAGACCTCGAGGCCCTTTACCTTTGCTTCAGCCATCGAATCGTCAATCGAGGCAGGATTTAGCTGCTGGTCGATATATTTCTGAAGTCCCATTGCTTTGACCTTAGCAACTTCGCCCGGACGCGCTCCGAAACCCAGCCGGTTGAGGACGTGGATTATCTTTTGCTCATCACTTAACGGCTTGGCAGAGCTTCTGACGTCAGCTCGCAGCATCATCGCCGGAGCGAGCAAGGCCGCCATGGATGCGGCGGCGAAAATCTTTTTTAGTAGAGAAATACGTTTATTCATGATCGATTACCCCGTGAATGATAAATGCGGAAATGTGTTCCTGCGAACTTAGACGCTGTTATAATTCAAAAGGCCGAAGTAAATGCTCGGGATGATGTAATTTAGGAAAACGTACAACAATTGCGGGGCTCTTCACATCTAATTTTAGTTATTTGACCGGATTACGGTAAAATGACATTTGGTTCGCTATGTAGCAGAGGGAAAAATGAAACCGATTAGATTCTCGTTTGTGATGTTGGTGTGCCTGGTCGCTCTCTCGGCCTTTTCCGTTGTCGCTCAAGAAGAGGATGTGTTTTCACGCCCGACGGTCGATTACAGCTTTACAGTTCCCGAGAAAAAGTGGAAGCTGACCGTCGAGCCGTCCGCAACAAGTCCGAATGTTGAATACGTTTACGGCGACCGTTTTGACGGGCATCTTGAGGTCAGAAAACTCACGATCCCGAAAGATTCGATAATGACGGATATCGTTCAGGACGAAGAGCAGAAACTACAGTTCCGTCCCGGTTTTGTCTCCGGAAAGGAAGAGAATTTCTCAGGCAAGCTCAAAGGTGCGGTCTATAATTTCGAATACGTCGCCGCCGGTCGCAGCATGAGCGGTAGATTTTATTTCCTGAAGGCAAACGAAACGACCGTTTATATCCTGCGTTTCACTGGGCAAAAAGACTCGCTTCGCGGGCTGCGAAATCAAACGGATTCGATCGCGAGAACGTTCGGCGTAAAAGCTAATTGATATTGAACTTCGCGCCGTTTGGGAAAATGTAACCACTTTTAGCTCCACTCACAACTTCTGCAAATTGTGCGGCACCGATCTTTTCGAGCCGCATTTTCTGCGTTACGGTAGTGTCGAGAGCGGTCACGATCTTGATATTGTACTTTTCGGCTTTCGCTAACAGGCTCCACGCCGTTTGCCCATTGACCTGATATTTTTCGCAAAGCCGCGTAGCAAGTTCGGCAGTGTTTTCCGCCTCGAACCATTTCAAAAAATCGACACGTCCCAATCCGTCCGCACATTCTGCAAGAAATAGGATCGTTCCGCCGTCATTGCACGCATGTGAAGCGGCTTCGAGAGCCTTGTGCGCCTGGATTATGTTGATGTCGTGCGGAAAGCCGCCTGAGCTGACAACGACGAGATCGCGTTTTGCAGGAATTGCGATCGTGTGTTCCGCCGCGTATGAATCGCAGGACGAGCGATGCGACATTTTCCAATTTCCACAGAACAGATCGACTGAATCCCCATTTTCATTGACGACAGTTGTTATCGCAAATGCCGGATCGATCTTCGCGACGACTTCCACGAATGCTTCGTGAACTGCATTCCCATCAAGCAAACCCGTATCGACGCCTTCACGGCGTGCCTTTGTCGAGCAATCAAACGCCAGCTTGTGAGTTTCCGATATCGTACGTGCCGAGGCAAGGCCCGGGCAGACGAGCTTTCGGCCGCCGGTGAATCCGGCGAAATAGTGAAATGAAACGCCGCCGATGAGGATCACGTGATCGTGTTCGACGAGCGCTCGGTTAAGCTCGATGGGAATCCCACCGGACGTTTTACCGAGCTGGGTGAGCTGCATCAGATCGCGGGGATCGTGATCGAGGGTTTTTATCCGCTGAAAGATAAATTGCGTCAGGATAGCGGCTTTTTCTTCGTCAGTCACCTTTCGATGAATGCCGGTCGCAAAAATTATGCGGATGTCGTGCGGAACCGCGCCGTTAGCGATCAGACGGCGGACAACGAGATTTACGATCTGCCCGCAGGCGGTTTGCCGCGTTGCGTCAGGAACGACGATCAGGACAGATTCGCCGGGATTTACGATATCTTCGAACGGCGGCGAATCGATCGGCTGATCGAGTTTATCGCCTATCTCAACATCAGAGAGGACCGGTCGCTCCCGCAGTTCGCCGAGAACCTCGAACCGCTCGTCGTATTCAAAGGGAATCGTTCCGCGTCCGTATTTAACGTCGATGGTTGGCATGGATCAGTGCTGTTTTGCAGGCACGAAACAGCGTGAGCCAGTCTCGCACATGTAGACAGTTTCGTCCTCGCGGCCGATGGTTTCCATCTGGATCGTCAGATGATCGATGCCAAAAGCCGTGTGCAGCCGCTCGCGCACCTTGCCAAGCAGATCGGTGTGTTCGACGGTTGCGTTGTGGCTGATGTGAGCCGACAATGCCTCCATTCCTGAGGATATCGTCCAGACGTGAAGGTCATGAACTCCGGCAACGCCTTCCGTTTCTAGAATGGTGTTTTCGACCGCAGCCAGATCGATATGGGTCGGAGTTCCCTCGAGCAGAACGTTGACCGAATCCATGATCAACCGCCACGCGCCAAATATTATTATCAGGCTGATCAGAACGCTGCACATCGGATCGGCCCACAGCCAGCCGAACGCCGCTATCAGGATTCCCGCGACGATCGCAGTAGCGGAACCCAACAAGTCGCCCATCACATGCAACCACGCTCCACGCATGTTCAAGTCATGTTGATGCCCGTGGTGCAGTAATTTTGCGGCAATGATATTAACGATCAATCCGCCGATGGCGATAACCGTGAGCCGCGTTCCATTGATCGCCGGCGGCGTTTGCCAGCGTTCGTATGCTTCGTATATTACCCAGATCGAGAGCAGAACAAGAGCAATTCCGTTAACAAATGCCGCTAAGATCTCGAGCCGAAAGTAACCAAAGGTCTTCTTGGCCGTCGCCGGACGGCCCGCGAACCAGATCGAACCGATCGTTAACGTCAGGGCCGCGACATCGGTCAGCATGTGACCAGCGTCGGCGATCAGAGCGAGCGAATTGGTCAGCCAGCCGCCAATCGCCTCGACGAGCATGTATAGGAACGTCAGTCCGAGCGCGAATTTCAGCCGCCCGGTGCGGGTCAGTTTCGAATCATTATGTTCGTGACTGTGTCCGATAAATGCCTCCGTTACTTAGTATCGCCTGAGCACGGCTCCGTTGCGAAGAGATATTATGAAACCGCTCCGGTTACCGCGATCGTCGCTGATCTCGACGGCGGTCTCGACTGATGGCGAAGAAATTTGCATCTTAAAAGCTCCTTCCGGCCCCGAGTTCGTCTCACGTCCCTGAGCTTTTACCGTCACGCCCGGTCGCGTTCGACCGCTGAGAAGATATATATTGCCGCCGACGCGCTCCACGCTCCATTCTGAGGCGTCAATGGTAATACTTTCGCCCGCGCGGACGACCATGAATTTCCAAGGGTCGCTCCAGTTCGTCGTCTGGCCCGTACGTCCGGTCGCCTTGATCCGCCAGTAATAATTACCCGGCGAGAGGGCCGCGAGCCTAAACTCACGGCTGTTTAGCCCGTTCCGATCGACCATAACTGCGTCAGATGCAAATGTCGGCGAGCGCGAGATCTGTAGATAATAGTTCGCGGCCGGATTTCCCTCAGCGTCCTGCCAGCTAAATACAACGCTCGCGCCGCTGCCGGACTCAACGATCTGAGCCGAATTATCCGGCGACGTCTGTCGCGGCGGCTGCATCAGCTTTTCTTTAGCCGAAAGTTTGCCGCCGTTGACCGAGGCAAATTCGTTCTCATTTATCGTTGTCTTTTCACCGCCGATCGTGGTCTCGACACCACCGCGGCTGATGCGGATCTCGCCTTGATTGGTTTGCGAATCGGCATCGAATGTGGCATCTGTATTCGACAGAAGCTTGTTCTCAGAGTCAGCTACCTCTACGATGTTGTTCGCATCCTGGCCGTCCTCATTCGTTCGGACATTCAATTGCCCGTCTTCGAGCGACACCCTAACGTCTCGTCCGCCGAGCAGCGTCCGGTTGTCCTTAACGGTCATAGCGGAATTAGGCCGCAATTGGTAGTGGGAACCGTCGATCATCAGGATGATCGCCCGGCCGTCGGCCATCGTCTGGATAATGTCACCCGGCGACGCAAACGTTGGCTTGGTCACCAGTATTGTCTCGCGCGTTGCGGCACGCGTGATCCGAACCTCGCCCTCGAACGAGAGAATTCGAGCAGAATCTTTAGGTATATCTTCTTTTTCATCAGGGATGAACCAGTTATTCTTCGACGCGTACCACGTTCCGCCAGCCAGAGCCGCGCCGATCACGATAAGGGCAACCGTCCCCCAGATCGTGCTTTTGCGGATATTCCACCAGTCAACGTAAAATTTTCGATACTTGTCCGGCATCGCGTGGCTTAGATAAATTCTTCCTCGTCGGCAATTTCTTCGGCTACTGGCGTTTCCTCTTCTTCAGCAGGAAAGATCAATGAAACGAGGATCGAGATCAGGATCGCTCCCGCAACGACGCTGAGGGAGATATTGATGACCGCCTGCTCAAATTCATGGTTATTATAACGCCGCAGCAGATCGGCAAAGCCCGACGTGCTGCCCTCGCCTAACGCCATCATAATTCCCTGCGAAAGCAACGGCAGCAGCATTTTCACACCAATAAATGTCAGCACGAACGCGAGGCCGTATTTCAGGTAATGAAACTTGCTGGCAAGATCGGACAGCAAGAAAAAGAACGTACGAAGGCCGAGAATCGCAAAGATATTCGACGTATAAACGATAAACCTGTCGGTCGTAATACCAAAGATCGCCGGTATCGAATCGACCGCAAAAACGAGATCCGTAAATTCGATAACGATCAGCACGAGCAGCAAAAGCGTTCCGGTTCTGACGCCGTCCTTAACGGTAAAAAACTTTTCTTCGTCATAATGCTTGCTGATGCGGATGTATTTCGTCGCAAGCTTAACGATCGCACTCTCATGCGGCTCGAAATTGTCGTCGCTGTTCCCGAACATCTTAAGCCCCGTATAAACAAGGAAAGCTCCAAAGAGATATATGATCCAATGAAATCGCTCAACCAGCTCAGCACCGGCGAAGATCATTATCATTCGCATGCCGAGCGCACCGATGATGCCCCAAAAGAGGACGCGATGCTGAAACTTTTTTGGAACCTTAAAGAACGTAAAAATGAGTAGGAAAACAAACAGGTTGTCGACCGAAAGTGATAGCTCGATCAGATAACCGGTAAGGAAAAGCTGAGCGTGCTTGAAACCGTATTGGGTGTAAATGAAGACGTTGAAAGCAAGTGCGACTGAAACCCAGACCGCGCTCCAAATCAAGGTTTCCTTGCGGGTAGGCGCGTGAGATTTGCGGTTGACGATCCCGATATCCACAAAAAGGGCTACCAAGACCACCGAAAAAAACAAGATCCAGATCCAGTAAGGGTACTCAGTCACAGTCATAATGATCAACTATCGCCAGTTCACTCCCTTACCGATCAACGCCGTGACCTGTTCCAGTCCGTGAGCATCGACCGCAGAAAAATCGTCCAACCGGTCGCTATCGACATCCAGCACGCCAAATATCTCGCCCGCGCTATCAAAAAGCGGCACCACGATCTCAGACTTCGACGCCGATGCACACGCTATATGACCGGGAAACTCGTCAACATTCGGTACTATCACCGTTTCCCGCGTCGAATAAGCGTGCCCGCAAACGCCCTTGTCAAAATCGATCCGCGTACACGCGAGCGGCCCCTGAAACGGCCCTAAAACCAGCTGGCCTTCTTTTTTCAGATAAAACCCTACCCAAAAGAACCCAAAAACTTCCTTCAGCACCGCCGCGACATTCGCCAGGTTAGCGATCAAGTCCGTTTCGCCCTCGATCAAGGCGGCGATCTGCGGCACGATCTCGCGGTAACGGGTCGTTCGGTCTGCTTCTAGCGAAAATGCAACTCCTTCAGCCATAACCCTTAAGTTTACTTTGTGCAGCGATATCGGGCAAATGATTTGTTCAGCGGTGCAAAAGCCTGCGCGTAAGCAAGGGCGATTCACGCACGCGGAGAGCCCAAGGTTAGGACTCTTAGAACAACTGAGTATGTGAATCGCCCTTGTTTACGCGCGGGCTTTTGCAATTGTCGAGTGTATAATTCGGAACAATGGAAGAACTCGGCAAGATCCTATCTATCGCCATCGGCGGAGCTTTCGGAGCGGTTGCGCGTTATCTGATAAATAGCTCGCCGCTCAGCTCGGTTTTTGACAAATTCCCGCTGCCTACGTTCGTTATCAACATAACGGGCTCCTTTCTGATTGGATTTCTGCTGATTCTTTTCGCGGACAAATATTCATCGAACGAAAATCTGAGGATGGCGATAATTGTCGGCTTTTTGGGAGCTTTTACGACATTTTCGACCTTTGAAATGGAACTTTTCGGGCTCGTGCGGGAAAAGCAATTGATCACCGCTTTTCTGTATCTTGCTCTCAGCGTGATCGTCGGATTTTTAGGCGTCATTGCCGGAGTAAGCCTGGGCCGCCGGGTGGTTTAGTCGTCGCTTTGCTTCGCGCACCAGTTCGACGGCTTGATGAGCAGTCACGGCGGTCGCCGTCAAATGTCCCATCTTGCGGCCAATTCGCGGCTCGACTTTTCCATAAAGATGCAGTTTTGCATCGGACAATTCTAATGCCGTTGCCCAATTCGGTTCGCCGTTCGCCCACACATCACCCAGCAAATTAGCCATCGCCGCCGGACGATAAAATTCCGTCGAACCGAACGGCAGCCCGCAGACAGCCCGTAATTGCTGCTCAAACTGCGAGGTCACACATGCGTCAAACGTCAGATGGCCCGAATTGTGCGGCCGCGGTGCGAGTTCATTGACCAGCAACTTTTCATCGCGAGTGAGAAAAAATTCGACGCAAAGCGTCCCGACATAATCCAGAGCATCCGCGATGCTTCGCGCGATCTCAACCGCATCGAGAAACACCCGCTCCGAAACTACTGCGGGTGCAAACGACACGTCGAGGATGTGATTGGCATGCTCGTTCTCGATCACACCGTAATGCGCAAAATTGCCGTCCTGGCTGCGGGCACAGACGACCGAAACCTCTTTTTCAAAATCGACAAAGGCCTCAAGCAGCGCATCGACTCCATTAAGCCCGGCAAAAGCGACATCGATATCGCTCTCAACCTTTATCTTCGCCTGTCCTTTGCCGTCATAGCCGAATCCGGCGGTTTTCAGTACGCAGGGATGGCCAAGCTCGCTGACGCCGGTTCGTAGGTCCTCGATCGTCTGAATATACCGAAAAGGCGTGACCGGAAAATCGTTCGAGGCGAGAAATGTCTTCTCACGCAAGCGGTTCTGTGTCGTGTGCAGTATCTCGCCCTTTGGAAACACCTCGACAAACTCCGCCGCCGCGTCAACCGTCGCGGCCGGTACGTTCTCAAACTCAAACGTCACCACATCCACACTCTGCGCAAACGTCCTCACTTCAAACAGGTTGTCATAACCCGAACAAGTCTCAATATCCGCGACCTGCCCCGTCGGCGTGTCGCTTTCAGGCGAAAACGTATGCACCCGATACCCCATCTTGCGCGCCTCGATCGCAAACATACGCCCAAGCTGCCCGCTGCCGAAAACGCCTATGGTTGAATTTGGAAGAATCAGATTAGACATTTTTCCTAGATAGCCGCTCGCGAACCGCTTCGCTCCGCAACTCGCGCAAAGCGTCTGCCGCGATCCATCGGCCTGCTTTTGTTCCCGTCGCTTTTATACGTTCCGCCGACTCGATCGCAAGCTCGTTGAGAGCCAAACTTCGTTTCCCGATCTGCCGCAGAGCCCAATTTACAGCTTTTTTTACGAAATTCCGCTCGTCGTCCGAATGCAATTCCAAGAGCGGAAAAAATCCCGCCAGCTTGTCGTCCGGAGCCTTTTTGTCATGGACTGCCAGATAGGCCATCATCGAAAACCCCGCACGTTTCTCAAACTCCGGCTCGCGCGTCGTCCATTCAACAGCCTTTTCATAAGCATACTTTGTCCGGCAAAATAGATAACCACACGCTCCGTCCACCGTCGCCCAATTGTCAAAATCCGCACACCACGAATCCATCTGCTCCGGCGTGACGAGTTTAGGATCGTCGATGAGAAACGCAATCGCCCGTGCCTCATATATGCCGCTCTGCCAAAGCTCCGCCGCGACCGCATGGCGATCGGCGACCAGTTTCTTGACCTCTTTGGCAAAAGCCTTGACGTCAGGCGTCGATATCCCGAGTATCTGATTTGTCTTTATCGCGAAACGGTCATACATAGCCACCCTTGAAGGATCGGCGAGTTCACGAAGCTCAGCAATGATCTCGTCGGCTGTCATATTATTGCGGACGAGCGGCTTCCGGAAAGTCGATGTAAACATCTGCGACAAGGTTCGCGATGATCGCTGGAATGGCCGAATCGAGATTTGCGAGCACGATGACGCTCAATTTGTCCTCAGGAAAGATCGCGAGATCCGACCTGAATCCTGACAAACTGCCGCCATGCCCGAGCCGTTTCTTACCGCGAAATGCACCGACCACAAATCCATATCCATATGGGGCAAACTGCCCGTCGTTGAGCTTAAAGGCAGTCATCATCGACGCCAAAGTCTCTTTCTTCAACGGCCCGCCGTTCTCGAGAGCGAGGTCGAATTTGATCATGTCTTTGAGATTCGAATAAAAAGCACCGCTTGGCCGCAACGCACGGTACGATTCGGCGTTCGACATTTTTGTTCCTTCGATGATATACGCACCGGAACGATTCTGGATAATGTCAAAATTCGAGGTCGTTCGCGTCGCCGACATGTTCAGCGGTTTAAAGATCAGTTCGCTCAGATAATCGGGCCACGCTTTGCCGCTGACGCGCGTGATGATCTCGGCGAGCGAGAAATAGCCGACGTTGCAATATTGATATTTCTCGCCTGGTGCAAAAACGAGCGGCACAGGAAAAGCAGTTTTGATCACGTCGTAATCCGGCTGAATTTTCATCGGGTCAAAGCCCGGAGCCTCGCGAATGATGCCCGACGTGTGGCTCAGCAGATTGCGGATCTTGATCCCTTTCCACGTGTCCGGCGCCTCGGGAAAATACTTCCCGACCGGATCGTCGAGCCCGATCTTGCCTTCCTCGACCAGCTTCATCACGCCGATGGCGATGATCGGTTTGCTGATCGAGCCAATCTTAAACGCCGTTTCGCTCGTCACCGGAACGTTCAGCTCAACGTTCGCCAGGCCGTAGCCTTTTTCCTTGATAACCTTGCCGTTGCGTATCACAGCGACGGCAACACCCGGAATTTTCTGCCGCTGCATCTCCGCCGCAACAACCTTGTCGACTTCGTCGGTTTGAGCCGAAATCCCGAGAGCCAGCGTGCAAAATAAAAGAGCGAGCCCGAGCCCCGCATACACTTTGCTGAAATAGAGACGTTTGTATTTACTGATCATTTTTTCTCCTTATCCAGCTTAGAACGAAGAACGCTCCTGGTTTGTTCGCTGCGAAATTTATGCAGTTTCTTTCGAAGTTCCGGCCGGGAATTCGCAAGTATCGAGATCGCGAGTAAAGCCGCATTCCTCGCCCCAGCCTGCCCGATCGCCAGCGTTCCAACCGGCACACCGGCGGGCATTTGAGCGATCGACAGCAGTGAATCGAGCCCTTTCAGTGCTTTGCTTTCGATCGGAACGCCAAGCACCGGCAAAACCGTCTGCGAAGCGCACATGCCCGGCAGATGAGCCGCGCCGCCGGCGCCGGCGATGATCACCTCGATCCCGCGTTCCTCAGCGGTTTTTGCAAATTCGAAGAGCAGATCGGGTGTGCGATGAGCCGAGACGACCTTGCTCTCATGCGCCACGTCGAATTCGTCCAGAGTCTGCGAGGCGATCTCCATCGTCGGCCAGTCCGATTTGCTGCCCATTATTATTGAAACCAGCGGCGTCTTTGCCATATCTATCTTGCTAACTCGGCTCGAATGACCGATTCAAACTTGTCCCACGCGGCGATCGTGCTTCGCCAGTAAACTATCTCGCCGTTCTTATTAATGACTATATTTTTCGGATAGACGGCGACGCGGAAAGCCTTTATCAACGCATCTGCATCGGTCGTTTGTGGGTAATCAAATCGTTCTTTCGACAGATATTTTTTAACATCACCTGCCGGATCGGCCGTTATCGCGAGGAATACAACGTCGTCACGCCCCGCAAATTTCGATTTAAGCTCGTTGAGTTTCGGCTGATGTGCCCGGCACGAGGCACAGCCGATGAACCAGAAATTCAGCACAACCACTTTGCCCTTTAGCATAGCCATATCAACCCGCCCGCCGTCGAGCGTCTTCACAGAAAACACCGGGGCCGCCATGCCTTCCTGCGGGATCTTTTGCAGTTGAAATTCCTTCGTGCCGTCGGGCAGCGTTTTTACGATCGTCGCATCCGGATAGTTAAAATTCGCCATCCGAATATCGACGAATTCGTTATTCGATACCAGATTCCCATCCGAATCGCGAAAGATCTCCTTCGGGCCTTGCGCGAAACACGAGGCCGCAAGAAACAGCACAACCGCGAATATCGAATGAACGGAAAACTTACGCACTAATTTCATAATATCCCACTTCAGCCGCCGCCACGCATTCCTCGCGAAATAAAAAAGCCGCATTTACCTTTTCACCGAAAGCACCTTAATATAAATGTATTAGCTCACTCTATCCTATTGATACTACAGGCAATAAAAATGGCGGAAAGTTCAAAAATTTACTACACATTGACCGACGAAGCACCGATGCTCGCGACGTTTTCTTTTTTACCGATAGTTAATGCGTTTACCAAGGCTGCGGACATCGATATCGAAGTTCCCGATATCTCACTCGCGGGCAGAATTTTGGCTAACTTTCCGGAGTATTTAACGGACGGCCAGAAAACGCCTGATGCACTCGCGCAATTGGGCGAACTCGCGACCAAACCTGAAGCCAACATCATCAAGCTTCCTAACGTTTCTGCTTCAGTTCCGCAGTTGGAAGAGGCGATCGCCGAGCTTCAGAAACAGGGTTACGCTTTACCGAATTATCCCGTCGAACCCAAAACCGAAGAAGAGAAAGCCATCAACAAAAAATACGCTAAAGCCCTGGGAAGCGCGGTTAATCCTGTCCTGCGAGAAGGAAACAGCGACCGCCGGGCACCAAAAGCCGTAAAAAATTACGCCAAGGTCAATCCGCACCGGATGGGCGTGTGGTCAGCCGATTCCAAAACGTCGGTCGCGCACATGACGAGCGGTGATTTTTTCGGAACGGAAAATTCTACAACTGTTGAAAACGAAGGCAAATTCCGAATTGTTTCCTACGGAAATGACGGATCCGAAAAGATCTTGAAGGACTTCTCGCCATTAAAAGCCGGCGAAGTGATCGATTCGTCGATCATGAAGCTCTCCGCGTTGAGATCTTTCGTAAAAGAAGCGATCGGCGAGGCCAAGGAAAAAGACATTCTTCTGTCTGCTCACCTGAAAGCAACGATGATGAAGATCTCCGACCCGATTATTTTCGGGGCGATCGTCGAGACCTATTTTAAGGACGTTTTTGAGAAATATAAGGATGTCTTTGCTGAACTTGACATCAATCCGAATTACGGCCTGGCGACTCTAAGCGAGAAGATCGCCGGGCATCCGCAAGAGGCCGAGATCAAGGCAGACATCGCAAGGACCATCGAAAACAGCGCTAAACTGGCGATGGTCAATTCGGACAAAGGCATCACGAATTTCCACGTTTCATCGGATGTGATCGTCGATGCTTCGATGGCCGCCTTGGTACGCGGCGGCGGGAAAATGTGGAACTCCGACGGCAATGAAGAAGACACTGTTTGCATAATTCCCGACCGCACGTACGCTGGTTTTTACGCGGCGATCATCGACGACATGAAGAAAAACGGAGCCATCGACCCGAAAACCTTCGGCTCTGTCCCGAACGTCGGCCTGATGGCTCAAAAAGCTGAGGAATATGGTTCGCACGACAAAACCTTCCAGATCGCAGGCGAAGGAACCGTCAAGGTCGAGGACGAATCCGGAAATGTCCTGCTCGAACAGAGCGTGCAGAACGGCGATATTTTCAGAATGTGCCAGGCGAAAGACGCTCCTATTCAGGATTGGGTAAAGCTCGCCGTGAACCGAGCAAGACTCTCAGACACACCGGCAATTTTCTGGCTCGATCACGACCGGGCTCACGACGCTCAAATCATCAAAAAGGTAGAAAAATACCTGAAAGATCACGATCTCACCGGCCTCGATATCAAGATCATGGATGTCAAAGATGCCGTCGCCGCGACTTTAAAACGAGCCCGCGAAGGCAAGGACACGATCTCGGTTTCGGGTAATGTTCTGCGTGATTATCTGACCGATATGTTCCCGATCCTGGAACTCGGAACCTCGGCCAAAATGCTCTCGATCGTTCCGCTCATGAACGGCGGCGGCCTGTTCGAAACCGGGGCCGGCGGCAGCGCTCCGAAACACGTCCAACAGTTTTTGCAGGAGGGCTATTTGCGTTGGGATTCGCTGGGTGAGTTTTTAGCCCTACAGGCGAGTTTTGAGCATCTGGCTCAAACTCAAGGCAATAAGCAAGCTCAGATCCTGGCGGATGCTCTGGACGCGGCAAATGCGAAATTCTTAGCCACCGACAAATCCCCGGCAAGAAAAGTCGGTCAGATCGATAACCGCGGCTCACATTTCTACCTGGCAATGTATTGGGCCGAGGCTCTTGCCGAACAAACCGCGGACGCCGAGATCGCCGCAAAATTTGCTCCCGTTGCCAAAGCGATGCAGGAGAACGAAGCAAAGATCAATGAAGAATTGATCGGTGCCCAGGGCAAGTCACAGGACGTCGGCGGCTATTATCATCCCGATGCGGACAAAGCATACGCCGCGATGCGGCCCTCCGCGACTCTCAACGCCATCGTGGATGCGATCTAATCCACTATGTAAGCAGGCTAACATAACGTTAGCCTGCTAGCTAAATGGCAACTTTTCCACCAAAAACAGCGTCAATATACGCGTTCAGCTCGTTTTTGGTGAGTTCTTTCACGAGCCGATACGGTGCAGTGGCTGGCGTAAAAACCCAGCCATCTCCCCATACGAAGCTTCTAGCTAAGCAAAATCCGCGTTATTCGATCTTAGCTCCGGTAGGAGCGAAATGTTTGTAGAAGCCCGATCAAGGAATTATTGCCAAGCTCCCTAGGCGCGGAACTATCCAGCGTCACCATAACTGTGTCGCCCCTATTGGGGCTAAGCACATTTTCTAACCATCCGTTTCTACAAACATGCCGCTCCTACGGGAGCTCGATTATTGGATCTCGATCAACTTTCTTACCTTTGCGGCCTTTTGCTTATTAGAGCTTTGCGTGCAAATTTCTTCGCACCGAAAAACGGGCGGGACGATGTCAGATCTCCCGCTAACCCTCAAACACATCCTTCTTCGCAAACCCGTCTTTCTTGATCTTTCTCAATTTGGTTCTCAGTTCGCTGTCGAGTTTGGTGACGATGCGTCGCAGCTTTTGTTCGGGGCGGGCCATGAAGTAGGTGACGTGGGTGGTTTCGTAGCCGTTTGGCGAGTGGGGCGAGAAATAGTAGTTCGACACGCAGCGACGCACGCCGTCGGCCTTGACCTCGTTGACGGAATGGAAGGACTTGTCGTTCGTTGCCATCAGGACGAAACGGTTGAAGAGGCTCGGGATCTCGATCGGTTCCGTGACGCGCTCATCCCACAGCTCAAGATTGCCGCCGTTTTCGGGTTGCCAATCGGGCGTGATGTAGTAGAGCAGGTTGAGCACGCGATAATTCTTTTGCTCGCCATCATGCGAATTGTCGAGATGCGGATTCAGAAAATGCCCCTTCGACATCGCGCTGAGCCCGCCGGCATACAAATGCGGATCACCGACAGCGTCGCTGATGCCGGTGAGTTCAGCGACGCGCTCGATCACACGCTTGTCCTGAAAAGCAAAAGTGATGTCCGAAATGATCGGGTCAAATTTGTCGAGGCTCTTGGAAGTATGCTTTTTCTCGCGAAACGTATCCATCAGACGCATCTCGCTCGCGGACGGAAACGCATCAGCGACGCGCCGGGCGATCTCATCCGGCAACAGATCGTCGATCGCCGTGAAATGCGCAGCGACGCCCTTGTCCGCCGCAAAGTCAGCCCGGATCGCGTCACTGTTTCGGTTGAGCCGGTCGATGATTAGTTGAACAAATTCCTCGCGCATCTTGTGACTATTATTGAATAATATGTCTGCGTTTGAAAATATGATGAGCGTCACTGAAATTTCCTTCGATGCCGAAGCCCGCGCGTAAGCAAGGGCGGATCGCTCAAGTTGAACGTATCGCCCTTGCTCACGCGCGGGCTTTTGCATTTGAGAAATAATCTGACCATTTCACAAACGTGTGCGTCTAAGGTTGTGGCTGATAAAATATTTTTCACGGGGTAAGCAATTATGGATAGACGATATTTTTTGAAAACGAGCGGCATCGGGCTGGCGAGCTTTGGGTTTATGGCTGCGGCACCGGATTTTTTGCATCAGTTTGCGAACGCGGCTGCTGTTCGTGAAGGCTACGGCAAGAAAAAGGTGCTGGTCACGATATTCCAACGCGGAGCGGTCGACGGCCTGAACATGGTCGTTCCGTACGCGGAAGACGCGTATTACAGCCTGCGTCCCACGATCGCCATTCCGCGGCCCGACAAACCGAATGGTGCCATCGATCTCGACGGCTTCTTCGGTCTGCATCCGAGTATGAAACCGCTCGAGGCGTTTTGGAAAAGCAAAAATCTTGCTGTCGTGACGGCTGCCGGTTCGCCTGACAATACGCGTTCGCACTTCGACGCGCAGGACTATATGGAATCGGGCACGCCCGGTAACAAAGGCACAAAGGACGGCTGGCTCAACCGCGTCTTGCAATCAACGGGCGGAAAGGACGATTCGCCTTTTAGAGCAGTTTCGATGACACAGCAAATGCCGCGTTCGCTGTACGGTCGTTTCCCCTCGGTCGCGATGGCAAACCTGGCTGATTTTTCGATCAAGGCCGGTGTCTATTCGAACAACATGAAAGGTGGCTTCGAAGGGCTGTATCAGCAAAATGCCAAAGATTCACTCGGCGAGACCGGAAAGGAAACCTTTGAAGCGGTCAATTACCTGAAAACCGCAAATCCTGCTCAATACAAGCCCGAAAATGGAGTGGTTTACCCTACAACCTCGCTCGGACGCTCTCTGATGCAGATCGCCCAGCTTATCAAGGCCGGCGTCGGTCTCGAGGTCGCCTTCGCCGAAATGGGCGGCTGGGACACGCACACAAATCAGGGTCTCGGCAATAACCCTTCGCAAGGGCAGCTCGCTAATTTGCTTAGGGATTTTGCCGGTGCGATAGCCGCCTTCGGTACCGATCTCGGCAAACGCATGGACGATGTCGTCGTGATCACGATGTCCGAATTCGGCCGCACCGCCAAAGAGAACGGCTCACGCGGAACCGACCACGGCCACGGCAACTCGATGTTCATCCTCGGCAACAGCGTCAAAGGCGGCAAGGTCTACGCCGACTGGAAAGGCCTAAAACCCGACCAGCTAAACGAAGGCCGCGACCTCTCAGTAACCACCGACTTCCGCGACGTCTTCGCCGAAGCCGCAAGCAAACATATGGGAGCGAAAGACTTGTCTAAGGTGTTTCCGACCTACTCGGCCACTAAGGAGAAATTTAGAGGGTATTTGGGCTAACGGATTTGTTGGAGGCTCTTATGAAGATAGACATAAGGGCCTCTTTTTTCGATTTAGGCGGCAACGGGTTGCAGATTTACTTTGAACCCCAGTTTTTCTAATCGCTTAACGCACCGCAGTCGTTTTTCATTGGACCGCAAGCGAGACGCTTGCGGTCCAATCAGTTGCCTTGCGATTACCACCATCCGAGCAGCTTCCACCACCCGAGTCCGATCGTGGACCATATCGCGATGTTGAGGATCGAAGCAATGAGACCGACTGTCCACCAACGCCGCTGCGTGACGTAGCCGAGGCCGAAATAGACGGGTGCCGGCGTTGTCCCATAATGCGTTAGTCCGGCGCTCAGATTCGCAAAATAGGCGAGCATCAGAACCGTCAGTCCGGTCGGAGCACCAAGGGCGATGGTCACGAGCAAAAAAGGCACGAGCATCGCCATGACGTGGGCCGTGATGGAGGCAAAAGCGTAGTGGGCGAAAAAGAAAACGAGCGCGAGAATTGCAAGCGCGAGCGGCCAGCTCAATCCGCCCGCTACAGCGGCGACGCCGGAGGCAAAGAGGGAAGGCAGATTCGTCTTGCCGAGTTCTCCGGCCATCATGAGCAAGCCGCCGTACCAGATGAATACGTCCCAGGCGTTCGATTCTTCGAAGAGGTCACGCCATTCGAGCACGCCGGTTATCAGCAATGCCGCGATACCGGTTAGAGCAATAACGGTCGAATCGATTCCATGAAAGAACGCCGTGATCCACAGCGAAACGACCGCTATGAATACTATCAGCAAGATCTTCTCTACCCGTTTCAACGGGCCGAGCTTGTTTAGTTCGTCGCTGGCAAATGAGATGGCGTTTGGCGTTTCCTTTATTTCGGGCGGAAATAGTCGGTAGATCATGAGCGGGATCACGATCAGCGAGATGATCGATGGCACGATCGCAGCCGTGAACCATGCCGAGTAGTTCATGTCGATTCCCGTGCTTTCGAGCGCCAGATTTCTTATGATGACATTCGACGCCTGGCCGGTCAGGAAAGTAGCGCAGAGGATGACCTCGCACTGATACAGCATCGTCATCAGGAAAGTGCCGAGCTTTCCGGCAGTGCCGTCACCGGGCCGCGAATCGTACGTTTCGGTCACGCTGCGGGCGATCGGCAGGATTATGCCACCGGAACGGGCTCCGGTCGATGGAATGAAGGACGCGAGGATAAAGTCTGTGAACACAAGAGCATAGCCAAGCCCGAGCGTTTTGCGGCCAATGAGCCGTATAAAAACCAGAGCGATGCGGTGGCCAAGTCCGGTTTTGATCATCGCTCTTGAGATAAAGAATGCCGCGAGCACCAGCCAGACGTATTTGTCCGCAAACCCGGCAAGGGCTCGCTCGATCGGCAAAACGCGTGTGAGAGCGAGAGCGACGATGCCGAGCAGCACCATTGCGCTGCCTGTTAGGGGCTGGACGATCGACCCCACTATCGTTGCGATAAAGATCGCAAACAGCATCCACGCTTCGCGCGTGACGCCGTCGGGCGGCGGAATGACGGCGATCCCGATGCCGCAGGCGAGCACGATCAGCCATTTTACGAGCTTGTTCTGCATAAAAATTTAGCCACAGCGTTCACAGAGGTCCTGGAAGAATCTCTGCGAACTCTGTGGCCAATTTGTTGGGCCTAAATGCAATAACTACTAACCGTGAAGTTCGGAGAAATGCATAAAGAACCAGTAGGTAATACCGATCCAGACAGCCAGATTTATGAGCGATGCGATCAACCCGATCTTTTGCACCGACGCGCTGCGCACGCCTGCGCGATCGCTCTTTCCGTACATGAGGACGCCGACCAAAATGCCCGTTACTGTCCAGGCAAACAGGCGGATACCGATGTTTAGCGGAATCACGGCCGGTTTCAGATCCATCAAATATGGAACCTGATATAGCGTCAACGCAATACACAGCACGATAGCGATGATCGCGGCAACGGGCGGAGTGTAATTCGCCGGCAGTTCGATATTATCCTGATTTTCTTCCTTGCCGAGATTACTGTGGCTGTAGCTGTAGGCGAAATATATCACCAGGCCGATAGCCATCCAGTCGATCAGGCGGATCCAGGTGTCGAGCGGCAAGCTGTTCATCAGATAGGCAGCCGAAACGACGGTCGCGATCGGGATGAATGGCGAGAGCGGTACCTTGAATGGGCGGTTAAGCGCCGGGTTCGACGATCTCAGAATAATGATTCCGGTACCGACGATCACGAAGGCAAACAGCGTTCCGATACTGACAAGCTCGCCGAGCAAGCTGATCGGAACAAAACCGGCGAGGATCGCAACGATGGTTCCAGTGATCGCTGTTGTGATGTGCGGTGTCTGGAACTTCGGATGGATCTTGGCAGCCCAGCTAGGCAGCAAGCCGTCCTTCGACATCGAGTAGAACACACGCGGCTGGCCCATCGTCATAACAACCATAGTCGAGCTGAGTCCGAGCACGGCACCGACCTTGATGATCGTCGGGAAAACCGCGAGGATCGTGCCCATCGTCGTCCCCTGTGCCCTTTGAAGGGCGGCATCGATAGCAACAGCAATCGGAGCGGCGGCGTTGGTCAGCAGCTTGTAATCGACGAGGCCGACCATGATACCGGCGACGAGAATGTACAGAACAGTACAGATCGCGAGCGAACCGAGGATGCCGATCGGCATATCACGCTGCGGATTCTTTGCTTCCTGAGCAGCCGTCGAAACAGCGTCGAAACCGATGTACGCGAAGAAGATGACCGCCGCACCAGTGACAACGCCGCTGAAACCGTACGGCATGAACTCCGCACATCCGGGCGAACCGACCGTGCAGCCGATACCGATGTTGCTCGTGTTGACGTACCCGATTCCCGCGATGATGAATAGCACGACCACCAGCACCTTAACGAGCACGATGATCGAGTTGAAGCTCGCCGATTCCTTGATGCCGCGGATCAGCAGCAAGGTCACCGCGACTGCAATGAGGGCGGCCGGAAGGTTGAAAACACCCGTCCCGATGACCGATTTATCCGGCCCGAGAATCTGGGCCCCCGGCGGAGCGCTAAGAGCCAGCGGGAAGTTTATCCCAAGCGTGTCGCGGAAAAGACTGACCACATAGCCCGACCAGCCGACCGCGACGGTGGCTGCGCCAAAAGCGTATTCGAGAATGAGATCCCAGCCGATGATCCAGGCGACAAACTCGCCGAGCGTTCCGTAGCCATAGGCATAAGCCGAACCCGAAATTGGCACGCTGGCCGCAAATTCCGAATAGCAGAGAGCCGCAAATGCGCTCACGATACCGGCGATCACCATCGAGATGATAACGGCCGGGCCGGCGTGTTTACCGGCAGCCTGTCCGGTAAGGACGAAGATTCCGGTACCAATAATGGCACCGATACCGAGCATCGTGAGATCGAGCGCACTCAAAGTCTTCTTAAGAGTATGTGTACCGGTCTCCTCAGCCTCGGCTATGATCTTTGAAATTGGTTTTGTCGCAAATAGTGACATTGAAACCTCCTAGTGGTTGATTTACTATGACTGTTCGGCGTTATCCGCTTTGCCAGCCATTGCCTTCCAAATAAAATAAACCGGCACGCCGGTAAGAACGATAACAAGCCCAGGCCATGTTGCCGTTGTCTGATAGACGAACAAAACAACCAGAATGACCGACGCTCCGATGATGTAGAGAGCCGGAATTATCGGATATCCGAATGCCTTATACGGGCGTTCGGCGTCGGGTTGTTTCACGCGGAGCACAAAAACCGCCCCGATCGCGAGGATATAAAATATCAAAGCGGCTGAGATCACGTAAGTGAGTAGATCGCCGTACAGATTGCCATAAGTGACCTTGCCGTCAGCAGCCTGATTGACGGTGCGTGGCAAAACGTACAATACCGACAAAATGCCCTGGATCACGATCGCCCAGGCCGGGACCTGAAACTTGTTGAGTTCACCGGCCGCTTTAAAGAACAGGCCATCCTTCGCCATCGCGTAATACGCCCGTGCGCCGGAAATGATCAGGCCGTTATTACAGCCAAAGGTCGAGATCATGATCGCAACCGCCATTATCACGGCTCCAGCTCCGGGGAAGATGACATCAGCCGTGGCCGAACCGACGCGATCGCTGGGAACCTTCTGTATGTCCTCGAACCGAAGCGTAACTAGATAGGCTACGTTGGCAAGCAGGTATAGTGCGATCACTCCACCAGTGCCAAGCAGCAGAGATAGCGGTAGATTGCGTTTCGGGTTGACGACTTCGCCGGCCGTAAACGTAACGTTGTGCCATGCGTCGGCCGAAAAAAGCGAGTTGGTCTGCGCGACGCAAATGGCAATAAGCATACCCACGGCAGTCAATAGCGAAGCCATCGCCGCCCCAGTGTCGTTTGCCGGCGTCGCACCGACATTTTGAATGCTTCCGCGTACCGTCCATAGGTCGCCGAAATTCGCAGCAGCGATCTGCGGGTACCAGACCAGACCGACGATAATTCCTAAAACGATCAGAGCTATCAGCGAACCGGTCTTTGCTATCGTGAACGTATTCTGTACGATCTTTCCGAGCTTAAGTCCGCGCGTGTTCATATACGTCAGCAGGACAATCATGAGAATGCCCAACAGTTGCGCGGTTGACAGTGACAAGGCGTAGCTCGACGAACCAATTCGGATCGGCTCGATAAGATAATTGCTCTCTGAGATCTTGGGTACGAGAATGCCCGTAAATCGGCTAAATGCGATCGAGACCGCCGCGATCGTTGCCGTGCCGATGACGAGAAAATGAGTCCAGCCGTATAAAAACCCCCACATCGGCGAGAAGGCTTCTTTTAGATAAACGTACATTCCGCCGGCACGCGGCATCATCGCGGCGAGTTCGCCATAGGAAAGAGCCGCACCGACCGTTAAAAATCCGGTTACGAGCCAGACGACGAGCAGCCAACCCGGCGAGCCGACCTGGCGGGCTATGTCAGCCGAAACGATAAAAATGCCCGAGCCGATCATCGATCCGGCGACGATCATCGTCGAATCGAGCAGGCCGAGACCTCGTATAAAACCTTCGCGTGTTTCCTGTTCAGCTTCCGGTTCTGATGCCATATTCATCTCGAATCATTGCAGCCGAAACGCCGCCAAAGGACACACGTTTCGATATTGTTTTGGACGTCTTACGTATCGATGTCGCGTCCGGTCTGAGAACGGGCGTGGCGACTAAATTACTCAGTTGGAGAGTTTCGTAGGGATATTATACGTGTATTACGAAAACTGTCGAGTGAAATTTTGTGGTTTTTTATGAATTGACCGCCGAAGAATCAATAACCTACACGCTTTCGAGCCAGCGCCGGAAATTTATTCCGTACCGTCGAATGCGATATGATATCGGCAACGCATGAACAACAAAGCACATGAAACCGGCGACATGCCGACGGATGAGTTTCGAAAATACGGCTATCAGGTCGTTGATTGGTTGGCGAACTACTTCGATGAAATGGAGAATATGCCGGTTTTATCGCAGGTCGAGCCTGACTGGTTGAAAAATAGCCTGCCGAAGTCTGCTCCAGAAAAAGGCGAGGATTTTGGGGACGTTCAGGCGGATATGGACCGGCTCATTCTGCCGGCGGTAACCCACTGGAATCATCCGAATTTTCACGGCCTTTTCGCGACATCGACATCGTCGGTCGGTGTATTTGGCGAAATGTTCACGGCGGCTTTCGACATGAAAGCGATGCTCTGGCGTACCGCTCCGGCGTCGACGGAGCTTGAGGATGTCGTCCTCGACTGGCTGCGGCAGATGATGGACCTGCCGGAGCATTTCGAAGGGATCATCTACGACACTGCTTCCGTCTCGACCATGCACGCGATCGCGGCGGCGCGGGAAAAGGCGGGATTGAGCATTCGCGAGGATGGAATGAGCGGCCGCGACGATGTTCCGCTGCTGCGGGTCTATTGCTCTGAACATGTTCATTCGTCGATCGATAAAGGCGTTATCACGCTCGGGCTTGGGCTTAGGTCACTCCGAAAGATCGAGTGTAACGAGCGGTTCGAGATGATTCCCGAAAAACTCGCTGAGGCGATCGAACAGGATATAGCCGCTGGGTACAAACCGATCTGCGTGATCCCGACGATTGGTACAACCTCGACGTCGAGCGTCGATCCCGTCGATGCGATCGCGGATATTTGCGAGAAATACGGCATCTGGCTGCACGTTGACACGGCATACGCCGGGTCGACGGCGATCGTTCCTGAATTTCGGCATTATTTCACGGGACGCAGCTCGCCAGACAATGAGAATCCAAAATCCAAAATCCAAAGTCCAAAATTGAGCGGTTGGGAGCGGGCTGATTCGATCGTCGTGAATCCACACAAATGGCTGTTCACGCCGTTCGATTTGTCGGTTTTGTACTGCAAGGACCTGAGCGTTCTGAAGGATGCGTTTTCGCTTGTCGCCGAATATCTGAAAACCAGCGACGAGCAAACCGTCAAGAACGGCATGGATTACGGCGTGCAGCTCGGACGGCGTTTTCGTTCTCTCAAATTCTGGTTCGTCATCCGCTACTTCGGCCGCGAAGGCATGATCGCACGGCTCCGCGAGCATTGCCGTCTTGCGAGGCTGTTTGCGTCCTGGGTCGAGGAATCACCAAACTTTGAAATGATGGCGCCCGTGCCGTTCGCGCTCGTTTGCTTCCGGCTCCATCCGTCAGGCATGGATCCCGAAACTCTCAACGATCTCAACGAGAGGGTGATGAACGAAATCAACGCGTCGGGAGAGGCGTATCTATCACACACGAAACTCAACGGAGAATTCACATTGCGCCTATCCGTAGGCAGTGTTCGGGTCGAGGAAAGGCATTTGGTAAAAGTTTGGGATCTCCTGAACAGCTATCTGGCGGCGGTACCGCCCGCGTGAGCGGGTGGTACTGCTCGTGGTGCGACACTCGCTCACGCTGGCGGTGCTGCCCCGCGTTCGCCAACCTCGTCCCAGATCTTGTGCCCGTGAGTTTCTTTCAAAAAGATCGAGCCGACAATTAAAGTGATCGCCGCGATCGTCATCGGGTAGTATAGTCCGGCGTAAATATTGCCGGTTTGCGCGATGACGGTGACGCCAATCAGCGGGAGCAAACCGCCAAAAACTCCGTTCCCGATGTGATATGGCAGAGAAAGCGCGGTGTACCGTATCTTTGCCGGGAACGCCTCGACGAGATACGCCGCGATGGGTCCATAGACCATGGTTACCCAGATAACCTGTAGAAAGACGAGCAGGATCAACTTCCAAGCTGTCGAATTTGAGATGAAATCGCCGAAGGATGTGTAAACGAGAACCTTCGGTGCCGGAGCGAGAACGCCCTCGGCGTTCCGGGCCATTGGCGTCAGGGTTGTTTCTCCCGTCGCAGGATTTTTTTGTGAACTTGCGGTTTCCACATTTGAGCCGGAGGCCGATTGCATGGCGTGATAGATCGGCAGATAGGTCATCAATGCCAACAAGCAGCCCGCCAAAATGATCCATTTACGCCCAACCCGGTCGCTGAAAGCTCCGAAGACAACGAACAGCGGCATTCCCATCAGCAAGGCAACAGCGATGATATAGTTGGCTGATGTAACATCCACATTCAGGATCTTTTGCAGGTAAAACAGCGCGTAAAATTGGCCGGTGTACCACACAACGCCCTGTCCGGCGGTTGCGCCGAGGAGCGATATGAGGACGATCTTAAGGTTTTTCCACTTGGTAAAGGCTTCGATCAGCGGGTTTGCCGAGGTCATGCCGGAGCTTTTTACCTGTTCAAAGATCGGCGATTCCTTCATCCGCAGCCGAATATAGAGCGAAATGCCGACCAAAAAGATCGAGATCAAAAACGGTATGCGCCAACCGCTGATCGAGCCGGCTTTACCAGCGAATTGCTCGGGGCTCATCAGGTTTTGAACCGTGAGAATGACCGCGAGCGATAAAAACAAGCCGAGCGTAGCGGTGATCTGGATGAATGACGTATAAAAGCCGCGCCGATTGTCGGGCACGTGTTCGGCAACGTAAACCGCAGCACCACCGTATTCACCGCCGAGGGCGAGGCCCTGTAGAACTCGGATCAGGAGCAATATTATCGGGGCCGCAAGTCCGATCTGGGCATAGGTAGGCAGAAAGCCGATCACTGCGGTCGCTCCGCCCATGATAAGCAACGTGACCAGAAAGGCATACTTTCGCCCGACCACATCGCCGATCCTGCCGAAAAACAGGGCTCCGAACGGGCGCACGATAAATCCGACCGCAAAGGTCGCGAGATAGGCGATATACGCGAACGTATCATTTCCCGGCGGATAAAAAAGCGGTGCGATGATGCCGGCAAGGCTGCCGAAGATGTAGAAATCGTACCACTCGATCATCGTGCCGACCGACGACGCGCCGATCACCTGCCAGATCTTTGATTTCGAAACCTGATCGTTATAAACCGCTCCCAGATCCTGTGCGTTTTCCGCCATTATATCTTTTGACTCCGTTTAGCTTGTCTGTTCGAATCCTGAATTAGATGGTTTGAGTATTAAAGCAGTTCTGAGACGGAGTTTCAAAGGTCAGACCAATGTGTTAGTTTCGGTACGGTTTAACAGATATGGAATTTATCAAGAAAAGCGTTGTAAAAGCCTCGCCCGAACGCGTTTACACAACGTGACGAGGAACTGGTGCGAGGCCGATGTTTAGAATCCGGTGATCTTCCGTTTCGCTCCGTGAAGTTCCGTGTGTTCTGATGTTAAAAAGACGGTTTCTCAGGGCATTGAACTAGAATCAATGTTGAACGACAAGATTTTGTTCTTTGACAGGAGAAACCGTAATGACATTATA
>JBEBJB010000043.1:0-39430 GCA_040080065.1 Pyrinomonadaceae bacterium
CTTCTCTGCGATTCGGGAACGGCGATAATACCGGTTAACTTGTACCATATCAGTAGTTTAGCACCTGTCAATTGATGCTTAACTACTCTAGACCCTTACCAATTAACAATTTTCCAGTTTACGATTGACAACTAAATTCAAGGACTACTTGAGAACTGTCGGATTTCAGTGCGGCCGGTTTTATTTTTCCAGATATTTGTAGTAACATTCGGCGTACATAGTAAACGTACGTTGCAGTGAAAATATGAATAAAGACTTTATTTTGCGGCTAAACCGGGCATTTGACCATGCATCGATGGCGGACGTTGCACGGCGTTTGGGTATTCCGCACGCGACCGTACGCAATTATTACCTGGGCCGGATGCCGGCTCCGGAGGTGCTGATCAAGATCGCCAACGAAACGAATGTATCGTTGAATTGGCTGCTGATCGGCACCGGCGACATGTACGCGGGCCAAACACCGAAGATCGGCCTGGGCCGATTCGTTGAAGACCGGATCAGCGAGATCATCGACGAGAAACTGGCCGCTCTCAGAATGGATGGCGTCGTGAACCTTGGTTCGGTCGATATACGTGAGGAATTCGACGTCGAGGCGGCGCTAGAACGTTTTGGCGACCCGCAAAGCGTGATGAACGAATGGTTCCGCCACGAAGGCCGCGAATGCCCGCAGGATTACGGCGTCGTGTTCTTTCGCGGTTGGGAGACGTTTTCCGTCGATGACAAGATCGCCGCGATCCGCGATGCCAAACGTGTGCTAGATCGGTCGCTAGCGGGACAATGAGAACTCCTCCTGCGTTCTCTGTCCTAAACTTTGTGTTCTTTGTGTTTAAAGGCCCTTTTTAACACAGAGTGCACTACGGGAATACACAGAGCACACAATGAAAAGAAATTAGTTGTCCAAAATTGCATTTTATGCTTGACTTTTTGTGTTAGTTATGAAACAATCATTCGAAATCGAGGAACTCTCATGCAATTTTTGATCGAAAAGATATCTAAACTCAATCTTGGCTGGAACGAGCGGTCACTGTCCGAGGTCGATCTTTACAGGCTTTGCCGCCGGTTTAAGATCGTCGTACAGGAAATGCCACTAGCGGTTGGCGGATTTTATTACCGCGTCATGGATCGCGATTTTATCGCGGTCGACAGCAAGCTGCCGCCGATTAAAAAACTCGCCGTGCTCTATCACGAGCTCGGCCATTTTCTTTTTCACATGCCGGCGTGGGGTGCGACGGCAAATTTCCACGGCGTCGGCCGCCGCACACGCCAAGAGATCGAGGCGGACACGTTTGCTCTGTGTGCCCTCATCCCTCGCGAATGGATTGCGACGCGCTCCGTGGAAGATCTGATCGACCTCGACGGCTTCCCGTCCGACATGATCGCCGACCGTCTCAAGATACTCGCCGACCACGGGTTGTGAATTCGCATGAACCAGCAAAAATGTGTGATATGATACGCGCGTCACAAGATCCATCACGTAAATCAGGAGGCCATTCCATGGGACTTCGACAATTAACTTCCGCTTTTCTCGCACTTGCATTTCTGTGCTCGCTAGCTGTTGGTCAGACTCAGCCGACCGAGAGCAACGCGGATAAAGAAAAGAAAACCAAGGAACAAAACGAGCGCGTCGTTCAGTTGCTCGATCAGGCGATCGGCGAGGCCGTGAGTTTGCGCCTCCCGCAGAACCGGGCGGTTGTGTATGCGATGTCGGGTGACCTGTACTGGAAGTTCGACGAGAAGCGGGCACGAGAGCTTTTTCGAAATTCCGCCGCCGAGATCCTTTCGTACAATCAGGAAGCTGAAAAAGAGCGACGCGAAGTTACGGCTCAAAATATGCTGAGCGACATTTTTGAAGTTCGCAGCGAGCTCCGGACAGAGATATTACCACTCGTTGCCGCTCACGACGCCGAACTCGCTCTTGAGCTTCTCGTCCAAACTCGCCCCGCAAAGCTCGCCGAGGCCATGGCTCGGGCTGCAATGCCGAATAAACCTACCAATGACCTTCTGAATATGGACCGCCTCAAAGTCAGTCAAGAGCTCGCTCTCGAGCAGCAATTTGCTCTGCTTGCTGCCGATGAGAATCCTGACAAAGCGATCAAACTGATAAAGGACAGCCTGTCGAAAGGAATTTCCGCAGCCGTGCTGCCTCTGCTGCAAAAGCTATATAAAAAGGACGAGAAAAAAGCGATCGAGCTGGCCGGTGATGTCATTAAAAAGTTGGTCGACGCTGACATGACAAAGGGTTTCGAGGACATTCAGGTGGCGATGAGTTTTCTACAGTTCGCCAGTAAACCGCCACCGGCTGCGAATGCGAAGGAAAAGCAATTCGCTTTTACCGATGCTCAGATCAAGGATCTCGCTAACAAGCTCGCGAACGTTTTTCTAAACGGGCCGAAAACGCTTGTCATGAGCAGTCTGCTTCCGACGGCGATATCGATGCTTGAAAAATTCGTGCCTGACAAGATCGCACTGCTCAAGGCGCGAAAAGCGGAGAACGAAGCCAGTATGCCGCCTGAACTCAAGCAGAGTATGGAATTGCAGAAGCTCTTCGATCCGAGTGCGACGCCTGAAGACATACTCGCTCAATTGCCAAAACTATCGAGTGAGTTCGAAAAATCGATGGCTTACCAATCTCTGTCCGGCAAGATCGGCGAGATCGAGGACGAGGTCCGGGCGAAAAAGCTGATCGACCAGATACCGGATGAGAAAACAAAAGCGAATCTGCTGGAACAATTCGAATCCACAAAGATCGCTCGTACCGCGAGTGCCGGCAAACTTGACGAAGCCCGCAAACTGATCGGAAATCTCACCAATAAGAAAACGCAGATACAAAGGCTCGTGGCTCTCGCGATGGACTTTAACCGCAAAGGCGGCGAAAAGGACATCGAAAACGCAAAGGCACTGATGAAAGATGCGAAAGCACTGACGCCGGAATACGCCGAGACGACAGACGAGATGAACGATGTCATGGAAGTCGTTAGAGGCTACGCCGTCGTTGAGCCGGATAGCGCTTTTCGGATGTTTGAGCCCATTATCGACCGTATCAACGAACACGTACAAGCCTCGGCGACGCTCGCGCGGTTCAATCCGCAAAACACGAACTTTAAGAAAGGCGAGCTTGTCCTCATCGTAAACGGTCGACGGACGGATTCCCCGTTGTTCCAGTTCATCCCGCAGATGCAGATGCTCGGCAAGGCAGACCTCGACCGGATGAACGGCGCGTCGAACCGCTTCGCTCGAAGCGACGCCAAGGCGATCGTGAAACTATATGTTCTACAGGGTTTTCTGAAGGACGACAAGAAACTGAATGAAAAGGCTCCGGGGCCAGCGATGAATATCATCTTTTGAGCCTGAAATACGCGGCGAGCATCCCTGCTTGCCGCAAGTTGACTGGAGCGAGGATGTCTGAAAAGTCATCATTCGTCTTTTATTCTTTTTCTTTCCGTGTTGTTCCGTGTGATCCGTGGTAAAAATCTTAGGAATTTACCACGGAACGCACAGAAAAACACGGAACAAGAGGAGAAAACGATTAGCAGATCTCCGGGTCAGCCATCTTCGGGCGATTTTTTTCCTAGAGGAAGACTTTCCAGACGGCCTCACACATCGCGTCTTTTGCGGTGTTCGAACGGTGAGGTATTTTCCTGTCTTATGATATAATTCCGGCCAACAAAACTAGCTTAGGAGGACCTTTCCAATGTATCTTCGCAAAATCGCTGCTTTCTTTTTGACGATGGCTTTGCAGAGTTCGTTCGCCTTCAGTCAGGCGGCTCCGGTTCCGCTTTCTGCGGAAGCGAGGGCTGAAAAGGCCAAGAAAGACAAGGAGATACAGGAATCTATCGTCACGATGCTCGACCGGACGATCGCCGAGATCGGCGGCCTGAAACTACCGGGCAACCGGGCGGTCGTTTACGGTTTGGCGGGCGATATTTACTGGCGATACGATTCGAAGCGTTCACGCGAATTGTTTAGAAATGGAGCGAGCGAGATCATTATCTATCAGGCCGAGGCGGATAAAGAACGCGTGGAAAGTGCCGCGGCCGGCATTCCCGAGATGTTCGATCCGGGCGACCCGCGATATGAATTTTTAAACCAGGTCGGCATACGCGACCCGGAGCTAGGCCTCGAACTGATGTCGCAAACACGTTCGCCCGCCCTTGCCGAGGCGATGGCATTGAACGCACAGCAAGCTGCCGCTCAGGCGGCAAATGGCGGTGCCGCAACGGGCACCGGCGGGATCGGATCGTCGATTCCACCACCTGCTCCGGGAGCATTTTCGTTCAGCCGCGAGCGGGCACAGGCGTTTCAGGAGGTTGCTCTCGAACAGCAGTTGACATTGCGTGCGGCTCAGAGCGATCCTGACAAAGCGGCCAAGGCGATCAAAGACTCGCTTGCAAAGGGAATCTCGACCAACGTCATCCCGCTGCTGCAAACGATCCTTCAAAAGGACGAAAAACGGGCGGCTGACCTGACAGCCGACGTGATCAGCAAGTTGACCTCGACGGATCTCACCCGGTCAAACGAGGACCTAAACGGCGCATTGGGCCTTCTCCAAACAGCAGCCCGTCCGCCGGCAACTGTGCCTCCTGGGGTGAAAATCAAGTTTTTTTCCTTTAACGAATCGCAGGCAAGAGAGATCGCTCTGAAGCTGGCAAATACACTTCTGCAGCCGTCGCCGCCGACGTTTGTGACGGCCGCAATAGCCCGGGCGTTGCCGTCGATCGAGAAGCTCGCCCCTGAAAAGGCCATTCTACTCAAGCAAAAAACCGCAAAACCGGCGAGCGTCACTGTATCCGCCTCCGCTCCAACGCCGGGTCAGCCCGCACGTCAATGGAATCCGGCGGGAACGCCGGAAGAGATCATTTCGGCCGCGAACAAGATCGCAAATGCCCGCGAAAAAACTACTGCTTATCAGTCTGCTGCGGGCAAGATCGGCCAGATTGCCGATGAGGCCCGTGCAAGACGCATTATCGATTCGATCCCGGACGAAAAGATCAGGGCCCAGGCACAGAACACGTTCGATGCCAACCGCATCAACCGCATGACTGTCGAGGGACGCCTCGAAGAGGCCCGAGCCATTGTCTCGACTCTGTCGAACCGGCGGACACAGATCCAGCGGCTCGTCGCCCTGGCAATGCAGTTCCAGCGAAAGAATTCCGAAAAAGACCGCGAAACCGCCGGCGTCTTAATGACCGAGGCCAAAAACCTGACAAATCAATATCCCGAGGACGAGGACGAACTCGGCGATTACATGGAGATCATTCGCGGCTACGCATTGGTCGAACCGGATGCGGCGTTTCGCATGATCGAGCCGTTCATGGAGCAGTTCAACGACATGGTCCAGGCATCGGCGACACTCAGCCGCTACAACAAGCGCGACCGCACGTTCAAAAAAGGTGAAATGGTCATGCGAATCAACGGCGGCGGTTCAAGCCTGCTTGCGTTTCGATACGTCCCGCAAATACAGCTTCTCGCACAGGCAGATCTCGACCGGATGAATGCCCTCTGCGACCGCTTCCAACGCAGCGATGCCCGGACATTGATGAAGCTCTATATTTTGCAGGGCTATCAGAGAACCCCAATGAACGTCCGGCCGTCGGGTATGTAGCCAACCAAACAAATATGGACATCGATCAAAAGTTCGACTGGCGGCGTTCCGACCGCCGTCTATTTCTTCTAGCCTCAGCCTTTTTTGCGATTGTCATTTTCATTGGATTTGGACCGACCTATTATTTCAAACTCCTCTCCGGCAGCCTTCCGGCCGGTTCTATTCTGATCCATACACATGGATCGATAATGACCGCGTGGGTCATGCTGTTCATCCTGCAAGTCTTTCTGATCCGTACAAAACGTGCGAAGGTTCACATGAATCTCGGCGTTCTCGGGATCGCTCTCGCGATCTTGCTGGTTTTCATAGGTTTCTTAACCGCTGTTGCAGCAGCAAAGTACGGTTCGGCATCGACACCACCGGGAATTCCGCCCCTTTCATTTCTTATTGTACCGCTGACTGACATTTTGGTGTTTATCGGGCTGTTTGGAGCCGCGATCTATTATCGTAAGCGGTTCGCCGACCACAAACGACTGATGCTACTGACCGTTCTCAACTTTCTCCCGCCAGCTATCGCCCGTATTCCGATCGAGCCTGTTCGAGCTTTGGGCCCTATCGTTTTTTTCGGCGTGCCGGTACTTCTTGCGATCGGGCTCGTCGCTTACGACACGTGGCGAAACCGTAAGTTAAACCGTGTATTCCTTATCGGATCGCTAATCCTGATCGCATCATATCCGCTCAGGCTGGCGGTCTCGGGCACTGAAACTTGGATCGCCTTCGCGGGCTGGCTTACAAGCTGGGCAGCGTGAGACTGCAAAACAGAAGGTGAAAAAAGAACGGGTTTGTAGGCCCGTTTTTTTGCGCCGAAATTTGGCCCAAATAATACGTGATACTTTTCCTCACCGCTTTCCGCTTTATCGAACAGCAGCCGTTGGAGCCAATTCTTCGGCGGCGATATCTATTGAAGGACCGGAGTTAAGAAATGGCTACAAATTTTGCGGACATAACAGCAGTTGATATAGCGGCACGTCAGTCGCAGCGTTCTTTTGAACATCGCTTTTTCCTGGCGGTCGCGGCGTTTTTCCCGTTGATGACATTCATCGGGTTTTTACCGAATCACATTTTCGATCTGCCGCTCAAACCGCCGCCGATGACGGCCCTGGTCATTGCTCACGCGGTGACGATGTCGCTCTGGATCGTACTCTTCGCGGTACAGGCATATTTTATCTCGGCAAAGCAGATCAAGCTGCATATGACGTTCGGAATGTTCGGCGTGGCACTCGCGGCAGTAATGATCGTGGTGGGAATCTGGACGGGATATGCCTCAGCTGCACGCGGTTCCGGATTTCCTGGCTTTACGAATCTTGAGTTTTTCATCGTGCCTATAGGCGATATGGTCACGTTCGCGATCCTCTTTGCAGCGGCTATCTACTATCGAAAGAAGGCAGCGAACCACAAGCGCCTGATGCTTGTCACGATGGTTAACTTTCTGCCGCCGTCGATCGCCCGTTTGCCGCTGCCGTTCATTCCCGATCTCGGGGCGATCTGGCTTTTTGGAGTACCAACTGTGATCGGGCTGATCCTGCTGGCGGGTGATACGTATCGAACAAGCAAGCTGAACAAGGCATTTGCCGCCGGCATCTCGCTCATGGTACTGTCCGGCCCGATCCGTGTCGCGATCTGCCGAACCGAAACATGGAGCCACTTCGCGGCATGGATCCTAAGCTAGGAATGTTTGTGCGATCATAAAAGGGCGGCAACCATGCCGCCCCTCTATCGCTTATTGGACGCAAATCTATTCGAGGCCTACGAGGTCGATGTTCTGCAAATTTCCATCGACCAACAAGATCCTCGGCGAGAATCTATAGCGTTTTGATGCCACCGTCAACGTGTATGTCTCGCCGAGTGCGACGTTCGAAAACGAATACACACCAAACGAACTGGTAGTGGCAGTCCGCCGGACATTCAACGAATCGATGAGCGTCACAACGGCATTTCTTATACCTTGCAGTCCGGGCGTGAACACGCGTCCAGTGATAGAGCCCGTCGGTACCGGTGTCGGCGTCGGGGTCGGCGTTACCGACGGCGAAGGGGTTGGGGTTGGCGAAGGAGTTGGTGTCACTGACGGAGTCGGCGTTGGGGTGGGCGTCGGTGTCGGAACCGGTGATGGCGACGGCGTCGGCGTTGGTGTTGGTGTCGCAGACGGAGTCGGCGTTGGTGTCGCAGACGGAGTCGGCGTTGGTGTCGGCGTCGGGCTCGGTCCCGCCACGCTGAAAGGCACGTTCGTCTGCGTAAAGTAGATTTCGTCACCATCAGGTGTCTGATCGTTATTCGCCTGGTTACCCGCGGCAAAGAAAGTCACTGTGCCCACGTTATCTGAAGGAGCTTTCCAGGCAAACGTCCAACTCGCACCGCCCGTTTGATTAGGAAAGGTTCCGGGCAGATTATGCTCGACATAGTCTCTGCCAAAATCAGTGACAATTTGCGTCGTAGAAGCGAGGATCTGCACGGTTCCTGCCGCCTGGGCATTTTCATTCAGCGCCGTCACCTGAAATCCCCAACGCCTACGGGTTGAATTCGTCGTCGTATGCCGAACGGTTATCTGATACGTGACACCGGCCTGGTAGCTTGGCGGGGCAAGCACCTCGAAGGTTCCCGCACCCATTCCACCCGCATGACACTCATTACAAGAACTTTCACCCGGCGCACCGGTCATACCGGGAGGCGGACCGTTTTGGAGCGAATAGACACGATCGGTAAAATGGTCGGTGAGACCGATCCCGGCGATCCCAAAGATGGCAAATAACGAAATGACCAATAATTTAATTTTCTTCATTGCTGTCTCGCCTCGGCGGCCTATCGCCGGAACTTTCGAACGTGGCCGAAAACCGCACCGATCTCTTCTCTTGTAAGTTTGCTTTTGAATGAAGGCATTTCGCCTTTGCCGTTGGTGATGATGCGTATCGCCCGGGCTTCGTCGGCGTTCCACTCAGAAGTGAGATCGGTGGCCCCCGAGCGCTTTCCCTTCGCCGTTTTTGCCCGTCCGTCGGCACCGTGACAACTCGCGCAATTGGCCGCGTAGATTGACGCCCCATCTGAAACGGTATGACGACCTTCGGCAGCGACCGGTTTAAATGTAGGTTGACTGATCAGGAATGAAAAAGCCGTAAATATCCCGATTCCCAGAAGTACGATGTGGCACTCTGGCCGCGAACATATTTTATTCATAGCCCCCCTTAGAAAGCCACATCTATAGCAGCGTCATTCCCACGAGTTTTCGCAAAAACAACCATTCGGCTGTCGAATCAGCCGTCAAATTTAACCTGTGACCGCGAAAAATGTGAGCCCGTCGTTATCGTCGCAACAGGCGTGCCACATCAGCGAGCTTGTACCTCCGACAACAATAACCCCTTTTTTATCAGACTCTTGCAGTAGTTTCATAAAGATCTACCCAAAATCCGGGCTTCCGCTAGCCTGCATTTTCATAACGATAATTGAAATATTTTTCAATAAATTGGATAAATTATTTCAAAACTTCGATCAGAATCTTCGAGACAGATTGAACCCGAGCACGAGATGCTTCGGCGACAGGGTTAGGTTGCTCGAGTTGTAACGGCTTGTTGTCGTTGTCTGCGTATTCGAAAGTGTCAGGGCAAATGAGTGGCGACCGACATTTCGCTGCACACCGAACCCGATCGACGGATGAGATTCATTGGTAAAGCCAACTACGCTGAAACCGGGACCGAGAACCGTTCTGATCTGTCCCATTTTAAAGCCGGTCCGCGGCGTAAAATCGAACAGTGCGAGCACGTTCGGGGTGATCATTACACTTGCCCCGAATCCGAACGAAGCTCCGTGTTTCGGAAGCCGAAAATCGTTGGCGATCAGTGCCGGCGGAAAGTAGTCGCTGGGCCGCGGGTCGAACCGCCGCTGGCCGTTGGCATTTATATGTATCGCAGGCGAGAAGAACAAAAAGACTCGCTTCCCGATACGTCCCGAGAGCATTGCCTGCAGGTTGTAGGTGTATTCCTCGGTAAAATTATCACCGCCCTCGATACTTGCGTAGGTGGTGAATCCGATCGGCGATTTCTTGTCCTGAGCAACCCAGTTGTAGCCGAGGCCGACCTCGATAACACGGCAAAAGCCCTTTCGGCAGACCGGCGAACGGTACGCGGAAACATAAAGTTTATCGGTAATTCCGTAAGTCAACCCAAACGAAGCGATCGCAAAGCTATCGAGACCGAGCAACGCTCTGGAGCTCTGGCTGATCGGCTGGATCTGCTGCGAAAAGCGATGTGTGAAAAGCAGGTTCCACGAGCCTTTCGGGACATTTTTAGCGGTCGGGACATTCACGATACGGTAATCGTATGGCTCCTCGCCCCTGTCAAAATCGTACGCGCTTTCCTCGTCATCAGCCTGAGCTGCCGGCTTCGCGACGGTGGCCGTGGTTGCTGTATCATTTGGCGCTTCGGCGAGATCGGTAGTTGTGATCGCGACATTCTCGACGCTCTTGCGTCCGGTATCGACGCGAATTCTCTCGCCGTTCGACTCGACGTAAACCACGCCGGGCGAATTTTCATCGAATACGACCTTTATCTTCCCTTCCGCCTTAGCCTCAACGACCGGCGAAGCAGGCTCCGACACGGTTTCTTTAACAACGACCGGTTTGGGAACAGCCGCCGTCGTTACCTGAGGGGCATCCTGTGAAAAAGCGGCATCCGCAAACGCGAAAACCGCCGTCAAACAAAAAAATGTGTATTGGAACGTTCTAATTCCCCGCATGTCACGATCCTCCAAAATAAAAATCACCGCGTTAATCGCGGTTCAATACGTTTTCAGCTCCGGTCGGCAGTACCGTACACAAAGCTCTCACGCTACAAAAAATGACATCTTGGCCAAAATAAATTGCAGGTTTGCTCTGACACTTTCTAGATACGCGAGGAATATGAAAGGTTGCCTGAAGCAGATCAAATTTTCGCTAACACAAAACCGAAAAAAAAGTCGAAAACTAGTCAATTTTCTGTACTCCTGGTGCTATTTCGCGGTTACCCTTCTTGGTTCGACTATTCCAATCCGACAAAATCAATGTTCGTGAGCGATGTGTTGACCAGCATAATGCGCGGAGCGAAACGGTACCGTTTCGACGCAACCGTCATTGTGTATGTTTGTCCGGTCAAGACCAGGTCGAATCGGTAGATACCGAATGAACTGGTTGTCGCTATGCGTCGCCCCCCGAACTCGTCGATCAACGAAACCCTCGTATTCCCAAGATTCAACCCACTAGGTGTGGTCACGCGCCCGGTGATGGAAACGTTGACAATCGGTGCGGCCGACCCGCCCCAGAATCCGCCCGTCAACTGGAACTCACCGCCCGTCGAGCTGACACCGGCTAAGGACTGACCGATAGTGCCGTCAAGCTCGAAAATCCCGCCCACCGAATTCCCGCCGCCGCCCGCGATCACGCTCTTTTTGATCTCGAAGATGCCGCCTGACTGAGCAAATGCGGATAAACTCGCGACCGCTACCAAAAGGCTGACCAAAATAATGTGAAGCTTGTCTTTCATCTTATTCTCCTCCTATTGTTTCGCCTTACATACCGCGGCACGGCGGTTGTTGCGGCAAACGAGAGCTTTCAGAGCATCGATCTCTGAGCGTTGAAGCTCGATCTGCTTCTGCTGGGCCTGATTGCGTTTCTCTTGTGACTCGATCTGAGTTTGCTGTTCCTTCACGGCATTGATCAGAACGATATTGAGGCGGTCATACTTCACGCCCTGGATCCCGCCTTCGGCGTTCGTGTACGCGAGTGTGGGATCGATCTTTGCGACCTCTTCGGCACCGAGCCCGATGTCGGCTCGGCCATCCTCTTTCCATTCAAAGCTGATCGGACGCAGGCGGCGAATGATGTCCAAGCCTGTTCGGTACGGCTGAACGTTCGTTTTCCACCTCAAACTTGACGCTCCACATTGCAGAAGGTCGCCAGCCGCGTTAAAACAAACCTGAGCGATCGAAGCCTCTAGCGGTATCGAGCTAATGCGGGCACGTCCGTTTACCTCGAACAATCGATTTGGTGCAGCAGTCCCTATCCCGACGTTGCCAACCGGATCGACAACGATTCTCGTAGCTCCAGCGGTCGTAGCCAACTGCCAGAGCCCCGTGTCCGTCACGTTTTGTAGAAACCCAGCCGCTGCAGCAGAATTGAAAATGTCGAAGCGTGCCGCACCAGGTGAGTTAAAGGCGCCGTTGCCGAGAACGGTTAGCTTTGCCGCTGGAGCATTAGTGCCAATGCCTACATTGCCGCTGAAATATCCGCGGCCAACAAAATAGCCTCCATAGCCGGCGGGGCTGTCGCTCTGCCCGAACACGCCGTACGTAGTGCCCGTTGCCGACGTCGCAAGGCCTCTGACACCAGTTCCGTCCGGGCTGACGGCATTTCCTAACACGCCGGTGGTCGCTCCGGTCGGACCGCTAGCGAATCCTGCTACACCAGCCCTGCCGCCAGCAGCCAAACTGCGGCCCCATACACCGTACCCTAGGGAAAGCGCTTCGCCGTAGACGCCAATCCCATCAATGCCGCCGCTGCTTCGGCCAAATACGCCGACAGTTGCACCGAGAGGTGTCGTGGAAACGCCGTATACACCCGAGGAAAAGTCAAGATTCGAGGTATTCACACCGCGAATGGTCCCATCGTTATTAGCGCCAGAGAGCGTTAGCGGCACAGGCAGGCGGGCTGCATCGAGCGTTCCGGCGTTGATGTTTGTCGCGTTCTGATAGAAGGAGGCTGGTTGACCATTTAGCTGAGTTGCGTTGGCCGCATTTGTAGCATTCGAAACTGCACCGGTGATCTTGCTTCCCGCGACATCGACGATCTTGGCGTCGGTCACGCTTCCGTTCGCAAGCTTTGCATTCGTCACGTTTGCGTCGGCGATCTTGGCGGTCGTCACGGCGTTCGCGGCGATCGAGGTTGAGCCTTGCGTACCTGTCACATCGCCGGCCAGAGTACCGCTGAAATTCACTGCGGTCGTCGCGTTTGTGGCGCTTGCAACGGCTCCGGTCACCTTCGCCCCGCTGACGCCGACTATTTTTGCATCCGTGACGGATCCATCCGCAAGCTGTCCTGTCCCGACGCCACCGCTCGCGATACCGACGGTCACCGAACCGCTAACTCCGCCGCCGGTCAAACCTGTTCCAGCAGCAACGCCCGTGATAGTTCCACCTCCGCCACCTCCGCCGGTGTTGTCAGTGTCCGGCTGCCAGCGGTTGTTGGCGGCGTTGAATTTTAGCACTTGGCCGTCGAGCGGAGCGGTATTCGCGACACTGCGGGTTTGCAGCCTGGCAACCGTCGTTGCACTCTGAGTTCCGGTGACGTCACCGGCGAGGGGACCGGTAAAGTTTGTGGCCGCCGTAGCAGAGGTAGCATTTGCCGCATTCGTCGCCGAATCGGCACTGATGCTTTTTATAGAATACGGCGAACTCGAAACTGCCTGTCTCGGCGAAAGGGTCGTAAACGCGCCACCGCCAGCCTGTCGAACACGAACCTCCAAAAATCTGCCCGCACCCGGAAAGTTCGAACCGAAGTCCAGATTGACGGCAAAGATACCATTTGCCACCGCGACGCCCGTCTTTGTGATCGTGCCTCCGACCTGAGAACCGCCGGCCGCCGAATCGAACAGCAGGAACTCAAAATCGAAATTCCCCGTCGCCGCCGAAGCGGACGCCTGCAGCTGCCCCTGATAAGTAAACTCCGTCGTCTGAGCATGAAGACCCTGCAAAAGCAACAGAGTCGAGGCAAAGAGGAATAACATCCTGATAACAAGTATTTTCATCCGTTCTCCTTTTCGAACTATTGTAGATATTAATAATTTGTACTTTGATACCACAACTCGCCAAAAAGATAAAGAAAAAGCGACTTAAATCACCCTTACGGCTTCTTCGCCAACGCGTTTCGATCGCTAAAATTCTCGGCTTCAAATCCTCGTTCTCAACCTTCTGCTGGTCGATCAGCTTTTGCTGCGCCTTGACTGAGTTTGCTGTTGCTTGACACGAATTAGCAGCAATTTCGAGGCCCGCCAGTCGCAAAAAAAGAGACGGCCATGATGGTCGTCTCATTTTTATGGTGGACTTTCACTTTGTCTATTCCAAACCGACAAAATCAACGTTCGACAAAGCGGCGTCGATCTGCATTATCTTTGGCGAGAAGCGGTAGCGTTTGGAGGCGACCGTCAGGGTGTAGATTTCGCCGGTGCGGACGCTGTCGAACGAATAGATGCCGAACGAGCTTGTCGTCGCCGTGCGTCTAACGCCGAGCGAGTCGATTATCGAGACGACGACATTTCGTAAATTCTGGCCGCCAGGTGTGGTAACACGTCCGGATACAGTGACATCGGACGAGAAGATATAGGCCGAACCCTGAAGCGCATTGGCTCCGACCGTGTCGCCGATCGAACCGACGACCGCCGCATTCTGCGTAAATGCAACGCCCGCTCCGAACGAATCATCGGTCGCTCCATCTGCCGCTACGAGCTTCTGCGTCTGGGTCCAGGCCGTCCCGCTGCGGGTGAAAACGTAGGCGGAACCCTGTCGAATATTGGCTGCGTTGGTGTCACCCGCAGCTCCGAGCATTACTGTATCACCGAGGATAAATACACTGTTTCCAAACGAATCATTCGCAGCACCATCGCCCGCGAGCAATTTCTGTTGCTGTGTCCATGTAGTACCGCTGCGAACAAAAACATAGGCCGAGCCCTGCTGAAAGTTCGCTCCGACGTCCTGTAGCGTGCCGATCACGGCGGTGTTCGCATCGACCGCGACGGAAAATCCAAAATAATCGAACGCCGTTCCATCACCCGCCGTCAGTTTTGCCTCCTGCGACCAGGCCGTGCCGCTGCGCGTGAAGACGTAGGCAGATCCCTGTTGAATATTTGCTCCCGCTGCGTCCTCAGTGGCTCCGACAACAACCGTATCGCCCGCGATGGCTACGCTATCGCCAAAGTAATCGGTTGAAGCCCCATCGCCCGCGACGAGTTTTGCTTGCTGAGCCCAGGTCGTGCCGGAACGAAGAAAAACGTAAGCGGCTCCCTGATCAATATTAGTCAGGATGTCGGCACTTGAAGATCCAATGACGACCGAGTCACCGGCAATGGCAACCGCCCGGCCAAAATAGTCGTTGGCAGCTCCGTCGGCGACGGTCAATTTCTGCTGAAGAGCCCAAGACGCGCCCGTGCGAACGAAAACGTAAGCTGAACCCTGGTTAACATTTGTGCCGACCCTGTCGCCATAGGCTCCGACGATAGCCGTGTCGCCCGAAATCGCCACGTATGAGCCAAACGCATCATCGGGTTCGCCGTCGTTAGGAGTCAATTTCTGCTGTAGCGTCCAGGCACCACCGCTGAGGACATAGACGTAAGCCGAACCGATTCCCGAAGCGGTTGCCGCTCCGCCGTTGGCTCCGACGATGACGGTCGTACCGGATATAGCGACGCTTCCGCCAAACTGGTCACCGGCAACGCCGTCGCCAGCCAAGAGCTTGGTCGAGCCGCCAAATGCAAGCGCGGCGTCGGGTGCGTTGATATCGGAGCGAACCTTTCCGCCCTTATCGCTATTTACCTTTTTGACAAGGGAATCGAAGTTGCCGCGCCGCTTTAATTCGGTGATCGCGGCTTTTCCTCTCAGCATCGGTAGCGAACCGGCGGCGTTGACGGTGCGAGTCTTCATTTCGCCGTTGATCATTGCCGCGCCGAGCAGGGCTGCCGCTATAGCTCCGGATATCGCGAACCTCTTAAGATACGAAATCCTTAGGGTACCCTTGCATGGAAAATTCTGCCGCGTGCCAACACTTTCGCTCTTTAAACCAGTCATTAGATTCTCCTCGGAGGTAAACATTGTTTTAACTTTCGTTACCTTTAATTATATGTGGTCTGGGTATAAAAGTTCAACAGTTTTTACACGTTCTTTATTTGCGGCTATATTTCACCGCAAAAACCGCATTTTTGCAGGTAATGCTTGAGAAAATTATACATAGGTTAGATGTAATATTCATAGAAAAAGGCGACTTAAAAGTCGCCTTTTCCAAAAAATATGCCAAAAAGCGGCAGATTTATTCCTGTCCAACGAAGTCAACGTCTGACAGACTGTCAGTCACGTTGACCACACGCGAGCCGAAACGGTAGCGTTTCGACGTGACGCCGATGACGTAGCTCTGGCCCGCTTCGACGTCTTCGAAGCTGTAGAAGCCGAATGAGCCCGTGGTCACGCTTCGGCGGCTGCCCGACGGATCCGTGATCACGACCGTTGCTCCTCGCACACCCTGACCGTTTGCGCTCGTGACGCGGCCTGAAACCGTGACACCGGCTGCAGTTGTGGTGATGACGACATTGCCCGCTTCATAGGTCGTTGCAAGCAGAGCCCCCTGAGCACTCGACACGCTCTGAGCGGTCGGGGTGCCTGAGAACGTCACCGGAACAGTTTGCGCCGCAGCGTTTGCTGCGACCGTAAACGTTACCGTCAGGATCTGGCGTGTGCCTGCTGCATACGTATTCGTAGCATCAAGCAGTACGCCGAGACGACCCTGCGCCGTCTGGCTGGTGTTAAGGCCGAGGTTCGTGCCTGTCGGCACACCGGCTCCAACTGCAGCACTCACATAAGTGAGTACCGCCGGATTCCAGTTTGCCGTAAAGCTGGCCGAAGCCTCGTCACCCTGCGAATCGAGCTGGAACGAAACCGTTACCGGCTGCCCAGCCACGCCCGTCGTGTTGACCGCACGGATGATGCGTCCAACTACGTCCGGCGAATCAGGCCGCGTAGTCACCGGTGCCGTGGGGCCGCAGACCGGTTTGGTCGGAAGCGGCACGCCGTTGAGCAAACCGAGGTTGTATCCGCGTATAACGGTTACGTCTCCGGCGTCGATCTGGGCGTTACCGCAGGCTCCCGGAACGTCGATATTAACGTCCGCTGCCTGGAACTGCGGCCCTGCCGGAGGCTGCGGTATCAATCCAAGCTGCATCTGGCGAATGATATTGACGTCATTTGCCAGGACCTGATTATCACCGCCCGCTCCGCCGCTGCCATCCACCACGTCGCCCTCAACTCTCAGGCTCGCACCTTCGTCATCAAGGATCGTGCCAAGTCCGCTGCCGTCAGCGACCGTGCCGTTCGAGACCGATGTGATGTTCAGCGTGAACGTCTCGTTCGGTTCGACAGCCGTGTCGCCGTTGGCGAGAACTGTAACGGTCTTCGTCGTTTCGTTCGGCGCAAATGTAACCGAACCGCTGGCGATGGCGGCGTAGTCACCCGGTGCAACGGCCGTTCCGTTTGCTGTCGAGTAGCCGACAACCGACGAGAACGAAGTCGGATTGCCCGAACGCGTGATGGTGAAGGTGAGCGGTGTCGTTCCCGAATTGCCTTCATTGACCGATACGTCATTCACCGAGAACGTTGGCTCGATGTCGTCATTAAAGATGACACCAAGGCCTTCTCGGGTTGGGATACCGGCATTGACTTCATTGGAGAGTCGAACCGCGAACCCTTCGTTGGGCTCGAACTTCGTATCTCCGTTGACTGACACCACAACTTTCTGCATTGAGGCGGTGTTCGAATTGAACGTGATCGTACCTGTTCTGGCAACATAATCGCCGTCCGCCACTGTAGCCGTACCATCGACGGTGCTAAATACCACCGACGCGGAAGGAGCACCAGGAGCCGGCAGCGGGCTGATCGCAACCTCAAAGGTGAAGTCCGATGTTCCCGCATTGCCTTCGTTCCTCGTCACGTTAGTGATCGTGATCTGAGGCCCGATCGGTGTTGGCGTTGGCGTCGGCGTTGGCGTCGGAGCCGGGCCGCTGGCACAAGTCAACACGAGTGAGAACGCTCTAACGACACCAGTGTCTAACGCTGCACTGTCAGAGACGTTAAGTGTCCAGGTTCCCGCGGCGCTCTGGCCGTCAAAGGCCGACAGAGGATTGTTCGGCGAGAACGATCCGGACGGGAATGCCGCAGCGGAGCTTGCTCCGCACTGATTCTCGACCGCTGGGAATCCACCGTCGTCGTCCAGGATCACCTGAGCAAGGTTATTGCTATTGCATCCGGCCCCTGTCGCCGGAACGCCTGGCCTGTCGAAGAACGTTACCGGCGTACCCGCAGGCGAGGTTAGTTTGAAGGTAAGATCGCCAACCCAACTATGGGTAACGCCTACACCAGTATCGCCGACGGTTCCGCTCGGGGTGCCGTCAAAGCGGAAGTTAAGGTCGCTGATCGTACAGGCCGTTCCGGGGAACGTAATGTCCACACCAGCCGGAAGATTGTCAGGTATAACTACTGGCGGATTAGTGTAGCTGATTATCACATTATTGCCCGGCGAAGGAGACGGCGACGGTGTTGGCGTCGGGCTTGGTGTCGGGGTGATACCAGGGCTCGGCGTTGGTACCGGGCCGCAATTGGTCGTTTCAAGAGTGATGTCATCAACCGTGAAGTTGGATGTTCCACTACCCGCGGGATTGTTATATTCGAACCGGATGACGTGCGAGCCTCCATTGGCCACACCAGACGGCAAACTAATGCTTCGCTGAGTGTATGCAGCCTCGGCTGTCGCTGGTTCGGTAATTGTCTGAACCGTTGTTCCGTCGACCTTCACGACGAGGGTTGCGTCAAACGGAGTATTTACCGCACTAATCCTCATCCAGTATTTGAGCGTCGGATTCGATCCTACCGGCACGGTCAGCGTTTGCTGAAGCGAACCAACCTCAGCCGATGTCGTTCCGCCAAACCAGGCATAGAAAGTACCGGTTCGCGGATTCGCAGATCCGCCTCCGGTGCCGCAGAACGCAGCACTACAAAGCGATGATTCAAAATTAGACGATGTCGATGGCCAATTTACATTGGTGATCGCCGTTGCTCCGGTTACGCTCGCCTCGATACTAGGATCGGTGGTCGCGTTGTTCGGCGTACACGATGGCGACGGTGACGGTGTTGGCGTCGGCGTTGGCGTCGGCGTCGCGACCGGTCCGCCGCAGTTTGTCGTGCTGATGTTTAACGACCAGCCGCCTGCGAAACTGCCAAGGTCGCCCCCGACATCATCCAATAGATACAGAGACCACGTTCCATTAGGAAGCGTTCCATTAAAGATCGACAGGGCCGAACCGCCCAATGGCGCCGGCGCAGGGGCACTAAATGTGTCCCCCGTTCCGATGTTAGTCGGTTGGAATGTACCGCTCGTTAAAGGCCCGGCATCGGACAAAGCAGCAGCGGCCGCATCGTCCAGCGTAAACGTTAGATTAGTGGCATCCGGGGATCCTCCGACATCTGACATGATGATCGCATTCTGCCCAGCCGGGCCGACGAGCAAAATATCAATGTCGTCTGGGAATGAGTGAGTAAGCCCGGTTAAAGTGACCGTTACCTTCGTCACAGTCCCGCCTGCACCGCTGACCACAATATTTGACGGGTACGGACTTCCGGGTCCGCTGTCAGGAATCACGATTGGCGTCGTATTTGACAATGCCACACAAGACGCTGGCGTCGGACTCGGAGTTACGCCCGGCGAAGGCGTCGGTGTCGGCGTAGGCGTCGGTGTAGGTGTCGGCGTTGGCGTCGGAGTAGGCGTCGGCACGATCGGTGTCGGCGTCGGTGTCGGCGTGACAGTCGGCGTCGGCGTCGGCGTCGGCGTCACGCCAGGTGTTGGCGTCGGCGTCGGCGTCGGCGTTGGAACTGGTCCGCAGTTCGTCGCGCAGGTTTTGGGTGAGATGATCAGTGAGAACCGCCGAACTGAGCCAGTGTCAGCTCCCGCTAAGTCGCTGACATTGAGCGTCCAATTACCGTTTGCGTTCTGCCCGTCAAAAGCACTCAGCGGATTGTTCGGCGAGAAATTACCGGCAACCGGCGCACTCGCGAAGGCCTCGATGGCTGGGAATCCCCCTTCGTCATCAATGGTCGCGAGAGCAAAATTATTCCCGCTGTTTCCATTTGCGGAGGCCGGAACTCCGATTCGGTCAATGAAGGTAACGGTCGTGCCGCCAGGCGATGTTAGTTTGAATATTAGATCACCCACCCAGGAATGATCGACAGCGCAATCTACATCGACGAGGGTCGTATCGCACGTTCCTCCAGTATCAAATCTGAAATTCAGATCGCCAACAGTTCCCACTCCCGCGACGGGAAGAACGACGTTGGCTCCTGCCGAATTATTATCCGGTATCGCCACCGCAGGCCCGGTATAACTCGTCGTTACTGGTGCCCCGGTTACACCGGTCGGCATGGTGTATACAACATTTCCAAGGTTGCTGGCACCGTCCTGGTGGGCAACTGTCAACGTAATATCCGTCCCGCAAACAAGGGCAGGGTTGGCCGTGAAGACGTAATCCCGAATGACTTCGGCTCCTCCTGCGATAACGACTCCGTAGTTTGAGGGTGCATCTACACCAGTCACACCACCCGTCGCTTGTAGAGTACCTACATCACTAATTGAATTGGCTCCACCGGTGTTCGTAACGCCAAGAGTGACGGTCACCGTTTCACCCGGATCAATGACGCCATTAGCAGGTAAACAGCTTTCGGAGACAAGCGAAGCCGTTCCGGCTACAAGCGTCGGCACGCCCGTTAGACAAAGGTTTACGGTCGAAGTGCCACCGTTCGTAACGACAACGCCATTTTGGGTTGCGGTATTAAAGCCACCGGTCTTAGTTGCTGAAACGTTATAGGTTCCCGGTGCAACCGTCATCGAGTACGTTCCAGGTACACCCGTTACACGGTTAAATCCTCCAGTTGCGTTCACAGTTGCCGCATTGAGCGGCAAACCAGTCGAGCAGCTTGTAATCGTACCCGTGATCGTGCCTTTTGGCTCAGCAACGCAGGTTGGATTTACTTTGAAGCTGAATATTCTTGTATTCCAATCAAATGTCGCAGTCGGGGAATCAACGTATTCAAATGCTCCCCAGAATGTGCAGCCATCAGATGGATCAACGAATAGTGAGCTATAGTCACCCCACCGGTTACTGGTTGCTGTCTGTACGCCAGTGGTGCCGGCCGGTATCACATCAACCTCGCCCTGAGGCGTGGTGTTTACCGGATCGCCAGCGAGGCGTCCCGTGTAGATAGCGGTTGGATCCAATGATGTTACATCAGATGCATTGGCGGCCAAGGCAATGTTCCCTTCGTTGTCCTGGGCGACCGAGGCCATCCAGAGATCTCGACCGGTTCCGCTTCCGGCACCTGGGGCATAAGTCGCTTGCTGGTTTACCGAAATGGCACCGCTACCGGCATTGCGCCGGAGTTCGGCCCATCGAATACCCGTCTGGTATGTAGCGATCGTAGTCGGATTTACGCCGCTGACATTGACCGTAAAATTCATTACATAGGATTGAACGCCGCCCGGCAAAACCCGGAAATTGATCGCGTGCATGAACCGGTCGGAGATTGAATCCAATCCTTCTCCGGCGCCCGGCTGCGCAATATCCGCGCGTCCTGTCGGATTGCGCGCATCGAAGGCTGCCAGTGGAATATCCGTCAACTGTGTAAGTGTGGAGCTCGCAGGTGTCGTATAGTTGGGTACGAACGCAAATGGACGAACTACATCCCCTTCCGGACTAAATTCATCAGCAAACCACTCGAAGAAGATATTTGGAGTCCCAACTGGTGGAGCGGTGTATCCCTCCAAATTAGTTGGCAGGTGACCGCCATCATTGTCTGTGGCTGAGTTTATTCCGATGATCTTCGCAGTTGGGTCACCCACGAGCATCTTGTTGCGCTCCATCGTATAAAAACCGGCACCGAGGAACGCCGTCCCAGCCGTGTTGAAATCATTCGTCGACATGTAGTATCCATCGGGCCAAACCCCAACGTGCGGATAGTCAGCAAATCGACCAGGATTTGTCTTGAACTCATAAGCAAACCAAGTTCCTGTAGGATCGCCCGTGGTCGAAACGGCAACGTGCATCGCCATACGATTAGAGCCGTCAAAAACTGTGTTGAACTGAAGCAGGAAAAAACGGTCGGCCAGCGCATCGTAAAGAGCGATCGGGTCACCATCGTCGTTTGCAGCATTCGGAATTCCAACCAGGAGAGCACTCAATCTGAATTGAGCTCCCAATGGCGTTCCTGTTTTGTTGTAAATTCGAACCCCCATGTTGCTGATAGCAACAACGTGGTTGGGACCAACCGCCGCATTTGTATCGGGCGGAGCGAATCTGCCACCGAATAGCGGGGATCCGGTATCAGCGTCGGGGCCATCAAAATTCTGGATGGGTGCAGTTACGGCGTTGAATCCTATAACACGGCCCGCTCCATCATCGGTTTGACCGGCAAGAGTTGGATCGGTAAAAGGGCCATCCTTTGCAGGATCGAAAGGAGGTCGGATAAGCTTAGTATTCGTCGTGTTTTTTTCTTGTCTCTCTCTTCGGGCTCGACTTTTTTCAATTCGCTCCGGACTTGGTTCTTCGAATTCTATTTCTCGTGCCGCGCGAGACACTGCAAAGGCCGTAGCCTCAGAGTAATGAACCGGATTATCATCCTGAACTACGCTCTGAGCCGAAGTCTGAGACGTGCGTCCCGTTTTCGACGAAGTTGTTTGGCTATATTGTAAGAAAATGCCAAAGGCCGCAGCCACCATAACCAAAAACAAAACGATCCTAAAACCGCCCTTCATTAACTGTTTCTTCATCACCGATCTCCTTGTAATTAAAAACGGACTACCCAATTCGCCCATTCAATCATCTAAACCTAAGCCTAAGAAACCCTTCGAGTTCCACTCCGTGATCCGTCTGGAGTTTTTGCCGCAACTCCTCCGAAATTCTTTCGAACCGATACCAATAGTAGTTTTTTGTTTGGCGATTATGCCTGTGAATCCAGCTAAAGTCAACACGTAAGAGCTACTTAACGCGAGCAGAAGAATTTTAATACTCAATGCCTAGCTCGCCGTGTGGATCAGGCGCCAAATGCGCAGGATCTCCGCCACGCTCCATGCCTGTGCCGCGGCTCCGCGTGGGGCGTGTGGAGCGTCTGCGTCAAAGATCTCCGAGACCTGACCGACGATAGCTTCGGTGAGATTGTGTTTGAAGTGTTCAACTATTGAGGCGATGCGTTTTTCGGCTTTTGGGTCGTTGGAATGAACTTTTAGATACGCTTCTACGAACGGGCCGATCAGCCAGGCCCAGACGGTTCCCTGATGATAGGCTCCGTCGCGTTGCAATGGTGAGCCGATGTAGGTTCCGATGTAGCTTGGATCGTTTGGCGAGAGTGAGCGCAGGCCGACTGGTGTGAGAAGCTCCGCTTCGACCTTTTCCACGACTTTGCGGGCACGCGAGCCGTCGAGCATCGTGTGATGCAGGCTGACGGCAAAGATCTGATTCGGCCGAACGGCACCATCGCGATCATCGCCATTGACCACGTCGAAGAGGCAGTTTTCCTCGTCATTCCAGAATTGCCCGTTAAAACTCTCGCAAGCGACCTCGTCCATCTCTGAATATTTTGCCTGCTGCTCCACATCGCCAAAACGGATCGCAAGGTCGGACATGATACGCAGGGCGTTGAACCACAGTGCTTGTATCTCGACCGGTTTTCCGGTTCGAGGCGTGACGACCCAATCGCCGATCTTTGCGTCCATCCACGTTAGCTGATGGCCTTCACCACCGGCAAACAACAAACCGTCAGTATCGACGTGAATGCCGAACCGCGTGCCGCGAACATGCCAGTCGATGATGTCGGTGAGTTTTTCGTATAGATTACCGCGTACCAGATCGTAATCGTCCGTCGCCTCGATGTATGCCCTGATCGCTTCGAAATACCAAAGCGTTGCGTCAACCGTATTGTATTCCGGCGTTTCGCCCTCGTCGGGGAAACGGTTAGGGAGCATTCCCTGAGAAATATGGCGTGAAAATTCGAGAATTATACTCTTTGCGATCTCAGGCCGGCCGGTCGCGAGCGTTAGGCCGTTCAGGGCGATCATCGTGTCGCGGCCCCAGTCCGAAAACCAGTGATAACCGGCGATCACCGACTTCCCTGCCCCGCGATCAACGATGAATTGATCAGCCGCCAGCACGAGCGGCCAAACGGATTCGTCCTTCATCTCAGACCTCACGACGAGGTCGGCACGGCGTTTCAATTCACTCTTCTCTAGCGCAGCCGCGTTCGTAAATATATTCTCGGCCGTCGACGCGATCACAACGGCTTCGGATGCAAGATCAAAATTCAACACGCATGGCTGGAACAGATCCTCGTGGTGATCGAAGCCGCGCTCCTGCTCGATTGAATATTCAAAATTCCGATACCAGACGCCGGTTCGTTCGACCGCATTCGCGTTGTGAGCGAGGAAAAGCGTCGGCATTTCGGCATAAGGCGTCATCGAGATAAAACCGTTGCCGGATATGTATCCGGTTTCAAATGCCGGGTCAGCTCTGCGCAAATGATGGTGGTTGCGAAACGCCAGCATCGGACGCAGTTCGATCTGCACATCCAGACCGGCGATGTCGGACGTGTCGTCGGACGTTTCGTACCTTTTATTAAGCACTTCGGAAACGTTCGTTACCTTCCAGCGGCAAACCGTCGTGTTCTCGCCATGAACCATGAACACCGACCGCTCGATCTCGACACCGTTTATCTCAAACGTCCAACGCGGAAACGGGTCGAGACGAAATGAAGTCAGGTATTGAAAACCCCGCGGATGAACGCTGCCGGGATATTGATTGCACGAGATCTCGAACCTGTCGCCGTCGATAATGACCGCCTCGTCAAACCTCGACAACAGCACCATTCGCCCGAGCGGAGGCCGTGTCGCGGCAACCAGCAGCCCGTGATAACGCCGCGTTCCAGCCCCTGAAATACTTGAGGATGCGTAACCGCCGATCCCATTCGTTTCCAGCCATTCCCGCGACGACGCCGCCTCAGAATCAGTGCAGATGTCAGTACCGAGTTCGATCATTTAACTAGGATTTTAACGCAAAGACGCTAAGAATCAGAGACGCGAAGGTAAAGAAAAATCATTGGGAGATAAATCCTTTCTGCAATTTAACTTTGCGTCTTTGCCCCTTAGCGACTTTGCGTTAAGAAAACTCTTATTCACCACTCTGTCGCAAAAGCTTCGCGACGAGCCCGGTCCAACCGGTCTGATGGCTGGCTCCGAGTCCCGCACCGTTGTCACCGTGGAAGAACTCATAGAACAGGATATGCTCGCGGAAATTCGTATCGGTTTGGAATTTTTCCGTGTCGCCAAACACCGGGCGGCTTCCTTTTTCGTCTTTCAAGAAAATACGCGAAAGCCGACGCGATATCTCCTGCGAAACTTCCCACAGATTCATCATAACGCCGGAACCAGTCGGACACTCGACCTTCAGATCGTCGCCGTAATAATGATGGAATTTTTGCAGCGATTCGATCAAAAGGTAGTTGACGGGAAACCAAATAGGCCCTCGCCAGTTCGAATTGCCGCCGAAAAGGCCGCTTGTCGACTCGGCTGGTTCGTAATCGACGCGATATTCCTGGCCATCGACTTCGAGGACGTAAGGCGAATCTTTATGAAACTTCGACATGGCTCGAATGCCGTGCGGCGAAAGAAATTCATCCTCGTCGAGCATGATCTTCAGAACGCGTTCGAGGCGATCACGATAGGCAACGGAGAGGAGCAGACGTTCGCCCTTTCCGGGCGTTCTCGCACAATTGATCTGGTCGGTCAGCTCGGGGCGATTGTCGATGAACCAACGCATACGGCGTTGAAAATCCGGCAGCTCACGCAGCACATCAGGTTCGATCGTCGCGACCGCAAATAACGGGATCAACCCAACCATCGAGCGGATCTTGAGCGGCAGGCTATGGCTGATATGCGGCATGTGCAGCACGTCATAATAGAATCCATCCTGTTCGTCCCACAGCGAAATGCTGTCTTCGCCGAGGTCGTTCATCGCATCGGCGATGAAAACGAAATGCTCCCAGAATTTGCTCGCGACGTCCTCGTAACACTCGTCCTCAACGGAGAGTTCGAGAGCAATGGCGAGCATGTTCAGGCTGAACATCGCCATCCAGCTCGTGCAGTCCGATTGGTCGAGCCGCCCGCCGGTCGGCAGAGGTTGGGAGCGATCGAAAACCCCAATATTGTCGAGCCCGAGAAATCCGCCGTCAAAAACATTTCGCCCGTCGGCATCCTTTCGGTTGACCCACCACGTGAAGTTGATAAGCAATTTTTGGAAAATACGTGAAAGAAATTTGCGATCAGCAACGCCCTTTGCCTTTTTGTCGATCTGATAAACACGCAGTGCCGCCCACGCATGGACCGGCGGATTCACATCGCCGAAAGCCCACTCGTACGCAGGAATCTGGCCGTTCGGGTGCATGTACCATTCGCGGAGCATTAAGATGAGCTGTTCCTTGGCAAATTCCGCATCGATCATCGCAAGAGGAATGCAGTGAAACGCGAGATCCCACGCTGCGTACCACGGGTATTCCCATTTATCCGGCATCGAGATGATGTCCGAATTAAAGAGATGCCGCCATTCTTTATTCCTGCCTTTCCGACGCGACGACGGCGGCACGGGCATCGCCGGATCGCCGTCGAGCCACTCTTCGATCACGTAATGATAGAACTGCTTCGACCAGAGCATTCCCGCAAAAGCCTGACGCTGAACGTTTTTTGCGTCGTCAGAAAGCCCGTCCGTGAATTGCCCGTAAAATTCATCGGCCTCGGCAATGCGCTCGGCAAAGATCTCGTCAAAGTCAGAACCGCCTGTGTAAGCGGGCGGAACGGTGTCTGATTTATCGATAACCACAGCCTTAGAAAAGTCCGCGTTCGTTCCGCCCGCTAACGCAGAGGGTTCTGACTCGGAGAGCCGCATTCTGAGCGTCACCTCGCCGCCCGCCGGGATCGTGAGCTTGTAATTCGCGGCTGCCTTTGTTCCTTTTCGCTCGGGATTTACGGCATGAACGTTTCCGTTGACAATGAACTCGTTGATGCCATCTTTAACAAAAGGCGTTCGGTTTTTTGAACCGAAGAGCTTTTCGTTGTTCGTCTCGTTCTCGGTAAACAGCAGTTCCGGTTCGCCGTCGAAAACCAAGGTTCGTTCGCCGAGCGTGCCGAGTGAGATGGCGATGGTATTCAGGTCAAGAGCGGTAAGTTGGTCAGTTGGCCCTTGCCCTTTCCACACCCAATCGTTGCGAAACCAGATCGTCGGCAACACGTTTATCGCGGCCTCGTCAGGGCCGCGGTTTACGACCCTTATTCTGATCAGAATGTCCTCGACATCGACTTTCGCGTATTCGACGAAAACGTCGAAATAGCGCTCATCATCAAAGATGCCAGTGTCGATGAGTTCGAATTCCGGATCCTGGCGGCTGCGGCCGCGGCTTTCGTTGATCAGCCGTTCGTATGGATATTCAGCCTGCGGGTACTTGTACAGATATTTCATGTACGAGTGCGTCGGCGTCGAATCGAGATAGTAGTAGAGTTCTTTTACGTCCTCGCCGTGATTCCCTTCGTTGCCCGTAAGACCGAAAAGGCGTTCTTTCAGGATCGGGTCCCGACCGTTCCAGAGAGCGACGGCAAAGCACAGATTCTGCCGCCGGTTGCTGATGCCGGCGATGCCGTCCTCGTTCCAGCGGAAGGCACGCGAGCGGGCATGGTCGTGCGGAAAATACTCCCACGCCGAACCGTCCGCCGAGTAGTCTTCGCGCACGGTTCCCCAGGCACGCTCGGCCAAATACGGGCCCCAGCGTTTCCAGTTTTTCGACCGCTCGTCCGATTCCGCAAGGCGTTTTGCTTCGGCGTTCATAACAAACCTGCTTTTTGTTATTAGAACAGAAAAGTACAAACCTGACGAGGAGATCAAATGCGGGAATGAGAATATCCACCATCGGCCGTGTAGCCTGAAGTGGAAAATCTCAGAGCTGTTTTCGGCGCTACGCGCGTGAGCCAGGTCATCGCAGTGAGCTTTATAGAGTGTTGGTGACGGTTTGCGACGCGAAATGCCGTGACGGCTTCGGTGTAATCACCGCTTTGCAGGAATGTGTGGCCTTGTTCTACCGCAAGTGCGGCTTCTAGTACGCCAATTCGGCGATCGACGATCCTGGTTTCCTCGGCGCTTAGATCGATCGTGCGGCGAATACGGTCAAACGCGTCCCTTTCGCGTTCTACGCGGACGAGCACGTCTGAATCCTGCTCATCACGGCAGTACCTTAGTTTCACCAGTTGGTTCCGCTGATACCCGATACGGGCTCCGGCCTTTGCCATTCTGAGCCAGAGATGAAGTCCCGATTTCGGAACGTTCCCGGACTCAAACATTCCCGCCCGCGCGATCATACTTTTTCGAGCCAAGGTACCGGACATCAACACATTGCAGCTACGGTCAAGCAAACTCAGGCTGCAAACCTTGCCATTGGAAGGATATTTGTCCGTAAAATTCCGCCGATAGACCGAGCGGGCCGCGACGATCGAAGCGTCGGAATAAACGAGATCGAGAGCATGGCGTTCGAGATGAACATGTTGGGAAGCCAGAAAGTCAGGCTGCCATAGATCGCCTGCATTCAAAAAAGCAATGATGCTGCCTCTGGCATTTTCGATACCTGTATTGCGGGCCGCACCTTCGCCGGCGTGACGCTGGCGTATATAGATGAGATCTTCAAAGCGAATCTTTAGTTGGCGTTCGAGATGGTCGGTATCGTCAGAACCGTCATTGACCACGATTATCTCGTGCTCGCGATATTTCTGCGCAAGCACCGAATCGACCGTCTCCTTTATATATCGAGCCTTGTTGTAGGCCGTGATAATGACAGACACGCGCGGCGGAGTGTCGAAGACGTTTCGGCCCACGCGTTTGCGGATCTGTCTGGGATGTGTTGTCGAGTCGGACATGGTCGAAAACTAGCGTTTAAAAGCTAGCGGGCTTCGCGGATCGGGTCCCATCTGGTATAGGTCTCGCCGCGCAGGAATTTATAGAACGCGACGACAGAAGCAAGATTGGCGAGCAAAAAATACAGCGGCATGGCAAGAACGCCGAGACGGCGGCCCGCGCGCTCGAGCAGCCAGCCGATCGCTCCCAGGAGATAAAATGCGGTCTGGACCGCGAAGATCATGGCATAGATCACCGAAACCGCCGCCAGCGCAAAACACGCAACGTAAGCCGCGAGGAGGATCAGCGGCACGGCGTAACGCATTACCTTATGCGAGATGAGTTCGATTGCGAAAAATCCGCTCTTGAACGGATTCAGCATGTCGCGGTTTCGCCAAAGGTCGGTGAATGTCTGTGAGATGACACGCACGCGCATTCTCATTTCATGATCGGCATCGCGATTAGTTTCCTCGGTACAAACCGCTTCCGGTTCGAAAACGCTTCTTAATCCTTTGCGGTAAACACTGGTACAGATCAGGAAATCGGAGCAGGCTTCGGGATAAAGCGGTTCATACGCAGATTTGCGAACGGCATAAAGACAGCCGGAAGCTCCGATGAGCGAACACGTTTGACTTTCGGCGATCTTAATAAAGGTCTCGTAACCCCAATAGCTCTGGGCACCTTTGCCGACATTGCTGCTCATCTCATCGACGTAAACGAGGCGGCCCGCAACGCAGCCGACGCTCTCATCTGCAAAATTTGGTAGCAGCGAACCAAATACGTCCGCACGATAAGCGGTCGTTGCATCTGAAAAAAGAATGATCTCGCCAGTTGCCCGTTCGACAGCCGCATTTTGCGTGGCGGTTTTCCCGACACGTCCTTCCTTTCTGAAAAGCTTGACGCCGCGGTCGGCAAATTCTTTTACGATCTCATCCGTGCGGTCCGTAGAACCGTCGGACGCGACGAGGATCTCGAGCTTATTCTTTGGATACTCGATAAGAAGCGTGTTTTCGAGTTTTTCGCGGATCGCTTCCTGCTCATTGAATGCCGTGATCAACACAGTGACCGTCGGCTCGATCTCGCCTTTTTTAACCGGACGCGGAAAAACAACGCTCGCCAGATAAACGAGCACGGGATAGCCAACGTACACATAGCCCAATAGGGCGACGGACGTCCAAAAAACTATTTGCTCTAGGGAAAAGATCATGTACTCGGTACTGCCGGCCGATCCCAAAAGGAGACCGGCTTGATATCTTCGGTCAGGCCGTTTTCTAAACTATAAATTCTCCTGAAGGCAACCGCATACGCGATCAGGTAGTAGATGAACCAATTATACGCTACGGATGCAAAGAAACTTGTGACCATATAGCCGACAATGCTCGCCTGCAATCCGATCGCAACGTAATAGAACCAATTTAGTTCGTTCGCCTTATAGAGCGTTCGCTCGATCGCTCCGAGTTTACGGAACGGGCTCACTATAAATACAACATACGCAATAAGTCCTAAAATCCCGAGTTCTGCAGAAACTTGTGTATATGCATTATGCGTCTGCAAATTACGGGCTCCGAAAAGCGGCGAGTTTCCAATGCCTATGCCCCACGGATTGCGGGCCGTCACAAGCAGCGACGTCAGAAGGCCTTCGCGTCTCGCACCCGCCGATCCGACCGGATCGAGCGACGGAATGAAGATCGACAACAGCCGCAGGCCATAATTCCCGGGTGCGATCACAAGGAAGATCGTACCGAAAACGATCGATACGAGCGACACATTTAGCCGGCTCTTTCGGCCAAGCTTCCAGACCAGGACGCAAGCCACACTGATCAGTCCGAGAAATCCACCGCGCGACTGCGTAAACAGAGTCGCCGCGAGGAAAAGCCCGGTTATCGAAAAATATGTGAGCTTGAGCGATTTGTTCTTCGTCGCGGCACCGAGAGCGATCGCGATCGGGATCATCATAATGAAATGCATCGCCATTTCATTCGGATTGCCGAAAATTCCCTTTACTTCGGTAACAGCTACCCGATAGCCTTCGATCGAAAATTCCCCTGCCATGTACCGGCGAGTCGTCTCGATAGCGAGATAAACGCCGATTCCCAGCGAGATCGTGACCAATCCCATCAGGCGTTTGCGAGTTCGCACGACATTGACGAGTACGATGAAGATCGCAACAGCTTTGATATAGGTGTCCGAAAACGTATCCCATGCCATCGCGTGGTCTCTCGAGATCGGCATCGTTATCAACGCAATCGCCGTCATCGCGAGTATCGCTTTGACCTCGGTCGAGAGCATCGTCAGGTTGCTCTCCGTCATGATCTGGCTTGGAATATAGATCGCAATCGTTACGATCGCAAAATAGATCGTGGTTGATGCCAGAAATTGCAGCCCCGGCACGATCTCGTAGGGACGCACGAGTACCATGAGGGTAAACAGATAAAGGCCGATGTAGGTCATGAAATGCCCATTTCGGACAAGCCAATTATCCTGCTTCAGCAATTTAATATCTTTCGCGTGCCGTTGCGCACCAACTACGTTGACCGGCAACGGGGCCGACTCGGGCTCGATCTGAGGCTCGGGCGGCTGTGAATATTCTACGTGCTTAAATGTCGGCTCAAATTTCAGTTCCGGCTCGCTCAATCGTTCCGACCGTGGTCCGGACATGCTTGAATAACGGTCGCCACTCGAAATTGGTTTCCCGTGCGGCCGCAGCGTGTTGTAATCGAGTCTTGTAGATTTTCCTGATGGCATCGTGATGGCCGTCGTTTTTCCTAAACTGCCTCCTTCTTTTTAAGGGTCACGATCAGATTCGTTCTAAAGCGACGCAGCGAGCGGCTCATAAGTACCTTTATCCAAAGCAGTTCGGCGACAGCGATCGGCGGTATAACCGCACAAACCGCATCCGAACTGACAAACTTTATTTTCTCTATCTCAAAATTGGTCTTTTCTGCCAGAGCCAATATCTTGTCCTCGCGGTTGGCTTTGTACTGGATCTCAAAGACATCGTCTTCAGTCCGTCCATCCATTAGCGAAGCAAGCTTTTTGACGATCTTTTCCGGAACCATTCTCCGCAACACGGCAAAATAACCGGTCTCATTCGGAGTGTGAAAAATGAATTTCGCACCCGGCTTTAAGACACGGTTGATCTCTGCAAACTGGACCTGCGGATTATCGAGATGCTCCACGACCATATTTGCGGTCGCGGCATCGAAGAAATCGTTTTTGAACGGCAGACGGTCGGCTACGCCGCATACCTTTGAATTAACTGTCTTATGTTTTAACAGCGAAGGAAAATCGACATCAATGCCAATGACCATTCCGGCTTTGCCGAATAGTTCTTTTTCCTGCTCAAAACGCCATGGCGGCAGCAAATGATGGCCGCAGCCGACGTCGAGCCAGCGGGCTTTCGACGGGATGTCCGAACTTAGAACGTCTTCGTAAACCGATTGTGAATAGCGTAATTTCGGGACTATCGTGCGTTTTAGAAAACCGTAGGTATTTTGAAGACGTTCTCTGGTACTCATAGCTGTCGATGACTCCGTAACGAAACTTTCGATCCGGTCATAAATACGCCGAACACATTCGAAATTTCAAATACCTGTCGGCGGCCTTAGATCGCGAGTTCCTTTTCGACCGTTATCATCAACCGGACTTTTTGTTTAAGAGCTTTTTCGAACTGTCTCGCCTCATTGACGCCGCTGAAGGAAAGCTGCTGAAGATTTGCTTCGATTCGCTTGCGATAGTCGGAAACAAGCGAATCGGAAACTCCCAGCATCTCCGCAACCTCGAGCTGCGTACCGCTGTCCGAGATCAGATAGCAGTGCCACAGGACGTTGATCATGCGGTCATACTGCTTGGCTTTGCTGCGAACCGATTTGTTCAGCGCCTTTAAGAATCCATCGACAAAATTGGCTGCTGCCGTCTCGGCTTCGTTTCGTAAAAGGTCTTGCTCCGGCGTTTCACGCGTATCCGTGAATTCGAACGGCATGCGGTCGTCGTCATCGCTGTCGGTTCCGCTCCCAACCGGTACAAGGTGAATGTCCATAATCGGCAAACGCGACATTACAAATGAGCGAAGCGAGCGAACGTCCACCGGCGAATCGATCGCCTTGAATACTCTAATGATCAGCTTTTCCAGCTCCGGATTACTGATAACGATCTGTGCATCGCCCGTGCAGCCGACCATTCGGGTATCGCGACCGTAGAAAGCAACCGCTTTAACACGTTCGTCCATTTCCTGAACGTCGCGACGCGTCTTCTTGTAAGTCCAGTCCGCCAGGCCGTACAAACGGTCAGCCAGTCGGCGGTGTGCCTCGGGATGATCGAGATTGTCAAAACGTTTGAAGACCGCACTCGTCTGGATCAGCGTCGAGACACGACGCGCGAGGCGGTAGCTTTCCGGGTATCGCTTACGAAGCTCGGCCGTAAGCATGTTTGTCAGCTCGATCTGGCTGATCTCGGCCTCGATCTCAGCATCCGACATTTCCGTGTCTATATAATGCTGAAACCTGTCTTTGCTCAACAATGCGACAAATAGTTCCTGCGTTAGATCGGTATAGGCATTCTGCTTGCCCTCTTCGACGAGAAAACCGGCTCGTTTCGAAGCCCTTACAAGCGGGTGTGACGAAACTATGCGGTGTAACTCGGTCCAGATCTGGTTAACGTCCGATGTCTTTAGACTATCGTTCCATTTACCTACTTTGATCTGTCTGAGATGAGCGGGGCGTGGTTGCCTTTCCTTTGTTTTCACTTCATTCATAATCAGCCTGTCCGACTTCAGTGTCCGGTTGCCGCGTGGATAAAAAAGATCTTCCGCAAAAAGGACCGTCGAGCAAACGATCCGGTTTTCGATGCGCACCCTGCCCATCCGGTTGCGGGTCTTTTTTTGATCTGCGTGCGTTTTTTTGGTAGAAAGTTTGGCGGGAGCGGCTACCGAGCTTTTGGAACCGTTCCGTAAGTGGGGTTTGTGAGACGTTTTGCCCTCTCACTACCTACATTTAAGATAGTAGCAACTATTTGATCTTTGCACAACAATTTTTTGCATTATTGTATATTGTTTATACACTTTCGGTAAACGTTGTAATAAATGAGGTTACGAGTACATTTTTGCGGTTTGTCTTTAAAAACGTTCGATTTTCGGCATTTTTCTCCGACAAGTTTTGGAAGCAATCGACCATTACAGATTTACTTTTGGTGTAACAATGAAAGGCTCACGCACGGCGGGTTGCTGGGAGTGCGTGAATTGATCCTAACAGGTTTCGCACCTAATTATGCACAACGCAAAGAAAACAGGTTTTTGTAAGAACGAAGACTGCCCGACCTCGAACGAATTGCTCGAGTTTCAAAACGGCGATCTGGCCCGAATTCGCAGCAGCGAGATCAATAAACACCTAGCGTCGTGCGAATTCTGCTCGGCCGAGGTTGCGTTCTATTCCCACTACCCGCAAGCCGAAGGCTCGGAAGAGGCGACAACGATCCCCGCGCCGCTATACGAACTCGCTGAGGCACTATTAAAGAACCGCCACTCCGATTCCAATTCGCTCAACGCCCTGCTAAAGGAGAGTGCGGAAGTAACCATCATGGAATAACATAGCTACCTAGAGCAGACAAAAGCTTAACGAAAAAACACGAATGGGAAGGACTTCCTCTTCGTGTTTTTTCGTGTTAATTAGTGGTTTAGACTATTCCAGTCCAACAAAATCAACGGTTAGATCCGCCGAAATATTTACGATGGCTGGAGCAAACCGGTAGCGTTTTGACGAAACGCCGAGTGTATAGCTCTGCCCGGTCGAGACATTTGTGAAGGAATAAATGCCGAATGAGCTGGTTGTTGCCGTTCGCCTGACATTTTGCGAATCCGTGAGGATCACGACCGCGTTCCGAAGGCCGAGGCCGGTCGGCGTTGTTACGCGGCCGGTGATCGTGGCGATTGCGGACGGTATGATTCCGGTTCCCCGAATAGCAAAATCATAGGGATTTTCATCCAGATCGTCGCTCGCGATGGTTAGAGTAGCAGAACTCACGCCAACCGCTGCGGGATCGAAGACCACCGTGAACGTCGTCGTTCCGGCGGGCGCAACTGGAGAATTGGGCTGGACCGTGATAGCGAAATCGGCCGCACTCGGGCCGCTGACAGCAACACGCGGATTGCCGCTCAGGATAAGATCGGCGAGGCCGGTATTGGCAACTGTGAACACGTGAGAGGCCGTCCCGCCGGTCGCATTTACGCTGCCAAAATCGGTATCATCTGCAAGTGCAGGTGTCGTATCGCCATCCGGGATAGAGTTATTCAGGCCTCTGACATCCATTTCCGGGGCTATTCCGGTTCCCGTGATCGCGAAATCGTACGGCGCTTCATTTGTATCATCGTTCGAGATCGCTACCGTAGCTGAGCGCGAACCGCCCGCGCTCGGGTCGAAGAAGACGACGAATGAAGTAGTTCCGCTATCCGCTGCCACGGGCGAGTCAGGCTGGACGGTTACCGAAAAATCGGCGGCGTTCGGCCCGCTAATGGCGACCCTTGGCGTACCGGAAAGATTGAGGACGGCGATACCCGAATTCTCGATGGTGAAAACATGAGAAACGATCCCTCCGTTGACCTGCGTCAAGCCAAAATCCGTGTCGTCGGTCCCCGACGGCGTTCCGTCGCCGTCCGATATCGAAACGTTCAGCCCCTTCACATTCATCTCCGGAATGGTTTCATCCGATCCGATATCATAGGCGAGAGCGAGGCCGCGAGGCCGCGGGTCGGCGTCGATATCGAAGAGTATCGACGCGACCGTCGTTCCTTTATCGATCGTCGGAGACAACAGCGTGAGATGCAGATCGGTCGGCGATGCAAAAAGCGGATTTGAACTGATGCTGTTATCGTCAGGGCCCGCACCCGCGAGGATGGTTTGCCAGTTCGCGAGCGTCGCGAAATCGGTCGAAGCCCCGCGACCGACAAATCCGTTTGTCGTGTTGTTTATATACAGATCGTTAAAATCCGACACGGTTCCCGCCCCGCCGATTGAACTGGAACTGGTCGAAACCCACGCATAGTGGCTCGCCACTCCAACCTGTGCACCAGTAAAGTTTGCAAATATGTTGTTCCGAACATTAAAGGTCGGCGTCGTCGAACTTATCTCAAAAGCGCTGTTAGAAGTTAGGAGATTCGTAGGAGCTATGCGAACGGAGTTGTTTTGAATGTTGTGAGTGGACGCGGCTGCGGTAAATGTGTCCTGCGACCAAATACCGATGATCCTCCGTGTCGCAGTCGCTGTGGACGAGCTATTTAGGTTATAGATCGTATTATTAAATACATTTGAGACGCTTCCCGCATTGTTGGTCAGGCTTTCGCGAATGCCGGTCACGGCTCCGTTGCCGACCGCCACAGTCGGATTATTCAGATCGTGAATAACGTTTCCCGATATTTCGTTGGAACCTAGATTTACCGTCCCCGATCCGGCGTTGTCCAAAATGATGCCGTCGACCGGCAGCGAACCCGTTGCCGTAATGTTGCGGATCTCGTTATTGAATATCTTGACGCCGTTTTGATTTCTGGCCCTGATCCCCCACGCTTGAGTCGCACCGTTGCCGATGTCGTTTGAGTTGGCTCCGCCAATCGCATTTCGAGTAACGCCGCCCGTGACTCCGACCTCATTGGCGCTGTCCGGCGTTGATCCGCCATCGAGGAATACGCCGGTGTAAGTGTTCGAGATCGTCAGGTTGTAATATTTGTTAGACGAGTTCGGCGCAAACGGGGCGAACTGGAAAATGGCCTGCGTGTCCCTGTTCGCCCGGTCCAACGAGAATGAAAGGTCGCGAAAAACATTGTTCGTGGCTCCATCCGTACCCGAGCTGCTAAAAACGAGCAATCCGATATCGGCGTTGCTGCCGCTGAGCGCAGTTAGATTTCCAGGCGTAACCGTAAAATTTAGGTTTCTCAGGGTCACGAAATCAGCACCAACCACTCCGAATATAGGAGAAGCAGTGTTGCTAATCACGGAGCTGACTAACTGATTGCCGACAGTGCCGTTGTTGCCGTAACCGTCCGCAGTCAATGTTGCCGTGCCGGTGGTTCGCCCGATCGTAATACTGTTCGCGGCTGAGTTGCCCGCGACCGGGCCGAGCAGCACCGGGAAGAAATTGCCGCCGTTCGCTGCTGTATTATCGTAGTTGCTATCGGTCAGATTTAGCGTTACAGGCCCCGAAATACCACGTTGGTTCATGTCGATAACGGCTTCGGACAAGTTTGGATATTGCTGGCCGATGCCGACATTGTATGTTCCCGCCGGTATTGCGACCGGTGCGCCCGGCGTAAACCGAAAACTATTTTTCGGGAATTTGCTCGACGTCATCATGGTCGTATTCGTCTGACTCGAACCGGTGAGGGCGTCGAGGTAGTTGTTGTTTCCGCCGACAGCATTCTCGATGCCGATCGCCGGCGATTCGTTTGCATTGCCGCCAGCTATGGTGCCTTCGACAACCGGCCCGTAGTGAAATTCGACGACGTTTGTTCCCTCGTAGATCTTTATCTGAAAATTCACGCCGCGAGCAAAGCTTGTTGACGACGGATAATTTCCCCACTGAACAGTAAGCACGCGATTCGGAGCGGAACCTACGGTCTGGAACAGAACGGTTCCCGTAATACCGTTGACCGCCGTATTAGCGATCAAATTGTCCCAATACGGTGCCAGCGTGCTGTTTGGAGCATTCGCGGAAAAAAGATTTGCCTTGGCCGATGTCGTGATTTTTGTACTGTTCAAATTGGACGCGGAGAAATACGCATATCCATTAGTGCAAATACCGAGAAAATTAGTTCCTGCGGTTTGATTCACGCCGTCGTAGGTAAAGTTAAAGGGCAACGGTACATAGGCCGTCCCGTCGTTAACGTCGGCCGATCCAGAGCTCGACGAAAAATCTCCGGTGCCTGTTCCCCCATTTATTTGGGTAGCTCCGCCGGCGACGGTGATAGGAGTATAGGCGCTCGTAAAGCTGGAGCGCGTATAGGCCAGCGCCGATGGCGAGAGGATTTCGTCGGAAGACTCGATCTCCTGAGCGGTGGCCCTCAAGCCGAATATATCCGAGATACCAGCCAAATCGGAAAGGACCGCCAGAGCAAAAACTGCTGCGATTGCACCAAAATATATTGAGAAACGGAATGATCTGCGGTTGTTTAACATGTCGAACGGCCTCCGGTTAATTGCGTTGAAAAAAATCAACAAAACACTATGGGTTCTGCTCCGGCGGAGCAGAGGTGCCAAGGCAGTCAAGATGAACCACATTTAAGGTTTGAGGGAAGTATATTCTCATTGTGACCGTTGTCAAGCAGTTTCTCCGTCGTGCTAGAACGCGTCAATTTGCCACTATCAGATCATAGAATACCCTTCACGTTTTTCTACCTGGCCTCCCAAAATTTTGCCTCTACCTGTTTACGCGTAAATATCAACCGGGTCGGCTCAAAGTATTTGCTTTGGTCTGAGCCGTGTCGGCAATAAAAAAAGCGGCCCACGAGGGCCGCCGAGTCAGGGTTTATCGAAACCGGATGAACCGAAGGATCAATTCAGCCCAACAAAGTTAACGTCAGACAACGAATCTGTCACGCTTACGACGCGCGTTGCAAAGCGATACCGCTTTGACGCAACGCTCATTACATAGTTCCGTCCGGTGACGACGTTTTCGAAAGTGAAAACGCCGAATGATCCGGTTGTGAATGTGCGCTGGTTACCATTCGGATCGCCGATCGTCACCCTCGCTCCACTAACTCCCAGACCGTTCGGGCTTGTTACGCGGCCTGAAACTGTGGCTACAGATGGTGGGGCGATCGTGAGATAGCCCGTTTCAAAGTTCGCCGGGAGCAATGTGTATTGAGTACCAGAAACGCTCTGCTGGGCCGGCGTGTTTGAGAATGACACCGGATAAACTCCAGCGGCCGCATTTGCTGCGACCGTGAATGTCACCGTCATGATCTGGCGAGTTCCCTGAGCATACGGGTTCACAGCATCAACCAGCGCACCAAGGCGTCCTGCAGACGAATGCGACGGATTCACCGCGAGGTTCGAGCTCTCAGGGGCATCAGCCCCCAACGCAGATCCCACGTAAGTCAGAACCGCAGGATTCCAATTTATTGAGAATGCGGCGGCAATCTCATTTCCCAGCGAATCGAGTTGGAACGACATCGTCACGGTCTGTCCAGGCGCCGATTGCGTGTTGACGGCGCGGATCGTACGCCCACCGATATAAGGCGAATCGGGCCGAGCCGGAATCGGAGCGGTCGGACCGCAGACTGGTTTGAGCGGCAGCGGCACACCGTTGATCGAGCCGAGGTTGTATGCCCGAATGACGGTCACGTCGCCGACATCGATCTGTGCGTTACCGCACGCTCCGGGAACGTCGATATTCGTATCCGCTGCCTGGAACTGAACTCCCGGAGGCGGAGCCGCGATCAGTCCGAGCTGCATCTGACGAATGATATTGACATCGTTTGCCAGCACCTGATTATCGCCGTTCGGGCCGCCGCTGCCGTCAACCACGTCGCCTTCAACGCGTAAGCCGGGCGTCGGCGTCGGCGTTGGAGCACCCGCAATATCGTCATTGAAGATCGTTCCAAGCCCGAGCGGTTTGGTGATGACCACATCGCCGGCCGAAAGATCGCTAAGCCTGACCGTGAACGTCTCGTTCGGTTCGAAGTTAACGTCACCGCCGACATTAACCGTGACCTGCTGCAGCGTCGGCGTATTTGACGCGAATGTGAGTGTTCCCGAGCTAAAGACATAATCGCTGCCCGCGACCGTCGCGGAGCCGTCGAGCGTCGTAAATCCTATAACGACCGGCGATCCGACCGGCGGAGCCGACGAGATCGTGACATCAAACGTAAATGGCGTCAGCCCGGCATTTCCCTCACCGCGAGTTACATCCGTTATCGAAACCGTCCGCGGCGTCGGCGTCGGCGTCGGCGTTGGAGTCGGAGTCGGAGTCGGCGTTGGCGTCGGTGTTGGCGTTGGCGTCGGCGTCGGTGTTGGCGTCGGTGTTGGCGTCGGTGTTGGCGTCGGTGTTGGCGTCGGCGTAGGAGTCGGCGTCGGCGTCGGAGTCGGCGTCGGTGTTGGCGTCGGTGTTGCCG
>JBEBJB010000084.1:0-1968 GCA_040080065.1 Pyrinomonadaceae bacterium
GAGTGCTGCGTTGGTTATCTGATTTGCCGCGAGTTCCTCTCCCCAGTGATACGGGATAAACAGCGTGTCCGGTCTGATGGTTTTTACGACCAGAGCGGGGAAGATGCCTTCACCACGACGCGAAATGACCTTAACCCGCTCGCCGTCGTTGATCTTGTATTTCATCGCGGTTTCAGGATGCATCTCAACGAAAGGCTCAGGACACTGCTGAACAAGAAAGCCAATACGCCGGGTCTGATTGCCCGACAAATACTGGTGAACGATACGTCCGCTGGTAAAGATCAGCGGATATTCATCATCTGGCTTCTCTGCGGCACCTTTATATTCGATCGCGTGAAATTTTGCCTTGCCGTCATCGTGAGCGAAACGTTCCTCGAAAAGACGCGGCGTCCCCGTGCTTTCCTCGGTTGGACACGGCCAGAAGACCCCGTCCTGTTTGTCGATCTTTTCGTAAGTGATCCCAAAATAATCTGCCTTCCCACCCTTGGAAGCGACCCGGAGTTCGTCAAATATCTCCCGCGGAGACTCAAATTGAAAGTACTTTCCGCGACCCATCCTACGAGCGATCTCCTGGAGGGCGCGCCAATCGTGGCGAGCCTCACCGGGCGGGTCTATCGCTTGATTGATCTTTATCACGCGGCCCTCGCCGCTGGTGGTCGTACCTTCGTCTTCGGACCATGTTGTACCGGGGAGGACAACGTCGGCATAACGGGCGCTCTCGGACATAAAGAAGTCGATGCAGACGTTAAATTCGAGTCCCTCGAGCGACTTCCGCACCTGATTGGTATCCGGCAGCGAGACCATCATGTTGCTGCATATCGAGAGAAGGCCTTTGATTTCGCCTTCCCGCATTTTGTTAAACAGCTCGACGGCGGATACGCCAGGTTCAGGCATTTCAGATTCGTCGATCCCCCAAACCTCGGCAATGTACTTCCGATGTTCAGAATTGAGCATCGACCGATAGCCTGGAAGTTGGTCGGCCTTCTGTCCGTGCTCACGGCCGCCCTGGCCGTTGCCTTGACCTGTGATCGTGCCGTAACCTCGCCCTTCCGAGCCGATCTTACCGGTCGCAAGTGCTATATTGATATAACTCAGCACGTTCTCGGTCCCATTCGAATGATGCTCGATGCCGCGAGCATGCATGATCATGCCGGTCTTTGCTCGGCCGTAAAGGCGCGCGGCTTGAATGATCTTCTCCGCCGGGACGCCTGAGATCTCCGATGCGACATCGGGTGGGTAATTTAATGCCGCCGCCCTGGCCACTTCCCAGTCATTAGTGCGGCTGTCGATAAATGCCTGATCGATGAGGTTCTCATTTATGAGGACATTCAAAATGCCGTTCGCGACTGCGACATCCGTCCCTGGCTTGAGCTGTAAATGTAGATCGCCCTGACGAGCGGTTGGCGTCTCACGCGGATCGATGACTATCCACACACCACCGTTGTCACGCTGTTTCCACAAAAATCCATTAAGGATGGGAAACGTTTCAGCACAGTTTGCTCCGGCGATGATCAAGACCTCGGCATGAGGAATGTCGCTCCACGGGTTTGCCGCCCGGTCAATGCCGAACGCTTTATTGTTACCGCCCGCGGCAGATGCCATGCAAAGTCGTCCGTTGTAGTCAATGTACCTGGTCTGCAATCCGAGGCGGGCGAATTTACCTACGAGATAGGTCTTTTCGGTCGTCAGTGAAGAGCCTGAATAAACAGCGATCGAATCCTTGCCGTATTTTTCCTGCAGTCCCTTAAATTTCGACACGATCAGATCTAGAGCCTCGTCCCAGCTCGCTCGCTCGAAATTGCCGTTTCGTTTTATCAGCGGATATTCCAGCCGATCTGGATGATGTGTCTGTAGATACGCAGTCACTCCCTTGGGACACAGACGGCCTTCGTTAACCGGAAAATCGTAACGCGGTTCTACGCCGACAACATGATTCTTTTCAACCAGCAGATTCATGCCACACTGCAT
>JBEBJB010000085.1:0-1901 GCA_040080065.1 Pyrinomonadaceae bacterium
GTCTTGGCGAAGCCAACTACCTTGGTGAATTGCTGAAAGCCATCATACCAATTGGCGGGATCGTGGCTTTCATTTGGGTGATGTATGCCTATCAGGGTGTGCCTGTTCCCGTACTTATTTTGGTGGCCGTGGCATTGCTCGGTGCGTTCATTACAAACTCGACCACCTTTGGCCGTTACTTGTACGCCATCGGAGGCAATGCGGACGCAGCCAGACTTTCAGGCCTGGATAATAAACGAATCGTGCTTAAGGTATACGCCATTCTGGGTGCCCTGTCCGGACTAGCGGCCCTAATCTTCACTGCCCGTGTCGGTAGTGCTGCCCCAGATGCGGGCACACTAAAAGAATTGGATGCAATCGCTGCATGTGTTATCGGCGGAGCATCGCTCGTCGGCGGAAGGGGAACGATTTTGGGAGCGCTTATCGGGGCATTGATTATGGCGAGTTTAGACAACGGAATGTCGCTTTTGAATGTTCGCGATTTTATGCAGGACATCATTAAAGGATCGATCTTAGTTTTAGCGGTCGGGATCGATATGTACGGCCGTAGACAATGAAATTTGACAATGATTGAAGTGATTCGGGTGCATTATCAATGGGGTGGTGCATGCCGCGAATCATCGGATTTAGGAACGTGAGTCGTCTGTCGCTACACAGAGAAGCACGGATTTGGAAATCAATATAGGAGTAACTATGAATATGTGCATAAGAACACTGACAATCGCCGTATTGGTCTTCGTGCTTTGTACGGCGACAATTATGGCTCAGTCGACGAGCGGTTCTATTACGGGAACTATTGTAGATCAGCAATCGGCCGCGATTGCAAACGCAACGGTAAGAGTGACCGAAGAAGGTAGGACTTACACTCTGACCACCACCACCGATGGCGAAGGCCGGTTTGTTTTTCCGATCGTTTCGCCGGGAACATATACTATGAGCGTCGAAGTCGCCGGTTTCAAGAAACAGGAACGCAAAGGCGTTACGCTTGTTTTGAACGATAAACTTTCGCTTGGGAACCTGACGCTGGAAGTAGGGTCTCCTACTGAAACGGTCGAGGTTCAGGCCGAGGCGACCCTCATACAAGCCGATAGCGGCGAAAGGTCGTACTCGATTCAAAGTACTCAGGTTCAAAGTCTCGGTAACAAGGGACGGAGCTATATCAACTTTGCTACCTTAGCACCGGGCGTCGTTGCTAATGGCGCGGGCGATGGCACGAGTTCAAGCAGCAGCGGAATTAGTGTTAACGGAGTTAGGACAAATTCTAACAACGTTCAGATTGACGGCGTTACCAGCGTCGATACAGGAAATAACGCCGAGCTTTCAAAAGTTCCGCTTGATTCAATCGGCGAGTTCAAACTCGTCACATCTTCGTCGCAGGCCGAATATGGCCGTTCATCAGGTGCACAGATAATTGCAATCACCCAAAGCGGAACCCAAGATTTTCACGGTTCGGGCTACTACTACCGTCGCCACCGCGGTCTGAATGCAAATACATTCCAGAATAATCGGACCCCGGTTTTATCTCCTGTAACCAACACACTGGTTGCAACGTCGCGTCCATTTTCGGATCAAGAAGACAAGGGCTACAGAATCGGCGGACCGATTTATATTCCGGGTTTTTTTAATACTGACAAGAAGAAACTCTTTTTCTTTGTAAATCAGGAATGGACACCGCGATTAACGCCTCGAACAAACCCGAATCGTGTTCGTCTTCCGACTGCATTGGAACGGAGGGGAGACTTTTCGCAGTCATTGGACAGCAACGGAAATTTGTTTAATACGATTCGCGACTACACTACCGGACTTCCGTGCCTGAGTACGGCTACCGGCGCAAATCCTGGGGGCTGTTTTGCAGATGGCGGCGTACTTGGAAGGATCCCACTAGCCCGACTTTATGGTCC
>JBEBJB010000070.1:0-9023 GCA_040080065.1 Pyrinomonadaceae bacterium
CATCGCAGTTTCTCTCCTGCCTTCAATCTTCTACCCCTCGCCCCTAAAGCGGACATCTCATTTGCTACTGCTACCGGACATATAATGTGCTAGCTACAGGAAATTCTTTCTTAACAGTGTGGTTTGCACACGCTTTCATATCCTCACTTTGCCTTTGTGCCGGTAATAGGTCATTATACTCGTTTGCCTTCGGGCGGGGATTTACTACTATGATCGCTCCAGAAAAGATTCGTAACATCGCAATTATCGCTCACGTTGACCACGGCAAGACCACGCTTGTCGATGCGATGTTGGCTCAATCAGGTACGCACCGTGACAACGAAGCCGTCGTCGACCGCGTGATGGACTCCATGGATCTTGAACGCGAACGCGGTATCACGATCATGGCGAAAAACACCTCGGTTCGTTATGGCGACTACAAAATTAATATTCTGGACACACCGGGCCACGCTGATTTCGGTGGAGAGGTCGAGCGAGTTCTGAAGATGGTCGATGGCATCGTCCTGCTGGTTGACGCCGCTGAGGGCTGTCTGCCGCAGACGCGTTTCGTGCTGCGAAAGGCTCTCGAACTCAAACTTCCCTGCATCGCTCTCGTCAACAAGATCGACCGCCAGGATTCGCGTCCCGAGGAAGTTTTGGACGAGATCTACGACCTGTTCATCGATCTTGGCGCGAACGACACTCAGATCGAGTTCCCTGTACTTTACTCGATCTCGCGCGACGGCGTTGCTAAAAAGAACCTCTCGGACGAAGGCAAAAATCTCATCCCGCTGTTCGATCAGATCATCGAATCGATCCCGGCACCCCACGCCCTTCGCCACGACTCGCTCCAGCTACTCGTAGCAAATATCGATTACAACCCGTTCGTTGGACGCCTTGCGATCGGCCGCATATTCTCGGGCGAGATCGCTAAGAATCAGGAAGTAGCGGTTGCAAAACGCGACGGCACTATTGTAAAAACACGCGTCAAAGAGCTTTTCGTATTCGAAGGCCTCGAACGCACGACCGTCACTGACGCCGGAACGGGCGAGATCGTTGCACTGGCGGGATTTGACGACATCGAGATCGGCGAAACGATCACTACGGTTGAAAATCCCAAAGCCTTGCCCGTCATTAACGTGGACGAACCGACGATCGCGATGATCTTTGGCGTTAACACGTCGCCGTTCTCGGGCATTGACGGCAAATTCGTCACATCACGCCAGATCAAGGAGCGCCTCGACCGCGAACTGCTCGGTAACGTGGCACTGCGTGTCGAGCAGACCGAAGCAGCGGAGCAGTTTAAGGTTTCAGGCCGCGGAGAACTCCAGCTCGCGATCCTCATCGAAATGATGCGGCGCGAAGGCTACGAACTCCAGGTTTCAAAACCGCAGGTCATCACAAAAAAAGATGAGAAAACCGGCGAAACACTCGAACCGATCGAGTTGGTAGTTATCGACGTTCCCGAAGAATTTATCGGTGTTGTAACCGAAGCCATGGGACGCCGCAAGGGTCAGATGACCAAGATGATCAACAACGGTTCGGGCCGCGTGCGGCTGGAATTTGAGGTTCCTTCACGTGGTCTGATCGGTTTCCGCGGTGAATTCCTCACGGAAACGAAGGGTACCGGTTTGCTCAATACCCTGTTCCTAAGATTCGACAAACACCAGGGCGAGATGAAATCGCGCCAGACTGGCTCGCTCGTCAGCGATCGCATGGGCGAGACTAACACATACGCTCTCTATAACTTACAGGAACGCGGCGTGCTCTTTGTTAAGCCGCAGATCAAGGTTTACGAAGGAATGATCGTCGGCGAAAACGCCCGCGCGGTCGATCTCGACGTAAACCCGATCAAGGAAAAGAAACTCTCGAACATGCGTACAACCTCCGCCGACGAAGCCATGCGCCTCGTCCCACAGCGTGAAATGTCGCTCGAACGTGCTCTCGAATTCATCGCCGACGACGAACTGATCGAAGTCACGCCAAAATCCATCCGCCTGCGAAAACGCGTCCTGAAAGCGAATGAACGACCGAAGAAGTAAGGAGAGCCTTAGTGTTCAGAATAGACTGCAACTCTCCACTGAGGTAAAATCTTATGAGATTTGGAGAAATAAACTCATGCCCGTCATTTCCATGTTCTACGGGATTATCATTAGCCTGTATTTCCTGGACAATAAACATCACAATTTACCGCATATTCATGCGAAGTATGCGGAGTTTGAGGCCTCTATCGCGATTGCGGACGGTGAAATTCTTGCGGGCGAATTGCCCCGAAAACAGCTCAGATTGGTTCAGGCCTGGATCGAATTGCGGAAAGATGAACTCTCGGCCGATTGGGAGTTGGCGGCTAACGGCGAAAGCCCTTATAAGATCGATCCTTTGTAAGAGTAAATGTTCTGGGATGTAAAAAATGTCACGCCTTTGCCGAATTACCGTCTCCGGGTGGAGATAGAGGACGGGCGCGTAGGGGTTTTTGATGTAACGCCGTACCTGGATCACGGCGTATTTAGTGAACTGCGAGATGTAGGCTACTTCAATCAGGTTAGTATCCAGTTTGGAGCAGTCACTTGGCCTCACGAACAAGACATTGCACCGGAGACTCTCGTCGCAGAAATGTCGCTCGAACGTGCTCTCGAATTCATCGCCGACGACGAACTGATCGAAGTCACGCCAAAATCCATCCGCCTGCGAAAACGCGTCCTGAAAGCGAATGAACGACCGAAGAAATAGGCGTTAGCGTGTCCCACGTTCGCGTAGATTATGGCTTGGCAGAATCTGTAGCATAATGCCTTGTCCCTGCGAGCCTTCTTCGTTGCGTTTGAAAGCTATCCAATCTGAGCCACTCTTGGCAGCCAGTAGGACAACTCCTTCACCACCCTTGTCCGCACTCGCCATTTCGTCCGCGGTAGCTTTTCGCCATTTGCCCTTTATCACACCGGAAGCAGAATTCCATACATAACTGCCGTTAGCGTTGATAACTAGAGAACCGTTATTACCGAACATTGGGTTTGCTGGCGCGCCAACTTTTGAGAAACTCCATTTGCCGAGTAATGCGTCTGATTTTGCCGGTGGACCAAAGTTCACCTGTAAGGGATACGTAACATTACTCAGTGCCCCAAATTTACCCAGTTGATTAGAGAAGTCGCCGATAGAACTGTAACGAAAATTAACGCCACGTCGCAAAATTTCTTCCCGAAGCTGCTGAAGCACTTGCTCGCGTTTCGGATTTCTGAATGGGTCACCGTCACCCAATCTATTTCGCAAAAAGTCTAGAACATCCTGCTGGCTCATCTGCGGGCCGGCCGCCTTATTGCCATCTGCGGCGTTCCCATCATCGCGGGGTTTGTCAGGTGGGTTGGGCGGTGTGTTCGGGTCTTTAATCCGGTCTTGGACAGGGGCTTTTGCAACCGGACGGATCTCGTCAAGAGCGTATGCTCGTTCCGATCCCTCTGGAAAAAATTCAGTCGGCTTTTCGCGGATCAGTACCTGCTTGCCACCAGGGAGAATTTTGACAAACGTGCCCACTTCCCATTTCTCGGGCCAGTTCTGTGCTTTGTACTCGACCTTATCTCCTGGCTTTTGAGCGTCGGCTATCACCACGTTCACGACCGCGATCAACAGAACCAAGGATGTAACCCAAAAGAAATTTCGTAGACACTGTACATAGTTAAGTTCGATCATAGCAATCCTCCAGATGATTAAGATTCCCAACTCACTGATCTTATTCGGAAAATGAGATATGCAAAAACTAACCTGGCGTGAATGTGCGGGTAGCATACCATCAGTAGTTCAAAAGCACAAAACTAACAATGTATACCTAGGTCTTTGCATTCCGCTGTAGACAAATGGCCAGCTAATGCTGCTTTGAGCAGGAGATCAGTCTTACCCGCCGGAACGCCCGATCGAAACACGCGGTTAAAAAAACCACGCAAAATAAACTGGCAACCCGACCACGCATGCCTGCGTCAATCTTGTATACCTAGGCCTCGTAGGCGAGGCGAACAAACAGATGCTTGACACGCGGGATTCCGCGGCGAAAGCCGGCGGAATATCGTTGGTGAAAAGGAAAATAAAGGCAAGAGCGAGATTCGCAGCTTCATGGCCAGCATGAAAGATGCCGAGCCGCCTAAATTCACCGTCGATAGAATTATCTCTGACGGCGATTTCGTCGTTTGCTACGGCGATATGACTATGAAAGGTGAGGACGGCGTTGAGGGTAAATATTCCTACTGCGACTTTTATGAGTTCGCGGGCGGGAAGGTCAGCAACCTTCGATCTTTTGTTGTCAAATATAAATCCGAAGGCGAAATAGCGAAGGGAAAAGAAGCAACGGCATAATCACCAGGTCAATTGGCGTATGCTGGACGCTCTTATGAAAATAAGGGCCTCTTTTCTCTGCCGATTTAGTCGTCGTCCTCACTCGGATCATATGTCTCGTACCCGTGAGCGTCGTCGTAATAATATCCGCGCTTTTCCTGGTCCTCTTCCCACGAATCTTCCTTTTTTAGTTCGCTCGGCTCCGGCGGATCACACAATGGCTTTTCTTTCGGCGTTTTGGGCATAAATCATTTATAATCAATTAAAATTTCAATACAAAATGGGTTTTTATGAAATCGAAGAAATACTTGCTAAGTTTCGGACTGGTTCTGTTCTGCTATTCGGTCGCGATCGCTCAGCAGCCGGTACCGGCGCCGCAGCCTTCGGCAGATCTGCAATATCAGGTCGGAGCGACGCTTTACATGCAAAAAGCGGCGGAATATCGCGCGTTGGCCTATCAGGCGTTTAATCTTGCGCATTGGCAGCTTGATGCCGATCTCGACAAGAAAAACATTAAGAAACTGCCAAAAGCTGAGCAAAAAAAGCCGCGAGCGATTGTCGTCGATATCGATGAAACGGTCCTCGATAATTCCCCTTCGCAGGCTCTATCAATAAAAAACAAGACGCCGTTCAATCTTAATGAGTGGTACGCGTGGGGCGAGATGCGAAAGGCAAAAGCGATTCCCGGCTCGGTCGATTTTCTGAATTACGCTGTGTCAAAAGGTGCGAAAGTATTTTTTGTATCAAATCGCGACGAAGTTCAGAAGCAAGCGACGATCGATAATCTTAAGAACGCGGGATTCAAAGACGCTTCGACAGACAACGTGCTGATGCGACAGGTTGATGCAGAAAATAAGCCGATCTCAACAAAAGAGCCGCGCCGCCAGTTCATTTTGCAAAAATATCGCATCGTTATCCTGATGGGCGATAACCTTGACGACCTTTCCAACGTATTTGAACGCAAAAGCGTCGTTGACCGCTTCGCCGAGGTCGATAAAGTAAAAAATGACTGGGGCAAACGCTGGATCGTCCTCCCAAACGCCATGTACGGCACCTGGGAAAACGCGATATACGAATACGGTCGCCTGACCGACGCCCAAAAGGCAGAAAAACGTGCAGCAGCGTTGGAATTGCCCTGACTGGAGCGCAAGCGTCCCGCTTGCCCGTGTAGTTATCGCAGGTTGTAGAGATAAAGAACCGCTGCCCAACCGCTGGGAAGAATTTGTGGGGCTTCATCCAGTTCGTCGGCCGCCACTAGCATCTGCTCAAGAAAGTATTTTGCATGCCAATAACCTTGTGTTATCGGAAGGGTTGTTTCGAGCCAGTGCTGGTTTGTGTGGACACCTTCGAACTTTTTGCTGAGTGCCGTTCTCGTTATGTTGACATACCATTTATTCAGAAAGGTTTGCTCCGGAGCAAGGTCTGAGAAAAGTTCGTTCGCAGTCCGGATCATGTCGATCATTCCGAAGACCTTAAAACTCTGATGATAGAAACGATAGACTAGATCAGCTTCTTGGTTTCGAAACCGCTCGAGTTTTTGATGTATTTCGTCGCGATGATCTTTAATGTTTTGAAGAAGTTCAGTTGCACGGTCATGACGTAATTCATGACTCAGGCGAATTTCTTCTAGAACCTGATCTTTTGTTTTTTTGCTGGGTAAATCGACCATTCGTACTTAGCTCCTCAAACGCAGTAGTGTCTTAACTATTGCCGACGATCGGGCAACATAATGTCAAATATGACGGAGTAACAAAACACTATTATACTAGCGTTGATCCGACCAAAATCTAAAAATTTAAGTTAAAGAAGGAAAACCAATGAAATCGATCCTGTCGTTCATTTTTATAGTCGCGTTTTGTCTCAACCCGATCGCGGCCTCCGCACAGACGGCGGCTCCGGCTAAGAAGTTCGATCTTACGATCGACAACATCATGCGTGGGGCCGATCTTGTCGGCTACGAGCCTACGACAGTTCGGTGGTCGCCGGATAGCAGCCGGATATTCTTCAGTTGGAAACGTGCCGGCGAGCCTCGAAATGGCGATATGTCGACCTACGTTGTGAATGCCGACGGCAGCGGCTTACGAAAGCTCTCCGAGGACGAAGCCCGGCTACAGGCTCCGCCGAACGGCGACGCATCAGACGACAAGAAGACGACCGTTTACACGGATAGCGGCGATATTTTCCTCTACAACAACCAGACCGGTGAACGCCGGCAGATAACCAGGACCGCCGATGTGGAATCCAATCCACGCTTTATCGGCGATCAGCGTCATATCTCGTTCACGCGAGCAAATAATCTTTATTCAATGTCGCTCGACGGTGGATTGCTCGAGCAGCTCACCGACATTCGTGTTGCGGGTGCGGCTGCTGCAACAACCGGCCCACCTACTGGCGGCCTCGGAGGCGGGCCACCGCGAGTTCAGGGCAGCGGACAAGGCGGCTCGACGCAAAAAGGAACGGATAGTCAGGAAGCTCTTAAGAAAGATCAGATCGAGCTGCTAGATGTGATCCGTGAAAGATCAGAAAAACGCGAAGCTGACGAGAAAAAGCGAAAGGAACGCGAAGCGGCGACCGACAAGCGCAAACCCTTTCAGCTCACAACCGGCCAGAATGCCGGAAATATGTTGCTCTCGCCCGACGGAAAGTCCGTGATCGTCATGGTAAACGAAGCCGGTACGGGTGCAAAAAATACGATCGTTCCGAACTATGTGACCGAATCCGGTTATACCGAGGACATCCCGGGCCGTTCGAAGGTGGGCGATGTTCAGGGCCGCAGCCGTGCGGCTATCCTCAGTGTCGAAACCGGCGAGTCGAAATGGGTCGACCACGGCCAGCGATTGCCGGCAGCGGCACCAACCCCGCGAACGGACGCAAATACTACGGGCGAAGCTCCTCCCGAACGAGCAGCGGGGCAAGGAGCCGGACGTGGTCAAGGCGGCCCGCCGCAGCCACGCGACCGCGATGTACAGTTGTCGGCTCCGCAATGGTCTGACGACGGTAAAAATGCGGTAATGTCCGCTCGATCCGCCGACAACAAAGACCGCTGGATCATGCAGCTTGACATGGCGACCGGGAAGACGAAGATTCTGGCGTCAACGCACGACGACGCCTGGGTCGGCGGCCCGGGCAGCTTTTCGCTCGGCTGGCTGCCTGACAACAAGCGTGTCTATTTCCAGTCGGAACGCGACGGGTTCGCTCACCTTTACACCGTCTCGATTGACGGCGGACAGCCGGTCCAGTTGACTTCCGGCACGTTCGAGGTTTCCGACGTTCGCTTGTCGGAGGACAAGTCAAAGTTTTATTTCACCTCGAGCGAGGGCAGTTTCTTTGAACGGAACCTGTACTCGATGTCGTTCGAAGGCGGAACCAGAACTAAGCTGACCACGATGCCGGGCAATAATCAGGCTGTCGTTTCCCCTGACCAGACAAAGCTCGCCATTCTGCGATCCTTTGCCAACAAACCGACCGAACTTTACATCGCCCCGAACAAAACCGGAGCGACGGAAGGCGAGATAAAACAGATCACCAATTCGCCGACCGACGAATGGAAATCCTATAACTGGATCGCACCGCCGATCGTTTCGATCAAGGCTCGCGACGGAGCGACCGTCTATGGCCGGCTTTACAAACCTGCCAACGTCAAAAAAGGCGGCCCGGCGGTCGTGTTCGTTCACGGTGCGGGTTACTTGCAGAACGTTCACAACTGGTGGAGCAGCTATTATCGCGAATATATGTTCCATCACCTGCTCATGGAAAAAGGCTACACGGTACTCGATATCGACTATCGTGGTTCGGCCGGCTACGGACGCGATTGGCGAACGGGAATATACCGTTTTATGGGCGGCAAGGACCTCACCGACCACGTTGACGCTGTCGAATATCTGGTCAAGGAACACGGCGTGAACGCCAAACGCGTCGGCCTTTACGGCGGTTCGTATGGCGGATTTATCACGTTGATGGCCATGTTCACGACGCCTGATGTTTTTGCGGCCGGAGCCGCCCTGCGCCCCGTGACCGACTGGGCTCATTACAACGACGGCTATACCTCAAATATCCTCAACCTGCCGCAAAGCGACCAGGAAGCCTATCGTAAGAGTTCACCGATCTACCACGCCGCCGGTCTGAAAGGTGCCCTGCTCATCTGTCACGGAATGGTCGACACCAATGTAAATTTCCAGGACAGCGTCCGCCTCGCACAGAAATTGATCGAGCTGCGAAAGGAAAACTGGGAACTCGCGGGCTATCCGGCCGAAGATCACGGTTTTGTCCAGCCGACCAGTTGGGCAGACGAATACAAGCGGATATTTAAGCTGTTCGAGACCAATCTAAAAGCACCGGCCCAAACAGCCCCGGCGGGCTCCAAGAAGAAATAAGGACGCTGAAAGCCGCGTTTCGGTAGTTCCTACAGTCTTATATTCAAATTAAGAGACCAGGTCAGGTCCTGATCTTGTGGCGCTGGATGTGTGTCTGGCTCGACCTCTTTGAATTTCAATCGTAAATTGTTCGATTGTTAATTGGGTGGTTGCATATAACTACCAATTAACAATTTTCCAGTTTACGATTGACAATTAAATTCAAGGACTACTTTTCGACACCACAAGATCAGGACACACCGCATCGACGACCGTGGTGATTGAATTCTGTTAATAGCAAATGAAGATGTCCTGTTTTGCTAGCACGTTATATGTCCTGTTTGAAGTGTCGAAGAGAAAGGCGGCGCCTTTCTC
>JBEBJB010000009.1:0-126214 GCA_040080065.1 Pyrinomonadaceae bacterium
CAAATCTTGTCGTCAATCAACCTTGTTCAACTCAACCGCCTCCAGCGGTCCGGTCGAACTACGCCTTGACAACAGCCCCGTCTTTAGAGATGTGGTTAATTTCCTTTATCGGTTAACACGAACTAAACGGACTAAAAACGGGGATAAGTTAAAAAAAATTCCTCAACTGTCAAACCACGCTGCCGAAAAGGTTCTAACCACTGAACAAGAGGAACAGCACGGAACAAGAAAAGGCTGCAACGGAATTTTTTATTGGAAATTCACTGCCGCCTCACCAGATTGTAGCGATCCGTGCGAAAATATTGTTCATGCTCGTACATATTGTTTGCTGGAAATACAGGCCCGACGTTGACGAAGCCGCTCGCGAAGAGCACCGTTCGCGGCTCTCGGCCCTTAAAACCCTTATTCCCAATGTCCAAAGGCTCGATGTCGGCAGCGACGTTCTGCATCTCGATCGGTCGTTCGACACGGGCCTCGTTGCCGATTTTGCCGACCGCTCGGCTCTCGATGATTACACCGCTCATCCCGAACATCAGGCCGTCGTTACCATTGGGCGTGCTATCGCCGAGAGAGTCGTTTCGGTTGATTTCATACGACCGGAATAGAAACTCAGGCGTCTTTCCATAGGAAAAGCAAACGATTTTGCTGCGGCGAACATCATAAGGAAGCTATATTTTATCCGAACTTTTGCGGGTTACTGAAAGATGACAAAGTTTATTAAACGCGGATTTAAGATCGCTATTTTTGCAACGCTGCTCTCACTGCCGGTTTTTGCCCAGCAGATAAAGCGAACACCTTTTGACGTTACAAATTATGTGATGGATGTTGCCCTCGCCCCGGCCGAACGAAAGCTGACCGCGACGGTTGACGTCACGTTCACGCCGCTCGAGGACACGCGGTCAGTTTCATTCGAGCTAAATGGCTCGCTCAAGGTCGATACGATAACGCGACAGGATAAGGTGCTCGTGATGACGCCGACCACACCAGTATCGCCGACCGCACCGAAGGCGACGCCGAAACCGGCGGTTCAGCCGGCGGTGAATAACGTAACTTTTGTTCAGGACCAATCAAACGCGAGCGATCTCGGCCCGCACGTTCGCATCGATCTCGGCGACAATGTGGTGAAAGGCACGCCGGTGACGCTGCGTTTCAAGTACAGCGGTGTTCTCGAAAGCCCGGCCGGCGGCCCACTCCTTTCGAAACGCCTCGCCTCAGTCGGCGACAACAACGGTTACCTAATGTACGCGGCCCGCTGGTTCCCGTTCCACGATTACGCGGCCGACCCGTCAATGGCGGACATCAGTATTTCGCTTCCCGCCGGATTTCAACTTGTCGGCTATAGCGACGCTCCGGTTACCAATGTCGGCGGCAAGACGAGATTTGTGCAGTCCATACCGGCTCTGATCGGCAACTTCGCCTACGGCAAATACACGCAGAAAACGCTGCGGATGGGCGATCAGGAATTGCAGTTCAACACGCGTCCGGGCAGCGATGCTCAGGTCGCCGCATACGGTGAAACGATCGGCAAGGCACTCACGGATTACAACAAACGCTTTGGCCCGGCGGATTACGGCAAAAAACTGATCGTCGTCCAGATCGACGACGAAAGCCTCGATTTTTACTCCTCGAAAGGCATGCTTTTTATCGCGACGCGGCCTTTTGAGGAATCTCGCGACATCACATTTCAGAGGCTCCAGCGTGAAGCCGCCTATCAATGGTGGGGATTGACCGTCGGCCTCAAATCGTTTGACGAGGCGTGGCTTTCGCAAGGGCTCGCGGAGTATTGTGCATTCAGCCTGCGTGAGGCGGAGACGGACGGCGCGAAGCTCGACGGGCTTCGCCGTGAGCTGCTTGAGAAATCGCTGACCTTCGAGCAGACCGCCTCTCTGCTGCGTGCCCCGGCGAATCTCGACGACCAGAGCAGTGCGTATCAGTACATCATGTATGCCAAGGGAGCTTTTGTTTTCCGTCTGCTTCGCGAGACGCTCGGCGATCAGAAATTTGACCAGTTGCTCCGCACATATTTGCAGCAATATCGCGGTAAGAGCGCGTCGATCGACGATTTTGAAAAGCTGACGTCGCAGGTTGCGGGACAGCCGATGCGCTACTTTTTTGCCCGCTGGGTCGAGGGAACCGGTGTACCTGAGTTTTCGAGCGATTATCTGATTATTCGAACCCGAGGCGGCAAATTCGTCACGCGCGGTACGGTCAAGCAGAATTATGACAATCTGCGCCTGCCGGTCGATGTTCAGCTTCGTTCCGAAGGCGATCAGGGCCTAACCACGGTCAAACTTGAAATGGATGAGTCGAGTGTTGATTTCAACATCGAATCGACCGGAAAACCGATAAACGTCGTCATCGATCCGGGCTACAAACTGCTCCGCATCTCACCGGACCTTCGCGTCTCATCGATCGCCCGCCGGGGCATCGAGCAGTTCAAGGAAGGGAATTATGTCGAGGCCCAGGCGCAGTTCGAAGCGGCTCTGAAACTCGACCGCTCCAACTCGTGGATCTATTACCACCTCGGCCTGCTCTTTCTCGAACAGCGAAACTTTGACCTCGCGATCGACAATTTCAAGGCCGCTCTCGCCGGAAACCTGAATCCAGCGTGGCTCTCAGTCTGGTCCAACATAAAAATGGGCAACGCCTACGACGGCAAAGGCGACCGCACGCGAGCTGTCGCGGCTTATAAACGAGCCGAAGCTCTCGGCGACAACTACGACAACGCTCAGGAATCGGTCAAGAAATACCTTGCCAATCCTTTCGACCCGAAAGAAAAGCAGACGACGGCGGTCAAATAGCCCGTCCCATCTAAAGCCCATATTGCCATCAGCGGCCAACGCGATTCGCGTTGGCCGCTGATCTTTTTTTCATCTGCACGTCGCGGAATTAGTCTTCTCGTTTGGTAGAGTAGATCCCCTCAAAAACACCTTTGACCAATCAGCCAAATAACTCTACAAATCACGAGGTTTTCGACCGACCAACCGACAGCTTCCTACGACCAATCAGGCCTTTTTGCTTTTGGTAATGCGGAAAACAGGGCGTTTAATTAAAAGTGTGAAACGTTTCACACTTTAAAATCGGAAATTTGGCCGACGAAACGAAATGCACATTCTTATCGCCCCAAAAAGTTGAAAAGAGGCTGCCTTTTTTCGGCAGCCTCCATTCGTTCCCCCTTGTTTATGTCTTTGTTAGAAGTTGAGTCTGAAAGCAAACTGGATCTGTCTGTTCGAACCCAATCCAACTGTTCTTCCAACGGTAGAACGTAGTAAGCCGAAGGTAGCTCCGGCCGCACCCTGCGTAAATGCCTGGCCCGGCTGAACGACATTTGAAGTGGTTGCTGTGAAAACACTTGTCGTCGTGTTGAACGCCAGATTCGGCAGCGAGTTGTTCAAGGTTGTCGACGGGTTAGCGAAGTTCGTCTGGTTAAAGATGTTGAAGAACTCCGTTCTGAACTCAAAGTTCACGGATTCCGTAAACCTGAACCGCTTCGCAAGGATCATGTCGAACTGACGGAATGTCGGTCCCGACAATTCGTTCCTCGTGAAATCGCCCCACTGTCCTGGTAATGGTATTGCAAACGCGGCCGGATTGATGAAGTTGCGGTCATTGTTGAGAAACGGGTCAACGCCGGCGATCAGGTTCGGACGGCGAATGTTTCGCGAGTTACCGCCGCCGGGTGTGTTGACGACCGCAACAAATCCGGTTGGCAGCGTTGGGAAGCTCGTTCCGAAGGTCGGAAGGTTGGCGACGAATCCGTTGGCAAACGTACCACCGGCTCCATTCGGGCAGCCAGCCGCCAGCGTACACTGAACAACCACGTCCGGACGAACTACGAGAACCTCAACCGGAACTCCGCTGCGGGCGTTGACGATACCGCCGACTTCCCAGCCGCCGAGTAGTGCGTTTCCGGCGCGGCCGAGATCGTAGGTGCGGCCCTTGCCGATCGGAAGTTCGTAGAGTGCACTGAGGTTGAATGTGTGGCGTACGTCGAAATTGTTACGGCCGCGGTCAGCTTCAAAATTATCGAGCTGGGCGGATGTACGAGCTTCGTTAGATCCGGCAGTGTTGCCTTCGCTCTTGCCGAAGGTGTACTGCAGATTCATCGTCAGACCCGTGCGGAAGCTCCGCTGGAGCGACATCTGCATCGCGTTATAGCGGTCGTCGCCGCCTGAGGTTTTGTAATCGACCTCGGCATAAGGATTTTGAACACTGGTTCCGCTGACAATGCTAAACTGACGGATCGTGTTCACGCCGATCACCTGGCCGGTTGCGTTTGTGCGGTTGACCACACCAACGCCGGTCGGGATGTTTGCTCCGTTGAGGATCGTCGTCGAACCCGGCAGGATCTGGTTCGCGACGCTTCTGAGGAACAGGTTCCGGCCCTGGCTGCCGACGTACGCGATGGTCGACGTCAGGTTGTACGGCAACTGCTGCTGCCACGAGAAACTGTACTGAACGATACGCTCAGGGATTTTGTAGTTGTTCGAGTAGGCACGCGGTTGATAGCTGCGGTTGGTTGGGTTATTTGCAAAGTTTGCAATGATGCCCGGAATGTTTGCCGGAAATGCGAGCAACGATCCGCTCGTGATCGTCGAGCTGATGCGGTCGCTCTCGATCGGCTGGATCTGATCTTCGGTCTGGCCGGGGCCATAATAGAGGCCGATGCCGCCGCGGAATACGGTCTTGCCGCCGGAGAAAAAGCCCGTGCCTTCCTGATCGGGCGACCAGGTCAATGCGACGCGCGGGCCAAAATTCGTTTTCGAAGACTGGAAAGCAGCTTCGGTGGGCGGCTTCAACGTTCCGGTCGTAATGTCGAGAAGCACCTGCAGGTTGCGATCCTCGCGAAGCGGAGAGTAATATTCGTATCGCATGCCATAGCTGAATGTCAGGCCGGGTTTGATCTTCCACTCGTCCTGTCCATAGCCGATGTAGTATTCCTGCTTTGCCAGCCGCTGGCCGGTCGCGCCGTTGTTGAAAGGGCTCGCCGCACTCACGTCGCCGAGGTATTGGACCGACGTTGGAGTATTTGCGAGGAAACTCGCCAGATTTGAAAACGTGTAAGTCGTTCCGCCGAGGCGGTCCGTGTACATTCTGATCATGCGATATTCACCGCCAAACTTGACGTTGTGATTGCCGCGGATCCAGCTCAGGCTGTCAATAAAGCCGAGCGAATACGGCGTGTATGGTTGTCCGCGTCCGTTGGTGGCCGAGTTAGCTCGAACGAGCCCGCCGGGGATCGAGACACCTGATGAAGTTCCCTGTCCGGCAATCCCTGTATTAGCGACGCTGCCGGAAATATTTAACGTGAGAGCCGAAAAATCAACGCCGTTCACGGTTGGTGCCTGACCGTTGACCCGGGTTCGTGCACCATTGAAGCCAAGCTTGAACTCATTGATGAGCGAGCCATCGTTCTTCAGGATCGATTGCAGGCCGGCGACGCCGTTTTGAGGTGTAGCTTGTATTGAAACAACGCGACCCGAGACGCCCTCTGGCGAGATGTCCTTTCCTTCATCGCGGAAATAACGCAGGTAAACCTTATTGTTCGGGTTCATTTGATAGTCGAAACGCACAGCAAAAGCTTTTTCGTCAGTCTTCTCAAGGTCCTGAAGCTGTAGGATCTCAAACCCTGAAACAGCCGATCCGCCGGGAACGACGACCGCGTTTGCCGAGCGGAAAGCCGAGATGTAAGGCTGAATAAGCGGATTGACCGCAGTCGTTGTCCCTGCGATCAACGCTCCCGGGGCAGCGAGCGACAGAGCCGGAGCAGCCTCAACAAAGTTCAGGCCGAAGCGGCCGCGGTATTGTTCGTAGCTGCCGAAGAAGAAGACTTTGTTCTTGATGATCGGGCCGCCGATCGAACCGCCAAACTGATCGAGCTTGAGAGCGCTTTTTTCTATTCCGGGGGAGGAATTTTCAAAGAAGTTGCGTGCGTCCAGCTTGTCGCGTCTGAGATACTCGAACACCGAACCGTGAAATTCGTTGCCGCCCGATTTTGTGACCACGCTGATCTGGCCGCCCGTTCCGGTTCCGTACTCGGCCGGAAAGTTGTTCGAATCTACGCGAAATTCCTGCACATTCTCGAGGCTCGACTGAAGACGAAATGGCGACGGGATCTCACCGTTCAGGTTGCCCGGACTGGAATCGATGATCGCCGTTCCTTCGACGCCGTCATAGCGAATCACGTTCTGGTTGTTTGCACGCCCTGAGAAACGGATGTCTGAGAAGGTTCCGGTTCCGCTGTTGACGCCGCCCGGAGCCTGCAGATAAAGCTGCGATAGCTGACGGCCGTTGACCGGAAGGCCCTCGACCTCGTGGGCGTTGACGTTGGCACTCATGCTGGCTGACGAGGTGTTGGCGATCGTATCTTCGCCAGACACGATATCAACCTGCACCGAGACGCCCTTTGCCTGAAGCACCAGGTCAAAATTCAACTGCTGGCCGACTAGAAGCTCGACCGATTTTTTTGTCGTCGTTTCAAAATTGGTTCCACTAGCCGAAACGGTGTACTTCGTCGCCTTGAGAGCCACGACGAGGAACGAACCGTCTGAACTCGCCGTGACCGAACGCGTTTCACCGGTAAATTCGTTGGTAACGGTGACCGTCGCTCCCGGAATGACGCCTCCATTAGCATCTGTGACCGTACCCGCGATCCGTCCTTCGGCCTGGGCGAACGTGCCCGCGACGAAGGTCATCATGACGATCAATAATATAGATATTCTTGTTGAGAAATCTTTAAGTCTCATAGTTCTCCTTAGAAAAGGTCTAAATTTAATTGCGAAGCAACCGCGCCCGACAAATGCCGGGCGTCCCCTTGCTCCTTCAAAATCTTAAAATCTGATTATCAACTGAAAGGGTAGGCGAACGAGGTTACGCGGAAGTGACCTATAGGTTAAGAAAATGTTAAATATTACGGATTGTGGATACGAGTCAGTACCACCTGCGGTAGCGGCTCGGGCCTTCGGAGCAACGGTCAAAGCCCCGCCCGATCATTCACACGCTCGGAGATGTGCATCGTTTTCGAAAGGCAGAACAGGCCGTCGCCCTTTGTCGGACTCGATCCGCTGGACAAATCGTCCGGCGAAAGAAAACGGATCGGAAACATCAGCAAACACGGCTCGCGGCTCCTGAGATACCTTCTGGTACAGGCAGCTCAGGTCTCGCGAGACAAACGGCTGAAGCAGTTTTGCTCCCGCGCTTAGCCGCCGTAGAGGTAAGCCAAAGGCAAAAGTTGCCTTGGCACGCAAACTCCTCGTCAATTGTTATGTCATGCGCGTGACAATATCGACTAACAGGAGTTTACCCGGCGGGGCGAAGTTGGCTTGTGCGCTTAGCCACTAGGACCGCAAGAGCGATCGATCGATTGATTTTTTGGGATCATCAATCAATCGCTCTTGCTCGGTGTCTGTTTTCGTGATTGCACGGCCAACCATCCCGTTTCGTGAGCTTAGTTTCCTCCGGCTTTTTCCAGATCCTTTCGCGTGTCGTTGTGGCCGTTTTGGGCGGCGTACTGGGCGGCGGTTTTGCCGTTGTTGTCGGTGGCACGGACGTCGGCTCCGGCTTTGATCAGCGCTTTTACGACATCCCGTTTCCCGTTTGAGGCGGCGAGGATGAGGGCGGTTTCGCCCTGCGGGTTTTTGGCATCGATGTTTACGCGTGCGGTCAGCAGAGCTTTGGTCACATCATCGTGGCCCTCGATCGCGGCAAGCATTAGTGCGGTATTACCTTCATTGTTCGGACTGTTGGGATTGACGCCGCGTTGGATCAGCAGGTTCAGAGCCTGCAGTTTGCTGTTCTTGGCGGCGGTGCGAAGTCCGGCTTCGACGAGCGGGCTTTTGACCGGGAATTTGCCGGAATTAAGAAGAGCACTGAGAGCTTGGGCAGCATTGCTGATCGCCGCGAGGCCGAAAACTTCGGCGTTATTTGTGGTTCTGATCGTCACATCGGCTCCTGCTCGGAGCAAGGCGTTGACCGCCGCTGCTTTATCACTGCGGGCAGCTACAACAAGAGCCGTTTGGCCGTATTGATCCTGATCGTCGACGTCGTACTCTTCGGTATTGACGAAGTAGTCGATCATCGCCGTTCGATCGTAAGCCGCGGCTCCGTGAACCGGAAAATCGGTATTGCGTTCCTGATTCCCAAGTTCCGCGATGATCGCCCGGGCAGTGTCCACATCGCCGCTTGCGGCAGCCCAATAGAGCGGCGTGTAACCGCTGTTTGATTTGGACGATGCATTAGCCCCAGCACGCAAAAGCTGGCGGACAGACTGCGAATCACCGGCAAATGCTGCAAGAGCGAGAGCCGTGAAACCGTCATTATCGCGGGCATCGACCGTCGCTCCCTCGTAGAGCAGCACGCGGACAACCTCGGGAGCAGCTTTACTCGCTCCAAGCATTAGAGCGGTCTGGCCCTTGGTATTGCGCTGGTTTATCGCCTGCCCGGCTTTCAATGCGGCTCGAACATTCGCCGCATCACCGCGCGATGCGGCATCGAGCAGTGAAACCGCTACTGCCGAGTCGGCTCCGGACGCACGGCCATTTAGAATTTCAAAATCCGTACTAGAATAGCCGCGGCCGCCGTAGCCGTAATTGCATTTGCCATTCTGGAGCCGGCCGGGATGCGATCCATTAGATGTATGAGCAGAACAGATGTAATAGTCCTGATTCGTACCGGTCGCGGCGGCCAGGGCAGTTCGTGTGTTGAGATCGCGCGTCCAATATTCGCCGGTGCCGATCAGGATATCGAACGTAGGCGAGGTGTACTCGGTCGTTCCCCAGTTATAGTTACATTTGTAGCCGACGACCTTGCCCGGAACCGTTGTACCGCTGTGCACAGTACGGCATATGTAAAGCGAATCGCCGTCGCTGTCGACACCGCCGACAACCGCGTTCGACGGAATGGAACCCCCGCCGCGGACCCAGCGGAGATTGCTTTGCCCATGGACGCTCGAAGCCGAACCAGCGATCACTATGCACGTGAGCAAAAGGACAGAAAAAAACACAGTTAGCCCGAGGTCGCGAACGACAGCTGAAATTTTCATGTTGATATTAATCGACGATTTTGACCAAAGCGACGTTACCTTGGGAATCGAAATGGACCTGTAGTCCGTAAGTCCCCGGATCCTTGATCGGCCAACCGAGATCGATTTGGTACTGTACAACCCTTCCCCAGTTTTTATCCGGTGCTCCGAGGGTTTGCCGCAAAACATCAGCGTTTTGGCCGATAAGCGATTGGCCGTCAACCAGATTTTGAGCCATCCGGCCGCGATCTCGGGCATTTGCTTTCACCCATGCGGCGGAGGCGAACGCCTCGTCGTTGCCGAAACCGGTAAAAGTTGTCGCGGCGACGAAAGCGAAAATAAAGAAAGATGCACCGAGAATCTGCCGTTTGATTTTTCTACCCATATTCGTTTATTCGTGAATAATCACGATTTTAACTGCACTTTCCGGCGACAAACAAGCTCTTTTTTACCCTTCCGGAGACATCTCGTCCTGGATGTTGGCTTCGACCAGCATTTTTAGCAGCTGAAGCGATTCTTGCCAGCCGAGATAGCAGGCCTCGGGCGGGATCGCCGCCGGAATGCCTTCCTGAGTGATGTTTACCTCGGTTCCGACCGAAACAGCCTTGAGCGTTACGGTCGTGACCATCTCGCCCGGCAAATTCGGGTCGTCGAAACGGTCGGTGTTTACGATCTTTTCATTCGGAACCAGCTCAAGATATTCGCCGCCGAACGAATGGCTCGCTCCGGTGCCGAAGTTGGTAAACGACATCCTGTACGTCCCGCCAACGCGGGCGTCAACGTGGTCGACCGTAACCGTAAACCCGTTCGGCGGCAGCCATTTGCACATTGCAGCAGGGTCGAGAAATGCTTTGTAGAGTTTTTCCGGAGTTGTTTTGAATACGCGGTGTAGCTTTACTGTGTTGGTTTCCATGATCGAATTTTACGTTTTAAGAATAGGATTTGTTTGTACGCGCGGCGACAAACCACACTATGAATCTAACTTTCCCTGTTCGGTGTTGAGCCGCTCGATCACATCTGGCTGCTCGCCTTCGAATTGCCGGTAACGCTGCACGTCCTTTTCACTAAATTCGACAGCAAGCTGTAGATGCTGGCAGTGGACGCAGCCATACGCACGAAGTTTACGTGTCCCAACACCGAACAGACTTTTCCAGATCGAGACGTCATCCAGCTTGAAGGCGGTCGTGCCACCGCTCGACCCGTCGAGCACCGTTCCGGGAACAAGTGCGCTGCTTCCACATGCTAAACAGTTCATGGCTTACTCCATATTCCTCAGTCGCAATCTCAACGCCTGAAGCTTAATAAATCCTTCCGCATCAATTTGATCGTATGCTCCGGCGTCGTCTTCGAATGTGACGACTCGCTCTCGATATAAGGAATTCGGCGATTTGCGGCCTAGGATCGTGACGTTTCCTTTGTAAAGTTTCACCCGCACATCGCCGTTGACGGTCTCCTGGGTTTGGTTGACCATCGATTTTAGGATCTCGAATTCCGGGGCGAACCAAAATCCGTAATAGACCGATTCGGCAAACTTGGTGCCGAGCGAATCGCGAAGCCGCATGACCTCGCGGTCCATGGTGATTGATTCGAGGGCACGGTGAGCGGCTTGCAGGATCGTTACGCCGGGCGTCTCGTACACACCGCGTGATTTCATGCCGACGAAGCGGTTCTCGACCAGATCGACGCGACCGATGCCGTGTTCGCCGCCTAGGTAGTTGAGCTTAGTGAGCATATCGACCGCCCCGTATTTTTCGCCATCGATCGCAACCGGCTCGCCTTTTTCGAACGAGATTGTAAGTTCCTGAGCAGCGTTCGACGCGTTTTCGGGCGATTTGGTCAGCAGGAAAATATTCTCGGGCGGAGCTGCCCATGGGTCTTCGAGAATGCCGCCTTCGTAAGAAATGTGCATCAGGTTGCGGTCCATCGAATATGGCTTTTCGGCGGTCGCGGTGACGGGAATTCCGTGTTTCGCACAATAAGCGATCAGATCGGCACGGCCCTTGAATTCCCAATGCCGCCACGGAGCCACAACCTTTATGTCCGGTTGCAGCGAGTAATATGTCAGCTCAAAACGCACCTGATCGTTGCCTTTGCCGGTTGCTCCGTGAGCAACGGCGTCGGCGCCTTCCATCTGGGCGATCTCGATCTGGCGTTTGGCGATCACGGGCCGTGCGAGCGATGTGCCGAGCAGGTAAACGCCTTCGTACAAGGCGTTTGCCTTGACGGCCATCCAGACGAAGTCTTTCACAAATTCCTCGCGTAGGTCCTCGACATATAGCTTTGAAGCACCGGTCGCTTTGGCTTTTTCTTCGAGCCCGGTAAGCTCTTCGCCCTGGCCGACATCGGCGCAGTAGCAGACGACTTCGCAATTGTAAGTTTCCTTGAGCCACAGAAGCATGGCCGACGTATCGAGTCCGCCGGAGTAGGCGAGGATGATCTTGTTAATTTTCTTACTCATTTGACTGGAACGCAGGCGACTCGCCTGCAAGCGTCCTTCCAAGGACGCTGACTAACATGGTTATTATTCTCGATGAATGAAATCAAAAAGCCGTCACGCCGGATGAACCGGCGTTGCAGGCGAGGGCGCCCGCGTTCCCAGCCGCATACGTTCCCGATTCTGACAAATCCAAGTTACAATTATACCCGCACGGAGACATAAATGACCAAATCAGGCCAACTTTGGGGCGGACGATTCACGGAAAAACCGGATGAAACGTTTGCGGAATTCAACGATTCTTTTCGATTCGATAAGCGATTGTTCGCGGCCGATGTTCGCGGCTGCATAGCGCATGCGAACGGGCTGGGAAAAGCTGGCGTAATTACGGGCGATGAACTGCTGGCGATAACTCGCGGATTGGCAATGGTTCTGGAACACGCCAAATCAGAGGCGGGATATTTTGATTCGAATGCCGAAGATGTTCATTCTTTTATCGAGGGCAAACTGATCGGCCTGATCGGTGATACGGGCAGAAAGCTCCACACTGGACGCAGCCGTAACGATCAGGTCGCGACGGCATTTCGCCTGTGGCTGCGCGATGAACTAGATGCGATATCTGCTCTCGTTCGCCTCGCTCAGGCTTCACTGGTTTCGCTCGCCGAACGCCATCGGGAGGCGGTTGTGCCGGGATACACGCACCTACAGCGGGCACAGCCCGTAATGTGGGCACACTGGTGCCTCGCATATTTCGAGATGCTAAAACGCGATGGCGAACGCCTCGCCGATGCTCGCAAACGCCTCAACATTATGGCGTTAGGTTCTGCGGCGCTTGCTGGAACGAGTTTCCCGATTGACCGTGAATCGGTCGCAGCTGAATTGGGATTTGAAGGCATTTCTGCAAATAGCCTCGACGCAGTTTCCGATCGGGATTTTGCTATTGAATTCACCGCCGCCTGCTCGCTGATAATGGTCCATCTCTCGCGGCTGGCTGAGGATCTGATCATTTATTGCTCGAACGAGTTCGGATTTGTAACCCTCAGCGATGCCGTTTCATCTGGTTCAAGTCTGATGCCGCAGAAAAAAAACCCTGACGCTCTCGAACTCCTTCGCGGCAAAGCTGGCCGAGTTTTCGGCCACCAAATGGGCTTGCTGGCCACTATAAAGGGCCTGCCGCTCGCCTATAACAAGGACATGCAGGAGGACAAGGAAGCCGTTTTTGACACGGTCGACACCGTCAGCATTTCCCTGCGAGCCGCCGCGATCGTGCTGGACAATGCGACTTTGAACGAAGAACGGACGCACGAGGCCGCCACAAAAGGCTACCTCAACGCAACCGAACTTGCGGATTATCTCGTGAAAAATGGCGTTCCGTTTCGCACCGGCCACGAAACCATCGGTCGCGCCGTTCTGTACGCGATCAGCCAGGGGAAAGAGCTGCATGAACTCAGTATCGAAGAGCTGAAAGACTTCTCGTCCGAGATCGGCGAAGACGTGGCGGATGCCTTGAGCCTTGAATCTACGCTGGGAGCAAAGAATGCCGTTGGCGGAACCTCGCCTGGGCGCGTGGCAGAAGCATTAGCAGCGGCCCGGGCCTATCTCGGTAAATAGATGGAAAGAAAGGAACTCCTCAAAAGCGTTGCTGAGAACGAACTGATGCAGTTCCTCGGCGTCAAGATCGTTGAGGCCACGGGCGAGCGTGTGGTGCTGACGATGGAAGTAACGCCCAAGGTTCACCAATACGTCGGGATCATGAACGGCGGCGTCTCGCTGTATCTCTGCGAAACAGCCGCGTCGATCGGCGTTGTAGCGGGAGCGGATCTTACGAAAGTGACTCCGGTCGGTATAGAGATAAACGCCAACCACCTTCGGGCGGTCAGCAAAGGAGTTCTAACTGTAGAAGCCACGCCAGTTCACTCAGGCCGCACAATGAGCGTTTGGAAGATCGAGATCACTAACGAAAAAGGTAAGTTGGTGTGCACATCGCGGCTTACAATGCTTATTCAAAAACGAGTGGCGTTCCAACCTGAGACATAGCCGCGAAAAAGCACAAAACACGCAAAATAGGAGAAGTTGTTTAGGCTTTTCAATATGGGGTCTTTTACGCCTCTTTGCGGCTATAATTTCCTAATGCACAGTTTTTCCCGAAACTTGATCACTGAATGGCGGCGGCTCGCGATGCCGTTTGGCGATGAGACGATCATCGTGGCCGTGTCGGGCGGTGCAGATTCGATCAGTTTACTTCTGGCGATGCACGATCTCCGGGAGAAGCTTTCTAATAGATTGGTTGCGGCACACTTCAATCACAAACTACGCGGGTCTGAGAGCGATGCTGACGAAGCGTTTGTCAGATCGCTTACTTCAAAACTAAAGATCGAGCTAGTCGTTGGCCACGGCGACATCCCAATTAAAGGAAATCTCGAGCAAAACGCCCGCGATGCCAGATACCGATTCCTGAGCGAGGCCGCGAAAAACATGCGGGCCTTTGCCGTGTTGACGGGACACACTATCAACGATCAGGCAGAAACTTTCCTCTTGAACCTCATTCGCGGAAGCGGGCCGGAGGGATTATCGGGAATGAGGGCGGTTAGGAGTTTCGAGTTCGAAATTCCGGGTTCCGAGTTTCAAAACCAGGAACCAGGAACTCGGACCTCGGAACTATTCCTGGTTCGTCCACTGTTAGCATGGGCCAGACGATCAGACACCGAAGGTTTTTGCCGTGAACTCGGAGTTGAATATCGGTACGACACGATGAACGAGGATACCGCTTTTAAGCGCGTCCGCATCCGCAAGATCTTGTTGCCCTTGCTCGAAGATTTTAATCCAAAGATCGTGGAAACGCTTGCAAATACGGCAACCTTGATGCAGCAATTGCCAAAATCGCGGGCGGCTGGAAACCGACTCGACGCTCGTGACGAATTGTTCGTTACCGAACTAAAATTGCTGTCCGAAGCCGAACTTTACGATACGATCCGGTCGTGGCTCAGGCTGCATCGTGGAAGTACGAGGCAATTGGCACTGAAACATATAGAGGCGGTTGCGCGTTTGATATTGAGCACAAAGAGCGGCCGGACGGTTGAATTGCCATGCGGCCAAGTAATTAAAAAGGGCGGGCGCCTTGTTTATAAGGAAAATAGGGTTGAAAAAAAGGGTTTGGACATCTAAAATCAAAGGTTGGCGTTTGAGATGGTCTGGCGTGGCATTTGGCACAACGCGTTCGCGTCTCTCTTCATCCAAACACCATTGTGAGGCTCTGCTAAGAGCCAAACCGGAGGCTATAAATTGAGTTCTAAGGCAAAACAAGTTCTATTGTGGTTAATGATCATCTCGAGCGCTCTCGTTTTCGTCTGGTATCTACAGACAAAACAAACGACTCCGCCGAAGGAACTGTCCCTCGATGCCGCTTTAACCCAGATCCGCAATAAGGACATAAAGCAGGTAACGATACGGCAGGATTCTCTTGAGCTGGTCAACAGGGCTGATCAAAAGTTCGCGACCAAACTGGATCTCAGCGATGCTACTCGTACTGAGATATTCGCCGCTCTAAAGGAGAGTCCAGATACGTCCTATACCACCGAGCCGCCATCAAGCGGGCTCGGCTGGCAGGTTCTTTTGACCCTGTTGCCGTTTATATTATTGATGGGCTTTCTGGCATTCACGCTTCGCCAGATGCAGGCGGGCGGAAACAAGGCTCTTAGCTTCGGTAAATCAAAAGCTAAACTGCTCAATAACCAGCAAAAACGCGTAACGTTCAAGGATGTTGCCGGTGTGGATGAAGCGAAAGAAGAGCTTCAGGAAATCATCGAGTTTCTAAAAGATCCGCAAAAGTTCCAAAAACTGGGTGGCAAAATCCCTAAGGGAGTTTTGATGGTGGGCCCTCCGGGAACGGGTAAAACTTTGCTCGCAAAGGCAGTTGCTGGCGAAGCGAACGTTCCGTTCTTCTCGATCTCAGGCTCCGATTTTGTTGAGATGTTCGTCGGTGTTGGAGCTTCGCGTGTTCGCGATCTGTTCGAACAGGGCAAGAAAAACGCTCCGTGCATCATCTTTATCGATGAGATTGACGCTGTCGGTCGTCATCGCGGTGCCGGTTTAGGCGGCGGACACGATGAGCGCGAACAGACGCTCAACCAGCTTCTCGTCGAAATGGACGGTTTCGAATCGAATGACGGCGTTATTCTCGTCGCTTCGACCAACCGCCCTGACGTTCTCGATCCTGCGCTTCTTCGCCCCGGCCGTTTCGACCGACGTGTTGTGGTTGGCCGTCCTGATGTTCGTGGACGTGAGGGAATTCTGAAGGTTCACACTCGCAAGATCCCGCTTGACGAAAAGGTTGATGTCAACGTAATCGCTCGCGGAACACCGGGATTTACCGGTGCTGATCTCGCCAATATTGTTAACGAAGCCGCTCTCAACGCCGCGCGTTACAACAAAAAGGTCGTTTCGATGAACGACTTTGAGATTGCAAAAGATAAGGTAATGATGGGTGCCGAGCGTAAGAGCATGGTCATCTCCGACGATGAAAAACGCATCACCGCCTATCACGAAGCAGGCCATACTCTCGTCGGCCTGAAAGTTCCCGGTGTCGATCCGGTTCACAAGGTCACGATCATTCCTCGCGGAATGGCGCTGGGCCTGACGATGTATCTGCCCGAAAAAGACCGTCTGAGCGCGACGAAAGAGTATTTGCTCGGCAACATCGCGATGTCGATGGGCGGACGTATCGCTGAGGCTGTCTTTATCGGCAGCATCACGACCGGTGCTTCCAATGACATTGAAAAAGCAACCGAGATCGCCCGAGCGATGGTTTGCGAATACGGCATGAGCAGCCTCGGGCCGCTCGCCTACGGTAAAAAGGAAGAGCAGATCTTCCTCGGCCGCGAGATATCACAGCATCGGGATTATTCCGAGGACACGGCGATCAAGATCGATCAGGAAGTGCAAAAGATCATCAACGAACAGTACGCTCTCGCTGAAACGATCATCAAGGACAACCGCGATGCCATGGTTCGTCTGGCAGAAGCCCTGCTCGAATTCGAAACGCTCGACGGTGTTCAGATCCGCCGCGTGGTCGCCGGTCTTCCGCTCGACAATGATCCTTCACCAACAACCGATAACGACGGTACGCCGGAGAAAGAAGAAGCGTCGACCAGTCCGTTCAAGAAACCTCTGCTGCCGCCGATCACGGGGAACAACCCTGCAACGGCGTAGGTAGGCTGATGGAGTAATAACATTGGGATGAAAGTGTCGACTTTCATCCCTTTTTGTTTGGAAAGCTATGCATGCGAGCCAAAACAGTCGAACTCATATGCTTGAGGAAGCCTTGATCAAGTTCTCGTTGGCAATCGAGGAGTGCCATTCGTCAACAACCTATGCTGAAGATCGTGCTCTGTACGCCCAAGATTTAGTGCAGGTTATGGGCTGGATTCGAAGCCTACGAAGTGGTGCAAGCAATGAACAGTTGATAGCCGATATTTCGGATTCAAGAACCGCCAAGTTATTTGGAGACTATTGGAAAAAAGGTGAATGGGCCGATAAAGAACTTGCGGCTTTAGCTGAGCTACGATCTACAATTGAGTCCAGCTATACGAAACTTCGAATGACCCCAAACTGGCAAACGTCCCGCCGTCAGATCCCGCTCGATCGCCCGCTGGTGATGGGGATCCTGAACGTCACACCGGACAGCTTCTCCGATGGCGGCAAATATTTCTCGGCGGAAGCTGCGCTGCATCGGGCGGAAGCCATGATCGAGGATGGGGTCGATATTCTCGACATCGGCGGCGAATCGACGCGACCGGGCGGCACTTCGGTTACGGTCGAAGAAGAAATATCTCGCACTGTTCCTGCCATTGCCGTGATAGCTAAACGTTTTGATACGCCGATCTCGATCGATACAACAAAATCGATGGTGGTGAATGCGGCGATCGACGCCGGAGCTGAGATCATTAATGATATTTCGGGCCTTCGATTTGATCCTGACATCGCGGAAACCGCGGCATCGTCTGGTTCGGGGCTGGTTTTGATGCACTCACGCGGTGAATTTGCTTCGATGCATACGCAGGAACCGCTTGACGATATTTTTGCGGATGTGAAGATCGGTTTACGCCGGGCTCTTGATATTGCGTTGTCGGCCGGCGTTCAAAAAGACCAAATTGCTCTCGACATCGGGCTCGGATTCGGCAAGACCTTTGAACAGAACTTAGCGTTGATCGCAAAACTTGATAAAATCATCGCAGATTTTAAAGATTACCCGATGCTCGTCGGTTCGTCGCGTAAGTCGTTCATCGGCAAACTCCTGGATGGAGCACCGACGGACACAAGACTAAGCGGCAGCTTAGCGAGTGCGGCGATCGCCGTATTTAACGGAGCGTCGATCCTGCGGGTTCACGATGTAAAGGAAACGGTCGATGCGATCAAGGTCGCGACCGCTATTCGAAGGGAGAAAGGCCTGTGAGATATTCAATTATTGTCGTATTCATAACCCTTTTCTCATTAGCAGGGGTTGCCGTTGCGGACATTCCACCTGATCCGGGATACAAACGCGTTTCTCTCAATCTAATAATTCAACCACAGGAAGATTTCAGTGATTACCGCTTTTTCGTCAAAACGGGTGCCGCTCTGAATGAGGTCAAGCTGAAAAAAGGCGAGCAGTTTGTCGTCAAGTCTCAGGGCGGCGGAGCGTTTTACAGATCGGGAATTTTGCTAGCGGTTCCAACTACTTCCCTCGCAAAACTCAGCGAAACCGCCAACGGCAGCGAGCTGAGCGAAATGCAGAAGGCGATCTATGACGGTAAGGTTCCCGGCTCGATCGAGCTTCTAAAACACACTTTTATCCGCGACGTCCCTGTAAAGGATGCGGCCGGAATGAAAGACCCGGTTTTCAAGATCGAAAAAAGTGAAGCCGGTTTGAAAGCGACGCCTATTGCCGGGAACGCCAATGAACCGGGCGTTAACACAACACAATATTCCCGCGAACCGAAAACGCCGCTGTTTTGGGCAACCGTCGGTGGTGGCTCGCTTTTGACGCTCGCGTTTATCTTGCTCGGCGCGCGGCTGATAAGGCGTTCAAAATCAAAAACTGTCGAATTTGGGCGATCAAATGAAGTATTTTAGAGTTTTACCACTACTTGCGGTCCTGTTTTCGGCATCGGGCTTTACCGACTGTTATAAACCCGTGACCAATTCCGGCTTGCCGAAGAATATAAAAACGGTCGCGGTTCCGGCGTTCCAGTTTGAGGCAAAGGGATTAAGGTATAGAGTCGAATCTCGATTTACCGAGGCCGTCAGCCGCGAGATCATCAAGCGGGGCAACGGCCTAAAGGTTCAAGGCTCACTCACTGGGGCCGACGCTGTCCTCGAAGGCACGATCCGCGATTTTAGTTTCACGGGCGTCCTCCTCGACAGCAGCGGCCGTGCCCGCGTTTACGAGGTAACGATCGTCACCGTCGTCACCATCCGCGACCTGCGCGAGGACAAGATCCTATACGACAACCAAAATTTCACTTTCCGCGATTCGTTCGAATTTACGTCCGATCCGCGATCGTTCTTCAATGAAGAAGACCCAGCCGTGGAGCGCATGTCCAGAGCTTTTGCGGAAGCAGCGGTCTCTGCGTTCGTAAATGGCATGGGCGTGAAGGATGATAAGAAGTAGCTCATCAACGTAAACTGCGCCAATTCTCTTGTATGGTTTTTTCCCGGGAAGATCTTCGAAATCAATTAACGCGACACGAGATCGCTCCTGTGTATGTTCTTTTCGGACAGGAAACATACCTGCGCGATATTGCGACAAGGTTTATTACGGATCGGGCTTTCGCTCCGGGAGATTTTCGTGATTTTAACGAGACTGTTTTTAGTCTCGATGGCGAGGACAATCTGCAGAGAGCTCTCGCAGCTGCCGAGCAGCTGCCGATGATGGCAACAAAACGAGTGATCAGGGTTGATAACGTCCGGGTTTCAGCGACGGGGTTTCGCGATACGATCAACGAGGATCATGAAGCGACGCTCTCCGCGTATCTCGCCAATCCTTCGCCTAGTTCGGTCGTCATTTTCGTCGCCGACGAACTAAACGGCGTCAGGAAGATGGGCAAATTCCTGCGCGAGAAAACTACCGCAGTCGAATTTACGCGGCTCGATGACAAGCAGCTTGCAGAATGGGCTCGTAAAGCGGTTGGCGAAGCAGGAGCTGAGATCGACGAGGTTACGCTACGGCTATTCCTGTCGCGTGTCGGTGCCGACGTGAGGCGGCTTTCTAATGAGATAAACAAGCTCGCCGCGGCCGCTTTGCCTGAAAAACGAATCACCGCTGAACTCATTGATGCTCTCGTGCCGAACTCACGCGAGCTGAGCAACTTCGACCTTACCGATCACCTCGTCGCCGGCAGAAAAGGTAAGGCACTGACTGCACTTAAGAAGATCCTTGACGACGGAGCCGAACCGCTCGCCTTGCTCGGACTGATATCCTACAATTTTCGCCGTCTGCTGATCGCAAAAGACATGATGGATCGAGCCGCACCACGTCAAGAGATCGCGTCGGCTGCCAAGCTTTTCGGGCGCGGCCAGGACGAGTTTCTCGCGTCCGCTCGTCGAGTGGACAAAGAAAAACTCGTAAATGCCATTCAGCTCATCGCCAAAACGGACCTCGCAATCAAAACCTCGATCGGCGGCAGTGGAAATGCCGGATCACGTCTTCAGATCGAGATGCTCGTCTGCGAACTAGCGGTCTGAACTAAATAGGCAGCAAGCCCGACGCTCGGTTGAAATAATTGTAGAGATCGTTGTAGTCGCCCAAAGCCCGGTTCAGGATGAGCGGAAGCTGGGTCAGATCCTTCGCGTTGACGATCAGATTCAGGTTCCTGAGAAAGGCATCGTGTGCATTCATGGTGACGCCCGCGTCTTCCAGCGAGATCAGGAATAACCGGCGACGTTCTGACGAATACATCGCATTTGCCTTTTGCTGAATCACCGCCGCTCCGCCCATATCTGCGGCGAAGTCGGGAGAAAAGATCAGTATCTCAGTCTTGCCTTCTCTCAGCCTTTCGTTTGCCTGCGCAGGAGTTTGGGCAACGTAGACCTTATAACCGGATTTGGCAAGGAGTTTCGCGGTTTCATCCGCTTTTTGACCCAAACAAAGCAAGATACGGCGAGGCTTCTCAGTAGTTGACTCGTCTTCGACAGCGCTCTTGTCAGATTGTAGCGCTCCCATAAGAGATCTCAGGGCGTTGTTGATCTGGAAATCGTTTTCCTTCGCTGCAAAATCCTGAGCGCCTTCCGTCGCGGCTGCGGCAGGCGGATTAGCGGCTAGCTGATCCACGGTCGAGAGGCCCTTGCCGGACGCATCTTTCTGAACACGAAGCAGATTCTGACAGCGAGGGCAGCGTACCGAAAAATTCCCGCTCGGGATTTTCGATTCATCTAACTGTAAGGAAACAGAGCAATTATCGCAGCGTATTATCATAAAAAGTCGGGAGTCGAGAGTCAGGAGTCGGGAGTCGAAAGCTTTGCTCCCGACTGACGACTCCTTACTCCAGACTATTCGATCATATTCAAAACAGAATCGGGATTATCAGTTGAGGGCGGCGGCATCATCGGTGCCGGCGTAGACGCCGGCCTGGTCGCCGGTTGATGTTTCTTAACATAATCCTCCGTTGAGGAAAGTCCCTTGAGATGAAGCAGAAGGTTGTTCTGATTCGTCGCGAACGAAAGCCCGTCGTCCATCGTGATCTGCTTATTCTCGATCATGTGCCGAATAACGGTATCGAAATCCTGCATTCCATCGATCTCGCCATCGCGGATCGCATCGAGCAGCGACTTACCCTCGGTCTCACCTTTTTCTATGTATTCGCGAGTACGCGGATTCGATTTGAGGATCTCGACGGCAGCGATACGTCCACGACCATCGGCCGTCGGGATCAGACGCTGTGAAACGATGTATCTGAATGTCTGCGCGAGACGCGTTCGGATGATGCGTTCCTCGTTTTTTGGATAGAGTCCCACGATACGATCGATCGTCTTCGATGCATCGATCGTATGCAACGTCGACAAAACCAGGTGGCCCGTTTCTGCGGCCTCAAGGGCGATCTCAGCAGTTTCGAGATCACGCATTTCACCAACGAGGATGACCTTAGGTGCCTGTCGAAGAGCGGCACGTAACGCGGAAGCAAAATCTTTCGTGTCCGCTCCAACTTCGCGTTGGTTAATGGTTGATTTCTTGTGCGTGTGCAGAAATTCGATCGGGTCCTCGATCGTTACGATGTGATAAGCCTTGGTCTCGTTGATGCGATCGATGATCGCGGCGAGCGTTGAGCTTTTTCCGGAACCGGTGGGCCCCGTGAGCAGAACTACACCGTTTCTGATATCGGCGATCTCAGCAAGCTGCTGCGGGAGCCGTAGAGCCTCAAAGCTCGGGATCTCGTGCGGAATGACTCGCATCACGATCGAATACGAATTCCGCTGCTGAAAAATGTTTACACGAAAACGGCATTTGCCCGGCAGAGCATAGCTAAGGTCGGCCGTGCGGAATTTAACAAGCTGTGCCGCCGCATCCGGATTGTCCCGAACAAGCGACATCGCGATCATCTCGGTTTGAAACGCCGAGAGCCTGCCGAGCCCGATCGGCGACGCCGGATAGAGCACGCCGTTGATCTCAACCTGCGGCTTTTGACCACATGAAAAATTTAGATCGCTGACGTTCTCGGATACGAGCAGCATCTGCTCAATTATGGGTGCTATATCAAGCAAACTCATGGTAAGGAATTACTCCTGCAAGGTGGACTGACAAGGAGGGAATCTTCTGGGATGCCGTTACAGTGATCACTGAACGTGGTCACCAACACAAGTATTATTGACCATTGCGACCGAGGAATGCAAGTTAATTTTCAATAATATATAACATTGTTAATCATTTGAGGCGACGTGCAATTGAGTTGAGATAACCGTATTGGGCCGCAATATTCGAGGGATCCGAGAGAATTGCCCCAATAATTGCCGCAGAATCGGCTCCGGCATCGATGACCGAGTTTAAATTGTCGCGCGAGATACCGCCGATGGCGACGAGTGGAAATCTACCGATAGAATTTCGAATACCTTTTAGTTCTTCCGTGCCGACCACGGCATCTGGGTTTTCTTTAGTCGCCGTCTGAAAGATCGGCCCATAGGCAATGTAATCAACCGGAAGGTCGACCGCCGCACAAGCCTGATCAAAAGTGTGCGTAGAATACCCAATGATCGCCCTTGGCCCGAGCAACTCCCGCGCGTGCTCCGGCGGCATATCATCCTGGCCGAGATGCACGCCGGCGGCGTTTGATACCAATGCTATGTCGACTCGATCATTAATAATGATAGTCACACTGCGTTCCGCGGCGAAGGCAATTACATCTTTAGCGGCGTCGTAAAAATCGCGCGGCGAGGCATACTTTTCCCGCAACTGGATGAACCGCGCCCCACCGTTCACGAGACGCACGACCTGATCAAGATGCGAAAGGCCGGAGATACGTGTATCGGTGATCGGGTATATTCTCGGTAGATGTACGTTCAATATTTTTCGAAGAAAGCTCGGCTTCAACTCTAAACAAAGAGCGATTTGATCATCAGGAAGCAATCTTCTCCATCGCTGTAATATTTATTTATGCGTTGGACGATCGTATACCCGCAGCGTTTGTAAAGCTGCTGTGCCGAGGTATTGCCAACGCGAACCTCAAGCATGACTGTACCGATCTCACGCTGGATCAGCGCGTTTTCCAGGTGTTTGAGAAGCTGATTGGCAATGCCGCGGCGGCGGTGTTCCGGAGCGACTCCGATAGTTGTGATGTGTGCCGCATTTCGCTCCTTGACCATCACAAATGCAAAACCGACGATCTCGTTCGACGGCGTAACCATTCGATAGCTCAGCGTTCGCGGTTCGTTGAGCAGATAATCGAAAGTGTATTTTGTGTAGTTATCGCCGTTTCGGAAACATCGTAGGTTGAGCTTTAACACCTGAGAAAGATGACTTATAGTGAGCGGCCTGATCGAGTACTGAGTCGGCGGTGCCGGAACAGTGATCTCCGGTTCCGAGAAAATGTTCGGAATAAAGAAGTTTCTGATTGTCTCCAAAACAGCCATATGACGATAGTTGCGAGTACCGGGGTTTAACATTACCCCAGGCCAAACAGGGAATCCGTAACTCGGCAACTAAACTATGAACATACAGTCGCCATAACTATAAAATCTGTATCTTGCGGCGACGGCATGGCGGTATGCATTCATTATAAGTTCGTGGCCGCCAAAAGTTGAAGTGAGGACGAGGAGCGAGCTTTGCGGCAGATGAAAATTGGTCAGCAGCGCATCGATCGCCCGAAACTCGTAACCCGGCGTTATCGTCAGATCGGCCGAGTGTGAACCAGCTAAAAAGCTGTCGAATCTAGCGATCGTTGTCTCGAGCGCTCGAGTCGTGGTTGTCCCGACAGCCACAATTCGCCGTTTTTCCGACTTTGCGGTGTTTAGGATCTCGGCAGTTTCTTCACTGATCGAATACCTTTCGGCCGAAACGCGGTGCAGCGTCAGGTCGTCAACCCGAACCGGTTCGAACGTCCCGTAACCGACGTGCAAAGTGATCTCGGCGACCGTAACTCCAATATTTCTAATATCCTGCAAAATTTCGGGTGTAAAATGCAGGCCCGCGGTCGGGGCAGCAATGGCTCCTCGATTCTTGGCAAAAACCGTCTGGTAGCGTTCCCTATCAGAATCGATCGCCGACGATTCGCGTTTAATATACGGCGGGAGCGGCGTTTTTCCGATCTTGTCGAGGATCTCGTAAAAATCGGCATCGGTTTCGAACTTCACGAAAACCTTTCCATCCTCCGCCTTCTCAATAACCTCGGCCGTCAGCTTTTCATCGAAATAAATGCGTTTCCCCGGATGCAGCCTCCTGGCGGGCCGCGCGAGCGTTTCCCAATTCCCGTCAGGGGTTTCACGAACCAGAAAAATCTCGATATTCGCACCGGTCTCGCTCTGCCCAAAAAGGCGGGCCGGAAAGACCTTTGTATTGTTCAGAACCAGCACATCGCCGCTGCGCAGAAACCGCGGCAGGTCAGAAAATCCGCGGTCTGAGAAGCTCTGAGCAGAACGATCCACCGCCAGCATTCGCGACGCTTTTCGGTCGACCAGCGGTTCCTGAGCGATCAGCTCGGTTGGCAGTTCAAAATCGAATTCCGAGATCAGCATAACGCAAAATAAAACGGCACACTCGCTAAAAGTGTGCCGTTTTTTCTAGCTCCGGATCATCTGTCAGCCGGACGATCCGTCTAAACTAAAACCACCTTTGTTTGATTATATTTCATATTATCACCCCCAGTGGAGATAGTATGCCACAAAGGATTTGCGTTATGCCAGAAGTTTTTTTAGAAAGAGAGAAAGATGTGGTACCGAGGGTCGGAGTCGAACCGACATGGGCGTTAAGCCCGCCAGATTTTGAGTCTGGTGCGTATACCAATTTCGCCACCCCGGCTCGGAACTTTAGATGATAAATCTCTCGAGCGGATAGGTCAAGACGCGCCTCCCAAACCGGCGCGTTTTCGCGCCAAAATTGAGATGAATTTTTGCGTCAAACCGTAATTTTCCCGATTTTTGCCCAAATTCCGCAAACCGCCCGTTTTTACTGACTTTGGTCGAACTACTTTGCCACTTTGGTCACACTAAAACCCGAGATTGGTAGAGTTATTTCCGAGATTGGTCAAAGGTGTTTTTGGACTGAAAAACATCAATTTTCGGGGCGCACTGGTGCCAAATTTGATGAGTTTCGGTTCGAAGTCGAATTTCTCTCGATGGGTACCAAGATTGGGATAAGATGGGATATCGAGAAATAGGGTCAGTCTTGATTTCCGATTTTATTCTGAAAAGCGTCAGAAAATCCCACACGTCGCGTCAGCGACGGGTGAAGCGATCTCGGTTGCGCCGCACCCGCGAAGCGGCACATAGCCGCGATCCTTTAGGGCGTGGTCAGATTCGGCGTGATCTGCCTCATCGTCTTTTCTGATGGCTTAAGGCATTAGGAGCAAGGACGTTGAAACGCCCTGTTAGAATACTTTCAATACCGCTCCACGCCGTAAACGAGCGTGGCTAATTAGCCCTGCGGGAAAGACGGCTAAAGCCGCCTGATTCATTCCTCGCAAAACGTGACCAGTTCCGTAGCCGCGGCATGCGGAAAGAAAGCCGAAAAAACTTCTTGACAATTAGCAGCTATAGTTGCTATATTAGTGCTAGCTGCTCAGTAGGAATATCGGGTACTAGGACATATAGAAAGGATTTTGAGAGTTATGAAGAACGTAGATATAGATTTCGAGGTATTTAAGGGGCTGACGAATATGCTTGTTTCGGAGGACGATACGTACAACGACGTTATCCGAAGACTTTTAAAATTGCCCGCACCGGCGGCAGTGAAGAAAAACGGGATCATTGAATGGATGAGCAAGGGACGCGGATTTCCCGAGGGCACCGAGTTTAGGGCCACTTTTAATGGCGATAGTTATACGGCCGAGATAAAAGATGGAAAATTTGTCCATAACGGAAAAATTTTCAGGTCATTTTCAGGGGCAGCTTGCGAGATCACAGGCAGCCAGCGTAATGGCTGGGATTTTTGGGAACAGAAACGACCAGGCAGCAACACTTGGATAAAACTATATTAGGAAGCGTAGTAACTATCAGCGGTGTAAACATTCGCTTTTACCCGCTGATAGTTTTCATTCAGCTCCGCTTCCATCAGGATCAGGGCGGCGATGCGGCGGGTCATGTTGGTTACCTCGGTTATTTCATCGAGATTTAGCGGACGGCCGAGCAGTTCAAATTCGCGATAGCTAAGCCATTTTTTGATGACCTGATAGCCGCCGATGTAATAGTTCCAGACAGGTTCAGGCACGTTTCGCCAGTAGGCGTGGTTGTTCAAATAAATGTCGAGCGTCGTTCTCCCGGCTTCGCCGTTCGCCGAGCGGTGAAGCTGTGCTTCACCGTCATCTGCCCTATCATCTCCGCGGCTATGCCGCTGCTCCGAACCCTGCGGCATAGCCGCGAGATCATTTATTTCATCCGACGGAAAAGCATAGCTTTTCCGCCCGGCGAGCGGCGAAGCCGCAAGCTCAGTATCGCTCATGGCCCGCCGCTCCACCTTCCCTTTCCCCGGCATCGTCACGCCGCCCTTGCCGCCGTGGCCCCAACCGGCGGTGACCTTAAAATCGTCGTCCTGAAACTGCTTGCCCTCGATATGTGAAGCGACCCCAACCGTGCGAAGCTCAGGCCGTACCGAACCAGCGGTCACACCCGCAACCGGCTTTTCCGTATCAAGCAAAGCCGCAACCCGCCGCCCAAGTTCCGCCGATGCGATCAGGTTTTCACGGTTTGCGGGTAGTGGGATTCGCGGAAAATCCTGACGAACACCGTCGGCATTCTCATTTAGATACTCCGATGAATAACCTATTGCTAAGGCGTGATACCAAATCAGCGATGCCGTTTCCGCATCATCGTCGATGTTAGAAAAGCCGAGGCTTTGTAGATAAATACGCGCCGATGCCGAAAGGTTAGCCTTTGTTATTTCCTCTGCTTTGCCAAATAGACTGTCCTGATTTTCTGTTTGCTTTCCTTCATCAATTCTTAATCGTATTGGCGTGAAATAGGCATCTTTATGAATGGCATGTTGAAAGCCCAGGGTCGAACAAAAGAAGAGAGGAGATCCTTCCGGTACACCAAAACCTCTCCTGCGCGATACCAAAGAAAAGTTTCCTTTCCAACATTGCTTAGAATAGCTAGGTCTTGGCTCGTTCCATATTGGCCGTATCTTTGGATGATGGTAACACCACCTATTATCCATAGGCCGAATCATAACCTTTTTGAAATTCGCTTCCGAATACTCATCCTCGTCCAGTATTCGTGTCCTCGCCGATTTTGCGTCGAATCTTGCAGCATCTTTCGTCAAGCCTAGATTTAGTCGCAAAATTTCATCCCATGTAACCAATTTATCAAAGTACTGATTTGTACGACTTTTCAAGGGAGCGAGGTCGATACTAACGAGGGAATCCTTTCTATTTTCCAAAACTCCTAGGCTCGGTGATGTTTCCGAAAGCTCTTCAACACTCATCCAAGATTGGTAGTCCGTTGTAATCTCTTTTGGTGTCAGCGAAAAGCGGTTGACTATTTCCGGCGATGCGGTTTCCTCGTCAAGTTTGCTTTCGGTTCCGGCAACGCGGAACCCAGTCGCTATCGCTCCCGGTTCTGACTCTGCGGCTTCGCCGTTCGCCGAGCGGTGAAGCTGGGCTTCACCGTCAGTCGCCCCCTGAACTTCGCGGCTATGCCGCCGCTCCGCACCCGGCGGCATAGCCGCATGGTTAATTTCTATATCACCCGGAAAAGCAGAGCTTTTCCGCTCGGCGAGGGGACCTAGCGGCTTAAGGCTCTCTAGCAATTCTTCTCTCTTTCGAGTTCCCCAAAACTCTCGATAGCCAACCTCCGCCATTCCACCGTCAACATGGCCAGGCCGACGAACAAAAAGGCCAATCGATGTTCCAACGCGAATACCGGTCTTTGTTTGTTCGGTCGAAAATATACTAGGATCTGGCTTGCCTAGCGGTGTGGTCTTTCCTGTCTCGCGGCTGTCGCCATTGAGATTGTCTACCCAGACGCGGTCAAATTCGCTCAGGAATTTCTTTCGCATTACGACAAACGACGGATCGCTGAGGTATGAGAAATTAGAGATATAACAAACAATTCCCTGACCGGTCTGTTCGGCAATCTTTCGTTCGGCGAGTCGGAAAAACCGGACGTAAAGATCGTCGAGATTGAACTTCTTGATTCCCCATTCCTTTACGAGTCCTTTCTTGTAAACATCGATCTGAACCGACTCTTCTTCGGTTTGGGCAACACCAGCGAACGCGTTATATGGCGGGTTACCGAGAATCACGAGGATTCGCGATTCCTTTTTGATCTTGTCAGCGGCATCGCGTTCCTGCTCAAACTCCGGATACGGCAGATGTTTCTTAGGGTGTTCGTCCCAGCCGGTCAGTGAATTTGTCAGATAGACACCGGCGCGTTCTTTTTTATCGTCGCTGAAACCAACGCCGAGCTGTTCGAGAAGCAGCCCTATCTGGAGGTGTGAGACGACGAACGGGGCGGGTAATATTTCGAAGCCGAAGACGCGCTGTATGACGGCCCGTTTCAGTTTTTGGCCCCGTGTCGCATCTTCGCCTTTTTCTTCGAGAGTATGATTGATACGTTTTAACACCTCGACCAGATACGCTCCAGTACCGCAGGCCGGGTCGAGGACATAGACGCTCTCGTCGGCGAGGCCGTCGGCTAGATTTAGCTCTTCGCGAAGAACACGGTCGACACGCTCAACCATGTAGCGGACGATCTCTTCCGGTGTGTACCAGACACCTAGTTCCTTGCGAAGCTCCGGATCGAACGCTTGTAGAAATGGCTCGTAAAAATACTGAACGGCGTGTTCCTCGGCAAACTTTGCGAAAAACTCCGGGCGATGAACACGGTTTAGGACATTTTCGGTCCAGTCGAGGACCTCGACGAGATTTAGCTGCTTGAGATTGGTTGCGGTCGCGATCTGTTCGAAGAGAACCGTGATCATCGGCACACCCAGTTCCCAGGACGCGGTACGCCACTGAAAGGGAGAACCACCTGCGTAAGCGGGTGGTGTGAGACTAGACTGGGCGACCGGACCACCCGCTGACGCAGGTGGTTCTCCCTTTCTCTTATGCCACAGTACCCAGGCCGAGAATATGCCGTAAAAAAGCGTCTGGACAAGGGTCGAGCGCAAAAAATGCTCACCCTTTTCGCCGTCGAATTTGATACCGAGCGATTCTTCCAGAGCCGTTCGGATCGTTGCGAGTGCCGACAGTTCGGACTGCTCAATTCTCGCCTTTGCGTCGCGAGCATAGGACGCGAGGAACCAAGCGACATCTTCCGGCTTTGCGAGCGTCGCGCGGTGGAGCATCACACGCTTGAGGAACTCGACGAACCGCTCGTTTTCCAGGTCGGTGACATCCCGATGGCCGTCAGCCTTCTCCCAAAAGGACTTTTCGTCGTCGGCGATGCTGTATCTCTCCAGTCGTTTGGGCTGATTGCTTTCGTCAAGGGTTATCAACAGGAAATCCCGGCAATTGGTAACCAGAACCTGACGGTATTTGTTTAGATACTTTGCAACTTGTACGCTGTCCGCCGTGAAATCAACGGTCTCGGACGTTCCTTTTATCTCAATGGCTCCGCGTTCCGGCAACTGCCCTTCGATTAGGTCGTTTGAGCTTCGTTGAAACTGGCCGGGTGTAAAAAATCCGCCATCCGGAATGCCAGCTCCCGTGTTAGCGAGATTTATTACACATCGGACTCTGGGCTTTACGGTCTTGCCGACGTCATTGAAAAGAGCTTCAAGAGATCCGTAGTACGAAGTCTCCTTTACACCCGCAGCAGAACGGCGGATCAAACTCACATGTGAGAGATAGTCTTTCAGCGCATTCATATCGATTTGGAAGTTTAACCGTCGGTGACGCGACGTTCGATAATTTTACACCAGCTAACCGTGGGTTGTCGCTTCAGCACTGGCCGCGTTTTGCCAGGCCAGAAACCGCACGATCGAGCCCGATGAGACGTTTTATGAGGAGCCGGAAGTGACGCTCGAAAGGTTGATGAAGTTGGAAACATCCGTGGGCGGCGAATTAAAAGAACTTCAAAACATGCTGGTTTAAGTGATAATATGTTGTCAAGGCAGGAGGTTTTTATGAAGGAGCAAATCGCTATCGATTCGGAATTATGGAACGAATTTGAGTCTGCGTCGAAGAGAAATAGGCGTAATCCGCTAAAACTCATCACCGAATATATCCGCGAAACAATGGAGATTTGGGAAGATCAAAAGTTGGATAAAGAAATTCAAAGAGACGCTCGAAAAAGCGGTTACACCGAAGACGATGCAGTAGAATTGGTAAAACAATATCGGGCCGAAAAGGCGAAACGTTATGTCTCGACGTAAGGATCGAATTGCGGTTGTCCTCGATACCAACGTCATTATCGGTTATTTTTTGAGCCATCACCCGCAATCGGCGATCTCCAGAATTTTCCATCTTTGGCGGGACCAAAGAAAACTTCAACTAATCGTTAGCTCCGAGATTTTTGAGGAATACATTGAGATCCTGGAAAGAACGCAAATCGCAGAAAACCGTGTCCAAAGATTTAAAAGCCGGCTGGAAAAACGCGAAACCGTTACTCACGTTCAACTTGGCACCCGCCCAACGGCAAGCCGCGATGCCGACGATAATATCTTTCTCGCCACCACGATCTCAGGCAAAGCGAAATTTCTGATCACTAACGACCGCGATCTACTCGATATTTCCGCTAACGAGAAAAAGCAGTTTAAGTTTGAGATTTTAAGTCCCGCCGATTTTGTGGCCCGTTTTGAAGAATGAGGTTTGGTCCTCACCGCATTTAGACCTCGATCAGGATCTCTACCTGGACTCTTCTTTTGGCTTCGTCGAGGAAGCGTTCGATGGCGGTGGCTATTTTTTGGTTGGTTAGGGTTTGGTGGATATCGGGGCGTTTTTCTTCGAGGGGCGGGAGGAGAAGGCCCGGGGTACGGCGGCGGAATTCGGGGGTGTAGATGTCGCGATAGTATTTTTGCTCTTCGTCGGCGGTGACCACGACGAAGGAGCGAAAGCGGAAATCGATGTATTTTTCGATCGCGACGCGCTGGGCGATCAGGCGTTCGAAGGCGTCGTCCTTGACCGAGGCGAAACCGACCTGTTTGAGACGCGTTTCGAAGGCGGCGGTGGTCGGGAAATAGCCGAGCGTTTCGGCGATCTTGTCGGCGATCTCCTTGTCGGACGGGGCGGCACGCGGCAGGCGTTCGGCCTCGAGGGCAAAGATGCGCTGGTTGATGAGGATCTGGAGCGCTCGGTTGAGGTCCTCGGAACTAGGTTTTTCCAGGCCGACGCCGGGCTGCAGGGCCATTTGCCAGAGAATGTCGGAATAGGTGATGAGCTGCGGTTTGCGGGCTCCGTCGGTAACGACCGCGACCGTTTTGTCCACAACCTCCTGGGCGTGGATCGAGAATGCCGCTAGCAGCACGAGGATTCCTAATATCGCTTTTTGGCAAGATCTCATGTTTTGTTAGTTTTTCACTCGTTCGGGCGATGTGTCAATGACTGGAGGGTGAGCATCTTGCTCGCCCGTGGTCGTATTTTCCTCTTACACGAAAAGCTTCACCTTCGGATGCCTCGGTGTGGCGAGCAGGATGCTCACCCTCCAGCCGCGTGTTTCGCCCTTGCTTACGCGCGGGCTTTTGCAATTTCTACCTTCGCAAAGCCTTGGTGGCAAGCAAGATGCTTGCGCTCCAGTCGTTAAACTTCTTGACACAACGTTTAATATCGTTTTTAATTAGAAAGGAAGTTTTCTGATTGCTTCCCTTTTCACTGTTCTCCTAAACGGCCCGATTCACCCGGCTGACCATACATAATGCTGACATCTTCGCCGCCTAAAAAAGACGCGTGCAATTCTGCCTTGGCAGCGCCCACGGAAGATAATTCCAATGAACTCAAGTTCATCTCGGAGTTAGGGCGGAGCTTGCTCTTTACGGTGCACCCAAAAAAAGTGGCGAACCGCGTCGCCGATGCCATACTCAATGGAGTAGATGCGGTGACGTGCGTGTTTGTTGCCGAGCTTGACAGCATCGGGCTGATCACGTGTGAAATGGGCCGCGACGGCGAGTGCGAGGACGGTCTGCTGCGGCGTGAAAAGTTTGAAAAATGGCTGAGCTTTATGCCGCCGCAGGTTGGCTATTCGGAATCTGACGCGGCGGAATTCATGATCGCAGGCAGCGAACACGCGAGCGAATACATCTCGCCGCTGCACATTAACGGCGAGATCCGTGGTGCGATCATCGTCGGATTCGAGACCGCTCAGGAGTTTTCGGAACGCAAAACGCGCCTGATCGAGGCTGCAACGACGATGGCCGCGATGAGCGTGAATCTGTCGGCTCATTACGAGATAGCTCTGCACAATTCGATCAACGAGGCTCGCGAGGAGCATCGCAAGTTTACGGAATCCGTGCTCGACGCCCTGCCGGTTTCGCTCTACGTCGTCGACCGCGATTACCGCATTGTCACCTGGAACCGCCACCGCGAGGTCGGTGCGCAGGGGATTCCGCGCGATATTGCTCTCGGTCGAAACGTTTTTGACGTGCTGGAAAAATATCCGCAGGGACGGGTTCGCGAGGAGTTTGAACGGGCATTTCGCACCGGCAAGATCGAACGCATCGAGCAGCAGACTGTTGCTGACGACGGTTCGACGCGGCATTGGATGGTCAGCAAAGTGCCGATGAAAAACGCCGACAACGGCGACGTCACGCACGTGATCACCGTCGGCGAAGACGTAACGATGCGCGTCGAAGCCGTGCAGGCTGTCAATCGGGCCGAAAAGCTCGCAGCGGTTGGTCGTCTCGCCGCCGGCGTCGTTCACGAAATAAATAACCCGCTCGCCACGATCGCCGCCTGTGCCGAAGCCTTGGAACAACGCATCGACGAAGGTGCTTTCGAAATGTCGGAATCCGCAGACGATCTGACCGAATATCTCGGTTTGATCAAAAGCGAGGCGTTTCGCTGCAAGACGATCACAACCGACCTGCTCGATTTCAGCCGCATTCGCGCGGGCGAGCGCACACCGGTCGATGCCGGCGATATCGTCCGCTCGACTGCGAATCTTATCTCTCACCAGAAACGCGGTGACGGCATTTCGCAGCGTGTCGATATCGAGTCCGACCTGCCGTTCGTTTCAGCCGATGGCGGCCAGATACAGCAGGCCGTGATCGCGCTTGCAACCAACGCCATCGACGCAATGCCGGACGGCGGAATTCTCACATTTCGTACTTTCACAAAAGGCAGCCGCGTCGTCGTCGAGGTCGAAGACACCGGCTCCGGCATTGCGCAGGATGACATGTCCAAGATCTTCGAACCATTCTTCACCACCAAAGAGGTCGGCAAAGGCACGGGCCTCGGCCTCGCGGTCTGCTACGGCATTGTCTCGGAACACGGCGGTCGTATCAGCGTAAAATCCACACCCGGCAAAGGCACGATCTTCAGTATTTTCCTACCAGCAGCGAGATAACTTTCTCCCGATCCCTCATCAAAATGGCAAAACTACTAGTAGTCGACGACGAGAAAAACCTGAGAATGGTGGTCCAAAAAGAAATGGCCCGCCAGGGACACGAGGTCGAATGCGCCTCAGACGGCGAGGCCGCGTGGGAAATGCTCGAGGAGCAGGATTTCGACGTGCTGCTCTGCGACATAAATATGCCGCGGCTCGACGGTATGGGCTTGCTCCGCCGCACACGCGAGCGCAGCCAAAATCCGCCCGAGGTCATCATGCTCACCGGCCAGGCGACGGTCGAGTCCGCGATCCAGGCGATGAAGCTCGGCGCGTACGATTACCTTACAAAACCATACCGCATCGGCGAACTCTCAGCACTCGTCACGGCTGCGGCGGAGAAACAACAGCTCAAAGTCGACAACCAGCGTCTTCGCGCCCAAATCGCTCGAACGCACCAATCCTTGCCTGAAATAGTCGCAGAATCGCGTCAGATGAAGGAAGCCTTGCGGCTCGTACAGCGTGTTGCTCCGTCGGATACTTCAGTGATGATCACGGGCGAATCCGGAGTCGGTAAAGAGTTGATCGCACAGGCGATACACCGTTTGAGCCGCCGTGCGGACAGGCCGTTCATTGATCTAAACTGCGCGGCATTGCAGGATACACTGCTTGAGAGCGAGCTGTTCGGACACGAGGCCGGAGCGTTTTCGGGTGCTCGCGTTCGCAAGCTCGGGCTGTTTGAGATCGCTGACGGCGGAACCATCTTCCTCGACGAGGTCATGGAGATGCCGATGCCGCTACAGTCGAAACTGCTTCGAGCACTGGAAACGCGTTCATTCTTCCGCGTCGGCGGTGTGAAAAAAGTTGAGGTCGATGTGCGGCTCGTTGCGGCAACGAACCGTAATAAAGAGCAGGCGATCAATGACGGCATTTTCCGCGCCGATCTGATGTATAGGATCAACAGCTTCGAGATCGGCATCCCGCCCTTACGCGAACGCCGCGAGGATATCGAACCTTTAGCTCGTCACCTGCTCCACAAACTCGCCGGTGCCGGTGCACCGGAAATGTCGCCGGCAACGATCGACGCTCTCGCTGCTTTTGATTGGTCGGGTAACGTCCGTCAGCTTCGCAACTGCCTCGAGCGTGCCGTTCTGCTCTCGGACAACAACATGATCACGCCCAAGGAACTGCCGCCCGAGATCGCCTTTCGCACCGAAATGCCAAGCGTCTCTGTCAGCTACAACGCACCGCAAGCCAATTCGCCGGTCGGCACATTCCAGAATTCCACTTCAAACAGCCTCCGCGATGTCGAACGCCAACAGATAATCGGCGCCCTCGAAAAAACCGGCTGGCATCGCGGCAAAACTGCTGAACTATTGGGAATTTCGCCTTCGACACTTTATCGGCGTTTGCGGGAATATGATTTGGATGTGAGGTAGCGTTTATGGCGAGAGGCAGGAATTGTTATAGTGCGAAAGGCATAACGATTGTGAGTCGAACAGTTATAGCGATACCGTGACATGCAATCCGCAACCGCTCTAAGGTTAAACCGCCGAACTGCTCGGCGTTGTATCGAAGGTTGAGGGAATACAATCTGGATATTAGATAGATTACTTCGGGCCGATCACGTATTTCATTACATATTGACGAAGTTGTTCGCGATTTGACCGCAGATAATTCGGATGATCGCGGGCAATACCGCTGTCTGGCACGGCGATCAGGATAAACGCTTCGAGTAGGCCGTCCTGGTCGAGCTTCGCGAGTGTGGCAATCTGTGGGTTCAGCGTTTTTGGCTTTTGATCTTTTGCCATTTTTACTACGCTGCGAAGTGATTCGACCTCCTCCGCGAGGGTATGGCGGTATGCAGGTTCGCCCGGGAATGTTTTTACAAACTTCTCCTTTTTCCAATTTTCACGCGTTGCCGAATACGCGATCCATGCCACCGAGCCGTCATTGTCAGGGCTCACGATAATGTTGGTCGTTTCCCTCCCGTCCGCCCCGACTTTTGTTTGCGGAATGTCGATCTTCGGATGGCCGAGCGGGGTCTTCGTTATTTGGCCCCAACCGACAAGGCCGCTCAGAGCGAGGCGGTCGTAAGGAGCAACGATGTACGCCTCGATGTAACGATCCCGTGCCTGCTCATATTTGTTCTGCCGCATCAGTGGCGTGGCTGAATATCTGTATGCCGTCTCGATGTACGGATTAATCGCGATCGCCCGGTCATACCAAGGCCCAGCCTCATCAATTTTTCCAGCCTGGAGCTTGGCATCACCTGAGAAAAGGGCGGCGTAGTAGCAATTCGGATCGACCTTAAGAGCCTCTTGATAGGCTCTAAAAGCATCATCGAGCTTTCCGGACGAAAACATCGACTCGGCTTTTTCCATTAGTTTATTTGCTTGGGCATTGTCCGAGTAACCTAACGGATTTCCACCATCCGCCGGTATTCCGTCGATCATTCCCTGAACAAAGAGCGAGTCTTCTCCGTTGCTTTTCGCCGTAATAAAAGCTTGACGCGCACGGATACGAAGCGTTCGTTTGCTGGCTTGGTCTTCCGTTAGCTGGGCCGATTGGCCCAGAAGGGATGCTCCGAGATTTCTAAAAACGACAGGATCTTTCGGGGCGAGCTTTGCGAGTTTTTCGTAGATCGGCAAAGCCTCGGTATATTTTTGCGCGTCTACGAGGGCCTGTCCCTGCGCCTTTAAAGCTGCGACATCATCATTTTGTGCCTCACCGTTGCCAGCGAGTAAACCAAGGGTAACAAGGCACAAAGCAAATGAGAGAAAGAACCGCTTGTTCGTATTTGAGATCATAAAAGCTCCTGTTGAGTGGTCGTCCAGAAATTTCGATGCAAATAGATTGTATTAGGTTTGTCACCAGAAATGAACGAACCAGCAGTGGAATTGTGGGAATGGAAGGTTTGGTATTGATCCTACAAGATCTTGATGATGTACAAGAACCGTTGCTCGGACAGCGGCATCAGTTTCTTTTTGAAAAGCACATTTTCCATTTAGAGTGCAGGTTTTCGCCACCGAATAGCAACTAGTGTTCTAGTGCTGGTTCGGGAACAAAAGTCACTCGTGAATAAACCGCTGAAACATCGAGGTTCATTCCGACAGACTGGAAGTCTAACTCGGTGTCGGTATCACTAAAAAAGTAGGTGATCCATTGCCCATCGGCGAGACGCCTATGGAGTTCGATCTTTACCCTTTCCTGGTCAATGACAACGACCTCCTGAACGCACGCCATCTTTTGGTACGCAAAAAGCTTTTCTCGACGGTCTATTTGTATAGTTGAGGGTGAAGTGACCTCGATGATCAGTTTAGGTTCTTGGCAAACGAACTTATTTTTGAAGTCGCCCTCGCAAGTGACCACAATGTCCGGGTAATAGAACACCTCTGCGCTTGGCTGTACCTTTAAATTCTCTGAATAAGCCTCACACCGTGAGTCTTTTAAGTGAGACGACAGCAGATTTAAGAGATTTCGTGTAATGCGGCTGTGATTTTGACTAACGCCCGCCATGGCATAGACTTCACCGTAAAGATACTCATGCCTGACGGGACTCATCTCTTCACCTTCGAAATAGTCATCAATACTGAGTTTTGCTTTTAGCTTTGCGTAGCCCATGAATAGATTTTATCTGCGAATAGTCGAAAAAGCCATGCTTTTTCGGATTTGCGAAGTACGATCTGATGTTGGGTAAGAAAACCTACGCGGCCGTCAGCGTTATCTTTCCAACTCCGTTCAGATTGACATGTTGTTTAACATGCCACAGATCGTAGTTATACTGCATTGCCAACCAGCTTTCAGCGCTTCGTCCAAGAGCTTTGGAGAGCCGTAATGCCATTTCCGGGCTGACGCGGTTTGTTCCGTTCAAAACCCGGCTTAACGTTGACGCCGCGACTCCAAGTTTTGCCGCAAGTTCGCGGCCGCTTATGTTGTTAGGCTCCAAATAGATATCGGCAATGAATTCGCCGGGATGTGGCGGATTGTGCATGGTCATTAGCGACTATTTTAACCGTTCAGTATCTTAATAATATACAAGAATCGTTGCTCCGACAGCGGCATTAGTTTCTTTTTAAAAAGCACGTTCTGTCCTTCGAGGGCCTTTTGAAGGTTTTCGCCGCCGAAGAAGAGGAGTTGAGATTTCCCTGACCATTTGATCAGACGCGGGAGTTTTTCTGTAAATTTATCGAGGGCACGGCATGTTACGGCTTCGCAATGGCCGAGGTTTGTTTCGGAGAACTGGGTCGGCGATAGCCGGGTGCGGTGTTTTAGTCTGAGCTTTTCGACCGCGAGGGTCAGGAACTTGGACTTTTTGTCTTTTGATTCGATCAGGACGGCTTTGAGGTCTTCGCGGGCGAGCAGGCACGGAATTGATGGAAGACCGCCGCCGGTTCCGACATCGGCGAACCAGATGCCATTGGGGAGATATTCGAGCAGAGTGAGCGATTCGAGAATGTGACGCGTTGCGAATTCCTCAGGCGTTGACGGGCCGACGAGGTGCAGGAATTCGTTGTGTTCCTGGATCAGATCGTAATAGTCGGCGAGCCGCTCGACCGCGTCGTCAGCAAGCTCTATGCCGAATGTCGCCTGGTTATCCCTGAGCCCTTTGATGAGTTCTGATCGCATATTAAGAAAGAGTTTTACGCAAAGCCGCGAAGAACGCAAAGAAAATCGGGAGTCGACGTAAACCGACTCCCGACTAGTAAAATTGGTGCGGACGAATGGAATCGAACCATCACGGCCTCGCGGCCACAGGCTTCTGAGACCTGCGCGTCTACCAGTTCCGCCACGTCCGCACGTTGGGCGAACATTGAGGATACTAATTCGGTACGGGAAATTCAAGATGCCAAGTCAGAACGGCCGATGTAAGCGGGAGGTAGGGCCTCGATATTATTCCAGGCTCTCGAATATTAACCGCGTTCCGTCTGCTTACGCGAGGCGGTTCTGACATATTTGCTATATTGAATACGTGCAAAGTCATCTCGCCGACAATTTGAATGACATTCGCGAGCGTATCGCAAACGCGGCAAAACGTGCGGGCCGCGATCCGACGGAAGTTAAATTGGTCGCCGTAAGCAAAACTCATCCGGTCGAAACTTTGCGCGAAGCGATGGCCGCCGGAGTTATCGTTTTTGGCGAAAACAAGGTGCAGGAAGGCGAGTCGAAGATCCGCGAGATCGACGGTGAGCGCGTAGAATGGCATCTGATCGGCCATTTGCAATCAAACAAAGCTCGGAAAGCTGTCCAGCTTTTTGATGTTATACAATCTGTCGATTCCATCGAACTCGCGGAGCGGCTCGAACGTATTTGTATTGACGAGGGCCGCGACGAACTTTCGATATTCGTTCAGGTCGATCTCGCGGGCGAAGAGACTAAATCGGGCATTCCCGAAGGTGATCTGTCGGGTTTGGTAGATCATTTGAAAACGTGTAAACGATTACGATTTAATGGTTTAATGGTTCTACCGCCGTTTTTTGACGATGCGGAAGCGACACGGCCTTTCTTCAGCAAATTGCGGGCGATCCGTGATGAACTCGCTTCTCAGAACGCGTTTTCGAATGGCCGCGGCGACCTTTCGATGGGAATGAGTCATGATCTTGAGGTCGCGATCGAGGAAGGTGCCACGGTCGTTCGCGTCGGGACGGCGATATTTGGTCAGAGGTAGTTTAACCACAGATGGACACAGATTGACACAAATATTTTAGACAGAATTTCTTTTATTCATCCGTGTTCATCCGTGTGCATCTGTGGTAAAAATTCTTATGCTTTCTGCTCTGGTTTATCCAATATTCAGCCTTATCGTCTGGTGCGTCTTTGGCGTGTTTCTGGGCATTTTGCTATTGCGGCTGATATTTAATTACAGCGATCCGAATCCGTTTGGCAAGGTGGGCAGGTTCGGATTTAAGGTGCGCAAGGCGACCGAGCGTTGGGTCTATCCGGCGGCCCGATTTTTTGCGATGTACCGCATCGACACACGGCTCGCACCGCTGCTGACGATATTTATCGGCCTCGTCATTACTTACTTTTTTACGCAGATCGTCGGGAACACCTTCTTTGTGATCGATGGACTGACGGCGGGCGTAATGGCGGGAAATCCGAAAGTGATCGTTGGTTTTATTATCTACGCACTGCTCAGCATACTCGTGCTGTTTATCTTTCTTCGCTTTCTGGCATCGTGGTTCGTTTTTTCGCAAAAAACCTTTTTTGCCCTTGTTATAAAAGTGACCGATCCGATAATGCGGCCCGTCCAACGTCTGATCCCGCCTATCGGGATGTTCGATATTTCGGCGATGCTCGTACTTTTAGTGATCAGCTTTTTACAGACGATCGTGCTGAACATATTTGTCAGAGGCCAGATATAACGGCTATTCGTCTTCTTCAGCCTCATTTTCTTCCGACTCATCCTCAGCTTTTACGCCGGCGGTCATCAGCTCGAATGCCGGCAGACGGGCGATTCCAGGCATCGGTACTTCGCCCTTGACCGAGAACCAGATGATCTCATTCAACTCCCGCGGATTCGCCATATCCGCGTGTTCCAGATCCTGGCGATCCGTGAGGCGCATATATTCGAGCATCGCGGTTGTCGGTCTGTCCGGCGGGTAAAGGTTGTCAAGAGCAACCGTCGGCAGGATCGCAGAAAAAGGCCGCATATCGGGCGTACTTGTAAAAATATCGATCGGCGTCGCATTCGCATCGAGAAAGTTCATGGGCGGCAGCCCCAGGCAAATCTCAATCGTGCGGATCAGGCTGACCGTGTTGTGAAACTCATGGACAAGAGCACCGCTGCGACTGTACGCCGAGATGACAAAACCCGGTGAACGGTGCGCATCTACGTGATCGGGCCCGTCCTGAGCATCGTCCTCGACGACAAAGATGGCCGTGTCTTTCCAATACGGGCTATTCGAAACTTCCTCGACGAGACGGCCTAAAGCATAGTCATTTTCCGCGACATAGAACTGCGGGGTCGGAATACCCTTATTCAACCCGGCCGTGTGATCATTAGAGAGCCGAACTATAGACAGATTTGGCAAGGTATCGCCTTTGCCTGCCTGTTGATTTGCAACAAAGCCGCGAAATTCCTTTTGCCATTCGCCAAACCGCGAGCTGCCGCGAAGCCGCGCGTCGGAATGATCAGGCAATATCGCCGGGTCGAATTGCGTTGCCGACTCCCTCGCCCTTCGGTAAGAATCGACGGTTATTGAATCCGGCGTCGACGTGTCGTAATTTCGCGCCGTCGGCGAATAATGTCCCTCGAGCGACTTTTTGGTTGCAAAGGCGGTCACGTTGGGCGAAATATCCGGATATTTCTTGGATTGACGCGTGTTTACCTCTTTGACATCTTCGGCCGACACCGTAGCGACGAATTCGCCGTAATTACGGTACGTCAGGCCCGCACGCTTTGCGGCATCCCAGAGGTAAAGCGTTTCCGGTTCGGCAACATCGCGGTCGCCTTGCAAATACGGGACGTATTTCTTTTGAAAGTTAGCAATGTCCTGAGCGCTCGCCGGAAGGTCAAAAACAGACGGCAAAGCGACCGGCGGCCGCCCGGACGGTGGATCGTAGGAAGGCAGCCGATTGAATCCCTCATAGTCATATGTACGGCCGCGGCCGGAGTAATTCCAGCGAAACGCCTTATCGACATAATCGTTAGAGAACGCAGCGGTCGACCAATTATGCCCGTCGGGACTCGCTTCGGCATTCACGAAGAACCGGTCGAGCAGGCCAAACCTAAGTGCGAGGGCGCGTGCGTTCGGGGTGATATTCTGCTTTTGCCCGCTCGGCGATTTCGCCGTATCGCCAGCTCCGAATATCGCGACGGATGGATCTCCGTCAGCTTTTTGACCGTTACCGCTTGCGTTCAAATCGCCGAAGACCTGATCGTACGTGCGATTTTCGCGGATGACGTAAATTACATGTTTGAAAGGCGATTTTCCGCCGCCAAAGATGCTCTTTTTCTCGCGACCGATCAAACCGTTGTTCCGCATCGCGGTCTGGGTGTAGGTAAACAACTGCGGCTCGTCCGGAGCGGTCACAACGCTGATATTACCTGAGACGATCACCGCACTGTACATTCCTGTTCTGCTGCGGCTGCCGGGAAAGCTCTCGTTCGGCATGTTCGGATAGAAGCCGGAATCGTTGCTCGTATGTGACGAATTATCGGCTCCGGTGCCTTTACCGTTTGCAATAAATATCTGATTCCCAACCACCGCGACCGCTGATGCGTAGTTTCCTGTCGGAATAAATCCCAGCAATTTCGACGGAGTTTTCCTGGACGGTGTCTTTGCAAGACTGATCTGTGCCACCGCGTTGGCATGAGCGTTCGCGACGTAAAGTGTTTGCTCATCTTCGCTCAGAGCGAGCCCCTCAGGGCTTGCTCCGATCAAGGCTGTTTCTGCGAGACGAATATTTATCGTCTCAATCACCTTGTCCGTGACCGTATCGATCACGGAAACTGCATCTGCATTTGAATTGACCACATATAACCGCGTTTGCTGGCGGTTGAGCAGCATCGCAGTGGGATGGCGTTCGACCGGGATGTGCCTGAGGTTATCGGGCCGCAGCGGATCGACGACCGCTATTGCCGCGTCACCCCAGAGCGAAACGTAGGCTTTCGCGACCTTTTTTCCTTTGGCGACGAGCTTAACGTCGTACGGATAAAGCATCTGCGACGAACCTACCCGATGGAGGTCTATCCGCTTTAATCTACGCGAATCGCGCAGATCCGAAACAACTCCAAGCGTGTCACCCAAATTATTTGCCACGAAAAGCGTTTCGCCATCCGGGCTGAGGCCGAGGCCCGTGGGATAAACGGCCGCGACATTGCCGTTATAGTTTGGTGACGGGGCATTTTCCGTAAATCCAGAAACATCGATCGACGGAGCGTCGAATTTATCATCCGGTTTATTTGCCGGCAGCAAAGGCATCGGCAACGCCGGATCAAAACCCATGATCCAGATCTTATTCTCAAAGCCGCCGGACAGGTAAAGCTGAAATGTTCCGTCGGATTTTGGCGTTTCGTTAAAAACTAAGCCAACATTAGCACTCTGCGGCGACGAGAAATAGACATTTTGAATTACCTTGGGTTCCGGTTTGAGGTTCAGGTCGATGACCGACAGCGTCTGCTGTGCCTTGCTTTTCGAATTGACCTGCAGGCCATAGCCGCTGTTTACAGCGATCAAATAGCGGCCTTTGCCATCAGGACCAGTTTTATCCGGCGTACGAACAAAATTCACCGTGAGCGGCGCAACGGCTGTGACGCCGGTCGCAGTATCAATGATTAGGTGTCCGGCTGGTGTCGTCTTTCGATCGGCGGTTGGCACTTCCAACGCGTCGGCGACGACTGTTGACGACCCAACAATTCCGCAAGTGAAAAGTGCGGCCAAGCCACCCGATATCAAAGCCACGACCGTAACGAAACGAACCCGCGTATTATTCAACATTAAAACTCCCTCGAGATTTCAGATTTGTGGCTATAATAACCCGAACTCTATTAATTCGGTATTAACGAGCGTGTCCCTAAAGATCTCAGAACAGAATAACGATATCATAATTTCCGTCCGAGTCATCCCGCGTGCCTCAAGGACCGAGATCGTCGGCGAACACGATGGCGCGCTGAAGGTTCGCGTCTGTTCGCCGCCGGTTGACAGCGCCGCAAATGCTGAGATAATTCGGCTGTTTGCGAAACATTTTGGGGTTTCGAAGAGTGAAGTTTCGATCGTGAGCGGCGAAACTTCGAAAAATAAGAGAATAAAGATCGAAAACCTGTCAATATCGAAGTTTGAGGAGCTAGTAAAATGAAGAATCAAATCTCGTTCATGTCCGGACTTTTCGATACACAGGCATTGATCCCGCCCGTTGCACACGACCGTCACTTTGGCGAAGATCTCGCAAAATGGATGATCGTAAAATCAAGAGGAAGCGAATTCGTCTTTAGCACGCCGGTCAAAAGCGCCGACGGTTGGTCAGAATCCGTTACGGCGAATGGCGAGAATTTCGTTCTCGATTTCGGCATTGTGGACGAAACGATCGGCGACGAATACGCCGGCTGGACGATCACTATAAACAAACCGCGTACTTGGAAGCTATTTGGTTCAAAAGACTCGCCTTCGCGCGGTCGGCTCTGCGATCTGATCCACAATATCCTCCGCGACGAGCGTCAGATCCGCGAGGTCCAGTGGGTGTAAAGACACCCGCCATTTTTGCGTGGTAATAATGTTGCGTGATATATTCGTTTATTCGATTTTAGTTCAACAAAACAAAGGTTTTTTATCACATGTCAGGACATTCCAAGTGGCACACAATCAAGCACAAAAAAGGTGCTCTAGACGCTAAACGCGGCAAGATCTTTACCAAACTGATCAAAGAGATCACCGTCGCGGCCCGCACCGGCGGCAGCGGCGATGTTGACGCGAATGCTCGTCTGCGCAAGGCTGTCACCGATGCCAAAGGGCTCAACATGCCCAACGACACGATCGACCGCGCCATCAAACGCGGCACCGGCCAACTCGAAGGCGTCGCCTACGACGAGATCACCTACGAAGGATACGGCCCGAACGGCGTTGCGATCCTCGTCGAAACGATGACCGACAACCGCAACCGCACGGTCGCCGAGCTTCGCCACCTGTTCTCAAAGAACGGCGGCAACCTCGGCGAAGCTGGTTCAGTCGCCTGGATGTTCGATAAGAAAGGCTACATCGTGGTCGATAAGGCTGCTAAGTCGGAAGACGAACTCTTCGAGATAGCTATCGAAGCCGGGGCCGACGATATGCAGGACGAAGGCGATGTTTTCGAGATCTACACGGCTCCCGACGCTTTCGAAGCCGTAACCGACGCGATCAAAGCCGCGGGCATTGAGCCCCAGGCCGCCGAGGTCTCAATGATCCCCCAAAACTACATCGCGCTAACCGGCCAGGACGCCAAAACCATGATGAAACTCTACGACGCCATCGATGACAACGATGACGTGCAAAAGGTTTACGCTAACTTTGACATCGACGAGAGCGAGATGGAATAAGATGGATCTGGCCGATATCAACCAGCTTTTCGACTACACAGAGTGGGCAAACGATAAGGCGCTGAGCGCCGCAGAGCGTCTGACCGAATCAAGTCTTTATCACGATTTCGGAATTAGCCATAAGTCTATCTTTGAGACGCTGCTACACATGGCGGGTGCCGAATGGATCTGGTTCGAACGCTGGAACGGGCGTTCCCCTGCAAAAGACGTTGCATGGTCGATGTGGACGCCGCACAGTTGTCCCGATATTGCAGCCCTGCGGGCACGTTGGAGTGATGTTGTTCAGCAAAGACGTAATTATTTATCTCATTTACCCGAGTCTGAGTTGGCTGCTGAAGTGCCATTTAAACTGCTCAGCGGCGATGCAAGTTCATTGAAGCTCCGCGATCAGATGCAGCATGTGATCAATCATTCGACCCTTCATCGCGGGCAGGTCGTAGGCATGGTGCGGCAACTCGGCTTCGAACCGCCTTCCACGGACCTACTCTTCTATCTACGGACAGATGTCTCTCCTAAATAGGCTGCCTGGATCGCTTAATCACTTAAGTGTCTCAAGAACCTTCATCGCCTGATTCCGGTATCCGATCATATTCTTATCCGAGTACACCGCCGTGGAGCGGAGATATTCGTTCAGCGCTCCGCGGGCTTCGTCTTTGCGGCCGGCTTCAGCGTAGAGCATGCCGAGGCGGAGAATGACGTTCTTTGATTCGGGAAGCAACTCTGTGCGGGCTCTGGTGACGTAGCTTTCGAGTTCGCGCATGGCGTCGGATTTGTTTCCGGCCTGGTAATGAGCGACCGCGAGCTTTTCGGTTAGAGCAGCAGCAAAGATCGGCAGGTCCTTGCGAGCATTGAGGAAATTCCTGATCGCTTGGTCGTATTTTTTCTGCTCGACGTAAGTTATCCCGAGCGATTCGTATACTTGGTACAAAGCGTAGGCGTCCTGCTGATCGGCGGGCGTGGCAAGGGCTGCAACCAGATCTTTTTCTGCGTTATCGTATTGCTTTATCGCATTATAGTTGCGGCCGCGGCCGTAGTAGGCACGCATCGTCGGCTTTTTGGCTATGGCTTGCGAATATGACGCGATCGCATCCTCATACCGTTTTTCCTCAGCCAACGCGCTGCCGAATTGTAGTGAGGTGAATGCGGAATCGTCGATGTTCTTCGTCCACGTCCACAGCGCAAGTTCGTTGGCCCAGGCGAAGTTATACCTGACGGTCTGAAGACCAAACAACACCGCAACAACACATCCCGCGATCAACAAATTCCGCTCACTCAGCAGCTTCCCCGCGAGTGGCACGAGAAGCATCAACGCTCCGAGCAACGGTAGATACAGATAGCGGTCATGGACGATCTGTTCGGACGGGAAAGCCGTCGCGTTCATCGCCGGGATCAGCGGCAGCAAAAATATTGCGGCAGCGAGCATTGCATTTTTTGACGATCGAACAAGATATAAAACTCCAGCGATCGCTGCAACGGAGACAAAGAGAGGAATAACAAAATTCATCCCAGATATCTCTTTGACCGGTGAGATCGGATAATTGATGGCGACAAAGACCGGAGCGAAGATCTGCTTCAAATAAAATGCGAACATCTCAGGAATACTCATCACCGCGTCAAACAGAGCGACCGCATCATCCGGCGGTCTCGCAATCGCACCGATAATGTTCAAGCGAATCAGAAAATATAAGACCGCGGCCGCAGCGAGTGCGAGCAAAGGCGTATTTATAGCACTTGCCTTTATTTGCGAGCCGTCTGGATCATCCCTGAGCACGAAGTAGTAGATCGGCAGACAGAGAATACCGATCTCTTTTGAACCGAGAGCGGCGGCGTAAAGCAGGATCGTGAGAAGCAGATGTTTGTTCGAACGTGAATCGCGATAGCTCGTCGCAAACCACAGCGAACCGAGCAGAGTCAGCGAAAACAGCAGATCGGGCGAACCAGCGATCCACGCCACAGATTCGACATGAACCGGATGAGCCGCAAAGATCAACGCGATCAAAAACGCCACGACCGCCGAGTATTGCCAGCGTCGCAAAAGCAAAAACGCGAGCAAGCTGACGCACGTGTGGAGCAGCAGATTCACCACATGCCAGCCCATCGGACTCATGCCGAAAAGTCGAAAGCAGATGATATTAAGCAGCGTGAACGTCGGTCGCCAATAGTTGCTCGCCGCCTGCGTACCGTCGCCCTTAAAGGCCCATACGTCGGAACTTAACGCCTTCCAAAACAACGAATTGTCCTGGATCAGCGTGTTGCGAACGATCTGCCGCGTGTCGTCATAGACGAATTCACCGGTCAGCGAATTCAGGTAAACCAGAACGCCAACCGCTACAAGCGGCAATAGCCACTTCCACTCTTCACGAAATCGCATCGCTCAATTATATTTCATTGCGGCACTTTCGTGTCACGCATACTTTCAAATTCATTCGGCCCCGTCCTTATTGTCTGCCTCGCGAAGAAGGTCCGGCCCTTTCCAAAGACCGTATATCAATCCCGAGCCCATCAACAAGCCGACAAATATCCGGATGGCCTTCCACTGTGTAGGAATGGAAATGCGGGCAAGTATGTCGTTTAGCACTTCCAGAAAAAGCGAGAAAAACACGGCAGATAACGCTGTACAGACAAGCGCGATAACCGCATGAATGATGGTTTGAGTAAACTTAAAGTCGCGGGCATACGCGGCAGTCTGCGCGGCCATCCCGAACGCAGGATAGGCGAGCAGGAAGATCAGCCCAAGCCAAAACAGCGAAACCAATAGAATTCCGAATGGCAGAGCTCCTTGCTCCAGAACATTCGCGAATAGATCAGGCCAGATCAATAGCAATGCACCACACACCAATGCGGCAACGCCGATGCACGCAACCGTAATTACCCAAAAACCTCCCCGAAACAGCAGGAACCACCCCAGCTCCAGCCCCTCGCGGCGGTAAAAATAGATCGTGTAGAACCCGGTAGCGCCCACGAGTAAGCCGCCAATAATCATCAGGTTAACGGCGTCAGAAAATGGCATGATCCCCCAAGGGACCATAAAGAAGGCGAAGAATGCCACGACGACAATGCAGCTTATGGAATACAGTTTGAGGAGAACTTTCATCTTCGGCGTTTCGCCCGGAATTTACAGATAGCTCAATGCCCAGTGCTTGTTTTCACGTTTGACCTTGTCCCACCACCGGCAGAGCGGATACAGAATGGTGAGTCCGGCAAGCCAGGCGCCGTAAGCCACCCACAGCGGCGATCCATACCCTTCCGGCACCGACTGGCCCATTTCGAGGAGATTGCGGAAAAGATATCCGATACCTTTTCCGGCAAAATATGCGAGCACAATACCCATTGTGTGAGCCATCGCCCACTGCAAAATATAGTAAAACATCGGCACCCGGCCGAACGTTATGCAAACCCGCTGCCACACCGCTTTACCTGCAATACGGTCCGCCAGCCCGAGCACGATGATCGATGGGCCAAGCGTCATGAAGAGAAACAGTAGAGACGGCGGATATTTTGTCGTGTTTAGGAATGAAAGAAACGTTGCCGCTGGGTTTGCCTGGGCTGCCCATGGCACAGGATCCCCATAAACATTTATCGCGCGAATGACAACAAACATCGCCGCCGACAGCAACCCAACGACGAACAATAGCTTGCGCCGCCGATCGCCGTCCCAGCCGTAGATAGTTCCAAAAGCATATCCCGCCATCATCACACCGATCCACGGTATAAGGGCGTAGGCAAAGAATATTTGCGTTGAACCAAATGGCCGAACGATGCCGATCTGGTGAAAGATGATCCACAGCGATTGTGACAAGTCCGGCGGCGGCGTTCCGACAAATGCGATAAGCGGAGAAATGTTAAATCCGTCGAGCAGGTTATGCAGGACGATCATTAATAGTCCGGCAATGCCAACAACTCTTACCGGCAGATAGATCAGCGCGGCCATAACGATCATCGAAACCCCGATCACCCAGATCACCTGGGCCATGCCGAGAAATGTGTAATCGACATTAAATACGATCAAAAATCGAATGAGCGTGAATTCAAGAAAGATCAGCCAGAGCCCTCGCGTCCAAAGAAATCGCGACAGCTCGGCGTTTGTTTTGCCATTCGCTTTCTGGAGGTAAATGCTCACACCGGAAAGAAAAACGAACGCCGGGGCGCAAAAGTGCGTGATCCAGCGCGTAAAAAACACCGCAACCGTCGTCGTAGCTGGGTCGGTCGGATCCGAGGTCAAGGCTCCGGCATGGACAAATTCACGTGTATGATCGAGCAGCATGATCATCATCACGATGCCGCGAAGCAGATCAACGGCATAAATACGCTGTCGGAACTTTGCTCCGTTGGTTGGCTGATCGTCGTTCTTCATGTTCGTCTTTATATCAGCTTATTCGTGTCAAAGTCCTTAAATTCTGCGTGAAATCTTATGAATTTTGGCTGTTCGCACCTTCTAACGCCGCGGCAACACGCAGTTTTGTCTCGACCGACGGCACATTTTGCTCGTCCCACCATTCGATCGTTCCCGGCCAGACATGAGCTCCGGCCGAGATCAGTATTTCGATGATCGCGGCATGACTTTTCTTGTGTTCGTTGATCGCAGACCATAGAGCTTGTCCAAGCATCGTTCCGCCGTACTTGTTTTCAACCTCCAACGGAACACCTTTTTCGATCAGCATCTTCACCGTCTCGACATGCCCGCCGCTCACTGCGTAATGCGGCCCGGCCAGCCACGTTCTCATCCCAGCGTACGGGTCGATCCCCGAATCGATCAAAAACTCAGACGTGTCCGTCCGGCCTAGCATACACGCACACGAAAGGGCCTCGTCGAGCATTTCCGGTTCAGGGTCGAACTTGCCGTCACTGTGCCATTCGACGATATGACGGTCAAAACCCTCGGGCCCGCCGAGCATTTGTTCGAGCGCGGTAAAGTTGCCTTCGCTAAGATGCGATAAAGCTTTTTGCCACATTTCGTCGTTGGTCATAGGTCGGTGCTCGACTGAAAACAGAGGCTATATCCGTCCGGATCGTGCAGGTAGAGCTGCTTCATTCCGTAGGGTGCGACTTTTGGCGGATCCACTTCGACACCGCGTGAAAGCAGATATTTATAAGCAGCATCGACGTCGGGACAGCCGAAATAAAGGCACGTATCGCCATGCCAACGAACACGCTCAACCGGTGGCTCAGGCGGAACATGGCCCGGTTCGTATTGGTCGTTGAGCATCAGATCGCAGCCATCGCGCCGCAGCCAAACCCAGCTCGATTCGTCGCCGTTTCCCGAATCGCTAACCACCGCAAACCCGAGAATTTCGCGGTAAAACCCAAGCGAACGCGGCATATCAAATACCTGGATCAGCGGGGTTAGACTTTTAATCTCGATAGACATACCCAAAATTATCGAACCGTTAGGCTCATGCTAAAAGTAGAGGGCCGGTCGCAGTTGTTCTCAACCGTGAGCCGCGTATCGCCGCTGCCGGTTGTAAACCCAGTACTCGACGAGCCGCCGCTGAAAACGACGCAGCCGCCCGCGGACCTGATGCTCGCCGAGAGATACTGACCAGCCAGGGTGCGAAGAACATAGCTCCGTGAACGGCCGACCGTTCCCGAGACCGTTTCGCCAACGCTTCCACGCCGAAACGAAATTCTCGCCGTTCCCGGATCGTTAAATCGCGGAGGTTCAAGCTCAGTTTTTTCGGTCTGAAGGCGTTTATCGTCCTCTAATTTTTTTCGTTCATCCGCGAGCCGTCGGCGCTCGCGTTCGAGCGCCTCTTCTTTGTCTTTTAGGTTTGACTGATTGGTGTTTAGGTTATCAGAGGTTCGAAAAGGGCTTGGCACGGGACTGGCGGCCGCATTTACCAAATCGTTCTTTGCGGGCGAATTGGCTGGCGTCGCTCCATTTCGCGGCCACAAGATCCAAGCCATACCAGCTCCGCCGATCAGCACGAGGATAAGCAGCAAACCCAGAGCGGCGGCAATGTATTTGAATATCGAGCCCGAACTATCGGCGCTTTTCAGCGTCTCGACCGCAGGCATCGGTCTAATGACCGTTTGCTGTTCGACTTCCTCGATCAGGTTGGCCAGCGGTGTTCCGTCCGATAGACAGAACATGAGGTCGTCCGTGTAAGTCTGATTGCATGTGGCACATCGCTTCATAGGACAATCGCCCATATTTGTTTACGCGTCGCCAAAACGGAGACGAGATCGCTCGCGTGCTCTCTGGGCTTCTATTTCGCGGTCTCGTGGTGCAGCGTTAGTGACCATAGAATTTAGCATCTCCTGGGCCGCGGCCGCAACGCGTTCCACCGCGAGGTTGAATGCGTCTTCGTTTACATGAGACGGCTTAGTGAACCCCGACAGCTTTCTAACAAACTGGATAGCCGACGCGTTTACCTCTTCGGTTGTTGCCGGCGGGTCAAAATTGAAAAGTGTTTTAATATTTCTGCACATGACCTGAAGATAATCGAGGCAAGCCCTCTATTTCAAGCCATCGGCCCACTCTCGCGTCACGCGGGCCATCTCGGCAAAGACTTCTTCAGTGCTTTGCCTCGTTCGTTTGAGGATCTTGAAACTGTGGTCGGCAGTATCGAGCAGGTGCAGTGTTGCCTTTGCACCGAGGTTTCTCACAACCGGTTCGAGCAGATCAAGCTCACCGAGAGCGTCACGCGTTCCGCTCAGGAAAAGCATCGGGATCTCAACGTCAAATAAATGATCCGCCCGTTTAGAGGCGGGCTCGCCCGCCGGATGAAGCGGAAAGGCAAAGAAGACCAGCCCCGTCACGCCCTCTATCGGCGATTCGCTCTGCGCCGTCGAAGTCATTCGCCCACTATACGAATGCCCGCCCGCAAGTATCGGCAACCCCGGAGCCGCCTCGCCCGCCGCCTTCACAGCCGACCGAATAGTCTCCAGACAAGTCCCCTGCGAATTCCGCCCGCCGCCTTTCTCTGAATAAGGAAAGTTATACCGAAACGTCGCGATGCCTTGCTCAGCCAAATTCTCCGAAATTGTCGTCAGCATCGGGTTGCGCATATTCGAACTCGCCCCGTGGCCAAGAACGAGCAGATGCGTTGCGTTTTCGGGAAGGATGAGGATCGCCGAAACATCGCCTTTTTCGGGCGTCGCGAGAAACTTTGATTCAACTATTTTTGTCATTTAGTTTTCTCACGGACCTGCAAAAAATCGGCATAATCGAAGTCGCTTTGCAGTTCCTTAAAAATAAAAAATGCCGATTTTTTGCCAACGGCCTTGATCAGATTACGCTCGACCAGCTTGCGATCGACAAGTCCGTCTTGTTGGAGCAGCCATGTAAGATCAAGCTTGTCTTTAGCTCGTCCCGCATAGTGTTTTAAGACCACCATCCATTCCGGCGAGACAATCTTTAGGTTCGAGTCGGTTTCGAGAGCACCTGAGAGAGCGGTTTCATAGATCTTTTGCAGTTCGTCGTTTCTGACAATAACATCAACCTGAACCGTGCGATTTCCGACCTTAACTCTATAGCTTTCACCACCAAAATTAAGTTCACCGTGGCTCTCCAAAGGCAAAATCGTCTGTGCCAACATGTCGACATCCGTTGTCGCCCGCGTAAACCCGTAAATATGCATCGCGATCCCGCCCGCGAGTGCGCATGCTACGCCATTCTCGCCAGCTACCTTCGCCGTCGCCTCGGCAGCCTCGATCCCGACCTCAGTTGGGATCGAGGCTTTGACCGATGAACTGTTTAATTTTACTTTACGTGGCATTAGGTGAATATAACGACCAGTTTTTGATTTTGTTCGTACCGATCAAGCAATGAACGGCTTTTGGGTTAACGGATCAGCTATTACTTCGTCGCTACGTCCCGCCTCAAGCATGATGAATTGAACGAGAATTTTCCTTCCTTCGTCAAGAGACTCGCCTTTCATACTCGGTCTGCAACTGCGGCGTTTCCATCGCGAACGTTTTCAATTGATAATGGATGGAATTTCGATCAAGTTGCTCTTATTTCTGCGGCACCAATTTCACGCTGAGATCGCAACCGACAGCTTCGGCGTAGCGTTTTAGGGTTGCGATCGACGGTCTGTGTTTACCAACGCCTTCGAGTCTTGAGACCGCGCTTTTTGTCGTCCCCATTTTTGCCGCGACTGCGTCCTGCGTTAGACCCGCCCGGGAACGAGCCTTTAGCATTTGTCGTGCGATCTCATATTCGAGTTCGAGGGCTTCATAGGCTTCCTTGAAGCCGGGCCGTTTGTAGGCCTCCTCGACCATCGCTTTATGGTGATGCTTTACCGGTTTGTATTCACGCTCAGCCATTTCTTACCTTACTCGTCCTCTTGCGGGCTATTTTGATTTCTCTCTCGGGAGTTTTCTGCGTTTTCTTGATGAACGCATGGATGATGACCACGCGGCGTCCTACGAGAAAACAATAAAATGCTCGTCCAATGCGGCTTCGTCCGCGCGGTCGAAGTTCGAACAGTCCCTCTCCCATAGCTCTGGAATGCGGAAGCCGAAGCACTGGCCCAAACTCTTCGATCAGACTCACTAATCTCAGGTAGTCGGCGTAGAGATCATCGGGCCACGCCTTGATCTCGTCTTTGAGCTGTTGATCGTAATATTCGACCTCGAACTTCATATCAAATGTTAGCAAATATGCTAACTCATATCAACGGATAATTTTAGAGATTCGTACCGTCCACGCAAATTTCCCGATTGGTTTATTTCTAAACTCCTTAGGAATATCGAGACTAAATCCTTTCGCCGTTCGTTTCCATGGAAGCTCTTTGTCGAAGCCGAGGAGCTTGATTTTTGCGTCTGAGGCCGGGACGATGCCGTCGATCATCAAGGTCGCTGGCGGTGCAGGTTCTTTTTCGTCGGTGAGGTAGATCGCGAAGACGGTTCCGTCCCGCAGCGAGGTGAAGGCGATCTTGCCTTGTTTGTAGGGTGCTATTGGCCGCGTGTTGTAGATGGCTTCGCCGTTTATATGCATCCAGGCGGCGATGTCCCGCAGGCGGGCGTAGGCTTCGGGGGCGAAGTCGCCTTTGGGGCTGGGGCCGATGTTGAGGAGGAAATTGCCGCCTTTGGCGACGACATCGACGAGCGTGTGGATCAGTTGTCGCGAAGGTTTATAGGCGTCGTTTGGGACGTACGACCACGACGACGCCATCGTCATGCACGTTTCCCAAGGGTACGGCAGCGGTGCGTCGGGAACTTTTTGTTCGGGTGTCCGGTAGTTTTCGAACGGTCCGTGAACGTCGCGGTCAACGATGATGATCCCGGGTTGATTCTTGCGTGCCATACCAGCGATCTGCGGCATGTCGATGTCCTGCGGCCAGGGCACGCGTCCGCTGCCCGCGACCGGATCTTTCGGAATGCCCGGCCGAACCCAACCGCCGTCGAGCCAGAGGATATCGACCTTGCCGTAGCCGGTCGTCAGTTCGTTGATCTGGTTGTAGGTGAAATCCTTGAACCTATTCCATTTATCGGGATGTTTCGTCGTGTCGTAATTCACATTCCGATCCGGCGTCGCCCAGAAAGGATCCCAATAGTCATCGCTGTGCCAGTCAGGTTTCGAAAAATACGCCCCGATGCCAAAATTCTCACGTCGAAACGCGTCGAATATTTCTTTAGTTACATTTGCCCGCCGATTTCGATGAAAAGGCACATTCACCGCGGTGATCTTGTAGTCGGAGAATCTCGTATCGAACATATTGAAGCCATCGTGATGCTTCGTAGTAAACACGACGTACTTCATCCCCGCATCGCCCGCCGCCCGCGCCCATTTGCCAGGGTCAAAAGCCGTTGGGTTAAACGTCTGCGGCAGCTTTTCGTACTGCTTTACATAATCGACATAATTACTGCCCTTCGGCCGGCGGCACCAGTCAACATCCTCCGAACACAACGACCACGATTCGACGATCCCCCACTGGCTGTACGGCCCCCAATGCATCAACAGGCCGAATTTCCAGTCCTGCCACTGGTCGAGTTTTTTGATCACGAGCGGATCGGTTTCGGGAACGTATGGCTGTGTTTGGGCCAACGCGGAAGGCGTGAATAAAAAAAGTAAAGCCGATATACCGAGGACGCTAATGGATCTGAGGAGGTTCATTATGGATCCGGAACAAATTAATTTATCTAAAGATTGAGATCACGGAAACCCGAATCTCGTTCAGTTTTGCTATCGAAAGATCGCCAATACTCTTCACCATGATGTTAGAGTTCGCCGTAAAAAGCTTTGCCGGACGAGCATAGCTTGGCTTGTTAAGAGAGCCGCGAACGAAATCAGTATTTAAGATACCGATTGCCTTACGGTCGGCGTAGCTTTGGCTGGTGATCTGGCACAAAACCCAGTCTCCTCGCTCAGCGTCGGCGAGAATCACGGCTGGACGAAGTTTTGAAGCCGTCAGATCGCTGAATGGGAAACGGACCAGAACTACTGTTCCAACTGAAGGTGTGACCAAGCCTCGTCCTCCGCGTCTTTTAGCCAATCGGTAGCGAGTGCGTTTTCGCTCAACAGCGCTGTTTCCGGGATGACGGGTTCAGACATTTCTTCGAGTACAGTGACGATCGCACGATGTCCTCGAGGCAGCAGCAGATCGTTCAACACTTTTACCTTACCGCTATCATCTATTACCGCTTCCACAGTCTGTATCATATGGGAAATATTTTGCCGCTATTTGGCGAAAAGAGCAAGGATTTGTCCGAAATCTCAAGCGTGAAAATTCTTCTTCAACCTCTGCCAAACCTCGAAATACTCGCTCTGTAACTGCGACGTTTCCATGGCGAACTTTGTCGGCCGGATAATATAACGCGACTCGAACATGAATGCCATCGTGCCGGACAATTTTTGCGGAACAAGCTCAGCGTTCGATGCTTTTTCAAACGCATCGAGGTCGGGGCCGTGAGCGGACATTTGGTTGTGAAGCGAGCCGCCGCCGGGGACGAAGCCTGTCTCTTTTGCGTCGTAGGCTCCGTAGATGAGACCCATGTATTCGGACATGTAATTGCGGTGATACCACGGCGGGCGGAATGTGTTTTCGGCGACAAGCCAGCGGTCGGGAAAGATGACGAAGTCGCAATTTGCGACGCCTGCTTCACCGCTTGGGCTCGTCAAAACAGTAAAGATCGACGGATCGGGATGATCGAACGATATAGAGCCTATGGTGTTGAATTTCTTCAGATCATATCGGTACGGTGCGTAGTTGCCGTGCCACGCGACGACATCGAGCGGCGAATGATCGATCTCGCACGACCACAGGCTTCCGGCAAATTTGGCAACCTGCTCAAACTTGCCTTCGCGGTCTTCGTACCATGCAACCGGCGTTTCGAAATCACGCGGATTGGCGAGCCCGTTCGCACCGATCGGGCCGAGATCGGGAATACGAAACAAAGCCCCGTAGTTTTCGCAGATGTAACCGCGGCATCGCGTGTCGTCAGGATGCGGCTCGACCCGGAATCTAACGCCTCGAGGAATGCAGACTATCGAGCCCGGTCCGGCCTGGATCGCTCCCAGCTCGGTCAAAAATCCGAGCCTCCCCATCTCTGGAACGATCAGCATTTCGGCGTCGGCATTATAAAAATACCGGTCGCCCATGCCTGTGTTGCAAGTGTAAATGTGAATGCCGATGCCGGTCTGCGACATCAGGTCGCCATTGAGCGCGATGGTCGTGATGCCGTCGATGAAATCGGTAGGCTCGGCCGGAACCGGCAGCGGATCCCAACGAAGCTGATTCGGCGTGACGTCGATATCATCCGGCTTGCTTTGCCACTTTCTATTGTCGATACGTTCGAACGGCCGATGCATCACCGACGGCCTGATGCGATAAGTCCAAGTCCGTTTATTCCCAGCACGCGGCACGGTAAACGCTGTTCCCGAAAGCTGCTCGGCATATAAGCCCAACGGAGCTTTCTGCGGCGAATTCTGCCCGACTGGCAAGGCTCCCTCGACCGCCTCGGTCGCGAGTTCATTTCCAAAACCAGTTTGATATTTGAGATCCATAAGAAAATTATCCACAGATTAACACAGATGGACACAGATAAATCGCTCTCTCATCCGTGTTTATCTGTGTCCATCCGTGGTTCAAAAATTAGAAGGTTTTACTAAAGAATTGCGGATCGCCAGCGTCCAGCTTTACGATCAGCTCGCCAAACAACGTATTCGCCCAAGCGAACCATTTCCGCGTGAATTTCGCGGGATCATCTGGGTTGAATGATTCGTGCATAAACCCGGTTCCGGCATGTGTTCGTCTGATCATGGCGAGGCAATTGGCGATCTCGGCGTTGTTGGTAGATGTCATTGCACGCATGGTGATGCCAATAGGCCAGATCGAGCGTTTGCCGGTGTGCGGGCTGCCGACGCCCTCGGCGGCTTTGCCCTTTGTAAAATACGGATTTGAATCGCTCAGCACGAACCGCCGCGTGTTCTGATAGATCGGGTTTGATACAGGAACGAAACCAAGGTACGGCATCGACATCAGATTCGGCACGTTCGCGTCGTCCATGAACATCGCATTGCCAAATCCGTCGACCTCGTACGCGAAAATGCGGCCGAATTTCGGATGGTTCACGACGGCGTGCTTCATTATCGCCTGCTCCACCTCGGCCGCGAGCGAACGGCATTCGGCGGCGAACTTCGCATCTTTTACGATCGTCCCGAACATCTCCGCGAGATGCCGAAGTTCAACAACCGCGAACATATTCGACGGGATCAAAAACGGCAAAATGGTCGAATCATCCGAAGGCCGAAATGCCGAACGCAGCAAGCCGCACGGCTTAACCGGATAGCCCTCGCCTTGAAACGGCGGTGCATCGAACATGTCTGTTGTCCGGCGAATAAACCGATACGGGCTCGGGCCGTCTTTTAGCTGTTCGGTGCGGAAAGTGCGATAAACCGTCCGCATCGCTTCCTGCCATTCAGCATCAAAGGGTGCCGTGTCACCCGTCGTTTTCCAATACTGATACGAAAGCCGCATCGCATAACACAGCGAATCGACCTCCCATTTACGCTCATGAACGCCGGGTTTGTTCTTAGGCAGATCATCCCACCCCTTGCCGTTCGGATCTTTGAGAAATGCGTTCGCATACGGATCGAGCAATATCGAATACGCATGACGATGAATGAGCCCACGGATCATCAAGCGAAGTTTTTCATCCGTCTTAGCCAACGGCAAATACGGCGTAACCTGCGCCGTCGAATCGCGCAGCCAAAGCGCGTCAATGTCACCGGTAATAACAAAGCTGTCCGGCTTGCCGTCACGCCTTCCCGTGAAAACAGTCGTGTCGAGCGTGTTCGGATAGCAGTTCTCGAATAGCCACGCGAGTTCGTCGTCCTTTATGCGAGACTTAACATCTACTATCTTTTGTTCGACAGCAGAGCTAATAAATCTTCGGCTTGCCTCAGGCGGTCGTTTGCTTACAAATTCGGAGCTCCGCGAGAATGCAGATCGACTTGCCAGAGATCCGAGTCCGGCGGCGGCGGAATAGATGATAAACGAGCGTCTTTCCATAATTTAGAACAAAACCTGTTGCAAACCAGACCGCAATTATTAGTTTAACTGCATCGGTTCGGACCGCATAGATGCCGCAGAACACTCGGTCTTTAGTGCCTACTTGCCAAGATCTGATCACCGTTTATCGGGCAATGCCTCAATAGCGGCCAATATTCTGTCCAGATCACTGCGTGACAAATATTGCCCGTTTTGGATCACCGCATTGATCCTTGTCGTATTCTTGATGTCTCGAAGCGGATCGGCGTCGAGTAGGATCAAATTTGCTATTTTGCCACGTTCCACGGTCCCTTGCTGCTTTGATTCCCCTAGGAACTCGGCCGGATTTCGGGTCGCTGACTGTAAAGCCTGCATCGGGGTGAGCCCCGCCTTGACCAAAAGAGCAAGTTCGTCGTGAAGGGCAAAACCGGCGATTACGTAAGCATTTGGCGTGTCGGTTCCCGCCATGATCCGAACGCCCGAACGCTCCATTTCGCCCACAAGATCAAGCTCCTTATGGAAAAATGCTTTCTGCGCCGTTACGAACGACGGCGTACGATATCGTGAAAAAAAACCGACCTTGGGCTTCCAATAATTGACCTGTGATGCCTCTACATATTTCGTGCGCGGGTCGCCAACTGCGTCGAGTTCGTCAATAAAGGCACGACCGTATTTTATTGTTAGTGTCGGTACCTGCCAGGTCGCGTTTCTGCGAAAGCGTCTAATCAAATCACGCGCTTTTTCGTTGTTATAGGTCGAGATTATCACATCGTAGGTTTTGGCCATGCGGGTGGTGAAGGCGAAGAAATCCCCATCTTTTATCGCTTCGCTGCGTGCCGCCTTTATTTTTTCCGGTAAACCCGAACTGTCTTCCAGAATCTTACCGAGATGCTCGATGCTCCTTTGTCTGGCATCGGAGGCTTCGGCGGTCGTTATTGCGGTTGGGACATGACCAACGAACGCCAGGCCCAATTTTTTCGCTTCATCAACGATCGCAAAGTAAGATTGACGTGAAAGCCCGTCGTAAACCTTGATATAATCAACGCCTTTGGCCTTGAGGTCGCGAACAGCTTTTCTTCCTTCGTCCGGAGTCTTGATCCCGATCGAAAATGACGCATCAGCCTGAGGAAAACCGTCTAGGACCTTTCCGGCTGCCAAGATGCGCGGACTGACAATCCGACCAGCGGCGGCATCGGCGCGCCAACGCAAAACATCATCGATGTTATGTACGCCCAGATCACGAACACCAAGAACGCCATTGGCGACAAATAGCGGCAGCATTCGGTCAGAGTTAAGGATATGAACATGCATATCCCAAAACGCCGGGATAAGGAATTTGTCGTGGCCATCAATGACCCGAACATCCTTCAGAATCCGGGCGTTGGAAGATTTATCGATTCTTATAATTCGGCCACCCGCGATAGTAACAGTCACATTCGCCTTGGGCGGTGCGCCGGTCATATCGATAACCGTTACATTGGTTATTACTAGATCTTGAGATCGAGTGCCGCTCGAAATTTGGCAGAAGACTTGGACCGGCAGGAGAAACAATAGTAGAAACGCAAAAAGTCGTTGCATATCACTCCTTTCGCTTGGACTAAATTATTGAATTTAACCGGTGCCAAGAAGGATTTTGCCACAAGTTGCACAAAAGTCACGAATAAAGACGCCATATTCGTGCTATTCGCGTAATTTGTCGCTAAACTTTCTTACAGATTTCCTCGCCGCCGCTGCTCTTCCTCGATCGAGACAAACAGTGCCTTAAAGTTGCCCTTGCCGAATCCTTTGCAGCCTTTTCGTTGCAGGATCTCGTAGAAAACGGTCGGGCGGTCCTCGACTGGTTTGGTGAAGATCTGGAGCAGGTAGCCTTCTTCGTCGCGGTCGACTAGAATGCCGAGTTTTTTCAGGCTTTCGATGTCTTCGTCGATGTCGCCAACTCGTGCTTTCAGGTCGTCGTAATAGGTGTCCGGGATGGTCAGGAACTCAACGCCGTTTTCCATCAGCTTCGTTACGGTCGAGCGGATGTCGCGGCAGAGTAGGGCGATGTGCTGGGCTCCGGCTCCGCGATAGAATTCGATATATTCCTGGATCTGCGATTTGCCGGCCTTGCCCATTGCGGGTTCGTTGATCGGGAATTTGATATTGTGGCCGCCGTCCGACATGACGATCGACATGAGGGCCGAATATTCGGTCGAGATGTCCTTGTCGTCAAAAGTTATGTAACGGAAAAAGCCCATCACATCACGGTAAAAATCGCACCACTTGGTCATCTGCCCGAGTTCAACGTTGCCGACGATGTGATCGACCAGCATGATGCCCGTCGGGTCGCCATCGACCTTTTGTTCGACAAATCCCGGCAGGAAAACTCCGGCGTATTCATAGCTCCCCTCCTTACGAAGGAGGGGTGTCGCCGCTTCGGCGACGGGGTGGTTCTCTCCGGCCCCATTCCCATTCCCGTTGCCCTTACTCACGTGCGGGCTACCGACGCGCTCGTACGAAAGAAACGAGTGAATGGTGTCGCCATAAGTCGCGATCGCTGCATGTCGAACTACGCCATTCTCATCGCCGTGATCATGAGGTTCCTCAACCGGCGTCGCGCCGCGTCGAACAGCCTCGTGAAACGCATGATCGGCATCCTCGACCAAAAACGCAATGTCATGAACGCCATCGCCGTGCTGCTTAATATGCTCCGACCCCGGATGCTCCGGCGACATCGGCGTCGACAATATAAAATTGATGTTCGACTGATTGAGCAGATAGCTCGTCACCTCACGATTCCCAGTCTCAAGCCCCATATACCCAACCCGCGAAAACCCGAAAGCCTTGCGATAATAAAACTCCGCCTGCTTAGCATTGCCGACATAGAATTCGACGTGGTGTATCTTCTTAAGCCCAAGCGGATTTTTGACCGCTGTATTTGTATCGAATGCTGTTTGTGTTTCTGTGATCATGACTTTTTTGAACCTATTATTTAGGAAACCAGATTAGCTCCCCGCTTTTATTTATATACCCGCATTTAGCCCCAAAATCATAGCTGTTACAAACTTCGGAAAGTCCTCGATAGAAATCGTCTGCTTTTCCAAAGGGCTTTTTAATAACAATTTTCCCTGTAGAATCAATAAAGCCAATCTCATTTCCAGTCAAAAATACCTCGGCTAAACCTTCCTTGAAATCGGACCAGACGTCCAAAGTCGGATCGAAAACGAATTTTCCCGATTTGTCGATCACGCGGTGTCCCGGTCCGATCGCGATTGTGGCGTACCCCTCAGAGAAGGACTCACACCCTCCCTTGCCCACTTTGAAAAGAACTTTTCCAGCCTTATCTATAAAGGCGTATTCCGCATTATGTCGGATGGCGGACATCCCCTTGGGTCTAATGACATCACCTCCAAGCTTTACACAAGCGACCCCTTCCGAAAAATCCAGAGCGAAGGAGTATTTTGCAGGAATTGTCATTCTCCCATCTCGATTGATGAATCCGTATCTGCCGTCAACAAAAACACGCGCCAACCCTTCTGAAAATTGACTGGCATCATCAAATTCTGGCGGAATAACCCACTCGCCTTTGGCATTTATATAACCTTGTTTCCATTCAGACATTATTGGCATTCCAGCCACGGCAATCCCGTCTCTAAATTCCGAGACATCGGAAAACTTGGGTTCGATCACCATCTCACCTTTCTTATTTATAAAACCCCATCGATACCAAGTATGGGACGCTGAGGTGTAGTAAGTTTTGCTGCCGATCTTAAATTCTTTCTTAGTCTGGTCATAACCGACTGCGGCCAGTCCTTCGGAAAAATGGGAAGCAACGTCCCATTCTGGCTGAATTACGACCTTCCCCGTCTCATCAATAAAGCCTTGGCTAAATCCAGCGGTAAAAATGGTGTCACGGCCAACCGATACTCGTGCAAGCCCCTCCGAAAAATATGATCCGCCGTCGAATCTTGGTTCAAGAACGATCTTTCCCGTTCTATCGATGTACCCTACCTTTCCCTCGACGTTCACCGGAAACCAATTATCGGATTTAAACGGTTGAGAATGGCCGGTTGTCGCAAAAATCACAGTAAAGATGGTTGCGAGCAAAAAATTAGATTTCAAATACTGCATAAAACACCCTAGCCACTAGCGGACAAATATAATGTTGGATGCATCTACAAACTTTTTCGTCGTGACAAACGAACTAATAGCGAAATTCTCTGCTTCGCGAGCTTTACGGTTCGCGGCGTATGTCGAACAACTTCGCCCGGCAGACGGGGGAATGCCCCTGTATATGTCCTCATCTCGCGGAGATAGTCAGCCTTGAACCTCCTGCTGCCGCGTTCAAACCTTTCTCGATTCGGCGTACCACGCTCACCGTAACGCTCCGTTATCAGGTCATCCAATGTTCGCAGATCGCTTTTCATTCTTCCGTTCAAAGAACCCAGTCACTAACGCTCCCGGTTCTGACTTCTATTGTCCAAATTCTTCTAATTCTCTAGGTTCGATCATCAGCTTTATTCCGGCGATAATTTGGTCAATTCTTGATTTTGACAGCGTTCCGATCTTCTCGCGAAGGAGGCTTCGGTCGATTGCGGCTGTCTGCGACACTACGACAACGCTCGGCTTAGGCAACTGAGCTTCACCTTTATTAAGCAGAACATTTCCCGCTGCTTTTCCCCTCTCCATATTCGTGGTCAATGCTGTAACCAGAAGAGTATGCAGGCTACTTTGGTTAAAGACATTGTTCTGAATGACAACGACAGGTCGTGTAAATCCCGGTTCGGACCCGCTGGGTTCATCCAGATCGATCCAGAAAATATCTCCCTGTCTCACTTCCATTCGTCGAAAACCTCAAGGCTTTTTTTCTGAAACGCTTTTAGAAATTTCTCTTCCTCCGGGTCGCGAATTGCGTACGCCTCATTTACTGAATCGAGCAACCTTTGATTCTCGGTGTACGGCGGAAAGTCCTTTTTCACTTGCTCCAAGGCGAAACTAACCGCAGAAGCGATGTCCCGGTGTGAGAGATGTGGGTACTCGGACATTATCGATTCGAAACTTTGTCCGGCTGCGACTTTTTCCAGAATATGCTCGACGGTGATCCGAGTTCCCTTGATCACGGGCTTGCCGACCATTATCTTTGGATTTATTTCGATCAGGTTTTCCATATCTCTAAAATACTACTTTCCACCAAACGATTCGATATATTTCCGCGTCACCTCTTTCAATTCTGCATACGACGGCACGACGTACAGAACTTTTTGCATGTCGCTGTACGTGTATTCGTGGTTGATCACCTGTTCTAGGTTGAAGGGGAGGCGCGTCACCTGGTCGCTGAATGCGTGTTCGAGTTCGCCGAACGACGAGAGCAGGCCGGCTCCGTAGGCTTTGATGTCGCCTTCGTGTTCGACCAGGCCGAATTCGACGGTGAACCAGTAGAGGCGGCCGAGTTCTTCGAGCTGTTGGTCGGTCGCGATCCTGGCACCGTGGCCGATGAACTGCGAGTAGTCGGCAAAATTGGGGTTCGTAAACATCGGGATGTGGCCAATGGCTTCGTGGACGATGTCCGGCTCGGGAGTGTACGCAGGCTGCGAATGGTGGCGAATGTACTGTGTGCAAAGCATCACCCGGTACGAGAGCCACGACAGAAAACCACGTGTCTCGACCAAACCTTCGATCGGAGCGAGGCGAAAGCCTGTAAGCTCCTTTAAGCGCCGATTCATCTCCGACAACTGCGGGATCTGATCGGTCGTGATGCCGAGGTCTTTCTTAGCACGCAGATAGAATGGCGACGCGTATTTCTGCTGCAGTTCCTCGAGTTCTTCGGCGACGTAACGCCAGACGCGCTGTTCGCGGGCGTTGTAATCTACGTCGGTGATGACGCCGGTCTCACGAAAACGTTTTGTCAGGCCCGCAATGTGATCGCGCCGCTCGCGATATTCCTTGTCGTTGGCTCCGGGATGGTCGAGGTGAAGTTCGTTGATGTTCTCGAACTTAAGATCACTAAATTCCGGCAGATCGTCGTCGGAAACGCGAAAATTCGTGATCTCGACTTCGGGCTCGGTCGCGGTTTGGATGGTTTCGGTCAGCATTTGTGCAGCGGCTCCTGTCATACGTTCGATGCTCGCAAAGAGGTGTTAAGTTATCCTCGAATTAGATATTTTAATGGATATCACAAATCCATTGAATGGCATTCGTAAGGAAATATGATAGATTGCCTTTAGATTATTAGTTTGTTTGAGAGTTTCGCATTAGAATCGGCTCTTAGCCGGGAACACATGCGCCCTCGCCTGCAAGCGTCCTGCTTCAGGACGCTGACGAACGCGGTGGTTATTCAGCTTGAAAAACACAAAACACGTCACGCCGGAGGAACCGGCGTAACAGGCGAGGGCACCTGCGTTCCCGGCAAAAAGGGCCCCCTAGTTCCCGGCTATGATTGACGAAATTGACCGCAAAATATTGAAAGAATTACAGGAAGATGCCCGGACAAGCTATGCCGAGCTTGGCCGCCGCGTCGGTTTGACGACGCCGGCAGTGATCGAACGCGTTCGCAAGCTCGAAGATGCCGCGATCATCACCGGTTACCGAGCCGATATCGACACCGCGAAGGTCGGCCTGCCGATCACGGCATTCATAAGAATGAGCATCACGGGCGTCGATTACAGCCACATCATCGAGGTCGTCCAGGGCTCGACCGAGGTTCTCGAATGTCATCGCGGCACCGGCGGCGATTCGTTCATAATGAAAGTCGCCGTTGCCTCGGTCGAACATCTCCAGGAAGTTATCGACCGCCTCGTACCGTACGGTATCACGACGACCACCATCGTGCTTTCGTCGCCCGTGAAGCGAAGGGTGATCGAGGTCTAGTTGCCGTCTATCGCGGCTAAAATATGATCGGTCAGTAATTTATCCGTCAGCTCGTGAGCGCCGCGAATATTGAAATTCGTTGTGGTGATAACCACGACCATTTCCTGATCCGGAAAGATAGCAACCTTATTCCCACCGGCTCCCTGCATTAAGATCCCACGAAAATCTTTGCCGCCGGACTTGAACGTTTTGAGCCAGAGTAGGTAGCCGTAGTTGTTTGTTTCGTTCGCCTGCACTTTTGGTTCGACAGAGGTTTTGATCCATTTCTCTGACAAGATCCGTTTTCCGCTCCACACGCCGCCGTTAGCGATCAACTGACCGAGTTTTAGGTAGTCGCGGCTTCGAAGGCCGAGCCCGCCACCGGTCATGGCGATGCCGGAAGGCGTTATTTGCCAGTCAGCCTTTTCGATCCCGAGCGGGCCGAATAGATATTTGTCTGCAAAAGCCGGTACTTTCATTCGGGTGGCACGCTCGATCACACCGCCGAGCGTGGCCACACCGGCAGTACAGTAGCTAAAACTGCGGCCGAATGGCGAATCCTTCGGCTTCTGCGACCACGCCGGAAATCCGCGGATCGGCAGGTCGAGCGTGAATTTCACATAGTCCTCGATCAGATACATCCGCTCTTCGTTTCCGCGAGAGAACTGATTTTCGTCATCGCATTCGAGCAGCGAACTCATCGTCAGTAGATCTTCGATCGTGATCTTATCTTTTCTCGGATCAGGATTTTCGAACCGTTTTTCTTTGAAAAACGGCATGACGCGGGCGTCGGCACCGGTGAGCATTTTATTGTCGATCGCAGCGCCGATGAGCATTGCGGTGACGCTTTTTGTCGCCGAGCGTGTGTTTCTCAGAACGGAAGCGTCGCTGCCGTCGTAGTACGATTCGAAGACAAGTTTTCCTTTGCGTGCAACAAGCAGGCTTGTTACCTGTTTGAATTCGTCCGCCCGGATCGCCTTATCCGCCGCGTTTAGTTTGGCAGACGACACTCCGACAGAATCGGCATTTGCCGTCTGCCAGCCGTCTGAGATTTGGGCTGATGTTATTAAAGTCATGGATAAGAAAATAATGCCGATCAGTAGATTTTTCATATATTTAGTTGCTTCGACGGCAGAATAGCACCTTATCGCAAGTGAAAATCGGCGATCTTAATACGCTTTATGCAGAAAAACAGCTTGGAAAAGAATGGTTTGGTGGAAAGACCGCTGCGGAAGGCTTTGGATCCGTTCGACGCTAAGATACTCGATCTGATCCAGAAGAATAACCGCCTTTCGACCGAGAAGATCGCCGACAAGGTCGGGCTTTCACCGTCGGCCGTTCAGCGCCGAATCAAACAAATGCGAAAAGATGGCATTATTCATGCGGAAGTCGCGGTAGTCACACCGGAGGCCGCGGGACGAATGATCATGTCCATCGTCGGCGTGACGATCGACAAAGAACGCCCGCTAGCTCGTGCGCTGAAAGAATTTCGCGATCTGATGCTCGCTTCGCCTGAGGTAATGCAGGTTTATGACGTTACGGGAGAATCTGATTTCATCGTTATCGTAAGCTCAAGGGATATGCTCGATTACGAACAGGTCTCTCGCCGTCTGTTTATGGAGAACCCTAACGTTCGAAGGTACAAATCAAGCCTCGTCATTCGCAGGATCAAGTACGGAATGACGATTCCTATAGAGATCGAATAACATTATTACTTGCAAGAAAGGGGCCTTTCTAACGATCTGCTCGAATGCCGACCCGGCCTCGCGGCTTTTGAAAGATTCCGGCGGCAGCGGACGCGCGCTCACGGGCTGGGCCGCAACCGCCACGGCGAAACACACACAAACGCATGCCCGCGCTTTTAAGATGTTCTCCGCTCCGGTTTTCATACGCTTGCTTGCGTATAGGGAACGGACCACGGCCCGCGAACCTGCAAAAAACTTTTAGCTAGTTCCACGCGACCTTGCTTCGCCGCCGCAAAACGCAGCAATCCTTGCCCCTAAAATTAAGCCCATCAGGTTTATTCAACTATCTTTGCCTCTTTCAAATCAAGGTAGATCTTCTTCAATCTTCGGGCATTCGCCATGTCCGAAGTAGTGGTCAATTTGAAATCCGATCTAAGCAGAGAATCTGCGATATCTACAGTGCGTTCGTCAAACGATTGTCGAGACAGTCCATCTTCGATCCAGCCGTTTCGTGCAACAAGTTTCCTTGTTTTCCTGTCAAAGCTGATCTCTTTCGCTTGAATCGTAAAGCTACCAAATGTCGATATTGCGTTGTAATAAACGATATTCTTCGCTCGTTTCTGCCGCTCAAAATAAGCAATTACAAGTTTCGGGTCTTTCGACTTGCCGATTTTCCCATTTTTCGTAAAAACATCGAAATTGGACCCAATTCGCGAGCAGCCGTTGGAAACGCATTCGGGCATGATGTAAAGATTTAGGCTTGTGTCTGAATTGCATGAGATATTTATAGGGCTTCGCATGTAATTCCAAACGTTCAGTCCCTGGGCTATTAGCGGTTCATAGATTCCTGGTACGAGTTTTATTCGGAACTTCCCGCCTTCATCGGCGACAGTGGATTTCGCAGCCTCAGCACTGCGGAGAATTACTAAAGATCCGGATAAAACCGCATCTTGAAGATTAAATACAGTTCCAGTAAAAAGGCATTCACTCACGGCGGGTGTTTGAGCGGATGCTGCGTAGCCAGAAAGAATCAGCAGTCCGCACATTATCAAATATAGCGGAGTGCCAGACTTTGCAGTTATTTGAGTCCTTTTCATGACATAAAGAACAGATGTCAGAGCCGCCAAGCAAGTTGGCTTCTCAAACGAGTAACCGTACCTTCGAGGCCGACAATTTCAAATACCGAAAGCATCGACGGCCCAACAGCAACGCCAGTCAGAAGCGTTCGTGCACCGTTCATTATCACGCCGAGTTTCGTGCCTTTTTCTTCGGTAAAGGCTTTGACGCCCTCTTCGATATTCGCTTCGGAAAACGGTTTTTCGGCAAACTCTGTTTCGAAACGATCGGCGAGCTCCGGCAGCCAAACTTTCAAGTCCGGAAACTTGTTCAGATTCTTCTCGATCGCGGCCGGGTCGAAATCGTAGTCTTCGCTGAAGTACGCTCGGCCCTGCGAAGAGAAATCCTTGAGCGTGAAGAAGCGTTGGCGGATGAGGTTGATCGTTTGTATGAACCAGTCGTAGGAACCGTGTTCAGGCAGATCGATAACAACGCTCTCCGGGCGTTCGTCGGCTCCGGCGGCGGCGGTCGACGGAAGCGTTTCGGTGACTGCGCGCAATTCGGGTTCGTATTCTTCACGCCAGAGTTTGGCGGACTTTAGCTCGGCTTTTACAAACGGAAGAAGCTCGCCGACGGGCATTGTGCGGATGTATTCGGCGTTCATCCACTGGGCTTTGTCGTCGGTCCATTTGCGTGGGTCGTTTTCGGTGAAGTTGAAAACAGCGTTCGACCGGTGGATGCCGCCCAATGAGAATTTCTGGACGAGTTCTTCTAGCGAATAGATCTCTTTCTCTTCGCCCGCCGACCAGCCGAGCAGTGCGAGGAAATTCCGGAACGCGGCGGCCAAAAATCCCGCGTCGCGGTACGTCGTCATCGAGACGACCTCGCCGTGTTTGCGCTTCGAGAGCTTGCCTTTGTTCGGTGCCATGATCAGCGGCAGATGGGCAAAGGTCGGCGGTGTGACGCCGAGCGCTTCGTAGATGAGAACTTGCTTGTGTGCATTCGTCAGATGATCCTGGCCGCGGATGACATGCGTTATCGCCATCTCGATGTCGTCGCAAACGACCGCCAGATTGTAGAGCGGATGGCCGTCGGAACGAAGCAGAACGAGGTCTTCGGTCTCAGTGTAATCACGTTCCTGCAGACCGTAAACCGCGTCCTCAAAAGAAGTCTTGCCGACCGCAGCAACTTTCAATCTGATCGCAAAAGGCTCGCCTGCCGCTGCGCGTGCATCGCTTTCCTCGCTTGAAAGGGCGCGATACGGATTGTCGCGCATGTTCTTTTCGCCTTGGTTGGCGCGGGCACGGTCTTTGATCGTGTCTTTGACGTTGGCGTCGTTCGGTTCGGCCTTGGGCGTGAAATCGCGATACGCTTTACCCTCGGCGAGTAGTTTTTTAGCGGTCGCACGATGCTTGTCGGCGTTGTCGGATTGGAAAACGATCTCTTCGTCATGCGCGAGTTCGAGCCAATCGAGGCCGTCGAGGATCGAGCGGGTCGATTCCTCGGTCGAGCGGGCGAGGTCGGTGTCCTCGATACGCAGCAGGAACTTACCGCCCGTGTGGCGTGCGTAAAGATAATTAAAAAGCGCGGTACGTGCGCTGCCGATGTGCAGATAGCCGGTCGGGCTCGGTGCGAATCTTACTCTTACAGTCATAACGAAATAGTTTCCTGTATCGACGCAGAGAACGCAAAGGCGAATACGGAAGCGTCAGGCACGTGAACGCAGGCGGCGTTGAACTATTCGCCCTTGCTAACGGGCGTTCTTTTGCATCATCCCGCTCAGTTCCGCTAATTGCTTTGAAAGCTCGTCAATCTTTTTCAAAACATCGCGTTTGAATTTGGCATCCTTGACCTCATCTTTTCCGTCAACGAGAAATGATCCGTTCGGATCGAGGACCAGCTTATCGATATCATGACAATCCTCGAGGCCATTTTCGTGGGCGATGATGTCGAGATCCTCTTTCGTCAACAGTTCGCTTTTCATGGCAGCTTCATCTTGCTTGCCGTTCTTGATGAGGGTTTTGGGGCCGCCCTCGGTTATGAATTCGATCGTCGGTGACGCGTATTTAAGGCGGGCGAGAAAGTAGTTTATGACCAGCAACGCGAGAGCACCAACGAGGCCGCCTATCAGCGAATTATCCTGGCCAATTATCGCGTTTTGAACAGTGTTTGAAATTGATAAGATCACGACCAGGTCAAATGGGTTGAGCTGAGCCAGTTCGCGCTTACCAAAAATGCGGATCATCAAGATCAGCACCACGTAAACGATCATGGGCCGCAGGATCTTTTCGGCCCATGTCGCTGTCTCGTCCAATGTGAACATGTTGGTCCACGTCGATGCCTCGAAAATTGCCAGGTGAAACTCAATAAACATACCTTTTACTCCATCAGGTCGAATGCTTTATTGAGTTTACTTATCGGACGGTGGTTTGCACAGAGCAGCCCGTGCGAGGCAGACGTAGGTCTCGGTTCTCATTCAGCCAGAATTTCTTTCTTCCGCAGGATCGCGGCACTCAGCAGCGTCAATATGATCCCGACCGGCAAAATCTCCATCAGCGTCATGCCAAATCGAATGAATGGATTCTTATACATCTCCATCATCGACGCCATTTCGGCCATCGTCTTATCGATCTCTGCCTGCGGCGTGCCTTTTTGTTTGAGCTGCTCTACATAGTGTGCGGTGTATTCCTCGACAAACTTATTCGACGGGCTAACCTGCATATAAACTTCCCAGCTCGATGCGTAAACAAATGACGCCAGCAGCGTGATCAGGAAACCGACCAAAACGCCTTTCCAGAATCCGATCTTTCGCCCGTTCTGGTTATCGCGAAATGATTTGATCCCGAAAAACACCATCGACAGGGCAACGAGCATCGAGCCGTAGCCGAAATATTCGCCGTTGTCGAAATTAATGATGCCCTTTGACCAAAGGTACATCGAGATCAGGAACAGGCTCGTAATGATCGCGCCAGAGATAAGGCCATAAGTGATAACAATTTTTCGCATAGAAATTCCTCCGTTTTGCGAAATATTACGTGAGCCCGGCAGAAATACAATCGGCCGAAAGTATGAATTCGCGCCGATACGGCCAAATCATACTTAAGTTCTAGGGCAGAATGCGAAGTTCCTTGGCTTTTTGTATCGCCTGAGTGCGGCGGCGGGCGTCGAGTTTTAGAAAAAGGCTGGAAAGATGTGTTTTGATCGTGCTGGTCGAAACGAAGAGCTTGTCCGCGATCTCCTGATTCGAGAGCCCGAGCGCGATGTTTTCGAGAACCTCGTATTCTCGCTTTGTGATACCGAGGCGTTTTAGCTCATCGGCGTCGAGTGAAAAGCTGTCGATACTAACGGCCGTCACCGTTTTTTTGTGAGTCAACCGCCAGCCGATCCACGCGCCGAGTGCTATAAAAACAACAGCGACTAGTCCCAGATACAGTTCAAGCGTCATGTCGCGGACGAAAAAGCGATACTCAAAAAACTTCAACAGGCCCATCAGAAGGGCCATTGCCAGTCCATATATAATGATGCTTTTCTTAAACGTCATCTGCGGCGATCTCGAAAATAACAATACCTTAAAAATACAAAAAGCTACCAAATTCGCATTTGATAGCTTTCCGAACTTGAATGGCGGAGACGACAGGATTCGAACCTGTGGTACCCTTTTGAGGTACAACGATTTAGCAAACCGCCGCTTTCAGCCGCTCAGCCACGTCTCCGTTCCTGCCACTTTGGCAGAATTCAATTCTAGCCGACAAGCAAACTTTGTCAAGTTTATCGCATCTTAACTTTACAGAACGGCTTCGATTCGGCTTGACACGCTTGATTTTTGCGAACAAAATACCAAAGTTACCGATATTGCCGTTTAAAATGGGTTTTTCTACACGGACACAACAATTGATGCTCGCGACGTTTGTGATGCTGATAGCGATCGGCGTTGCACCTGCGTCTTCGTCTGCGGCCGTTGTCACCGTAACTGTGGAGAAAGCCGGCCCGCTCGGCATAGTAAAAGGTTATGTCCGCGACCATAGCGGCAGCCCGATAGCCGATGCTGCCGTTGCCATATTCCATTCCGGCACCACAAAGCTCCTAAAACAGGTCACAGCCGGACGCGACGGCAGTTTTCTCGCGAGGGTCGTGCCGGGAACCTACACGGTGCTTGCGGTCGCCCAAGGCTTCAATCCGTCATACATTTTCGGTGTCGATGTCGGGCGTTCGACCGAGATCACCTACGGGTTTAAGCTGGAACGAGCCGGAAATGGAAATACACTGCCTGAAAAGCGCCTCGATAAGAACAGCTCAAAATGGCGCATTCGCGCCGCTCAGATGCAGCGGGCGATCTATCAGAACCAGGAAGGCGATCCGCCAGTTGCTGATGACGCAATAGCCGAAAATGATGAACCGGATTATGAGCCGGATGATCGAGTTGTCCACCGAAAAGGACAAACGGTCCTGGAAACCTATTTTGCAAATTCCGATCGCGGTTCGTACACAGGCGTTAATTTCGCGACCTTCATTCCTGTCGGCGAAACCACCGATTTTGTCGTTGCAGGCCAAACCGGCACGGGCGGCAGATCACCTCAGCGGCTCGAAACTTCGCTAAAGCTAAACCCGATTGACGGACATCAACTCCGTTTCAATTCATCCGTCGCCAAGCTCGGCAACGTCGCCGTCGGCAACGAAACCAAACAACTCGGCCAGATCTCGGTTCAGGGCCTTGATGAGTGGAAGATACGCGAAGGCGTGATCCTCGTCTATGGCCTCGATTACTCAAGATTTTTCAGCGGCAGCGATGATTCGTCGCTTTCACCGCGTCTGGGGCTGCAATTTGATATCAACTCAAAAACGCGGCTCCGCAGTGCATTCACGACCCAGACTGAAGAAAAGACATGGGCAAATGCGATCAATCTCGAGGGGCAAAACATTGCCTTCTCTGATCCGGTAGCGGTCGAGGATCTCGTTCTCGACCACGGCAAACCGCAGATTAATCGCAGCCGCCGATTAGAATTTGGCATCGAGCGAATAATCGATAACCGCTCAAGTGTCGAAGCCAACGTATTTTTTGACACGACGCTCGGTCGCGGAGTCGGGATCAATAGTTTTGCGATCGATAACCTCGGCGGCGATGGTTTTGGTGAGTTTGTCGCCAATCAGCAGGGCAGATCCCAGGGTGTTCGGGTAGTTTACTCTCGCCGCGTTAATGACGTTTTATCGGCCTCGGTTGGATACTCGGCAGGCAATGGTCAAAAGCTGTCCAACGCAGCCGTCAGCAGCCCGTCGAAACTCTTTGAAAACGATTTCTTCCAGACCTTCTTCGCACAACTCGCGGCAGATCTAAAGACAGGAACGAGCGTCAGAACGATCTATCGGCTTTCGCCTCAGGCGACTGTGTTCGCGATCGACCCGTTCAAAGGCCGACTCGCCATTTACGATCCGGGCCTGAGCGTTTTTGTGACGCAGTCGCTTCCAAGTCTGGGCCTTCCGATCCGAGCTCAGGCGATCGTCGATGCGCGAAATGTTTTCGATTTTCAATCGGGCGTCTTTGGTGAAGAAGGCAGCCTGAGACTGAACGCTCACCGCCGAATGGTACGTGGCGGTATCCAAGTCAGGTTCTAAAAATATCCGCAGAGAAGGCAGTTTTTGCACAGAAAGAATTTGCTTCTCTGTGATGCTGATCTCGATGCGGATTTTGTTTTGTCCAAAATATTGGATTCTCTAGCAAAATGCTGAATGACCGCGATGCACAATTTGGTTTTCCCATCGGAAAATACTCATTTTTTCGAACAAATTGGACTTACCAAACCAAGTTTGAAACTTTTAGCATTTGGAACGCATTTTGCGTTGTAAAACTGTTGGCGAAGTATGCCTAATTAGGATGAAGGAAAAGATGCTTACAAGTTGGAGCCTGATATGGCTCCTGGCCTCCGTGCTGTTCGTGACAGCCGGAGCATTAAGCTTGTCTCAGCGTGCTTTTCAAAACCTGCCGCCGACGGACGGCGTACTCTGGAGCCAGCGAGCCGACGGCATTTATGCCGAAAAAGTAACGGCTGGATTTGCCGGTTCGCGCGCAGGAATTCCGGTCGGCGCAAAGCTCATCGGCATCGGCCTGGACGGCGACAATCTTGAGGAAGTTACCTCGCCCGCATACGTCGAAATGTACCTCGACGCGGCCGGCGTTGGCGGCAGCCTTACCTACTCGTTCGAGAAACCTTTTTACACATCGCCGGACAACAATTATGTCGCCGACCTTCGAAATATAGACTCGGTGGAGCGCTGGACGCCATCGATCATTTTCCTGACGATCGTCGGATTCGTTTGGCTGAGTGTCGGCATATTTGTCCTGTTCAAACAGGGAAGCAGGTCTCCGTTCGTCCTGCATTTTGCGATGGTGTGCCTCGCGGCGTTCGTGTTTCACACGTACCGTTCAATCGGCTTTGGGCGCGACTTCGACCTCGCGATCGACCTGCTCGACAGCATCGCATGGGCCTTTTTTGTACCGCTTTTTCTGCATTTCTGCATTCGGTATCCCGTCAGGAGCGATGTCTTTTCGGAACAACGCTGGAAAACATACGTACTCTACATTCCGGCCGCAGTTCTATCCGTCGTTCTCGTATTCCTGTCGCTTGTGCCTCAATTCTGGCCGGAATCCGGCGTTGCCGCCGCTCTTGCGAGGTTGTCTGACAGCCTGAATCTCTTCGGCCTTCTATACCGAGCGAACTTCTATCATTTCGTTATCGGCGTTTCGGCGGGAGCGTCGCTGCTCGTTTGGCGATTCTTTAAGAATAGCCAGCCTGTAGTTCGCCAGCGTTTGAAATGGGCGATGTGGGGAACGATCGCGGCAATCTTTCCTGTCGTCGTGATACAGATGATCGCGCGGTTTGGCATTCAAATACCCGACGATAATTTCAGCGCGGCGATCACGACCCTGCCGCTTGCGTTGATACCGCTTAGTTTTGGGCATTCGGTCGTTCGTTATCGGTTGATGGATGTGGATGTCGTTGTCCGCCGCGCTCTCGTTTACGCGATGACAACGGTGGCGATCGCTATGATGATCGGCGCGGTTGCTCTAGGGCTAGTCTTCCTCGCAGTTGGCAACAATTTGTCGACGACCGAGATCACTCTTCGAGCGCTGATCGCGATCGTGGCGATGGGAGCGATCGTACTGCTGAGCGAACCGCTCAAGAAATTTCTTCAGGAACGTGCCGACCGCTTTTTCTATGGCGAACGGTACGATCTCAGACGGAGCCTACTTGATTTTGGCAGGACTTTGTCAGCTACCACCGCACTCGACCCGCTACTCGACGGCTTGGCCCAACGCCTTCGACAGGTTCTGGACGTTCAAAAGGTCGCGATCTTTATTGAAGATGACAAGTCGCCGGAAAATTACCGTCTGGCCAAATCGGTCGGGTTGAGTGAGGAATACAGGATCCCGCACGATTTTCGCACGATGATCCGGCAAAAATCGGCAGCCAAGGGAGTCGTTCGGGCCGACGAATTGGATATCCCCGAATTCGATATTACTCTGACCGACGGTAATGGAAATGGCAACGGAAACGGCCATAGCAAGGCCGTAGTTCGACAGGAACTCCATTACTTTGTCCCGTGTGTAGCGGGCGGACAGATGATAGCCGTCATTGGGCTTGGACGTGCGGCTGACGGTTCGCTGCTCTCGTCAGAAGATCTCGAAATCCTCAAAACCGTCTCAGGCTACATCGCCGTCGCGATCGAAAATAGCCGCCTTTACGGCCAGCAAAAAGAGCACACCGAGGAACTCGCCCTACTCAAGGAATTTAACGAGTCGATCGTCGAATCGGTCAACGTCGGCCTGCTTGCGGTTGACGAGGACGGCCGGATCATTCGATGTAACTCGCCGTTCGAGCAGATGATGGGCCTCGATCGCGAACAGGTCGTCGGCCGCGTGGTTGAGGATATTTTTGACCACAGCTTCGCTCTGAATCTTGAAAACATCCTTGGCAAATCGCGTTGGCACCTGACCGAGATCCGCAACGCATACAAGCTGCACACGTACGACAAGGGCGGCAAATCGCTGATCCTCAACGTCGCCGTCGCCCCGCTGCGATCGGTTTCGAACCAGCAAACGGGTGCGATCATCGTTCTGGAAAACGTCTCGTCACGGGTAAAACTCGAGGAAACGCTACAACAGAGCGAGAAGCTTTCAAGCATCGGCCTGCTCGCGGCCGGTGTCGCGCATGAAGTAAATACGCCGCTCACAGGCGTGTCGAGCTACACTCAAATGCTGCTCGGGATGATCCCAGAGACGGATCCGAAGCATGCTCTATTACAAAAAATGCAGCGGCAAACGGATCGGGCGTCGAACATCGTGGGAAATCTGCTCAATTTTTCACGTACGGGCAACGCTGAAGAGTTTGGCGAGATCAGAATCAACAAGCTTTTGAATGATACGCTGCAGCTGCTCGAACCGCAGCTTCGCAAATCGAGTGTTGAAATAGTGAAGGAATACGCCGACGATCTGCCGTTGATCTCAGGCAGCGGCGGCAAGCTGCAGCAGGTGTTCACAAACCTTATTCTCAACGCCCGTGACGCGATGTTTGAGAACGGCACGATCCGGCTCCGCACGTTCGCCGGGCATGATGACGGCATCGTGATCGAAGTGATCGACAACGGTCAGGGAATTCCGACCGCCAATCTTAAAAAGGTTTTTGATCCGTTCTTCACGACCAAGGGTGTGGGCAATGGCACCGGCCTCGGCCTCGCGGTCTCGTACGGTATCGTCCAGGAACACAACGGAACGATCGAAGCTTTCAGTTCTGAGGGTGAAGGAACGACGTTTCGTCTGATTCTCCCGGCCGCAGAGAATGCCGTCCAACAGAGAGCAGTAAGCTAAGCGATGACCTTTTGGTTTGCGGTTCTCGCAAAATACAAAGCTACCAAAAAAGCCACAAACATGATCCCCGAAGCCGTCCAGAATGTGCGGTAGAGTGTGGAATCGTCAACCAGATTCAGCGAATTATTAAGCAGCATGCCGCCGAGCACCGGGCCGATCACGCGAGCGAGCGACGCTCCGGACTGCATTATTCCCAGCGTTCGTCCCTGGTCTTTTTCAGAAGCGGTCTTGGACGCGAGGCTCGTCAGGCCCGGCGACGCAAGGGAATTTCCAAATGCGAGCAACGCGGTTCCGAGCAACAGCACAGTCACGCCTCCATATCCCGGGCCGACGATCGGAACCAGGAAAAGGCTCGCGACCATCATCAAACAACCGACGACGACCAAAGTTGATTCGCCAAATTTCTTTACCAGTCGATTGAATAGCATTCCCTGCGCAACGATCGCGATGATCCCGATAAAAGCGAACAGATATCCGTTCTGCTCCGCCTTAAAATCGAACCTAAAAGCCGTATAGAGGACAAACGCGTAGGTCATGATCGAAAAGGCCGTGACCAGCAGAAAATACACGATGTTGATCTCGCTAAATTCCTTGTGGGCAAAAGATGCGAATATTTCCACAAAGCGGTTCTTGCGCTTTGGAACCTCAGCCCGTTTTTCCGCGCTAAGTGATTCGGGGAGAATGAAATATAGAACAACTGCATTGGCCAGAGATAGTCCGGCGGCGAAGAAGAACGGTACGTGAACACCGTATTTGCTCAGAATTCCCGCACCCGCCGGGCCGAAAACAAAGCCAAGCCCGAAGGCCGCTCCAAACAATCCCATCCCTTTAGCTCGATTTTCGATCGACGTAACATCGGCAATGTATGCCTGGGCGGTCGAGATATTTCCGCCGGTAATTCCGCCGATGATTCGCCCGACGAAAACCAGCAAAAGCGTATTCGAAAAACCGATCACAAAATAGCCGATCGCCGAACCGAGAATGCTGACAAATAGCACCGGACGCCGTCCATAGCGGTCGGAGAGCCGCCCGAGTATCGGCGAAAAGAAGAATTGCATAAGCGAATACGTCGCCACGAGAAAGCCGATCTGGAGCGGCGTGGCGTTGTACGGGTCGGTATTCGCGTAGTACGGCAGGATCGGGATCACCATTCCAAACCCGATCAGATCGACAAAAATCGTGACGAAAATGATGATCAGGGGAGCAGTGAAGAATTTGTCGCTAGTCGTCGTCTTCGTCTCGTCTTGCATTTTTATCAAACTGAACCCGGCGGTAAAGCTCCGGAAGCGGAACGGTAAGATCGACGGAGGCTAGCTCGACGATATCGCTCTTTTCATTGAAATAGTACGTTATCCATCCGCCATTCGGCTGACGGCGATGAACCTCGACGTTCATCCTGTGTTGATCGACAACCACATATTCCCGAACGCTCGGCATCTGCTGGTAAAACAGCAGCTTTTCGCGACGATCGATCTTTTTGGTCGAAGGCGAGGTTACTTCGATGATGAGGATCGGGTTGTTTCGAAAATAAGGATCTTCAGGGTTCTCCTCGCACGAAACCAAAACATCAGGGTAATAGTAGACCTTGCTCGTTACTCTAACCTTGATATCGCCAAAAAAAGGTTCGCATTTTGAGTCTCGCAGCTGCGTTGAAAGAAGCGTAACGATCTCGGTGACTATGCGATTGTGATTATCACTCGTCCGAGCCAAAGCATGAACTTCACCATCGAGAAACTCATGCTTTATGGGGCTAATCTTTTCGCCCGCCAGGTATTCTTCGACGCTGATCTTGCCTTTTAGTTTCGGCAAAGCCATGTGCAAATTTTAGCAAAGTTTTGATTCATAGTAGAATATTGTTTCAGTAAACCCCAGCTTTAACGGAGATATTATCGAATGTTCAAACCAACGCTCGTTTTTGTACTGCTTATTGCATCTTTATTTGCTATGAACCAGGAAACACCTGCTCAAAAGAAACCGGCTGCAAAGCCGACGCCGACACCTGTCGTTAAGGCAGTTCCGCCTGAGGTCAGCTATACAGTTTCGATGTCCAAACCCTGGACGCACCTGCTCGAGGTCGAGATGAACGTCAAATGGGCGCAGATGCCCGACAAAACCGAGCTAAAAATGCCCGTCTGGACGCCCGGCAGCTACCTGATACGCGAATATGCACGCCACGTGCAGAATTTCTCGGCCAAGGACGCATCGGGCAACGATCTCACGTGGGCAAAATCGAACAAAAATACCTGGTCTATCGATACCAAGGGCTCGAAAGAGATCGTAGCGAAATACCTCGTCTATTCGAATGAATTGACCGTCCGAACCAATGAGGTAAATGACGAGCATGCCTTTTGGAACAATTCCGCCGCTCTCTTTTTTGTAAAGGATCAACTGGCCGCTCCGTCGACCGTCAAGATCAGCCCTTACGGTAATTGGCGTGTCGCCACGGGCCTTCCGGCTGTAGATGGCCAGACAAATACGTTCCGGGCCGTAAACTATGATGTCCTTTACGATTCGCCGTTCGAGGTTAGTGATTTTACGGAATATAAGTTCGATGTGCAGGGAAAATCGCACCGGTTTGTCATCACGGGCGAAGGAAATTACGACCTGAAAAAGCTGGCCGCCGATACGGCAAAGATCGTCGAGGAAAGCTATAAGATATTTGGGGAGTTTGGTTACAACGAGGACTATACGTTTATCGTGAACACACGCGGCGGCGGCGGCCTGGAGCATCTTAATTCTACCGCGCTCCAGACGAACCGGTTCGGGTTCAAGCCTGATACTCGATATAAGGGGTTTCTTGGTTTGGTCGCACACGAGTATTTCCATGCCTGGAATGTAAAACGGATCCGCCCCGATGCTCTCGGGCCGTTCGATTACGAGAACGAGAATTATACAAAGCTACTTTGGGTCGCCGAGGGCGGAACGGAATATTACTCAAACATTCTCCTCGTTCGTGCCGGCCTGATGTCGGACAAGGAATATTTACGTCAGCGTGCCGCGGGAATTCAGGCTCTTCAGAATCGTCCCGGCCGTCTTGAAACCAGCGTAGAGTCGGCCAGTTTCGACGCCTGGATCAAGTATTACCGGCCTGACGAGAACGTCGTCAACAATCAGATCTCGTACTATGACAAAGGCGAGATCGTAAACATGATGCTCGATATGACGATCCGCGCTTCGTCGGGCGGCACGAAATCGCTGGACGACGTGATGCGGCACCTTTACACCGAGTTCTTTAAGAAAGGTAAGAACTACACACCGGTCGATTATCAGAAAGCGTGCGAAACCATGGCCGGAAAGAGCCTCGACGACTTCTTTACGAAATACGTGCGGGGCGTGGCGGAGATCGACTACAACGCATTTGCAAACCCGTTCGGCATTAATCTCAACATTAAGACGCCAAACACCTCGAAAGCCTACATCGGGGCCGACACGGTTGAAACGGCCGGAGTTTTGAGCATCCGTTCGATCTCTGCCGGTACGCCGGCGTATGACCAGGGCCTCAACACCGGCGATCAGATCGTGGCGATCGACGGGTATAAGGCTAGCGCTCAGTTCATGACGAGCTACCTGAACGAGAAAAAGCCGAATGACAAGGTCAAGCTCACGATCTTCCGCTTCGACAAGCTGCGTGACGTGGATTTCGTTTTGGGAAGCGATGCGCGGAAGGAATACGATTTCTCAGTCGTTTCCGGCGCGACCGAGGAGCAGAAGAAACTCTACAAACAGTATCTTAACGGCGATCTATAAACCGACTGATAGATCCTTGAAAGTGCATGTGACTACAGAGCGGATGTCTGAAAAGTCATCATTTTCTTTTATTTTTTTTCTTTCCGTGTTGTTCCGTGTGATCCGTGGTGAAAATCTTAGGAATTTACCACGGAACGCACAGAAAAGCACGGAACAAGATGAGAACACGCTTAGCAACTCTCTGGTCAACCATCTTCGGGCGATTTTTTAACTAGAGGAAGACATTTCAGACGGCCTCAAACGCCGGTTCGTCCGGCGTGACGGTGCCTAAAATTATGGAGCCTGGACAAACCCGAGCGTCGTCAGCGTTCTTTCGAACGCTTGGCAAGCAGGATGCTTGCGCTCCAGTCAGATGCTCGCGCTCCGGTCATAGACTTGCTATTATTCAGTGATGCGTTTGGGTCTCTTATCAAATAGGATTGCTGTTTTGTTGTCTGGTGTCGCGATGATGGCGGGCTGTGAGAGCAGTATGTTCAAGCAGCAAAATGCGGCTCCGCCGACGGTTGGCAGTGTGCCGGCGGTCCGGCTGAATTTCCGGTATGAGGCCGATGTTCCGCCACCGGCCGCTGACGCGAGCAAACCTGCGGCGGAAACGCGCAGCGAGGCGATCCAGGCGGATTTTGATAACGCGCGACCGCAGGAAGTGCTGGATAAAACGATAGCATCCCCTGACAAAAAGCGGATCGTGGCCGTTTATCACAAGGTCACGGACTATAGCTCGGAATACCGGATCGACATGTATTCGGCAGATGGCAAGCTGTTGAAAAAGCTGACCTCCGATACGATGGCCGTGCATTTTCCGGACACCATCGTTTGGTCGCCAGATTCTTCATCGCTCGCATTTGTTGCAATGATAAGGGTTGCGGCACCTGATCTAGGATTGACACCTACACCTTCGCCGGTTGCGCCAGTTCCTCCGATCGATAACGCGAATACCGCTCCCGACGCCAACACCGCCGATCCGACGGCTCCGGCACCAGCGGCTCCGACGCCGTCGGCTCCGACCGGCATTCTCACGTTTCGCACCGAGCAGATCTACACCTGCACCGCCGATGGAACGGGTGTAAAAGCGATCACCGAGAACGAAGGCATTATCTATTTTTACTACGCCTGGTCGCCCGATAGCACGATGCTCGTCTCTCTGGCCGCGACGGCCCGCGAATGGAAATATCTCGAGGTCATGTCGGCGAGCAAGGGCGAGGCGCTCGTTCCGCAGGGTCGTCCGCGAATAATTGAGAAAAACGGTCGCGAACGCCGGCTCGACGATAACCTGACGGCTGTCCGTCCGGTTTGGTCGGCGGATTCTACTAAGGTTGCCGTCGCCTTTGACACGCAGGTGCGAATTTACGATGCGGCCGGTGTTAATCCGACGCAGGCAGCGATACCGCTTCGGAACCAGCTTCTGATCTCATCGCAGGCGTACGACCGCAATCAGCAGCGTATCTCGCAGGGCGGCGATGCCAATGTGGACGCCAACACGCAGCCTCAGGCAACGCCCGACCAGCCGCTGTCGACGCTGCCGGACGAGAAACTGCTCGTTTCCTACAACCCGATCGTCGAGATCGCCTGGACAGCCGACGACACGCTCTATTTGCAGACCGCTTATCTCAAGCGAATGAAGAACGAGGCCGACAACGTCCGCAGCTTTGCACGCTGGCACCGGCTGATATTTACCGCGCAGGCCGCAATTCCATCAAACAAACCATGAGATACGAATCGATCGCCGACATATACTCGGCCAACCAGAAATTTAGGGATACATTTGTCGCAACCGTCAGCGCCATTTCGCCCGACGAAGCCGTTATTTTGCCGGAAGGCGAGAAATGGAACCTGCAGCAGCTTATCGAGCACGTCTCGATCGTCGGGATCAACATCTCACGCCTCTGTGCAAAATTGCTCGAAGGTGCAAAGCAGAACAACGTCCCGTCCGACGGCAGCTTTGCGCTGTCCGGGGATTTCGGCGAAAAAGCCGCCGTTATCGCCGTGACCAAGGTCGAGGCGCCCGACCGCGTTCACCCGACCGGCGATGTCAGCATCGACCAGTCTCTCGCCACTCTCGCGGCCGCGACCAAGGCATTCGACGCGCTCCGGCCGGATTTTGAAAGCTACGACCTGTCGGCCCACACCTTTCCGCACCCGTTCTTCGGCCCGCTAACCGCTGGCGAATGGCTCGTCATGGCAGGACTCCATGAGAAGCGTCATGCGGCTCAGATAGAGGGCTTGTTAGCGAAGGTTAGGGCGTAGAGTTTTGGTCTTTTGGTGAAGATACGTGGGAATTATTACAATGCTCGTCTTTGCGTCGACCACAACTTTTGCTTTACTTGCCTTCGGTTTTCTGCTTGGGATAAAACACGCGACCGAGGCTGACCACCTGGCGGCGGTTTCGACGATCGTTTCCGAGCGGAAGAGCCTTTGGAGTTCGGCTTTGGTTGGCGGGCTGTGGGGTTTGGGCCATACGATCTCGCTGGTCGCGGCCGGGGTCTTTGTTCTCGTTCTGGATTTTTCGATCAGCGGAAACGTCGAGCGATGGCTCGAATTCGCGGTCGGCGTGATGCTCACGCTTCTCGGCCTAAACGTGCTCAGAAAGATCCTGAAGGGCGGCAATCTGCATTTTCACGCCCACGAACACGGAGCCGGAAAGCACGTGCACCCGCATATTCACGAAGCCAACGATGCCGGCCACACGCCTATTCACCGTCCGTTCCGCAGCCCGCGTGCTTTGCTGATCGGCATGGTCCACGGCCTCGCGGGCAGCGCCGCCCTGATGCTGGCCGTCATCCCGATGATCGAGACCAAAACGCTCGGGCTCATCTACATAATCACTTTCGGCATCGGCTCCATCGGCGGAATGATGATCATGAGCTTTTTGGTCGGGCTGCCGTTTCATTTTTCTGCCCTCAAATTCGAACGCTTTCATCGCGCCCTACAGATCACCGCCGGTGCGGTCAGCGTCATTCTCGGACTGATGATCATGTACGACAAGGGCTTTAGCGCCGCTTCCGACACAGTCGCCCGGATGGTTTTGAGATAATCCGATAAGTGGAAGAATTGGTCAAAAGTTTTTCGGTCGGAAAACCTTTGACCAATCTCGCGTTTACCTCTACCAATCACGCCGTTTCTCGCTGACAACGGAGCCCGTTCCTTCGACCAATCGACACTTGTTATCCGACAAAACTGCCTAAAAACAGTGTTTTACAGACAAAGTGTGAAACGTTTCACACTTTAAACTCACCCAAACTGCCGACCGGTAAAAAAACACATTTGGAACGCATTCAAAGTACTCGAAAAAAGGTCCGTGAGATCAAAAAAAGGCTGCCCTTTCAGACAGCCATTTTTAGATCTGGTTCGTGAACCGACGTTATTCCAATCCGACAAAATCCAGATTCGAAACCGCCGCGGTTATCGTCTCGATCCGCGGTGAAAACCGGTATCGCTTCGAGGTAACGGTCAGCGTGTAGGTCTGTGCCGTAGCGACGTTGGTGAAACTGTAGATACCAAACGAACTCGTCGTGGCGACCCGCCGCACATTGTTCGAATCGATCAGGTTAACGGTCACGTTTCTCAGATTCTGGCCAGCGGGCGTCGTGACTTTTCCGCCGATCGTGACGAATGAAACTGACGGAGGTGTAACCGTCACCGTTCCCACCTGGTAAGCGGCGGGCAGGAGAGCCCCCATGGCACTGGAAATACTGATCGGCGTTGGTGTCGTGATAAAGGTGATAGCCGTCGCACCGGTCGGTGCGTTTGCTGCAATATTGAATGTAACGGTGAGAACCTGCCGGTTTGGTGGCGAGACAGTAAACGGATTGGTCGAATCGAGCAGGATGCCCAAACGCCCCGAAGCTGCTTCATTTGTATTGACCGACAGATTTGCCCCTGGAGGCGCTCCTGAACCGATTACAACGACCGGATTACTGAGGATCGCCGGGTCAAAACCGAGCGAAAAGCTGGCCGCGACCTCGTCACCCTGAGAATCCAATTCGATCGAAACTGTAACCGGGGTTCCGACCTGGCCGAATGTTGACACAACGGTCATTGTACGTCCGCCGAGCGGGCTGTCGTCGCTCGCCCTCGTCATTTCAGGCCGGACCACAACTGTACCAGCAATAACGATAGCTGCTAAAGCAAGCATAGCAAGCCGGTTAACAGAAAAAAGTTTTCCAAAAAAATTCATGATTATCTTCGATCCTTCCACATAGGGAAGCCGCAATGTCAGTTTCTAATAACCTGCTCGCAGCCAAATATTATTATTGCGATGGATTTTTCTAAGTTGATAAACCAGAGGCAAACATACCGTAGCCGGGTAAATCAGATGGGGCGATCCTTATGTAATTATGTAATCCAGCCCTTTGTTTGTCAATGTTTTTGACATTCTAAGCCGAGGCTGGCTATTTTTCCCTGGCGATGAGCCGGTCGCCGTGACTGTCCACGCCCTGATCGGCACTGCCCACAATAAACGCATTTTCGCCCTGACCGGCTTTCGGAGTTTCGAGAGCGGCTTTTAGAACTTCGCTGATCCACGCGGCCGGAATTATCTCCAGTTCCTTCAACACATCGTCTGGAATTTCCTCTGTGTCGGCCTCGTTTCGCGATGGCAGAATGATACGCCGGATTCCAGCTCGATGTGCAGCGAGCACTTTTTCTTTTATCCCGCCGACCGGGAAAACAAGGCCCGAAAGCGTGATCTCGCCGGTCATCGATGTGTCGAAGCGAACCTTGCGCCCCGTGTAGAGCGATGCCATAGCCGTCGCCATTGTCACACCGGCGCTCGGGCCGTCCTTTGGGATCGAACCGGCAGGTACGTGGATGTGAATGCCGTTCTGCTTGATCAGATCGGGATCGATGCCGAATTCGGCGGCGTGCGACCACAGGTAGCTGCGGGCCGCCTGTGCCGATTCCTTCATTACCTCGCCGAGCTGGCCGGTAAGTGTCAAACCACTCCCGCCGGGCAACAATGTTGCCTCGATAAACAAGACCTCGCCGCCCATTTCGGTCCACGCCATTCCGGTCGCAACGCCGGGCGGAAGCTCTTTCCTGGCTTCCTCCGGATAGACACGCGGCGGCCCGAGATAGCCTTTGATCTCTTCGGCGGAGATGGTGACTTGTTCGGTCAGGCCTTGAGCGACTTTCAGAGCGACTTTGCGGGCGAGATTGCCGACTGTTCGTTCGAGCTGGCGAACGCCGGCCTCGCGTGTGTATCGCGAGGTCAAAAGGTTCAGCGCGTCGTCCGTAATGACCAATTGCTCGTCAGTTAGGCCGTTTTCCTTGATCTGACGCGGGACGAGATACTGCTTCGCGATGTTCAGCTTTTCGCGGTCGCTGTAACCCGCGAGCTGGATGATCTCCATGCGGTCGCGAAGCGGCATCGGGATCGGCTGGAGCTGATTTGCCGTCGCGATAAAGAAAACCTTAGACAGGTCGAATGGCAGATCGAGGTAATTGTCGCGAAAGGTGTTGTTCTGCGCCGGATCGAGGATCTCAAGCAGAGCCGAAGCCGGATCGCCGCGGAAATCGTTGCCGAGCTTATCGATCTCGTCGAGCATCATGACCGGATTGTTAACGGCGACACGCCGCAGCGATTGCAAAATCCGGCCTGGCATCGCGCCGATATATGTACGGCGATGGCCCCGAAGTTCCGCCTCGTCACGCATCCCGCCGAGGCTCAGCCTGTCGAATTCACGGCCCAACGCGCGTGCGATCGAGCGTCCGAGCGAGGTTTTACCTACTCCAGGAGGGCCGACAAAAAGGATGATCGGGCTTTTCGAATCAGGCCGCAGTTTGACGACCGCAAGCGATTCGAGAATGCGTTCCTTAATGTCTTCGAGCCCGTAGTGGTCTTCGTCGAGGATCTTGCGTGCCTCATTGAGATCGAGCTTTTCTTCGCTCGATTTTCGCCACGGCAGTTCGAGAACGTATTCGAGATATGTGCGAATGACATGGTAATCAGGCGCCGATTGCGGGAGCTGCTCCATGCGTTTAAGCTCGCGTTCCGCTTCTTTTCTAACTTCGTCGGGAAGGTCGGCTTTTTCCAGCCGTTCGCGAAGCTGCGATGCCTCGGCCGCTTCGCCGGAATCCTCGTCGCCAAGCTCCTTCTGGATCGCCTTCATCTGCTGACGCAGGACGTAATCGCGTTGCGATTTGTCCATCTCGTGCTGCGCTTCGTTCGCGATCTTCGACCGGATCTGCATGATCTCAACCTCGCGGGCGAGAGCGGCATGAGTCAGCGTCAGCAGGCCATCAACTGTCGAAGATTCGAGCATTTTTTGCTCGGTCTCGGTGCCGAGATCGAGTACCGAGGCGAGAAAATAGGCGAGCTGAACCGGATCTTCCTGCGTTGTGATCGCCATGCGAACCTCGGGCGGAACCTGCGGCAGCAGCGCAAGAGCCTCCTGGATCATGCCATGAATATTGCGTTTCAGGGCCTCGATCTCCTCGGCATCGACGCGGCGAAGCTCGGGCAGGACCTGTATTTTTGCCTTCAGGAACGGCTGCGCGCCTGTCCATTCCAGGATCTCAAAACGGTCAATTCCCTGGACGATAAGCTGCATGATGCCTTCGTTTCGCATCATTCGCTTGATGTTGACGATCGTGCCGATCTTGTACAGATCGTCGTAACCGGCGTCGTCGCCGGTGACGTTCTCGGTCTTGGTCGTGATGCAGGCGATGAGCTTTTCCTCGGTCGCAAGCGCAGATTCCACCGCACGCGTCGAACGCTCACGGCCAACCGCGAGCGGAACGATCGTCTCCGGAAACAGCGTCGTATTCTGCAGTGGAAGAACCGCTATCTCCATTTGAGACGGCGTTACCGGTACCTGATCCTGAATAATTTCGTCAGCCATAAATTCTATTTAGCCTTTCGCAGGCTGATGATCAGCAGACCATTCTCAAACTGATGTTCGACCGACGCACCGTCGATCGCCGCCGGAAACCGTAGCGTTTTTTCAAAACTGCTGTATGCGATCTCCATTTGCTGATACGAAACGCCGGTCGCGCATGACCGATCCTTTCGACAGCCCGCGACGTACAAAACGTTGCCTTGAATATCGATCTGGATGTCCTCAGGCGAAACCCCGGCCAGCTCGACCTTCACAACCCAGCCCTCAGGCGTCTGGTAAACATCGGCCGCCGGATACCAAAGCTGCCCGGAACGGACATCCTTTGACGTTCCGGTGAATTGAAATAATCTGTTTGTGGATTTAGCCATTAAGTTACCGGAGAGTTCAATGCATCTTTATCTCGAACTCTCGATCTTGGCGCATGAAGCAGACATCGAACAGCGAGAAGAAATTTGTCTGACCCAGAATTACTGGAACATCTTCAGCCATCGTCCACGCGAATGCGAGTTTCACAGGTTCAAGATCTTCAATTTCCGCATTTACGATCAAGCCTCTTGATTCGTAGTTTCCTAAATTACCTGACAGACGAAAAAGCGGCATCTGTTCTTCCCAAACCGCTCCAATCTCCAAACCAATACCATACGGCAAAACGTTTACTGTCGCACCGGAATCAACTAGACCCAGCACTTGGGACGTTTTTGTTCCTCTCGACAAAGTCATAGGAAGGAGCGGCAGGATACTGTCAGGTGACGCATCGCTCGACAGGGGTACATAAGCGAACCGTTTAGACTTGGACATTTACTCTTTCGCTTTCCTCAAGAAGTTCTCTCAGCTGGCCTGCGGCCTCAAACGATTCATGCGGTGAGAAAATTTCGTAAGTTCTTCCTTCCTCAAAATAAACTTCCTCTTCCATCGCAACCTCGTTTGCCAAAAACTGGATCGCCCGAATTTTATCCTTACGATTCAACCTTCGCAATGTAGTTAAAGCTTCTGAGTAGGTCATATTTCCTCCAGATCAATTTTTACTCCAGAAAGCGCTTCCGCTCGAGATTTCCTCGAGTGTCTCGGCGATCTCGCGTTCGTCTTCGGTTTCGAGGGCAACGTCTGCCATGGCGATGATGCCGGCGAGTTCGCCTGCTTCATTTATAACTGGAACGCGGCGGACCTGTTTGTCGCCCATCAGACGGATAGCTTCGAAAACGAAGTCGTCGGGTGTGACGGTGAATAGGTCCGTGGTCATCGCTTCGGCAACCGGCGTGGCGGGATCTTTGCCTTCGGCGACCACGCGGACGACGATGTCGCGGTCGGTAACGATGCCGATCAGCTTGCCTGCATCGACGACCGGAACGGCTCCCATATCGCCTTCGCGCATCAACGCGGCGGCTTCGCGAACGCTCATTTCAGGCGAGGCCGTTCGTACGCTTTTTGTCATTATCTCGCGGCAACGCCTGCGTGAAATTGCCGTCTTGTCAGCTTCGCTCATATTAGTAACTCCTTTCTAATATTTTGATAGCCGCGTAGGAATAAAGCAAGCCCTACAAAAATCCCGAAGGGTCCTTATCGTGTGGTGTTGGAGTTTTACTTGGCGTTCCCTTTGCGTCCTTTGCGGTCTTTGCGTTAAAAAAGGCTTTTAAAACGCAAAGACCGCCAAGAACGCAAAACAAGGAAAGGGCGGAACACTCAAGTTGAATGATTCGCCCTTGCTTACGCGCGGGCTTTCGCACCGCTCCAAACCGATACAGCTAGAATCGCAGCACAACATCCTGTCCATCGATGATCAGATTGTTGCCCGACATCGAATTCAAACGCCGGTCGGTGTACGAGACCTCGATCTCGCCGCTTGCGTCGGCGTCGCCGGAATTTGTGATGGTAATACGCAGCGTGTTCTGGTCAAAGTATGTGAGTTTGCCCGTGAACACAGTCTGCGGGCCGATCGTTCCGACCGTGACGGTCGCGGTGCCGTCGGTTGAGACGACGACCGAGCCGCGGACTAGGAATTGAGCGTTGCGGGTTCCGATCTTCAGCGAGCCCGTGCCAAATTTTGAGAGCGAGATGCTCTTTCCGGTAATCGCGGTCGGTTCGTCGGAACCGGCCGAGAGTACGAGTTCGACCGGGTCGATCGTCTGATTTCCGCGAAGGTTGACCGGTGTTCCGGTCGGCGTGTGGAACCTGACAACGCCGTTCGACTTGATCTCGGCACGCAGCTCGTAATTTTTCTGGCGGTCTATGTCACGCTGTTCGTAGCGCAGCTCGAACTGGAATGGAACTTGTTTATTCGTGGTCGAAAACGTGGTTTCCGCTGCCGGCGTGCCTGTCGGGTTTGCCGAATCAACGAGCCAGACTCGCACGTCAGAATTTCCAGCGAGAGCGATGCGTTGCAGATACGTGACCGTGCCGCGGATCGTATTATTGCGATTTCCGCCGCCCTGTCCGCCGCCGCCAACCGGAACTAGATTGATCTCGACATTTTTCGGATTGCCCTGCGTGATCACCGGATAGCTCGTGTCCGTAATGTAGATCAGACGCCCATTATCGCGGATCTCGGCCTGTACGGCATAGCGGTTTCGCTCGACGATCTTGGTGCGGTCGTATGCCATATCGAACGAGAACGGCACCTGTTTGCCCGCCGTATCGACACGCTGTTCGACGATCGTGATCGCCGAGGCATCGGCTCGCGGGACGTCAACGAGCTTGACCGTCAGCACGGCGGTCGCGGGCAATGCGATCCGCTGGCGATAGGTCACTGTGCCCGAAACGACGTTGTCCTGCGTCGTTATCTCGCCATCGGTCGGGCAGGTTTGGGTCGTGTTCACCTCATTAGCGCGGACCAATGCTCTCGCTCCGGTTGAGACCGAATACGTCACAAAACTCGTCTGCGAAGGGCAGCATAAAGCGTCACTTGAGCGGTATCGTGAGAATTCGGCGGTAATGCTCTCCTGGCCATTCAACGAAGCCTGAGAAAGCGAGCCGTCCGAACGCGATTCCATTGTGGTCGGCGAAAGCGTACCGGCAAATCGTCCGCCGACAAATACAAAAGTGTTATAAAGCGAAGGCCGGCACATGCCATCGGTCCCGGCCATGCCGTTAACGACGGTCACCTGGCCAAATGTCTGGGCCGCACCAAACAGCGACCATCCGGCACGCGTTACGGCGCGGTCAGCGATGCTGTCCGGCTGCCGAACCTGGCTCTGACACTGTGCGCTGATCGCGACCAACGTTCGCGGCGCGTTTGGCACCGAGCCGTTGGCGTTATTCCAGTTATTCAGCGGACGGTCGAGCCACGATGTCTGGCCAAATACTGCACCTGTAGTAGTTAAAAGCAAAAACAAAAATATTGAAATGCGTTTTTTCATAAATCCTCCGGGGATAAATAGTAAATCGGAGAGCAACTGGGAGACTACCGGTCTGATGATTTACGACCGACGAGCGTTGGTAAAAATCAGTAACGCATATTCACCGCAAAGGCGCAGAGACGCTGAGATTTCTTTATCAGATCTTCTCTTGCGACTCGGCGTCTCTGCGTTAAAAAAACTAGCTCTTCTTCTCGGTAAATTCGATCATCCGCTGCAATGCAACGTTCGCAAAATGCTTGGTTTCGGCATCGACGACGATCTCGTTGACGACGTTGCCGTCGAGCAGATTTTCCATGGCCCAGGCGAGGTTTTGCGGGGCGATGCGGTACATGGTTGCGCACATACAGAGGTCCGGGGCGAGCAGGCGGATCTCTCTGTCGGGGAAGCGTGCCTGCAGGCGGTTGACGAGATTTACCTCGGTGCCGATCGCCCATTTTGAGCCAGCGGGCGAGTTTTCGACGGTTTTGATGATGAACGATGTCGAGCCGTCGAGATCTGATTTTTCGACGACCTCACGCGGGCATTCCGGGTGAACGAGCACCTTCATGCCGGGGTGTTCATCGCGGATCTTGTCGACATGCCAGTCCTTAAACCGTCCGTGGACCGAGCAATGCCCGCGCCAGAGGATGAGTTTTGCGGAATGTAGCTGCTCTTCGGTATTGCCACCAAGCTCTTCGTGCGGATTCCACAGCACCATTTTATCGAGCGGAATGCCGAATTTCGCACCCGTATTCCTTCCCAGATGCTGATCGGGAAAGAAGAACATCTTGTCGTATTCTTTCAGATAGATATCGAAGAGCGGGATGGCGTTCGACGAGGTGCAGACGACGCCTTCGTTCCGGCCGCAGAAGGCCTTGATCTGAGCGGTCGAGTTCATGTACGTGATCGGTGCGACCTTGTTTTCGAGTACACCGATCTCGCGAAGCTGTTCCCACCCGTCCTCGACCTGATCGATCGAAGCCATATCTGCCATCGAACACCCGGCTCCGAGGTCCGGCAGGATAACGCGTTGATGGTCTTTGCCCAGAATATCTGCCGACTCGGCCATGAAATGAACGCCGCAGAAGACGATATATTCCGCATCGGTCTGCGACGCCATCACCGACAATTGGTACGAATCGCCCGTCAGATCGGCGTGTTTGATCACATCGTCACGCTGATAATGATGGCCGAGAATGACGACACGCGGCCCAAGCTCACGGCGGGCTTCTTCGATCCGCTCGGCGATCTCAGTATCGGGCATGACCAGGTAATCTTCGATAATGCGGGTTTGTTCGAGAACGGCTGACATAAAAAAATGATGTCACTTTGGGGGAAAAGGCGCAAGCAATCAGGGCTTTAGCGAAATATCGGGTCATGTCCCGATCTTGTGGTGCCGGACACGTGTCTGGCTCGACCCTCTTTGATTGTTAATTGTAAATTGTTCGATTGTTAATTGGGTGGTTGCATATAACTACCAATTAACAATTTTCCAGTTTACGATTGACAATTAAATTCAAGAACTACTTTTCGACACCACAAGATTAGTACACACCTTCAACAGCCCGTTCGGACCAAATTATGAGACGAGCCATTTTCCAAGTCGGGCCTCAACCTGCTCCTGCGTAAGTCCACCGTCATTTTCGATCGATTCGAGTCCCTTCCGAACCTTGTCGATCACATGGAGGTGATATTGCAGATCTTCGATAGTAGCGTCGTCTGGCAGACGCTCGATCAGCGCTTCAACTTCTTCCATTACTGGTGTCATAAGCTGATTGCATACGAACTGGATATTATGCCAAGCAATTTTGTGACCTTTTGACTTATCTTCCCGTTACGATCTTATCGATAACATGAATGATCCCGTACGAGATCGCCGCGATAATTCCGGCCATTGGGATGGTCAGGACCCAGGCCCAGACGATTCGGCCGGCGACGCCCCATTTTACGGCGGAGAAGCGTTTGGCTGAGCCGACGCCGACGATTGCTCCGGTGATGGTGTGCGTGGTCGAGACGGGAATGCCGAAATTCGTGGCGAAGGCGAGCGTGATCGCACCTGCCGTTTCGGCACAAAATCCGCCCACCGGCTGGAGCTTCGCTATCTTCGAGCCCATTGTTTTAACAATTCGCCAGCCGCCGGTCAGCGTGCCGAGGCCGATCGCCCCGTGAGCCGAGAGCACGACCCAAAGCGGAATATCAGGAAGTCCCGTACACGGTGCTGTCGCGGCCAGATCTTTACAAGGAATGATCGCCGGTTGGAGAAGATTACCGGCGACCAGAACCGCCGTGATGATGCCCATGGTTTTTTGGGCATCGTTCCCGCCGTGGCCGAGAGAATACGCCGCGGCAGAAAGGAGCTGGCCGACACGAAAGCCTTTATCGACCTTCGAGACCGGCATTTTGCGGAATAGCCAGTAAACCGAGGTCATCAGCACAAAACCGAGCGTCATACCAATGAGCGGTGCTCCGATGATAAAACTCAAGGTCAGGTACCAGCCCGATGGAATGATAACGCCAAATCCCCACGCCGCCGCAACAGCCGCGCCGGCGTAACCGCCGATCAGGGCGTGCGAACTCGATGTCGGCAGGCCGAGATACCAGGTGAGGATATTCCAAACGATAACGCCGACCAAACCTGCGAGCAGAACGAGCAGATGCTGATCTGACGCGATGGGTTTGAGGTCGACGAGGCCGCCGCCGATCATTTTGGCAACGCCTGTACCAAAAACGGCAAAAGCGATGAAATTGAAGAACGCGGCCCATACAACGGCAACGCCCGGCGAGAGGACACGCGTGGAAACGACGGTCGCGATCGAATTCGCGGCGTCGTGCATGCCATTCGTATAATCGAATACCAACGCAACGGTGATAATGAAAATGACCAGTGCTGTAACGGGTTCCATATTCTTGAGTTTAGATCGTCTACAGCTTACTAGTTATGCTTGAGAATAATGCTCTCGATGATGTTGCCTACGCTTTCGCAGCGGTCGGTCCCGTTCTCTAGGATCTCGTAAACTTCTTTCCATTTGATAATCTTAACCGCATCTCCGGAGTCTTTGAACAGAGCCGCCATCGCTCGAAAATAAATATCGTCGGCGTCATTTTCGAGCCGCTGAATATCGAGCAGATTTTGCTCCATGCCTTTCGCCGCTTTAAGGTGCGAAACGGCACCGTTGATCTCGGCCCCCTGCTTTTGCAGGATGACAGCAAGCTGCTGGGCAAATTCGTCGGTTTCGTGAATGTCGTACATAACGACGGCCCTTGCGGCCGCATCGATATAATCGCAGACGTCGTCGAGAGCGACAGAAAGCGTGTAGATATCTTCGCGGTCGAATGGTGTAATGAACGATTTATTTAGCTTTGTGGTAATGCTGTGGTTCAGTTCGTCACACTCGTGCTCGATGTTTTTGATCTTTTTCGAGAGCGTATCGAAATTTTCATACGGCCCATTCATCATCTCGACCAGTACAGCCGCAGCTTCCTGAATCTTTTCTGTCATTTGCGTGAACAGCGCAAAATATTTATCTTCCTTCGGTAAAAAGCTAAAAGCCATTATTCGATGTCTCCGGTACTAAGTTTTGAATTGTGAAACTAGAATATTCGAACGCTGGAGCTATGTCCCCGGGCGTTTTCTAGTGCGAACTATGTTTGATAAATACCGCTTCCGTCAGGTAAACATTCAGTTCGCAAATATCTTTTACATAATCGCCGATTCGCTCGATGTGCTTAGCGACAAAGAGCAGCCTCGCCGCTCCATTTGCCGATGCAGAATCTCGCGCCATCGTCTGGATCAGGCCGTCAAAGACGCGCCCGTAGCACTGATCGAGCGTCAGGTCGCGGGCAATTATCTCGCGTGACGCCGCCGCATCCTCTGACGTAAATGCGTTGAGCGCCTCGGCGAGCATCTTTGCAGCGATGTCGGCCATCATCGAGAAATCGACATAGCTGTCGATCTGTGGTTCGTTATTCAAAATGATCGCAGCCTCGGCGATGCTCGACGCGTGATCCGCGATGCGTTCGAGGATCGGCGTGATCTTGGCGACCGAGACCACAAGCCGCAGGTCATGTTCGGTCGGTCGCTGTAGAGCCAGAATATCGATGCACAAACGGTCGATCTCAAGCTCCATTTGATCGATCAGCTCATCATTTGCACAAACTAGGCGGGCGAGATCGGTATCGCGTTCTGTTAACGCGCGAACGGCACGATCGACCGCTTCCTCAGTCTTACCGCCGAGGAGCAGGATCTTGTCGCGAAGCAGATCAAGTTGAGCTATTTTTTCACTGGTGTTCATCGCATCCACGGCGAGGGCGCCGAAATCTTCCGGGTAATACTCAAACGATGACGCTTGCATATGTTCGCTCATAAAGTGCTCAGACGATTATAATTCAGAGCCGCGACCGGAAAGGTTACATTATACTTAACTTTTCGGAGAGAACCGGGAAATGGAATAGCGTTTGTAACATTTTATTAACATTCTGATAATATCGCCCCGCCTTTTGCGGCGAACTGCGTTTACAAGCGTCTCATCTTATCCCAGGTTTGCGACGCGTCATTGTGTTGAACGCAGATGCGCATTAGAATCTTGGAAAAGAGGTTTCGGAGGGTTTATGAACAGACAAAGTTTTGTAAAACGAATAACGGTCGCGGCAATGGTCGCGACGATGTGGATCGTGCCTGTCGCGGCGATAGCCCAACAGACGCAGATCGTTGCGCCTAAGAATAAATACAAGGTTCAGGATGACATTAAGCTCGGTTCTGACGCATCGAGAGAGGTCGAGAAGCAGTTTCCGTTGATCAACGATTCCGATGCCGAGGCATACATCGAACGCGTCGGGAGCCGCCTGGTTGCTTCCATACCGCGCCAGTTCAATCAGCCGGCGTTCAACTATCGTTTCAAATGGGTCAATGCCAGCGACATTAACGCATTCGCGTTGCCCGGCGGCCCGATGTACATCAACCGCGGAATGATCGAGGCGGCCAAGAACGAAGGCGAGATGGCCGGCGTTATGGCCCACGAGATCGGCCACGTGGCCCTGCGGCACGCGACCGCTCAGGCCACTAAACAGTCCAGTGCAAAGAATACCTTAGGTACGATCGGCCTCATCTTGGGTGGTGCGATCCTCGGCGGTCAGGCCGGAGCACAAGCCGGAGCGATGGCGGCGGCCGTTTGGCAGGCCAAATACAGCCGTGAATACGAATCGCAGTCCGACATGCTCGGGGCACAGATAATGGCGAACGCTGGTTACGATCCGCGCGATCTGGCAAATATGTTTCGCACGATCGAGCAGCAGGGCGGCGGCGGCGGGCCGGAATGGCTGAGCAGCCATCCGAATCCGGGCAATCGTTTCGAGGCGATCAACCGCGAAGCCCAGTATTTGCGTGTCTCGGCAAATCCGATCAAGATCACGCGCGATTTCGAACGCACACAGGCAAAATTTCGTACCCTGCCGCCTGCGAGAACGATGGCGGAGATCACAAAACAGGCTCCGAGCGGTCAGGGCAGCGAAAACCCGACTGCATCGGGTAAATATTCTAATAATGTTCCAAATCCGTCGACACGGGTTCGTGAATATTCCAGTGTGAATTGGCTGCGGATCAGCGTTCCGGGCAATTGGCAGGAATTCAGCGGCGAGGGCGGAGCACAGTTCGCTCCCGAAGGTGCGTTTGGCGATCAGGGTATTACGCACGGCGTGATGGTCGGCGTTTATCAGGGCCAGGGCACCAGCCTTCGCACCAAAACGCAGGCGTATATCAATGAAACGCTGCAGGGCAATTCATACCTTCAGCAAAACGGCAGCCTGATCAGCCGCAATCTTGGCGGGCGAAACGGATACACGACCCAGATGTCGGGCCGTTCGCCGGTAACGGGGCGAACCGAGGTCGTGACAGTCTATACGACGCAGCTCAGAAACGGCCAGTTGTTCTACCTCGTGACCGTCGTGCCGAGCGATCAGTCGTACAACTACACCAACGCGTTCAGAAACGTGGTGAATTCCGTTCGGCTGAACGATTAGGGATCAAAAGAAATTTTAATCACGAAAAAACACCAATGCACACAAAATACGTCAAATTTTGTGTTCGTTTGGTGTTATTTCGTGGTTATCTTACTCTTTTTTATTACAAGGTTTTAACGTAATTTGCGATCGATGTGATTTGGGCGGCTGTCAGCTTTCGCCGGAAGCCGGGCATGTCGCCTTTTCCGTTCGAGATGATGCGGGAGATCTTTGCAACGCTGTCCGTGGTCCCGCTGATATCGTCAGCCTCGAGTTTGCGGCCCTTCACGGTATTTGAACGGCCATCGTTCCCGTGGCAGGTAGCGCAATGCGCGCGGTAGAGCGAACGCGACGACCCAAGCGATCCGGCGGGCGAGGCTGCCGCGATCGTCTGAGCGCTATTCGCTGAAAAAACAAAAACCCCACCCGCGGCAAAACCCACAACCGCCATTACTTTCAACATCTTCTGCATTATTTACTTCTCCTAGAATTGAACTGAATGCGAGTTTAAACTCGCTCATTTTGAATGTAAAGCGTCGTTGCTATCGGAACGCCGGTTGACGATGATCAGAGCAGCAACGTACGATACAATGCCAGAGTCGGGCACCCGAGTTTTTGTTGCAGTTTTGGAGTAAAAGGATGTCATCACAAAAAGAAAAAGCCGAGCGATTTGCCGCTCTGCACATTTCCGGCGAGCCGGTAATTTTATTCAATGTCTGGGACGCGGGCAGTGCAAAAGCTGTTGCCGACGGCGGAGCCAAGGCGATCGCGACCGGCAGTTGGTCTGTCGCCGCCGCAAATGGCTTCTACGACGCCGAGGCTTTGCCGTTGAACCTGGCACTTGAGAACATCGCGCGCATAGTAAATGCGGTCGATCTGCCGGTAACGCTCGATTTCGAAGGCGGTTACGCAACAGATATCGACACGCTAAAAGCGAACATCGCTAAGGTTATCGACACCGGAGCCGTCGGCATCAATTTTGAAGACCAGGTGATAGGCGGCGAAGGAATGCACTCCATCGAAGAACAATCGGCACGCATCGCCGCCATTCGCGAGACCGCGAATACGAAAGGCATTCCGCTCTTCATCAACGCCCGAACTGACGTTTTTTTGCAAAACGAACCGTCAAAACACGCTGAGAATTTCGACGAAGCCGTCACGCGAGCCCACGCCTACACAGCAGCCGGAGCGAGCAGCATCTTCGCTCCCGGCCTGAAGGATCCTGACCTCATCCGCACGCTCTGCGAGCGTTCGACGCTGCCCGTCAACATCATGGTCATGTCCGACACGCCGTCAAACCCCGAAATGTCCGCCCTCGGCGTCGCCCGCATCAGCTACGGCCCCGGCCCATATAGACAGATAATGGAAGCCCTAAAAACCGCCGCGCACCAGACGTTTGGTAAAAATTAACGATTTCGAAGCCGATCTTTGAGCCCGCATAGCGGGTGAAAGCATAAAGCCACGGGCGTGAGCTCGTGGAAAGTTCCAATATGATCGCAAGCCCGCGCAGCGGGCGACAGGGTTACGGTTGCTGGCGAACGGTCGATAAAATTCTGACGTGCTGTCGCCCGCTACGCGGGCATTAATATTCTGCCCGTCATTTCGACGGGTTTGCACCCGTGGCTTTATGCTTTCACCCACTATGCGGGTTAATGATCGATCGTGGATCTCCACGGCCTCAAACAGTCCGAACTTCCTAAAAACATCCTCGTCTCAGATTTCGAGACCTTTCGCCTGCACGATCTGGAACCTAGTTTGACTAAAGGTTTATTAACCATTCGCAGATACCTGTCAGTTGCTCGTCATTTGTTAAATTGGCCGCCTTATTGAGAACGCGGGCCCTTATCTGAGCGCAAATTTCACCGGCCATACTTGTTTCGATGGCAGCACCTATGAAAAATGTCGGTGGATTAAGACCTTGTGCACCGAAACTGCCACGTATACGATTTAGTGCAAAGTTGGCCGTTTTCCAATGTTCATCGGAACCTGCGGGGTCAATGCCACCTTTTAATTCACCTAAAGCTAGATACCTAGCATTTAGCAAAAACAACCCCCGGTTGTTACGAAGATAGTCATCAGGCGTTCCAGAAAAGAGCATGAGATCAACACTCTTGTCGATGAGAGGTAGTTTGGAATTTCTTACAAGCAATCGATCTCTATCTCCTTTCCTCCAATAAAGGGCTTTAATTCGTTTTTCAATGCCCGTGTCCTCATCCGGTTGATTTGTCCAAACGCCAGATTCGATGTCACGGTAACGGTAAGGAATTCCGCCAATCTTTAGAATAGATAAAACCATTCGCAAGAATTTCCAGTCGCCCAAGACACCTGCTAGATTCCGAGCTTGTCCACCAAGGGCGTCCCCTTTTGTAAGAAGATACCGGTATACCAACTCATTGGGAAAATCGTCACCCGCTGGTTCAAGGAAGTTATCTATCAAGCCAAGAATTGCATCTCTTTTATCAGCATCCGTTATGTGTGCGAGAGACTTGACCGATAAACCTGACGCTGCCATTAGTCCAGCGTTGAGTTCCGGTACGTCTAAAAGTTCCCTTGGTGCCTTAAAGCGACTTGCGAGAATTTTAAGTGCCTTCGCCTCCGCGATAAACGGGCCGGCCATCAAATTCTTTTCGAGAGCCATTTTCACGAAACCGGCCCGCGTCTGTTCCCTGGGCGTGATTAATTCTTCAGGAGTCATAATGGTTACAAGTCATCATTTCTTGCGCCACAAATAAACGCATTTACGGACTTCGGAACGGCCATACGCCCCCATCTGTTGGCTGCTGTTACCTTTGCCACGGGGTAGTACAAAGATCTTTTCAACTTCAAATCCGAAGTTTTCTGCAAACTCCGATAGGATGAGGTCAACCGGTATTTCCTCCCCCCCGTAACGCACATTGTCATTAACCATCACGCAATAGCCTCCGGAACGGGTAACTCTCGCAAGTTCGTAGATCACAAAGCAAAGCTCAAGAAAGTAATTTCTTATCATTCTCGGAATGTTGTTATTGTTCAGCTTCTCCTGAGCATTTAACCCGTCAAGTATGTTATTAATCTCGCTCATTGCCCCGCATGCCTTGTAGACTCGAAGAATTCGCTCATATACACCCGCTTTTTCAAGAGTGTCGTAACTTCGGCTTAGAAGCTCGAGCTTATCCTTATTCTCAACCGTACAGGAGAGCATCGTTTGCCGAAGCTGTTTAACTTGGTCGTGATCGAGGCCTAGGTAAATCAATTCCAAGGCGTATGTACGTGTATAGTCGTAACGATTGCAGTATGGGGGCGAGGTAACGACGAAATCGAAAAACTCGTTCGGTAAATGAGGTAGTTCTTTTAGACATGAGCCTTCTATGACGTTAACAGCTTCACGATTACCTGGCTTGGGGTTTAATTCGTCAAATAGATACGGATTACCGGATTCGTACAAATCCTCCACTATCTGGTCGAGTTTTTTTACGATTGCCTCATCGAACGAATAGATCTTTCCCTTATCAAAGGATTTTCCAGAAAGGTTTCTTTTAGAACGGTGGTCCCAACGCAAATATTGCCCGTCTTTGCGCGTGAAACTAATTTCTTCCAAAACTGCGAACCCGGCAAGTCGCAGCGTAGTTTGAAGGTCTCTATCTTTTATTGTGGTGCAAAACGTTAGGTAGCGATTAAGCTGACGCTCAGTATGTTCCGAAAACGCCTCTTTAGTTATCGAAATATGTTTGATTATCTTTTCGAACTGTTCGAATTCCCGAAACCGGCCAGGAAAAGCTTTTACGAATTCATTCAGGCGGTTAGGATCAATTCTCGAAACCGCCTCACGTGCACGCATTATGAATGTTCCGACAGGCAATAATTCAATTCCGAATGTATCCCAGCCTAATTCCTTTCCGGCAAACAGAGTAGTGCCGGAACCTGCGAAAGGGTCAAGGAGTTTTCCAGGTTGCGGAGCATACTTTGATAGGAAGTGTTTAACAAGTTCCGACGAAAATCCTTCCTTGTATTTAACCCAGCGATAAACAGGCGCGGTCTTGTTTGTTTGAAAACTCACAACCTGCCGATTAAGATTTAATGCGGTTTCAAGTTTGTTCTCAAACCGATCGTAGAGTCTTTGGCGCTCCGTTGGGAATAGTCTTACGGCTTGAGCAGTATGTAAATTCAGCATTTATCTTGTAACATCCGGTTGCAAACGCCTTTCTTATTTTTTTCTTTGCGTTGCAAAAGCCGACTTGATTCGAAATGATGACCTCATATTAACACAGGCTGGTTGTATGAATCGTCATCATCGAAACAGTCATTTCCACGGGTGCGAGCTGTGGAAAAGTTGCGATATCGAGCCGCAAGCCCGCGTAGGGGGGCGACAGCGTTTTCGGCTGGTGAACGGTCGATAAAATTCTGACGTGCCATCGCCCGCGACGCGGGCTTCTCTACCCCGCCTCGCGTTCGGCTTCGTCGAATGCCGCGACCGCTTTCGACGAGAGTTTGGCGGAATCGCTGAGATACCAGAGAAGCGCGTGAGTGTCCGTGACAACCGCGCTCATCTACTTTCCTTGGCGGGAAGTTTGCTCCACATTTCTTCGCGAACCGCTAAGAGATCCGCTTCGAGATTGGGGAGGTCGTGAGTCAGTATCCCGCGAACTGTTTTGAACGGCGAACCGTTGGGCTTCCCACGGCTTTGCCTGTCTGTCACGAAATCGACAAAATCGAGGACTTCGTGCTGTAGATCGGGCGGCAGTAAGGCCGATTTTGCGGTTATTTCTTCGATCAAATCCATCGTTCTGAAATTATACATTGCATTCCGCCGGAACGGAATAACTTTTTATCCCTTTCTCTTCCTCTTTCCGCGATGGCCGGGGCGGGGGACAGCGACGGTTTCTCCTAGTTTCAGGTAGAGGCGGCCGATGGAATCGGTTGTCGGGTCGAGGAAGCGGAGGGTTGTGTCGGGGCGGATGCCGAAGTGTTTGCAGAACGGGTTGGCGCGGATGTAGCGGCCGGTGATCGGCGGCGTTTCGCGGAGCGTAAAGGCGGCGGCCGAGCTTGTGGCGAGCGTCGGCTCGACGATGATCATGTCTTTGCTCCGGTTAAAGTAAAGATAGACCGCCTGCGGCGCTCCCATCAGCGTGCGCCTTGCGATTCACAAAGATCGTGCCGCCACGGTTGATCGTCGCGTGAAGCCGTTCCGAATACGGAACAGTCTGCCCGCCCATAAATTTTTCGCATTGTCTGTCCAGGGTTTCCATAGTTTTCTTTAGTTCCGAGTTCCGAGTTCCGAGTTCCGAGTTCCAGGTTTCGGGGTTGCTTTGCCTACCGTCAACTGTCTAAATCTGACAAATGTTGCAAGGATAGCACACCGTGTCATAAAAGTCAAGCTTTTTTTGCGGTTGTAGTGGATCAGTTTGAAATAATTGTAATTCTTAGCCTGCGGAGCGGTCGTAATATTGTTAGCTACACGTGGAGCTTTGCGGAACGTGTAGGAGATGCGGTTTTTGACCCGAGCCTGTGAAACAGGCGAAATCATCAATCCGTATCAGCTCTTTCGCCTGTTTCACAGGCTCGCAAATAATTGGCGGGCGTTTCCCCAGGTTCCGCTCTGCTCCACCTGGGGCTACAATTATTCCGCTGCTCCGCAGCTTAATAACGAAACCTTGCCGCATCTTCGACGCGGCGATCCGGTGTTCGCTTTGACCGGAATCTTCGCATCCGGCTATTTTCTCTAACCGCTTTGCGGCTGATCATATTGCGTTTAATTTCGAATTTTGGCAGGAACGCTTTCGCCGCTCTCGGATCGCGTTGGCTGAGTTGGGCGATTTGGGGGCTTTCGAAAAAAGTAGGTGCAGGATCGGGGAAAATATGCTTAAAAACGGTTCGGAAAACGTCGTTTCTGGTCAGGGGACAAATGCATTTGGTCAGGTGAGGGACGCATTTGAGGGACGCATCGGACAGCGAACCATCTCGCGAATATTCCACGGCCAGGACCTGTTCAAATGCCCGCCGCCATTGATTTAAACATCGAACTGCTCCATAATCGATAATTTTGATATTTACGAGTGCATCGACACCGTACGATTCCCGGCTGGCAGCGGTTTCGGGTAAAGATAACAACACATTATGAACAGTTACGTGATTTATTTAGTGCCCGCTTTAGGGGTTTTGGGGTTGATCGTGATGGCGATCAAGTCGGCTTGGGTCAGTAAGCAGGATGCGGGCGACCCGAATATGCAGGAGCTCGCGGGCTATATTGCCGACGGAGCGATGGCGTTTTTGAAGGCCGAGTGGAAGGTGCTCAGTATATTCGTGTTGTTCACTGCGGTTTTATTAGCCTATTCCGGAACGATCCATGAGGTCAACGGCAAACAGATCCACTCGAGCTCGCTGATCGCTGTCGCATTTATTATCGGAGCTGTCTTCTCCGCGACTGCCGGCTATATCGGCATGAGAGTCGCGACCAAAGCGAACGTCCGCACCACGCAGGCTGCCCGCACGAGCTTGAAACAGGCTCTGAAAGTTTCATTTACGGGCGGAACGGTGATGGGGCTTGGCGTTGCTGGTTTAGCTGTTTTGGGTCTGGGAGGTTTGTTCGTTACATTCCTGGCTATTTTTGCCGGACTCGGTGCGAATCAGGTAAAAACCGCTATCGAAGTACTGACCGGCTTCTCACTGGGAGCCGAATCTATCGCCCTTTTCGCACGTGTCGGCGGCGGAATCTATACGAAGGCAGCCGACGTCGGTGCCGATCTGGTTGGTAAGGTCGAGGCGGGAATTCCTGAGGATGACGTTCGCAACCCTGCGACGATCGCTGACAATGTTGGCGATAATGTCGGTGACGTTGCCGGTATGGGAGCCGATCTTTTCGGTTCGTACGTGGCGACGATCCTCGCAACGATGGTGCTCGGGCAGGAGATCAAGGTTACGGACGCTTTCGGCGGAATGTCACCGATCCTCCTGCCGATGGTCATCTGTGGGCTGGGCATCGTTTTCTCGATCATCGGATTCTCGTTCGTCACGATCAAGGACGATAAATCGAGCGTGCAGAACGCCCTGAATATCGGAAACTGGGCTTCGATGCTGCTCACCGTCGTCGCGTCATATTTCGTAGTAATGTGGCTGCTGCCTGAGGGACAGATCAATTTGCGAACGACGACATTCAACAAAAATGGCGTTTTCGCCGCGATCGTCGTCGGAACCATCGTCGGAGCGATCATGTCGATCGTTACCGAATATTACACCGCAATGGGCAAGAAGCCCGTGATGGCGATCATTCAGCAATCATCCACCGGCCACGCGACCAACATCATCGCCGGCCTCTCCGTCGGCATGAAATCGACCGTGATCCCGATCCTGACCCTTGCCGGCGGTATCGTCGCGTCATATTACTTTGCCGGCCTGTACGGCGTTGCGATCGCCGCAGCTGGTATGATGGCCACGACCGCCATGCAGCTCGCCATCGACGCCTTTGGCCCCATCGCCGATAACGCAGGCGGCATCGCCGAGATGAGCCAGTTGCCCCCCGAAGTTCGTGAACGCACAGACAATCTCGATGCGGTTGGAAATACAACTGCCGCTACCGGAAAAGGGTTTGCGATTGCCTCGGCTGCCTTGACATCCCTTGCATTGTTTGCCGCTTTTGTCGGCATTGCAGGCATAGATCGGATCGATATTTACAAAGCAAATGTACTAGCGGGCTTGTTTATTGGCGGTATGATCCCGTTCATTTTCTCGGCACTTTGTATTCAAGCGGTCGGTAAAGCGGCGATGGACATGGTGCAGGAAGTTCGCCGTCAGTTCCGAGAAATTCCGGGCATCATGGAATACAAGGCCAAGCCGGAATACGAAAAATGCGTCGCCATCTCGACCAAAGCTTCGTTACGGGAAATGATGATGCCTGGTGCGATCGCCCTGATCACGCCGGTTATCATCGGCTTTACGTTCGGCCCTGAGGTTCTGGGCGGCATGCTCGCGGGTGTTACGGTTTCGGGCGTGCTGATGGGGATCTTTCAGTCAAACGCCGGCGGAGCCTGGGATAATGCTAAGAAATCGTTTGAAAAAGGCGTGATGATCAACGGCGAGATGGTCTATAAAGGCTCGGAACCGCACAAGGCTTCGGTTACCGGCGATACGGTTGGCGATCCGTTCAAAGACACTTCAGGCCCGTCGATGAATATTCTGATCAAGCTGATGTCCATCGTTTCGCTCGTGATCGCACCGTTTATTTCGGGTATAAGCCGTTAGTTGTGTTGAACGAAATATTACGCTTAAAAGGATCGGGTTGCTGGTCCTTTTTTATTATGCAGATCCAGCAGATAAGAATAGACAAGGGCCTGACGATTCTGATAGATTTTCACTTTCATTTGAAAGATACAACCGGAGCGGTGAAATTTCCGCATCTTTGACACGACCGACTTGATTAAAAAGGAGACCTGACAGTGATCAACGGAATTCTTAGAGCATTTATCGCGAGCGTTTTTGCTTTCGCAATGTTAATACTTTTTGCCGCAAACGTAACGTTTGCTCAGGACGATCGTGTAACGATCGACAAGTCAAAAATTCCGGCAACGGCTGAGAAATTAGCAGGCTTCGTCCCCGTCGGCTGGAAGATCGAGGAGCAGATCAACGGCGACGTTAACGGTGACGGCGTTTCCGACACGCTTCTGAAACTTGTAGAGGATAAACCTAAAGAAGATAAAGAGGGCATCAAGATCGACCGTGCGAGAGCTCTCGTGATCGTTCTGAAAGCAGCCGACGGAAAGTTAAATAGTGCGGCGATTGCTGACAAACTACTGCAATGCACAGGCTGCGGCGGTGCATTTTACGGTGTTGTAGATGCTCCGGCAGATATTAAGATCCAAAAGGGCGTTATCATCGTGGAGCAGGATCATGGTTCGCGAGACGTTAGCGGTGTAACCTTCCGATTTCGATTCGAAGCCGCGACCGGGAAATTTCTTCTGATCGGCTTTGATTATCACAGCGTCGACAGGCTTTCCGCGAGCACTTCATCGGAGAGTACGAATTACGTAACCGGAGCCCGCATCACTGAGCAGATTTCCGGTAATGGTAAAAGGCCCAGAAAGACTAAAACCCAGGTACCTAAAACAAAAACGTATATCGATCAGGTCGATTACGAAAAGTTTGAAGAAGAAGCATCAGCTCGGGTTGATGGCTGATCGGCGTTTTAATACGTACCAAGATTATGCGGCATTTGCAAAGATCGAAGCGTCGTTCAAATTCGCCAAATAATATTCCTAGTTCTTCATAAGCTCAATAAAGCGTTCAAAAAGATATTCCGAGTCGTGCGGCCCTGGTGCGGATTCCGGATGATACTGCACGGAAAAAACCGGCAAGGTTTTGTGTCGCAGGCCGGCGACGGTGTGGTCGTTGAGGTTGATATGCGTAACCTCAACGTCGGCCGGGAGCGAGTCTTTATCGACCGTGAAGCCGTGGTTGTGTGCGGTGATCTCGATCTTGCCGGTGGTCAGGTCCTTGATCGGTTGGTTACCGCCGCGGTGGCCGAATTTAAGCTTGTAGGTCGAGCCGCCGAAGGCTTCGCCGAGGAGTTGATGGCCGAGGCAGATGCCGAAGATCGGAGTTTGGCTGGTCGTGAGCTTTTTGATCTCCTCGACAACCGAATTCATCGATGCCGGGTCGCCTGGGCCGTTCGAGAGGAAAATGCCGTCCGGCTCAAGCGCCATCGTATCTGCGGCGGATGTGTCTGCCGGAACGACCGTCACGCGGCAGCCGTATTTGGCGAATTCGCGAAGGCTGTTGGTCTTTATGCCGAAGTCGTAGGCGACAATGTGGTACTTCAGTTCGGAGTCCGGAGTCTGGAGTCTGGAGTCATAATCGAATGACGTGTCGGTCGTCACTTTGCTCGCGAGTTCGCGATTTGCCATTTCCGGCGAAGCGAGAACCTTATCGAGCAGGGACTTAGGATCAAGGTCGATCGTTGAGACCACACTGCGCATCGCCCCTTTGTCTCGAATGTGTCTCACCAACGCACGCGTATCGATGTGCTCGATGCCGACGATGTTGTTGTTGGATTTCAAATAATCCTGTAGCGGCATCGTCGAGCGAAAATTCGAGGCGATTCGACTTGCTTCCCTGACAACGAAGCCCTCTACCCACGGGCGGCGCGATTCGACATCGTCGGGATTCGTGCCGTAGTTCCCGATCAGCGGATACGTCATGCAGACGATCTGCCCCGCGTAGCTCGGATCGGTCAGGATCTCCTGATAACCCGACATCGAAGTATTAAAGACCATCTCGCCAAAAGCTTCACCATCCGCACCAAACGACACACCGGTAAACGTTCGCCCGTCCTCAAGAACCAAGATCGCCTTATTCATAAACCCTAGATTTTAACCCATTGATGCGAAGCGTCAAAGGACGGGTCAGAACCGCCTCGCGTAAGCGGGCGGAACGGGGAATGGAGTTGATCAATTGTTGTGGTTAATCCGCCCGCTTACGCAGGCGGTTCTGACATTATTTCTCTTCGAAACGGGTTTCTTTTTTGGCCGGAGGCGTTAGCGGGATGCCATTTTCGTATTCGCCGTGTTCGAGAAAGCCAATATTTGAAGGCTTCCAGTAGCGGAAAAAGGCTTTGCCGTAGATGTATTTTTCAGGAACAAGTCCCCAATAGCGTGAATCTGACGAGTTGTCGCGGTTATCGCCCATCACAAAATAGTGATGCTCTTCGACTTTCTTAACCATCGGCGGCGGCATCGTCTGCGTGTATTCTTTGTCGAGATAGTCTTCGTTCAGCTCCTTGCCGTCTACGAGAACTCGGCCGTTTCTGAGTTCAACGGTCTCACCCGGCAGACCGATGACGCGTTTGACGTATGATTTATCGGGGTCGTTTGGAAACCAGAAAACGACGATATCGCCACGTTCGATATGGCCCCAACTGACGCTTTGAATGCGGTAATAAACGAGCTTATTGACCAGCAAACGCTCACCATCGTGCAGTTGCGGCAGCATCGACGTGCCTTCAACGACGACGGGCTGTACAAAGAACACGCCGAACAGGATAAACACAATTATGATCAGGAAAATGTCCCTGACCAGTTTGAATCCTTCGGAAAGAAGCCCGTGGCGCGATTCTTTGGCGATGTGAGTTATGTCTATATCGTGATCGTCCAGTACGGACACCATCCCAAATTCAACCTGATTTTTCTTGCGTAGATCCAGCATAGCTCGGCACTTAGGCCTTTAAGTTCAGAGCGATTGGCAGTTCGCCCTCCAACCTTTTATAATCCGCTTTGACGACGCATTTTGTCAAAGGAAATCTGCTATGAACGACGCCATTCGCTCACTATTTCCGGCAACGGAAAAATACGCTTATCTCAACAGTGCCGCGGTATCTCCAATTCCGACCACAGCAATTGAAGCGATCGACTGGCAACTCGCCGATGTCGCAGCAAATGGATCAGGAAACTTCAACCAATGGGTCGCAACCAAAGACCGGTGCCGCTCGCTAATTGCTGAGATGCTCAAAGTACGTGCCGAGCAGGTAGCTTTTTTGCGGAACACCTCGGATGGTTTTGCCTCGATCGCAAACGGCATCGATTGGAAATCGGGCGACAACATCGTCAGTTTTGCCCGGGAATTTCCCGCAAATTTCTACGCGTGGCGGCGTATCCGTGACGAGATTGGCGTCAAATTGCGGCTGTGTGAAGAACGCGATGGTCGGGTTGACCAAAACGAACTTATATCTTTGATCGACGCAAATACCAAGGTCGTCGCGATCTCGGCCGTTCAGTTCGCGTCCGGTTTTCGAGCAGATCTTGAGCGCATTGGCCGTGCGGCTCGTGCCGTGGACGCTCTGTTTTGCGTGGATATCATTCAGGGTTTGGGTCAAATGCCGTACGATCTGCCGTCTCAGTTCGTCGATGCCGTATGCGGTGCAAGCCACAAATGGCTCTGTGCTCCCGAGGGCTGCGGCTACATCTATCTGTCGGATCGTGCCCGCGAACGAGTCAAACCAACGCTCGTCGGATGGATCAGTGTCGAAACGCCGTGGGATTTTGAGGATCGTGCCCAGCCGTTCAAACCAACCGCTCTCGCCTGGGAAAGCGGAACGGGCCCTGCATCTCTATTTTACGGCCTAGAACAAAGCCTGAAACTGTTGACGGAAACGGGATCTGACGTGATCAAAAACCACCTCACGACGCTCTCAAACCATCTATGCGATAGCCTCGCAGACAAAGATTACGACATTATCAGCTCGCGAACGGCGTCTGAAAAGTCAGCGATCGTCTGCATCAAACACCGAAACGGTATCCCTTCAAACAAGATCGCCGCCGAACTCGAAGCCGCCGGCGTCATCGTCAGCCCGCGAGGCGACCGTCTGCGGATCGCTCCGCATTTTTATAATAATATTGGGGATATTGAGAGATTGGTGGAGGCGCTGCCTTAAACAAGCGAGGGAATATTGCCGACCCATACGAAGCGGTTCTTAAACCGTGTCGTTCGCATTCCTAGAAAGAATTTCCGGTCTGCGGTTACAAACTTGCAGTCGAGCGAGATCGCAAGTGCAAGATATGTCCAATCATAGACACTTTGGCCGGTCTCACTTGCTCCCCAAAAAGCAGCTTTTAATAATTCTTGACTAGAATGAATAACGATCTCACGCCTATGAACCGCATCTATTGCCGCGACCGCAATATCTTCAACAATGTCGTCATTTCGACATTTTTTCCAGAGAATGTTTCCAAACTCAGGGAGCAACAGATCAGGAGCGTGAAGTTCGAATCTCCGGTCAATTAGTTGTTCTGCGTGCTCGGAATCTTCTTCAGTGACAAACCATTTCACAAGAACACTCGCATCCACGACGAGTATCATCGATTACGATCCTCACGCAAAAGATCGACCGAATCTGTTTTATTCACCTTAGTGTTCGACGCCCTGATCTTTCTGATCAGTTCCAATTCTGACATCGGCTCCGGCCTTGACGCGGCAGTATGAAGAATGATCTTCATTTCGGCCTGTAAAGAACGATTCTGCTTTTTCGCGCGCAGTTTTATCTTGTTTAAATCAATTACATCTACGTCTCTTACTAACACATCGGGCATGACTATTCCTCCTCAAAAAAAACGAATACGCGTGCTATCACTATGATAGCCGCCTCCAATTACTTTGTCTAATAATTTAATCCCCGAGTAGCCGGTCAGGAGCAATGTCCGGCGTGAATCCATCGAGATTCAGCCGTGTCATGCCGCCGGCGTCGGTGTAGGCGTACATTTTGGATCGTTTGCCGTCGCGGTAGTAAAAGAAGAAGTAACCAACAAAAAGCCCAATGAAGATCGAGGCGACAATACCGCCGACGATCACCATAAGCGTCGATAGGAAAATATCAGCAGTTGTCATCACAAATGCCCGTTCCGCACTGATGGCGAAAGGATTTTTGCCGAGCCATGTTATTTGCTTCTCATATTTGACCTGATCAATCAGTGCGTTTGCGGCGGAGCTGCCTGAGGCATCGAGTACAACCACATTGTAATTCCCGATCCGTCTGTTAAATGTCTTGCCGTCACCGTTTGATGCGATCGCGGCGTTGATCTTTTCATCAGTTTCGACCGAGATCTGCGGGCTTGCGAATTCGACGATCAAAAGCCTGCCTGCATCATATTGTGCTGTTACAGCCTCGGTTCCGGCGGTAAAATCTATCAAATCAACCATCGGGCGATCACCCAAAGCTTGCTTTAGATCGGCAGAGGAAGTTGCAAAGGCGGTCGAATCGCGTCGGAATTCCCAATCAGGCAGGTGCTTGACCAAAACTGGAACGCCGTCTATCTCCGAGATCTCCTGACTTTTGTATGGTATCGAACCGTTATTCTGGGCCAGCGACGTTACGCTGAATGCACATGCCAGAAGTAACGCGGCGAAGGAATTCCTCGACAGCATTTTGACTGAACTCACATACATTCGACCGGACTGGCACATAATTCTCAGTGTTTCAGTAAATTTTAGCATTCTTTCCGGCGATCGACCTGAAAAAGGGCGCGTTTACGCGGCTACACGAAAACGTGTACCAATTGACGCACTCGTCATTCGAAAAAGTCTATGCATCCAGACTTTGATGTCATTCGAATAAAGAAATATGCCTATTAATTGGAACAAAATGCTCTGCAAGGCGTCATATTACTGAATAGAATTCGATTCTTATTGTTTGGCACGGCAATTGAAGAGTCATATAGACGAGGGGGGAAATACAATGACAACAGATACATTAAATTTTCCGGTTTTTCATAGCGAACAGGGTATTGATATGGACGAGGTGCTTTTCACCTCTAATGCAAAAATAATGGACCTCGGCACCGCCAAGGATTTTGACCTGACCAAAGCCGCGGCAAGCGGCGACATGGGAGCCTTTGAGGAGATCTACAAGCGTCATCACAGGCGTGTTTACTCGATCTGCTTGCGGATGCTCTCGAGCCCGACCGAAGCCGAGGATCTTACTCAGGACGTTTTTATACAGCTCTACCGCAAGGTAGGCAGCTTCCGCGGCGACTCAGCCTTTACGACCTGGCTTCACCGCATGACCGTAAATCAGGTTCTCATGCATTTTCGCAAGCGAACCGTGAAATACGAAAAGACCACCGAGGAAGGCGAAACACCCGACCAGATGGTCACCGGCACCACCGATCCCAATAAAATGCGGATCGTCGACAAGATCGCTCTCGACAATGCGATCCAGCAATTGCCGACCGGCTACAAGAACGTCTTCGTCCTGCACGATGTCGAAGGCTTCGAGCACGAAGAAGTCGCCCGCATCCTGGGCTGCTCAGTCGGAACGTCGAAATCACAGCTTCACAAAGCAAGACTAAAATTGCAGAAGCTTCTGAAAAAGAAAGCGAATCCGAGGATGATCGGGATCACCGCATAATATCGTCTGCTCTAATTAATAGACAAGAAAGGCTTCCGGTTTTCCGGGGGCCTTTTATTTTGTGTTACTGAAATACGAAGAGCGGCACAATAGCAATGCCAAGATAGGCGAACAAGAGGATCGTCAAGATCATTGTTTCCCCGGCTCCAAATTTCCCAAGTCCTTTAGTAAAACCCGACAGGTGTTTTCTGGAAATGTAGAACGCCGCGGCGATCCCCGCAACCACGACAAAAAGTGTTAGGTAAAATAAGGTACCGACGATATCAGGCGGCGCTGCGATCTCAATTGCTTGCAGGAGCGATTTGAATACGGCCGTATAAAGCAAGACTAGCCAAAAATTTGCCAGATTTGGCGCGACGAGTAAAAATTTGCGGTACAAAAGTGCTGCCGCCGCCGCACAGATAGCGTCGGTCAGGGGCACGCGAAAAACGGTGAAAAGGGATTTTGGTGCGAGTGTCTCCGCGCCACCGAAAAACGCCCGGGCAATGATAACCTCATGCGGCAGTGAGCCGTAAAACACGGCGAGAATAGCAAAAGAGGAGAACAGAATAAGCCATGGGACATATCGATGGATTTCCGGCGGCATCTAGCTTTCCTTGATATTAATGTTCCGTCTGGCCAGTTCAGCAACGAACTTTTCAGGATCGATCGCTTTTTCCTGCGGGGTTGCACCGCGTGATAAAACATCGCCTTTTGCCATCATCTGGGCAATGATTGACGCCGGAAAGGCGGTCGTTCGCATCATGGCGCTCATACCGGTTGCTTCGTCCTGTTTGTCGACGATGTCGTAACGCAGCTTATTGGCCTCGCCATCCTTGGTGCCGACAAAATCGAGCCTGACGAGGACGTAATCCGGGCCATCAGCGGGCAAATGCTGTTGCAATAGCTCGCCAAAAATCTTTCGCGGCCTTATCTTCTGAAAATCGACGACCATCTCTTCGCTCGAGCAGAGTCCGAGGTCGATCATCGTTTTGAACTTATCGCAGTGTCCGGCGTAGCGGATCGTTTTGTAATCAAGCTCACGCATGTTACCCAGAAACGTGTCCGGCAGCGTCGATGTACCGCCGCTTGTTTGAAATGCTTCGAGCGGCGGAAAGCCCGCGAATTCGAGCGATTCAAGCTCTGTCATCGAATCGACTTCGACGATCTTTCCGTCGCGGATGACGCGTGCGACCTCGATGTATTCATTAATAAGGCCTTCGACCGAGAAAACAAGCTGGTAATTCAACGGCGGCTGAGGATCCTGAGGCAGGCCGCCAACGCGGATGTGAATTTCGTCGACCGAATCAAACCTTGCCGCACCGTGCATCGCCAAAACGGAAACCATTCCGGGAGCGAGGCCGCAGTCCGGAATAATGTTGATTCCCCCCGCCTTTGCCTCAGCATCGAGCGCGAGCTGTTCGTCAACGACGTAATTGTTCCCGCCGAGATCGCAGAAATTCGCCCCCGTCTCGATCGCCGCCTTGGAAAGCGATACGTTGTACCAATAATTGACGCACGAAATTACAGAATTGTGACCGTGAAATAACTTGACAATGTCGTCGTAATTCGAAGCGTCGATCTGCTTCGCCGTAACATTCCCACCAACCAAAGCCGCGACGGCCTCAGCCTTACCAAAGTCAAAATCCGCAACCGTCACGCTTTCGACGGCAGGTGAATTGTTTATCAGATCAAAAGCCGCACCATGGCCCATCCGCCCGGCGCCTAAAACTAGTATTTTCATAGATTTGCTAATAGCATCTTTCTGAACTTTGAGCGATTTGTCAAAACGCGGACTGTGCCCATCAATGCGTGGCGAAGTTCTGCTAGACAAAGCTCCCTAGAGCGGCAGATATTCGACGCGGTTTGTCCATTCGCCATCGCGGCTGCATTCGGCTAGGGTGACGATATCCTCAATCGATGGACCTATAGGGCGGCTTTGACGGATAAGGAAGAGGCCGGGCATTACCTTTCCGGCTTGGATTCGGGCACGGGCGTGGAATTCCATTGAGCTTAAATCATGGCTGAGGATGACGCGATCTTCGCTGGCAGCAAATTCCAAGACTTCCGGGTCGGGTCGTTCTCTGACGCGTGTATCCCACACACGAATAATATCCAGATCTGGCAGGCGTCGTTTTACGCCTGCGAGGATCGGCCCGCTGAAGTCTTCATCAGCGAGAAAGCGTATCATTTGTTCAGCTCATTCTTGCGGGCGAGCAGCATTTCACTGGTGATATGATCAGGCCTCGCCTGATTTTGGATACGTTTTTTCTCAAAGTCGGCGGTTCGTTTGGCGATGTATCTATCAACCTTTTCCCTGTTGTGAAGGTAATACGCGATGGCCGCGTGGATATCGGCTTGCGAGAGCGAAGGGAAGCTTTCCTGGATCTGAACAGCATTCTCGCCGCGATTGAACTCGTAAACAACCGAATCCAGCGAAACCCGCGAGTTGCCCACCCGCAAGGTGCCGCCTTCGACGCGACGAACTACTTTAGGCAATGTTCCAAATGTTACCGCCATGATATCTAAAATTTTAGCACAATGGACGAGCCGAAATGTGACCGAACCCTATCCCCAATCATCCAATTTCTCAGGCTCAAGCGCCGCAAGGGTTGCCCCCGCGACTTCCCAAACCTTTTTCTTCCATTCGCGAAGGTTTTCGGTGAGCATCAGAGCGGCCTGTGGATGTGAGGCGTTGCGTTCGAGGCGGATGACCTCGGCGGTGACTGAGATTTCGTCGTCGGGATTTTCGGTGACGGTCAGGTGGACCTTGCCGCCGACTAGCGGCAGATGTCTGGGCAGATAGACGAGCGTCCCGTGTGGGCCGACGTTGTCTGTCAGGCCTTCCTGAATGACCTCTTTGCCGTTCGCATCTTTCCACCGGACACGGATCGGATATGAGATAACATGTCGTGCACCCTGACGTCTTTCCCGCATAATTGATCCTCCCGAAAACCTCGTCCATTACCGCCTGAAACAACCCCAAATATAGAGTGAAATTGCCACCTAATTCTACCAAAATCGAAATTATTTCACACGCCTAAGCGCCTTGTAATTCATCAATTGCATATAGCATAAGGGCTTGCGGCCTTAACCCGAGTGGACAAACATACATCAAACTGATATCCTCATAACAAGTTCCGACTCACAGGAGGACGGAAACAGGTCGAAATTAATCGGCCGAAACAGTCTTCGTGCGATGCGAATAGTGGCTGATGACCCAAATCTCAGACACTATTTTTGCGTTTAAACGGGGTACGTATTAAATGGAGAAGATTGATGAAAAAGCTCGTTAGAGGAGGCGCGGTCCTGTTGGTTCTAAGCATGTGCGTTATCTTTATTTACGCAAATGTTCCGGCAGAATCCACTCTCGCTATAGCGAATGATTCGCAAACTACAATTGAAAATACTATTTCCGACATTTCGGAAACCGTTTTAACAGAATCGACGGACGACACCGATAAAAAGCTGGTCAAAACGACCGGTTCGGTAAAGGCCGCAGGAATGGGCGCAAGCCGCGGAGCGTTCTCCGCAACGGCCTATTGCCTCTCTGGCAAAACAGCTATGGGACACGGCGTTCGCCGCGGCCTCATAGCTGCCGATCCCAGAGTATTAAAACTCGGTTCTAAAATAACGATCGCTGCCGGTCCGTGGAGCGGAACCTATCTGGTCTCGGACACAGGCGGTGCGATCAAAGGAAAAAAACTCGATATCTGGGTTCCCAGCTGCTCCGAAGCCCGCAAATTTGGCCGCAGATCAGTTCAGGTTTTTTCAGCACAATAATTAATAAGTAATTTAATATAATGATATTAACGCCCCGAGGGATCGGGGCGTTTTTTTGTGACTGGAGGGCGAGCATCCTGCTCGCCCTCGAGTTTCCGCCCGCTTGTAACCGCTCACCAGATTTCTTCGTCTAACCTAACGTGAAATACATTCCATTAGCCGGGCCGTGATATCGCATACGGATCGGCAGAACTGTCTTTGGGGTTGGATCAAACAGGAGGTAAGCGGCGATGAGGAATATTTTTGTTTTTCTGGTGCTCATATTTGGATCGAAGATCATAGTGTTCGGGCAAGACTCACCGCCCGTTTTGAAGGGCAATGAGCCGGCCGTAAAAGCCACGCCGGTTGTCAAAGATCCAAATGCTCCATCGACGCAGCCCGCCGCCAAGCCTTCGCCGGATGACGAGGTGATTAGCGTCGAGACCAATCTTGTAACCACGCCTGTTTCGGTGCTCGACCGCAATGGCCGTTTTATCCCGGGGCTCAGGAAAAAGGATTTTAAGATCTATGACAACGGCGTTTTGCAGGACATCACGTATTTTCAGTCAGAGGAACAGCCGTTCACCGTGATCCTGATGATCGACATCAGCCCTTCGACCAAGTACAAGATGGACGAGATCCATTACGCGGCCGTGACCTTTGTAAATCAGCTCAGGGCAACGGACAAGGTGATGGTCGTGGCGTTTGACCAACGGGTCCGCCTGCTGACAGAGGAAGCGACCTCCGATAAGCAAAAGATATTCGCGGCGATCTATAAATCGACTTTTGGCAGTGGCACAAGCATTTATGAAGCTGTGAGCATCGTCACGGACCTCGACATGATCAAGGTTTCGGGGCGAAAGGCGGTCGTGCTGTTCACCGACGGTGTCGATACAACATCGCGGCAGGCGAATTTCGAATCGACCGTCGCCGGCGTCCAAGAGGTCGATGCTCTGATCTATCCGATTCGCTACAACACCCAACAAAGCAGCGGCGGCGTGATTTCAACCGCGACAGGTGCCCCGACGCAGCTTCCAAAAGATATCGCCGACATGATGGCCGCCCGCGGAATTGCCCTTGACCCGCGTGTGCTTACAAGCGGCGCGCGGGGAACATCGCCGGCGGCGTATGCAAAGGGCAAGCAGTTCCTGGAAAAGATCGCCGAATCCAGCGGCGGCCGCATCTTCGAGGCCGACGATATCAAAAATCTCGAAGCGGCCTTCTCCGGCGTTGCCGAGGAACTTCGCCGCCAATACTCCATCGGCTACTACCCCGAAAACCCCGGCCAACCCGGCGAACGCCGCTCCGTCAAGATAAAAGTCGTCCGCCCAAATACCGTTGTACGTGCAAAGAATGGTTACGTCATACGTCAGGCGAGAAGCAAATTCGACCGAACGGAGAGGAATGGATTTTTTGCCGTGAAATAACATTTGCGTCTTGGGCCTCTGGCCCAATGATGTGCGGAAAGGCCAAGCCTGTCCGCACATCACTGCGGCAAAGCCGCCTAAATGACCACGCTCGCCTTCCTCTTAGCCGCGTAAATTCTCGCCATCGCGCGGCAGTTGTCGAAGACCTTTGAGGTGATCGGCCCTGATTCCGGAGCGTCCACGACGGCGGCGGAGCGGCCGGCTTTGATGAGCCAGCCTTGGGCCGCAGCGGCGTTGAGGTCGTAGGTCGGTGTCCACTCTTCGTTAATGGGAGCGAGGCCGTTCGCGTCCTCGATTGAAGCTGCCGCGAGCAGTTCGTCCAGATCATCCACAGTCAAAGCGGGCACCGCGTCCCAGGCGGTTAGTTGTTTTAATTTTTCAAGTGAATTCATAGTTTTTGATAGAAGAAATGGAACACAGTTGAAACGGATGAAGAGGAGATGACCACAGACTTTGTTTCTTATCGGTGTCTATCCGTTCTAATCTGAGTTCATCTGTGTTCCATTCTTATTTACGGGTTGTTAGCCGTCGTGCCTATTACGATTTACTCGCGATCAGCATCGCCAGGGCGGTTGGCCTGACGACTTTGGCTCCGTAGACGTGGAGGCCTTTGACCGCGTCGCCGAATCTTTTCTCCGGCTTGTAGTTCTGGACATCGACAATCTGCTCGACGTAGCTCGTCGCGATCGAGTGCCCGGCGATGATCTTGTATTTTGTCCCCGTCGTATTCGGAACGTTGTTGGATTTGAGGATCGCAAAGCCCGCAGCCTCGCCGACCTCGCCATTGCGAATGGCGGTGTCCGAGCGGCGCGTCCCGGCCTTTACAAATCGCTCATCTTTCAACAGCAGCCCGTGAAACCATGCAGGTACGACAACAAAGCGGCCGTCGATCGGCACATTCGCCTCGTCGAGCAGTACGCCGAGATCGACGAGGTATTCGTATGCATCGTCCTTGGTCGGGACCTTTGGCGTGACGGTCGAGCCGATCTTGTTGCCGGCATCCACTGCTGCCTCCATCGCTCCGGCGAGGAAGGTATCGGCATAGTCACGCAGCGACCACGAAGCGCGTCGCATCGCCTCGTCCAGCACATTGACGTTCTGCTGGGCACGGTCGACGCTGTCGACGTAGAAGTTGAAGTACTTCGCCTGATCGATCAGCAGCGTCTGCTCCGCATCGGTCAGCGTCTCAGGATCGCCGATGTCGGTGTCCTTGGTATAATCGTCGACCGTCACGTCGCCGATCGAGGCGATCTTGACGGTATTTCCGCTTGCGCGGATCTCGCCCTCATAATCACGGTTACACACATTCGTCTGTCCATATACGAGAGATTTCTCAAGAGCGACAAGCAGCCTCGCCGCCCAAACTGTAGGTATAAAATCTAAAGCCATAATTCTCCTTTTAATTGATTAGTTCTTTTGTCTTTCCGTGCCGTTCCGTGTGTTCCGTGGTGAAAACTTCCTAAGATCTTTTCGACCACGGATCGCACGGAACATCACGGAACAAGAGGAAATGTTTAATTCCTTACGCCTGAGCTAGCGTCCGCTTCACCTCTTCCCAGTCGAGTTTTGCGATCTCGGCGGGTTTCATTTTGGCGAGGGCATCTTTGCTGAGACGCGGGATGTGTGCGGTTCCGGCTCCGGCGTCGATCGAGGCCGGCGGCGTAACGACGCCGAACTGCTCGGGGAAAACGCGTCGCAGACTGTCGATGACCGCCGCCGCATTGGCGAGCGAACCGTCGTCCGCGAACTGTAGATCGCCCTTCACCGCCTCGAACAAAAGCTCCGGCGACCTCGCCCCAACGCGTCCCAACTCGCCCGTTATCTGCCGGTGAGCCTCCGCGTTTCGGATCGTCGTCCTGAGCTGTTCGTTCTCCGCCTGAAGCCTTTTTAGAGTCTCGTCATCAGGCGTGATGATCGAGCCGTCGTTCGCGTAGTCCTGTAGTGGTTGATTCTCGGTAGGTTCTTGTATTTGGTTCATTTTTTCTTTCATATTTGTCCTTTTTCGTGGTAATAGTAGTCACCTAAGTGATTTCTTATATGAGGGAAGCTAAGGGGAAACATCTCATGGTGTGGAAACGGGTACTGAAAGCAGTCGCGTTGGGACTGCCGATATATTTGGTTTATCAGTTCGCGGCAGCATCGTTGATGATGTATTACGCGGGAGGAGATACTAGCCGAATCCGTACCGTTCCATCATTCGACATAGCAGGCCGTCTTCCGACGATCATTTTTAGATACCTGTTTCCCGAACAAGTTTCTGATTTCTATAAACCGGGCTTTAGTTCTCAGAAGTTGCTACTCGCTACCGCTTCGTTCTTAATGAACATCGCTATCTTTTCCTTTCTTCCCTACCTTTTCTTTTATTTACGTGACCGTTCAAAAACGTCTAATGTCCTGCGGGAGGAAACGCCACCGCCGCCATCATTCGACGCGTAGCCGCGTGCTGACCACTGACTATCGCCCCCGCTAAAAAGTCATCGCTGTCACATCCGCGACGCCGTAGCCTGCTTCGATCAGGGCTTTTTCTACCGGTAATCCGATCTGCCGTTTGAGCAGGATGTTTTCGAGGAATTCGCGTTCTGAGAGCGGCGACGGGTCTTCCCATTCGGTGATGAGTTTTGTGTCGCTGCCGTGTTCGACCCGGAGCGCGAAGGCCATTACGTCGGCCCAGACCTGGCCGAAGTTTTCCTGGCGGTCGCGGACCTTGGCGATGAAGCGCGTCTCAGATTTTTTCAGGGCCTCGCCGCTCGGCAAACCGGCGTTGTTCTGCAAAAAGTAATGCAGCGGCGTGCCGGTGACCGAAGCCATATCGATGCGAAAGCTGTCCTTGACCTTCAGAAACTGCTCAAGCTGAGCGGTCTCAAAATCGCCGAATTTGGCCGACGGATTTCCCGCGATCCATAGATGATCGACGCCGCTCTCGAACGGCGCGATCGTTTTTCCCTGATCGTCGTATTCGACTTCGATGCCTGCCGCCCAACGTTGGCGAAACGCGGAATATTCCATCGCGACAAGCATGTCGAGCACGGATTTGTTAAGCCCGTCCTGCACCGGCATCGCCGCCTCAAGCTCCGAGCGTCCCAACTGGCCGAGGTCGGCGTTGTTGGCAAAATGAAACACCGGAACGACGCCGTATGGATTAGCGATCACGGAGCTGCCCGCGCCGCTGGTTTCGTCTGAGAACGCGATCATGTCCGACGGGTCGGGGAACGTGTCGGCTTTCGTCCGGCTAATGTACCGCTCGATGCGGTCGGGATAGAATATGTTCAGACGTATGCGTTTATCCGCATTCGTCCATGATTTCGCCGCCCAGGTAATACTGCCTGGCGATTCTTCATCATGTACAACGGTGATGCCTGAAGCGGTGTTCGGGTAAAGAACTGCCTCGCCATTCGAGTTCGGCCAGACGAACATATATGCGTCACCGCATTTGAGAGCCTCCTTATGAACCTCACCGGCTCGCGACGCCATCCGGTTGCGAAACCAGTGCTTTCGAGCTAGAGAATTTGTTGAGTTTGTTGAGTTGAGCGAGTTCTCAATGCTGAAACCTGTGACGCGCAGCTTGTCGCGAACCGCGTCGCAGATGACAGGACAAAGGTTGAGTGCGAATTCGCGAAACAGCGTGCCGAATGTGTTTTCGAACTTTTCGGTCGCAAACGCAAGATCATGATCGCCGTTGTAGTAGCGGATCGCTTTTTCGTACCGGCCGCCGTTCGCCCGTAGCTTTGTTAATGCTTTTTCAATGTCGTTGTTCATGTTTGGTCTTCCTTTTAGTTTTACCCAGCCGCCACTGGCGAGCAGGATGCTCGCCCTCCAGTCATTTCAAAACCGCGATCGCGGCGGCTCCGATCAGGATGTCGCCGATGCGTCGCCAGGGTGAGGGCTTTTTCTTCTTTAGGGCCTCGACGAGTTTGTCCTGCGACGTGATGACGGCATCTTTTGCCGCGATGGTTTCGTTCTTGGCGGCGATCGCGTTTCTGAGCGCGTCTGATTCACTGCGTCGCGTTTCGTTTACCTCGGTTAGTGTTGCGGTCATCTGTTTTTCGGTTTCGAGTCTGGTTTTGAGCGAGGCGTTCTCGATTTCAAGTGCATCGATCAGAATCCGGCTCGCCTTGAGTTCCTCGACGGCCGCCGCGCATGACGCGAGCACATTGCCGGGAACGCAGGCGCCCTCGACTGCAAGCGTCTGTTTTTTGGACGCTGACGACTTGCCGGGAACGCAGGCGCCCTCGCCTGCAAGCGTCCGTTTTTCGGACGCTGAGGAAGTTGACGATTGATCACCTTGTGAAAAGTCAGGCGCCGTCATGCCGGAGGAACCGGCGTTGCAGGCGAGGGCCCCTGCGTTCCCGGGGTTGGTCGCCGTCAAGCCGGAGGAATCGGCATTGCAGGCGAGGGCGCTTGCGTTCCCGGCGGCATCGGTTGTTTTATTCGCACGGGTGTCCGACGTCGGCGAGCTTTTGGCAGAGTTCGGCGGCGGTTGCGGTGATTGTGCGTGTGCGACGCGCGACGTCAAGATTGCTGCGAGCGTCGCGGCTAATATTATTAAGGTTTTCCAGTTCTTCATCTTGTTTCCTCGCTAGTTTGTTGATCTCGGTGAGTTTGGTTTCGAGATGCACGATCTTTTGCTTGTACTGCTCAGCTTCCTGTTCTTTCGCTAAGGCTGTTTGCTGCTTTTCTCGGGCTGTCTCCGTCGCTTGCGCGACCTCCGCCTCCAGTTTCGTGATCTTTGCATTCGCTAAGGCGTATATGATCAATGTAATTACGAATATCGCGGCTATCGCCGCGGCGATGTAGGTTTTTGTTAGTGTATTCATAGCGTATTGCTTCGACTGGAGGGCGAGCATCTTGCTCGCCAGTGCTCCGGCATTGAGCCGCGGGCTAGCAGAATGCTCACCCTCCAGTCATTTCTTTTCGGGGCGTTTCAGATATATCTGCACAGCCACATCTATTGTTTTACCAAGAAAAAAAAACGTGATCGGCAGCACGATCGCTGAGACGATGGAGATCAGAGTTCCTGCCTCGATCGTGCTGATGATCGGCGGTAGCGAGCTGATCCACGCTAGTAGAATGTTTTTTGTGTCGTTCATAAGGTAGTTGTCAGTGGTCGGTTGTCAGTTGTCAGTGATAAGACGTTCTCTGATCTTTCCGAGGGTGATCTGGCGGTAGAGATAGAGCAACATCAGCGAGCCGGCGATGATGGCGACGGTGATCCAGACGATTCGGGGCAGCCCGACGAGAAAGCCGAAGACGCCCCAGATGGCTTGGGAAAGCGTTCCGGCGACTGTTGTCCAAAGTGATTTGGCCGCGTCCTTGCGCGTGGCCACGGCGGTTATCACGCCGTCGACGCGGTCAAATTTTTCGGCGGTCGCCATTGCGAGATCTCCTGCCGAAGTGAGAATTGAAGGGTTAACTTCCTGCTCGCGCTTGACCTCTGGTTGAGGTGACCCGGTCGCAACGGCTTCCGGTTCTGAAATGGCGTCGCTTCGTCGCGTTGTTTCGTCATCAGACTTAGCGGGGAACGCAGTCGCCACGGCTCCCGGTTCTGACTCGGGGTTGCGTCGCACAGTCACCTCGTCCGGCATCTCCACTTCGCGCAACCTAAGTCCGTGGACCGTGACCGGCAGCCGTAAATCCCAGTTGCCGATCGCGATCTGGTCGAGGAAGAATTTCGTGCGGTAATTCGTGACGCGCAGGCGACGGATCTCGGTCAGCCAGCGGTGGCGGGCCCGGACATATTCGGTGATCCAGCTTTTTTCAAAGGAAAGACGATCGGGCTTTACTGTCCTGACAGTACCGCCGACGCGGGCTGAGATCAGTTCCCACGAGCCGTGCGTCACCGAATCGTAAGCGACCGCCAGCGAAAGCGGCGTCACAAACCGCATCCGCTCACAGATCTCGATCGCCGGCCGCAAATAGCGTTCATAGGCGACGAGGCGTTGGGCGGCTTTCATTTCGCGCGTGATCGCCGCGGTTTTCAGCGTTCGTTTGAACAGCGCGTCGCTCGCAAGCCGTTCGATCGCGGCCGGAGTTTTCTTTGCGAGCAGCGGCAGAGCACCGTTGAAGATCTCGCGCCCGAGCTGGCCGCCGTTTGCTAAGTATTCGCGAACCACCGCCGCCAGCGAGCCCGAGCGGTGCGTGAATTGATTGATCCCGTACGAAACGCCCGCACCGTCATTGAGCACGACACACGCCGCATAGTCGCCGAAGGGTTTTGACGTTTCAAATACGTGGACGATCGCAAGAGCTTTCATTTTGTCGTTTTCGGTAAATGTCATATGTTGTATTTGATATAACGGTCGGACGATTTTGGGCGAAGCTTGTTGATCGAGATTTATTTCGCCGCTTACATCTCGCCCGACCGTAAACAGACTACGACAACTGAATCTAAATTGAAATACCGTTATGCACAGATCGACGTGTTATGCACAAAATGACGTAAATTTCTTACAATGGCAGGTTATGCTTGTTTTGTATGGTTATGCGGGTTTTGCGTACTTTTTGAGATGAGAACGAGCGGCCTCGCAACGTGGATATGAAATTCCGGCGTCCGATCTAAATACAACATTCATTATAGTTTGCAAGCCCCTTCTGTACTGAAAAATCAGCGCCGGAAGAGATACCGGATAGCTTGTTGAGCGAGGTGGCGTAGATTCTTCTCGCCTATCCGGCGGCCGGAAACGTTAAATCCTTTGAACTTAGTGTTAATTTGCGTAATTTTTTCTTTGAGAATGACTGAAAATGCGCTTATAATTCGTTCAAACAGCGAACTTGTATATTTCTGCGCCCCACGGCGCGAGTTTTTGCGTCCGTTTGTGACGCGTTTGCGATCAAAGATCGTTATCCGACCTAGCAAGGAGTGGTTAGTATGTCAAAAAGAAATCAATCGTCCCGCCGTATCATTATCAGCTTTGTACTTTTTGCCGCTATCGGCGCATTGGCTTTAGTCTTCAATTCTGCGGGAGCAAGTGCTGCCGGGGATTCGGTTGTGAATTCTGTTAAAGCCTTTTTCGGTGTCCACGTTGCAGGTAGTGACGACCCAACGCCGCTCTTTGCCAACCCTACTAGTACGATTTTCATAAACGAAATTCACTACGACAACACCGGCGCTGATGTTGACGAAGGAGTTGAAATCGCTGGACCGGCAGGGACTGACCTTACCGGTTGGACGATACAACCATATAATGGTACTGGCGGGGCGACATACACACCAATTGGAACCTTAAGTGGACTAATCCCGAATCAGCAGGGAGGATACGGAACCGTAAATGTACCGATCTCTGGTCTGCAGAATGGTGCACCAGACGGTATTGCTCTCCTGAATGGCAGCACCGTCGTTCAGTTTCTTTGCTACGAGGGTACATTCGCCGCAACAAACGGAGCTGCAAATGGAACAACTTGTACAGATATATTGGTCGCGGAAGCCGGTACTGAGGCTGCTGGATTATCGCTCCAACTTCAGGGAACGGGTGGAACCTATGGATCGTTCACATGGTCCGCTCCGATTGCCCATACTCGGGGCCTGCCAAATACTGGACAGACTTTTGCGGGTGCGTCACCTTCGCCGACGCCGACGCCCACGCCGACTCCTTCACCAACGCCAGTATCAATTACAGTTACGGACGTATCGCAGCTTGAGACGAATGCTGGTACGACAAATTTTGTATTCACTATTAATCGTTCGGGCAATACCGCTCCGGCCGGTTCGGTGTTTTTGAGCACTTCGAACGGCCCGGGTGCGAACCCGGCAACCGGTGGCGTTGATTATGTTATCGTTCCGTCGGAGTTCCGCCCCGAGGGCGATGCTCCTGACGGAAGCTGTACGAGCTGTGTGTTCTTCAATTCGGGACAAACTTCAGCGCAGTTTACCGTTATCGTAAACGGCGAAACGGCGATCGAACAGGACGAGACCTTTACGCTCCATATCGACGGTACCTCGATCGGCACTGTTACTGACGCTGATGGACTCGGTACGATCGTGAACGATGACTTTGTTCCGACTCCGACTCCGACTCCAACTCCAACGCCGACTCCAACGCCGACTCCAACGCCGACTCCAACACCGACGCCGACACCGGTTGGGTGCATCGTTGATCCGGTCGTAATTAACGGAAATGACAGCGGCCCGGGCAGCTTGCGTCAGGCGGTCATTGATGCGTGTCCGAACAGCACGATCACATTTGATAACAATTATTCCATCACGCTGACTTCTGGCGTGATCGCGATCGATAAAAATCTTACGATCGACGGAGGAATTAATGAGATCACCGTTTCGGGCAATTTTGCGAGCCGGGTATTTTTCATCGGCATCGGGCCAGTCCGTCCAGATGCCCCTTCCTCAATTAATGTGACCGTAAGTCTGAAGAATCTCTCGATGATCAGCGGTTTCGCCTCCGGATCACAGGATGGCGGCTGCATTTACATCAATCCTTTTAATATTGTGTTTATCGAAGGATCGGTTGTATCCGGCTGTAGTGCCGGTACAGGGCAAATGAGCCCCGAGGGTGCCGACTCGCCGGATGCTCCGGACGGATTCTTAGGACGAGGTGGCGGTATTTTCGTAGGGTTTGCTGCGCGGCTGGATATCTCGACCAGCTCGGTCATCTCAAACTCCACTAATGGCGGCGGCGGCGGCGGTATATACTGCGAAAACTGCTCGCTTGAGACTAGTGACGCGACGACCGTATCCAATAACGACACTAATGGCGGCAGCGGCGGCGGTATCGCGATGGGCGTGCAATTAGCGAGGCCGGATGCACCAACGGGTGAGACCTTTCGCTACTTCTGCCGTGCGGCCACAATCTCTAACAACCGGACCGATGGTGGAAATGGCGGCGGCCTGTGGAATCAGAGTCCAAGCGCAACATTAAATGCGTGTACCGTCTCGAACAACCAGACTGATGGCGGCCGCGGAGGCGGTGTCTACCACCAACCGATCCTTTTTGGCGTACCGTCAGAACGGCCAGACCTCGCGGCTTATGACCTAACGGTTTATCTGTCAACTATTTCGGGTAACGTCGCCTCATTTATCGATAGGCCGCAGAACGAAAATCGGCCCGACGGCGGCGGTACTGGCGGCGGTATCTACAACAGTTTTGGCACGGTAAACATTCTCGAAACCACGATAACCGGCAATGCGGCGGACTCAAGCATCGGTGCGGGAATTTTTAACGTCGGTTCAAAAGGCTCGGGCCTGATCTCGATTCAGAGCACGATCGTTGCCGGCAATCCGCAGCCTGACAACAGCTCGGATGTAGATGGAGACTTTGCGTCCTCCGGCTACAACCTCATTGGCGATGCGAGCAACTCAACGGGTTTCTCGACCGAGCTTCAGGATCAGTTCGGTGACGGTGAAGGACCCGATATCAATCCTCTGCTCGGCCCGCTGTCGTCTAACGGTGGACCGACAGCGACACATCTGCCGCTCACGGGCAGCCGGGCGATCGATAAGGGAATTTCGATAGGCGGCGTGGGAGCCGATCAGCGCGGTGAAGGGCGTCCGGTCGACGATCCTGCTATCACAAACGCACCCGGTGGAAACGCAACCGACATCGGCTCGGTCGAGGTTGCACTGTTAGCACCAACACCAACACCAACACCGACTCCAACACCGACGCCGACTCCAACACCGACGCCGACTCCAACACCGACTCCGACGCCGACACCGACACCGACGCCGACACCGACACCGACCCCAACACCGACGCCAACACCAACGCCGACGCCGACTCCAACACCGACGCCGACGCCGACGCCGACGCCGACGCCGACTCCAACACCGACGCCGACTCCAACGCCGACTCCGACTCCAACGCCGACTCCGACTCCGATCGGGCCTCAGTTTGCGGTT
>JBEBJB010000044.1:0-37209 GCA_040080065.1 Pyrinomonadaceae bacterium
TTTACAAGATGCGGGCTAACGTGTCGCACGATGGCGAAACCGACACCGCCACTTTTTCCGGAATCGAAGTAAAGCCGCCCGCGGTTACGGCCGAAGGCGGAACGTCTTGGTTCACGCAATTGGTGATCGGCGTTGTCTTTTTGCTTGTAATAATTTTGCTTCTCGGGCTTGTGTTTTTCGTGTGGCGTTTCGCCGCTGGCCCTGGAGTTAACGAGGAAGCACTTTCTGCGTAAGAATCTAGCGAACATCGTTTACCGACACTCCATGGGCATAAGGAATATTTTAGCGATCGTAGGTGGGCATCTAGCGAAGCTCGGTTTAGCCGTCCTCTTTTTTGTCAGCTTTCATTCGGCATTCGCCCAGCAAACTGATCCCGCGCCCGTACCGACTCCGGCCCCGTCGCTTCAATACATTGGTCAGGATGGCTTGAGTGTCGAGCGGCTTGTAGAAAGCGCCGGCAGTCGTCGGGCGGATCTGCTTGCGGCGCGGCAGCGACTCGTGATCGCCGAAGGGCGCCTCGTTCAAGCCGGTCTTCGGCCAAATCCGGTCTTCAGTACCGAATACGGCAGCCCCCGTTTTCTAGGCGGCGAAAGCGAGTATGACTTTTCGGCAGGGTTGGCTCAACCTTTTGAGCTCGGAGGAAAACGTGGAAAGCGACGGACCGTCGCGGAACTCGAACTCCAACAGGTTCGGGCCGAGGTCGCGGCTATCGAACGGAATATTGCCGTCGAAATTCGCCGGGATTACGCTCGGGCCATATCGGCCGCGCGGCAGCTCGATGTATTGGAAAGGCTCCTGGCAGCTGACGCGGAACTGGTTCGGGTGACGGAAGCACGCTTAAACGAAGGCGATGTGGCGCCGCTCGACCTGAATCTAGTCAGAGTCGAAAGCGACCGCCTGAAAATTCAAAGAATCGAAGCAAGAAACGAGTTGGAAACTGCCCTATTAAGAATTCGAACCTTGATCGGAGCTGATGTCGCGGAACCGCTTCGCTTGGCGCCTCAGTCCGACCGGCCGCCACGCCTCGATCTGGGACTTGGCGAACTTACCCAAAAAGCACTGAGCGATCGCTCCGACTTACAGGCCGCTCGGATCGGTGAGAGGCTAGGAACTGCCAGGCTGAGCTTGGCTCGCGCTGAGGCGGCTCCAGATATCACACCATCAGTGCGTTTTTCGCGTACCAAAGCATTTACCGATCTGCCCACATCGGCCGGAGGCGGGCGTGCCAATAATTTAGACAACGAGCTCACATTCGGCGTGTCGATAGATCTTCCGGTGTCCAACCGTAACCAGGGCGGAATTGCAGCCGCTGTCGGTGAACAGGTTCAAGCGGTGCGGACGCGGGAATTCTTAGAGGCAACAATACGGCGTGATGTCGCAGTTGCATACGGCCAGTATCGGGCCGCAGCAGAAAAGCTGGTGTTGTACACAACTCAAATCCTGCCGAGATCTGAGACAAATCTACAGACCGTTCGGGCGGCGTATAATGCCGGCGAGTTTTCGGTGTTCGAGGTCGTTAACGAACAGCGTCGTTTGAATGAGAACGTCACGAATTATAACCGGATTTTGGAAGAATACTACACGACCTTAACAGCACTCGAGGCAGCAGTCGGTGCAGCCCTGCCGCCATCCGTATTCATGCCGGGATCAACATCTGTCCTTCCCGATACCAAGATAGTGCCGAGACAGTTTAGCCGGGAAGAATTTTTGAAGTCGAATAACGAGAATAAAACCGAACGGATCGGTTCGTTAGAGACGACCAAAAGGAAAATAGAAGAGGAGAAAAAATGAAAACACTCATATTCGTAACTTTGATTGCTGCGAGCCTACTATCACTAGCGTGTTCCAGCGGAACAACAACGCCTGCCGCTAACACAGCTACCGCGAATAAAGCGTCTGCGAACTCGACTACAGCAAATAACGCTGCCGCACCAGCGAAAACCGATGAGATTCCGGCCTCCGTCAAGGCCGCGCTTCCCGGAGCGCAGACATTTACGGCCATGCACAAAGAGTTGACCGATGCTCAGATCGCGTCTATTGAAAAAGACACCGGCGGGAAAGTCTCCGAAAAAGATCATCACTCCTATCCGGGATTTTCCACTGCGAATGGTACCAAAACGCAGATCGGAGCGGTCACGATCGTCAAGGCGGCCGGGAAGGAGATCATAGTTATATATGAGAACAAGGAAGGGTCGCCGTCGATCAAAGAGATCAAGGCCGAGGGCGTGCCGGCCGGTTTTCTCAGCCAGTTTGCTGGAAAGGGCCATGATGACGATCTGCTGCTCGGGGCTGATATCAAGTCAAACGGTGCGAAGGATGATCTGGCTAAAGCGATCACGGACGCCGTGCGGATCGATGTTCTGTCAATGCAGGCTCTGTACGGTAAGGCACACGCACATTAATGTATAGGTTCATCAAAAACTTAATACTCAAGGCTTGTTCCGGTTGTCCAAGTGTTAGGCGATTTCAGAAATCGTTCCTTACCTCAGTCTGGGTGTTCGCTCTAAGTCTCATGGCAGCCTTCGCTGCGAACGGACAAGGCCCGGCAGCAACGGCGTCAGGTGCAATCTCAACGATTACCTCCGAACGGAATGTGAAAAATGACAGCGGAGAGCTGACTGTCATTATGAAACGCCTACCGGGTGATCCGCGCTCCGGTGAAACGGGACATCTTCTCGTCTCATTGAGCGAGACGGTTCAGGGCGGATTCGGATCGGGGCCGCTTCCGGTCGAAAAGGCCGCAGTCTTGTTTAGCATCACAAGGCCTGACGGTGTGGTAGTTGCCGGGAATATCCCGGCGAAGGAAGAACTGGGCGGTTTGTACCGGGGAACTTATGTTTTTGACAGCGCGGGCGACTACAAAATAGTTTTTTCGATAACCACGGAAGACAACAGGACGTTTTCGTCCGACTTTCCGGTCACAGTATCACGAGCACCGATCCGGACGTCTTTTTGGATCGGTCTTCTGGTCCTGCTTGTTCTTTCTGGGGTTTCTCTCGCGGTCGTCTTTTACGCTTTGAAAAGAAAAGGGGATACTTCTTTCCGGCGACTTGCCCCTGTAGGAGTGGTTGTTCTCACGGTCTTTTTTCTCAGCTCGGTCGCTCTGGCCTATCTTCTTCCGCCTTTTCAGACGCGCGAAACGGCTGCGATTCCGCCAGACGCCTTTTCAACTACAGCGGTTAACGAGTTGCCGAAAGGTACGACGATCAACGTGCCGAAAGAATCGCAGCTACTGTTTGGGATAAAGACTCAGTTGATCGACACGAGGCAGATCACGAGCGGCTTGAAAACCACGGGAGTGGTTAGAGCCCGACCGGATGCCAAAGGAGTTGTGACCGCACAGGTACCGGGAAGGATCGTCCTTAATCAGGCGGTATCTCTAGGTTCTGCTGTCGGTCGCGGCGAACAGATCGGATACGTTGAACAGGTGCTTGACGTTTCGGGACAGACCGGGCTTGAAACGCAAAGACTGGAGGTCGAGGCGCAGCAGCGGGAGGTTGAAGCTCGGAAGCTGGAGTTGCGAAATACAGTTCTTTCGCTACAGTCGCAGCAGGCACAGTCACGAGCCGCGGCAGGGCAAGCAAGGACCCGTCTGGCTCAGGCCCAGCGCGAGCTTCGAAGAGCGCAGAACCTTTTGGAGGTCGGGGCAGTACCGCGAAAGCGTGTCGAAGAAGCTCAAACCGCCGTAAAAGTTATCGAAGATGAAGTAGCCTCAGCTGAGAAACAAGTGGTTTTGTTGGGCGAGCAGATCAAATCCGCCCAGACCGGACAAAGTATTTTCCGCTCTCCCACCATCAGACAGCCGTTGCGAAATTTCCCTTTAATCTCGCCAATAACGGGAATAATCGATCAGATCAAAGCTACGAGCGGACAGCAGGTAGCAAGCGGGGCTGAGTTACTAAACATCGTCAATTTGTCCACCGTCCTTTTAGAAGCTCAGGTTTTTGAGAAAGATCTGGCCACGGTACGCGAATCCACAAGGGCAAGTTTTACATCGCCGGCTCTGCTCGGCGAAGTTTACACGATAGGTACGGCTGACGGTGATGGACGCCTCCTCTCGGTCGGCCAAACCGTTAATGAGCAGACACGAACAGTGCCGGTGATATACGAGGTCAAGAATCCATTCAACCGACTCAAGGATGGCAATTTTATTGAGATCACTATCGACACGAGCGGCAACAGGCAAGTTCTGGCTGTGCCGAAGTCAGCGGTGGTTCGTGAACAGGCAGAGACCTTTGTGTTTGTCTTCGACGGTGGCGAGACGTTCGAGCGGCGTCAGGTCGCGCTCGGAGCGGAAGGTGCGGACTTCTACGAGATCGTGTCAGGTTTAAAAGAAGGCGATCGGGTAGTCATTGAAGGAGTGTATCAGCTGCGGACTACTCAGACGGGTGAATAGGTCAAGAGAAGAGATTGGCGGGGCAAGTAAGCGAAAGAAAAGAATTATGAGAAGAATTTTAGTTTTTGGAACGATCGTATTTATCACAACACTCGGCATCTTTTTAACGGCATGCAATGCCGGGGTAAATTCGCAGGGGATTGGCGACGCAAATGCCGCGAATACGGCTGTCAGCGAGACTAATTCCGCGAATACGGTCGATTCGGATTCAACCTTTAAGGTTGATTTCAAAACGGAACCGGGCCAGATACAGGCCGGTACGGCGGCGACGCTGGTTTTTACTGTTAAGGACAGTAAGAACGCGGTCGTGAAAGACCTACAGGTCGTTCATGAAAAGCCAATGCACTTGCTGATCGTCTCGAACGATCTTGCAGAGTTCTACCACGTGCATCCCGAGCCGACCGCCGACGGTTCATACCGCGTGCAGCACACATTTCCGAACGGCGGCGATTACAAGTTATACGCCGACTTCACACCGCCAAATGCCAAGCAGGTTGTCGAACGGATCGAAGTCAAAGTGGCCGGGGCTGAACGGTCGAAGGTTGCTCTTGTCGCGGATAAGAAGCTTGAAAAGTCGGTCGATGGTTTGAAAGTGGTGATGAAACCGAGTGCAAAGATCGAAGCGGGACAGGAATTGACGCTCGATTTTGCGGCATTCGATGCCAAAACCAACAAGCCCGCTACCGACCTGCAGAATTACCTTGGCGAATTAGCGCATTTCGTCATCATCAGTGAGGATCTCGTTGATTTCGTCCACGCTCATCCGATGGCGAAGGGCGAAAAAATGGACGGGATGAAGATGGACGGCGATAAAGAGGAAAAAGATCATAACGCCGACGGCCATTCACATGGGGCGGATTCGAAAGAGGCGAACAGGCCGAGCGCTTATGAAGTTTCGGCACATACTGCTTTCCCGCGTCCCGGCCTGTACAAGCTTTGGGCTCAGTTTCAGCGCGGCGGAAAGGTCATCAGCATTCCGTTTATCGTAAATGTTCCGGCAGGTTCGGCAAAGGCTGTAAAGGCGGCGAATGTTCCGGCGGGTGCGACAAAGATCACTGTTTCATCGGACGGTTATGAGCCGTCATCAATCTCGGTCGTCAAAGGGCAGCCCGTTAGATTGGCCTTCTATCGAGCCGACGCTGAGAACTGCGGCGGCGAAGTCGTCTTCGCCAAGCAAAAGATCCGAAAGAAACTACCTGTCGGTGAGACAGTCATGGTCGAATTCACCCCAAGCGAGGCTGGCGAGATCGCGTTTGGCTGCGGAATGGACATGCTGCGAGGAAAACTCGTCGTTATTGAGCCATAAGATGTGATAAGGAACAGAATCCCTGTGACATAAAACGCAAATTTCAAGACATGGAACAAAAAATAAGCGACATAGAGCGTAAGCGTAGTCACATGGAATGAAAAATAAGCGATAAGGAACGAAAAATACGCGACATGGAACACGAATTTAGTCACATGGAACAAGAATTAAGCGACTAGGGGAACTACACATGCGAGCAAATTCGCGAGATATGTGACGTAAATATCAAGATTACGAAGAAAAACTGACAGATATTGGAGGAAACATTATGAAAAGATCACTGATTACCCTATTTTTACTTGTTGCCGGCGTCGTTGGCGTCGGTACCATTGCGGCTAGCGTCGAGGCTCACACACGAACGGTCAAAGTCAAAGTTGACAAGAACGGCTTTTCGCCGTCGTCCATCGACATCGAAGCGGGTCATAAACTAAATCTCGTGTTCAACCGTGCTGACAAGAACAACTGCGGCAGCAAGGTCGTCTTTGCAAAGCTGGGTATTAGCAAAAATCTGCCGGTGGGAAAGGACGTTGTCGTAAGTATCACGCCGACCGACGCGGGACAGATAACTTTTACCTGCGGAATGGGAATGTACAAGGGCAGCATCGTCGTTAGCGAGGGCTGAGACAACTCGCGTCAAAGGGAGTAGAACATGAAAACACTATTATTAACGGTTACGTTGGGGCTGGGAGCTATAGGCTTGGCCGCTTGCGGTCAGACGGGCAGCAACGCTAATTCCATGAATCATAATGCGATGATGACGAACTCGAATTCATCAATGAATATGAACGGCATGGATCACAATTCGATGCCGATAAACTCGAACATGTCGATGGATCATTCGGCAATGAAAAGTTCACCGAATGCCGCGAGCCAGCCGTACGATCTTCAGTTTATCGATACGATGACCGCCCATCACAAGGGAGCCGTGGACATGGCGAAGATGGTTGAGGGCAAAACGCAAAATCCCGACATCAAGAAGTTTGCCGCACAGATCATCGCAGATCAAGAAAAAGAGATCAGCCAAATGAAAGACTGGCGGGAGAAGTGGTTCGCGGGCAAACCGGCGGCCATGAACATGGAAATGCCGGGCATGATGGATTCCATGAAGATGGATATGGCAAAGCTTACAAATTCGAAAGACAAAGACTTTGACCTCGCGTTTATCGATATGATGACTCCTCATCATGTTGGGGCCGTTACGATGGCGAAAGAAGCGTTGCAGAAGAGCGAAAAGGCCGAGATAAAGACGCTTGCCGGTCAAATAATAAAAGCTCAAGAGGCCGAGATAAAGATGATGAGTGAGTGGAAGGCAAAGTGGAGTAAATAGTTCCGGTCGTATGTGATTTAAATGCTCAATGGAATTATCAAATGGTCTCTCAAGAACCGGTTGATCGTCGTCGCGATCGCTGCCCTGTTGCTTGTCTGGGGCAGCTACGTTGCGTTCAATTTACCGGTCGATGTCTTTCCCGATCTTAATAAACCGACGATCACGGTATTGACCGAAGCTAATGGCTTAGCACCCGAAGAAGTCGAGACACAGGTATCATATCCGATCGAGACGGTGATGAACGGTGTGCCGGGCGTTTCACGGGTTCGCTCAGTGAGCGGCATCGGATTGTCAATTGTTTACGTAGAATTCGAATGGGGAACGGATATTTATCGAAACCGGCAGTTGGTTTCGGAAAAGATAACAGAAGCCCGCGAACAGTTGCCGCGAGGAGTCTCGCCGTTTCTAGCTCCCATCTCCTCGATAATGGGCGAGATCATGCTGGTCGCTGTGTCTAGCAAGGACGGAACGACTGATCCGTTAGCGTTGAGGACCTTGGCAGACTGGACAATTCGACCCAGGCTGTTGACGATTACCGGTGTTTCTCAGGTCATCCCCATCGGCGGCGGCGTGAAACAGTATCAGGCTCTTGTATCACCCGAAAAGCTTAGACAATTTGGTGTCACAATCGAAGACGTTTCAGTCGCGTTAGAAAAATCGAACATTAATTCCACCGGCGGCTTCGTCGATGCTCAATCGCAAGAATACCTTGTTCGAAACCTCGGCAGGTTCTATTCAATCGACGAACTCAAACAAACCGTAGTTGCCTACCGAAATAACACCCCGATTCGTCTCGGTGATGTCGCTGAAGTGCAGTTTGGAGCCAAAATAAAGCGAGGCGAGGCAGGAACGAACGGAAAGCCCGCCGTTATAGTTTCAGTTCAAAAACAGCCCGGTGCCAGTACTCAAGATCTGACAGAAAAGGTTGACGAGGCGGTGCGGGAACTGCAAAAAACGCTTCCACCCGATGTTGAGATCAACCCTAATCTCTTTCGACAAGCGAACTTCATCAACGCGTCGATTGGCAACGTCACCGAAGCATTGCGTGACGGTGCGATTCTGGTCGCGATTGTATTGTTCCTGTTTTTGCTTAATTTCCGAACCACGTTTATTACACTCACGGCGATTCCACTTTCGTTCATCGTTACATTTCTTATCCTCTATGCGTTTGGGATCTCGGTAAATACAATGACCCTCGGCGGTTTGGCGGTTGCGATCGGCGAGCTGGTCGATGATGCGATCGTGGATATTGAGAACATTTTCCGACGACTTGGCGAAAACCGCCTCCTCGAAAATCCTCGTCCATCTCTCGAGGTGATCTATCACGCATCGCTTGAGGTGCGCTCGTCGATCATTTACGCGACGGTGATCGTCGCCCTCGTATTCATTCCGCTGTTCGCCCTCTCCGGCGTTGAGGGCCGATTACTTGCGCCGCTCGGGCTCGCATATATTACTGCACTCGTAGCATCCCTAGTCGTAAGTTTGACCGTCACGCCCGTCCTGGCGTCTTATCTTCTGCCGCAAATGTTTAAGCGAAGGGACGTTAAGAAAGTAAGTGATCCGACTGAGATCGAACAGGAAGCAGACGACAAGCCTTCCATTTTTTCGAAAATGTGGCGGCGTTTTCGCTCTCCATCGGCGGACGAACATCAGGACAGCTTCCTAGTTCGCTGGTTGAAAAAATACGACAGTCGGCTTCTTCACTGGACGCTTCGTCATCCATATAAAGTTATCGTCGGGGCAGCCGTTGTATTCATTCTGACGATGGCTACTTTGCCATTTGTTGGCACATCGTTTTTGCCTGACTTCAATGAGGGAACGCTCACGGTCAATGTCCAGGCCCAGCCCGGGACGTCTCTGGCGGAATCTAACCGCATCGGCCAAATTTCCGAGAAATTACTGTTAGAGGTTCCTGAGGTTATTTCTACGGGGCGCCGGACGGGAAGGGCTGAACTCGACGAACACGCCGAAGGCGTTCACTATACCGAGATCGACGTTGATCTGAAGAAATCCGACCGGTCACGGGACGAAATTCTTGCGGCAATTAGAGACAAACTCGCGATTGTTCCCGGGGTTTCGACTAACGTAGGGCAGCCGATCTCACATCGCTTGGATCATTTGCAGTCTGGTGTTCGGGCCCAGATCGCGGTCAAACTTTTTGGCGACGATCTGGCTACCCTGCGGTCGAAAGCTGAGGAGATTCGGAATACGATTCAAACCGTCGAGGGGGCAACGGACGTGTCGGTTGAGCGACAGGTTCTGATCCCGCAGGTGCGTTTTAATGTCGACCGGGTCAAAGCCGCCCAATACGGTCTTCAGCCGGGCGAAGTTACGCGAACGCTGGAGACGGCGCTGAACGGGCGAACCGTCTCGCAGGCCATTGATGGAGCCCGGCGTTACGACGTCGTTGTTCGTTTTGACGAGGCGTCCCGCAACAGTCTGGATGCATTGCAAAATGTCACCATCGACACGCCGCAAGGAACTCAGATTCCCATTTCTGCCGTAGCTGTTGTTGAGAATTTTCCCGGACCCAACCAGATCCTTCGAGAAGACACGAAACGCCGAATTGTCATTGGGGCAAACGTTGCCGGACGTGATCTTGGCTCCGTCGTCAATGACATTCAAAGCCGTGTCGCGACACAGGTTCAACTGCCAACCGGGTATTTTCTTGAGTATGGCGGCCAGTTTCAGGCATCGCAGGAGGCAACAAGAACTCTCTCATTACTCTCAATTTTTTCTCTGTTAGCAATCTTCTTTCTGCTGATAAAAGCACTCGGTGACTGGCGGGTAGCCCTCCAGGTGATGATAAACATCCCACTCGCGCTTATTGGAGCGATTTGGGCCTTGCACCTCTCGGGCGGCGTATTTTCGATCGCAACCATGGTCGGCTTTATTTCTCTCGTCGGGATAACGTCACGAAACGGGATCATGATGATCTCGCATTATCTTCACCTGATGAAAGAAGAAGGCGAAGATTTTACCGAACACATGATCGTACGCGGCTCGTTAGAAAGGCTCGTTCCCGTCCTGATGACTGCCCTGACCGCGGGACTGTCGCTAATACCCTTCATCCTTGCGGCGGACGCTCCGGGCAAAGAGATATTGCACCCACTCGCGGTGGTGGTGCTGGGCGGAATTTTAACTTCGACCCTACTTGATCAGATCGTAACCCCGGCTGTCTTTTACAAGTTCGGACGGCCGAGTGCGGATCGAGTTATCGCGGAACGCGAGCACGGGATGTTCGGGGCCGGTGAGTGGGAAGGAGATCGGGCTGATACGACAACGGACTTCCCGGCTAGGAATCCGGTTCCTGCTACGGAAAGTTAAAGGATTCCAAGAGTTGTTTGAGATATTTAACTATATAGAGGAGAAAAACTATGAAGACAACAAATTTGCGCGGGGCTTTGATCGTTGCGCTGGTGCTTGGAGCCTGCGTGCTGGTCTTAAATTTGACCTTCCCCGTCAATGCACAGACCGACGAAGTTAAAGCTGTCACGGACGTCATGATGAGCGAAGCGGCGGCGGTCGAAAAGGGCGATCTAGCGGCCCTCGATAAAATTTGGGCCAACACCGAGGACGTAACTGTATTCGAGAGCGGGTACGCCAATTATGGTTGGAATGATTACCGCAACACCCATCTCGCACCCGAACTAAAGGAATTCAAAAACACAAAATACTCGTTTTCCGATCTTAAGGTGAAAGTCGATGGCAAGACGGCGTGGGCAACTTTTAAATATTCTCTTGCCGCCGAAATGGGTACTCGCAAGGTAGAAAGCGGCGGTTTGGGCACAGCGGTTCTAGAAAAGCGCGATGGCAAATGGCGAATCGTCCATTGGCATTCAAGCGCTCCTCGCAGGGCTCCGGCAGCCCAGCCCTCGCCGTCTCCAAAGGGTTAATCCGGTTTCTAGACACGAACTCGGCGGCAATACGGCTCAATTTTTGTGAAATTCTTTATGAAGACAGGGGGAATAGTAATAAGCGTTATAGGGATCGCCCTCTTTGCGTGGCATCTGATTAGAGTGAGTTCTAATCCGGACTATATAGGTTATGCCTCACACCAGGTCATGTCGGTTAACGGCGTGATCGTTCTCATTTTTGGTGTCACCCTTTACTTTATGGGCCGATGGCGAAAAAAACGAAAGGGCAGGCCACCTGCGCCTCAAGATAAGTAGAGGGCACCGGGGCGGTTCCAATTTTGGAAGTAGAACTTCAAGGAGTGAGTTGTATGGATCTATGGAAAGGCGTGTTGTGATAGACACGCTAATCGGCCGCAGGAAAGGGAAGATCTTTTTGAGGCGATTACTTAATGATAGTTCTCAAGGCGAGCAACCTATTATTTTTGCTCGACCCTGTATAAGGACAAGTTTGAAGGGAGTCCAGAAGTTTATACGGGTCAATGAGCAGAGGCGTCGGGCAGTGCCAATTTGCCCGATGCCGTCTTCAGCAGGGGATTTGGACGTAGTGAAACGCTATTCCATCAGGGTGAATAACTTTTTGTAAAAAGGAGGTAAAAAACACATTAAAGACATGAAGAAAGCAAAAAGCATGTACGTGAACCTCGCCATCATGGCGATTCTGTCGTTTATTTCGATGTTCGTATTTATGTACATGATGGTCGATTCGTTCGGAAACGTCTATCCAAACTTAAATCAGTTTTACATGGCCGGACTTATGACCGCCCCGATGATCGTGATCGAGATCTTTGTGATGTGGTCGATGTATAACAACAAAAAGGCCAATCTGATCATCGCGGGTGTCAGCATTATTTTGCTTGTCCTGTTTTCGTTGTTTATCAGAAAGCAGACCGCCATCTCCGATAGAGAATTCTTGAAATCTATGATCCCGCACCACGGAGGAGCCGTTCTGATGTGTGATAACCCGAATCTCCAGGACACGGAGATCAAGGAATTGTGTAAAGGTATAACCTCGTCTCAACAGTCGGAGATCGAGTGGATGAAGAAAAAACTTGACGAAATAGATCGAAAATAGATGAGGAGTAACCCAATCCAATGATGACCGCTACGGTATTGGCTAAACAATCCGACGTGTCTCTCTACACGATCAGGCACTATACCCGCATCGGTTTGCTGAGGCCGGCCCGAAATACACAAAATAACTATAAGGTTTATCAGCCTTCGGACGCCGTGCGGGTGCGTTTTATCAAGGCAGCCGGCAATCTGGGATTTTCGCTCGCGGAGATCGCGGATATTTTGAAGGAGGCGAAAGAAGGGAATACGCCGTGTCCGATGGTTCGGGAAATTATCGTCCGCCGTATTGCGGAGAATAAACGAAAGATCAATGAGATGCGGAAGCTCCAGCGGAAAATGGAGGGAGCCCTTAAGGATTGGTCGCAAATGAAGAATTCAATGCCGACGGGTGATTCAGTTTGCCACTTGATCGAGTCGGTAAGCGAGACAGAAAAATAGCGCTTGACCTGACCCCTGCTAACAGGTTGTAGAATAGTTTTTGTCGTTACTTTTAACGACTGGAAGATAGAAATATGATTGAGAAAACAACAACTACAACAACAACCGACACTTTTACCGACCCGATATGCGGAATGCAGGTCATGGCCGCAACGGCTGCCGGCAGCCTAAACCAGGACGGAGATACATATTATTTCTGCTCGACCGCCTGTCTACAAAAATTTATCGAGCCTACGGACGAGAAACCGGCGAGCTGCTGCAGCGGCAAATAAACAGGTTGATAACGGTATTTATCCCGCGAGGAGGGGCCATGACAAGAATTGTAAAAAAGATCGCAGCAGAAGACGAATTTATCGATCCGATATGCGGAATGACGGTCGATCCGGCGACGGCGGCGGGGAGTTTTATGCATGAGGGGAAGATCTACTATTTTTGCTCTAAAGACTGTTTGCAGAAATTTATCGCCAAGACGCAAGACGTCAGCGCGAGTGGTTTTGAAGAGATCGGTCGCGAAAGAATAGAAACTGTCTCGCACGGAGAGATGAATGCTACGCCTGAAGGGGAATTTGTTGATCCGGTGTGCGGAATGACAGTCGCGCCGGAAACGCCTGCGGGAAAATATGTTTTCGAGGGCGAAACTTATTATTTTTGCTCGGCGGGCTGTTTGAACAAGTTCAAACAAAATCCGGCAAGCTTTCTTCAGGAGAAAGAGGAAGAAAAACTTGAGGCCGAAAGCAAGGGGGTCGAATACACCTGCCCGATGCATCCGGAAGTTGTGCAGATAGGTCCGGGAAGCTGTCCGAAATGCGGAATGGCACTTGAGCCTAAGGTGATGACGCTCGATGATGCTCCTGACCCGGAATATCTCGATATGAAACGGCGGTTCTTGATCTCCTCCGCATTGACCCTTCCGGTTTTTGCTCTGGCGATGTCGGAAATGCTGCCGAGTTTCCACGACATAGTTTCGCCTAGCTTTTCTATTTGGACACAGCTCGTTCTTGCGACGCCGGTCGTACTGTGGGGCGGACTTCCTTTCTTTCAGCGTGGATGGGCTTCGGTTAAAAATGCCAGCCCGAATATGTTCACGCTGATCGCGATAGGCACCGGAGCAGCTTACCTTTTTAGTCTTTTCGCCCTGTTTCTGCCTGATCTGTTCCCTGGGGCAATGCGAAATGTGCATACAGGTCTAGTCTCCGCTTACTTTGAAGCGGCAGCCGTTATTACGACACTTGTTCTCCTCGGGCAGGTTCTCGAACTTCGAGCCAGAAGCCAAACCTCAAGCGCCATCAAAGCCCTGCTCGGCCTCGCGCCGGAAACTGCGATCGTTGTATTCGACGACGGCACGGAGACCGAGATCGCGCTTAAAGATGTACAGATGGGGGCGAGCTTGAGGGTGAGGGCAAATGAAAAAATTCCGACCGATGGCTCGATCTTGGAAGGCGATACTTCGGTTGATGAGTCAATGGTGACGGGCGAATCGATCCCGGTCGAAAAAACGGTCGGCGATAAGGTGATCGGCGGAACGATCAATGGCCGACGCGGCTTTATTATGAAAGCGGAGAAGGTCGGCAGCGATACGCTGCTCGCGCAGATCGTCCGTATGGTCGGCGAGGCTCAGCGTTCGCGCGCTCCTATCCAGCGTCTCGTGGATGTCGTATCGGCCTATTTTGTCCCGGCGGTTATTCTCGTAGCGATCGTCGCGTTTGCCGTTTGGCTGATCTTCGGTAGTTTCGCTTACGCGATGGTCGCGGCGGTTTCAGTTCTGATTATTGCCTGCCCATGTGCGTTGGGACTGGCCACGCCGATGTCGATCATGGTCGGCACGGGACACGGTGCGCGGCACGGTGTATTGGTCAAGAAGGCCGAGGCACTAGAGATCCTGGAAAAGGTGAATTCCATCGTCGTTGATAAAACCGGAACCTTGACCGAGGGCAAACCTCGATTGCAAAGCATAATTTCAAATCCCGAATCTAAGATTTCAGATAACGAGGTTTTAAGACTCGCCGCAAGTCTCGAAAAATCGAGCGAGCATCCGCTTGCCGAAGCGATCATGAAAGGTGCCGAAGAGAAAAATATTGAATTGGCAAAGGTTGAGGGTTTTGAATCCATTACAGGGAAAGGAATCACTGGATCGATCGACGGGAAAAAGGTGTTACTGGGTAATGCGAAGTTGATGACGGAAAACAACATTGATTTCCCGGCTGATGGAAAAGCCGACGAGCTTCGTGCGGAAGGGCAAACGGTAATGTTCGTCGCCGTTGACGGGAAACCCGCCGGGCTTGTCGGGGTCGCCGACACTATTAAAGAGTCTGCTAAAGAAGCAATCGACGAACTGCATCGACACAAGATCGAAGTCGTCATGATGACGGGCGATAATGCAATTACGGCCGACGCAGTTGCCAAACGGCTCGGCATCGACAAGGTTTTCGCTGATGTTTTGCCCGAACAAAAAGCGGAAAAGATCAAGGAGCTGCAGACGCTGGGCAAGATCGTCGCAATGGCCGGCGACGGCGTAAATGATGCACCGGCCCTAGCTCAGGCGCAGGTCGGGATCGCAATGGGGACGGGAACAGACGTGGCTATGGAATCCGCTGATATAACGCTTCTAAAAGGCGACCTTCGCGGAATCCTGAGGGCGAAAAAACTGAGCGAGGCGACTATGAAGAACATCCGTCAGAACTTGTTCTTTGCATTCATTTACAACCTCGTCGGCGTGCCCATCGCGGCCGGCGTTCTATTTCCAATTTTCGGCCTCCTTCTGAGCCCAATGATCGCGAGCGCCGCGATGACTTTCAGCTCTGTCTCGGTCATCGTCAATGCGCTGCGTTTGCGGAACTTGAAATTGTAAGCAAGTGAAGAATGAAAGATACATTCCTGCGTTGAGTTACGAATGGCTAACGCCTTTTTATGATCCGGTGGTGCGCCTGACGACGCGGGAGAAAGTTTTCAAGAATGCTCTTGTTTCAGAAGCTCAAATCAAAATCGGCCATCGTGTTTTGGATCTGGCCTGCGGTACGGGAACGCTCACAATACTGATTAAAAACGCGCAGACGCAAACCACTGTCATCGGTATTGACGGTGATTCTACAGTTCTTGATATAGCCAGGGCAAAGGCAAAAGACTCGGGCGTTGAGATTGAATTCGATGAAGGAATGTCGTTTGAATTGCCCTATGAAGATGCATCTTTTGACCGCGTCGTTTCGAGCTTGTTCTTTCATCATTTGACGCGGGAGGATAAGTTGAGAACATTGAGCGAGGTAAGGCGAGTTCTCAAACCGAATGGCGAGATACATATTGCCGACTGGGGACTGCCATCCAATTCATTTATGAAATTTCCTTCATATTTCATCAAACTGCTCGACGGTTCGGAAACAACGGACGACAGTTTTAATGGCCTATTGCCGAGTTTGATGACGGATACGGGTATTGAAGCGGTGGAAGAAACGAAAAATTTTGATAGTTTATTTGGGACAATCCGGCTCCATAAAGGGACGAAGACGAAACGTTAGGAGGATATGATGACGAAGAGAAATTTAACAGGCGGCGTTTTACTTTGCTCGCTATTAACTGTGGCCGCTTTCGCACACGACCTGTTTCTTAAGTCAGACAGCTATTTCCTGAAGCCTAACTCGAAGTTTACTGTCAAAGTCATGAATGGAACGTTTCTGACGAGCGAGGGAGCGGTTGCATTCGCCCGGCTAAATGACGTGAGCGTCGTTTCGGGTGGGAATCGTGTGCATCCGAAGGAAGCCGATCTTACTAAAGACGAAACGACTGCCTTTCTAAATCTGAAGACCGGAGCGGCGGGAACCTACGTTGTCGGGCTTTCGACCAAATCACGCGAGATCGCGTTGAAAGCGGCGGATTTCAATGAGTATCTCAAAGAAGACGGCCTCCCTGACACGCTCGAGGAGAGACGGAAGACCGGCGAACTGAAAAAAGACGCGGTGGAGCGTTACAGCAAGCATGTGAAAGCGATCCTACAGGTTGGAAAGAAGCAGACCGACGATTACAAAATGATTCTCGGCTATCCGGTAGAACTCGTACCGCAGCAGAATCCGTATAAGCTAAAACGGGGCGACACGATCGAACTCCTTTGTCTCAAGGATGGTAGGCCGCTCGTTGGCCAAGTGGTCCTTGCCGGACGGGACGCTAGGGGAAAGATAGTTTCGTCGCCAGAACTTCGCAGCGACGAGAAAGGCCTTGTCATGCTGCGGCTTGACGGTTCAGGCAAATGGTATGTCAAGTTCATCAATATGGCAAAACTCGGCGACCTGAATTTGAATTACGAGTCGAAATGGACGACGCTGACGTTCGAGATCAAATGAGTTCACCGGATTAATGATACCTTATGGATCTTCAATATCTGTTAGTGATCGCAATCATTCTCGCGGCTGTTATCTTTGCGGTGAGAACACTGGTGCAAAGACGCAGTGCCTTTTCGTCAAAATCGGGCTGCGGCGATGATTGCGGCTGCGGTAAGTGATGCGGAATGTCGTCGCTAAGCTCCACGCGTTCCCTCGAAATCCACTTACACACCAAGCATCGCACGGAAACTAAAATTCACAAGGTGTTCGGAGCGGAACTGATTTGGAGTTTGGTAAAATGAGGTCGTCATGACAAAAGCCCCTGCCAAAATTTTGCTGGTCGATGACGATGAGTCGCTGCGTCGGGTTCTTGAATTTCAGCTATCGGAGGCCGGGCATTCGGTCGTGAGCGAGAGTGATGGCCGAGAAGCATTGAGGTTCTATTCGGCAGACGACTTTGACTGCGTGATCACCGATTGGCGCATGCCGAAGATCACGGGGTCGCAGTTGGTCCAACAGGCAACGGCGATCAACAGCGAAGTACCAATCATTGTTATTACCGCTTTCGGAGATGTCGATACAGCGGTCGAAGCTATGCGCGGCGGGGCCTTTGATTTTATTACAAAACCTTTTAACCGCCAGGAAATTCTGCTAACGGTCGAAAAAGCCCTAAGATATGGCCACGCTTTAGCGGAGAATCGCCGGCTAAGACGTCAGATTCACGAAGAATTTCGAATCGAGAACGTTATCGGATCATCTGAAAAGATGCTTCAGGTTTTTGATCTGGTTGAGCGAGTGTCAAAAACAAACGTCACCGTCCTAATCGAAGGTGAGTCGGGAACTGGAAAAGAATTGATCGCGAAAGGAATACACTTTTCCGGCACGCGCAGAGACAATCCGTTTGTTGCTATCAACTGTGCCGCTATACCCGAAACGCTCATCGAAGCAGAGTTATTCGGATATAAAAAAGGTGCTTTCACTGGTGCGGTTGGAGAATCGAGGGGCAAATTTGAGGAAGCCAATGGCGGTACCTTATTCCTTGATGAGATCAGTGCTATGCCTCTCCAGTCGCAAACACGGCTTTTGAGGGTTCTGCAGGAGCAGGAAGTGACACGCCTAGGCGAAAATACCCCGCGCAAGATAGATGCTCGAATAATTGCTGCCACTAACGAAAACCTGCAGGAACTTGTAAAGGAAAACGCCTTCCGCGAAGATCTTTTCTACCGACTCGCGGTCGTTCCAATCACAATTCCACCGTTGCGGGAGCGCCGTGAAGATTTGCCAGTCTTGACCGAACATTTTGCAACCCGATCTGCGTCGAAACATGGGATGAGAACGCCAAAGATATCGCGCGAGGTATTCAAGGTATTTTTCGATTACCCATGGATGGGAAACGTTCGCGAATTGGAGAATCTGGTAGAAAGAATGGTTGTTCTTTCGGATGGGGATCCTTTAACTCTTAACGACGTCCCGGAAACCGTGAAGAAGCCTTTTTCAACGAAGGGGGAATTGTGGTTCGACCTGCCTTCCGAGCCGATTAATCTAGAGGCCATCGAACGGGAAATTATACGTAGTTCGCTTCTTCGGCATAACGGAAATCAGTCGCAAACCTCAAAATATCTAGGTATTACTCGAAGCGCCCTTATATATCGAATACAGAAGTACGACTTAGAGGAGTCCGGTCCCAGCATTTCGGACGACTAGATGGATACGCAGACCTTCAATATCACATCCTCCCGTAACCGTTTGTACGTATGGATTGTAATTGCAGCGGTGATCATCCTCATTACCGTGCTGCACTTTCTCACGCCTACAGATCAAATCGTTTGGCACGAGATATATCAGCGGATCTACTACGTACCAATTATAGCCGCCGCTTTAATATTTGGTCTCAGAGGTGGGCTCGCGGCATCTCTTTTTACAACCATCATTTACTCGCCACATGTTTATTTACATTGGCAACACGGACATTTTGATTACTCCATCAACCAGTATGCCGAAATCGTGATCTTCAATCTCGTTGGCGGGATAATGGGAGCTCTCGGCGACCGTTTAAGAAATGCCAGGGAACGAGCTGAAAGAAATGCCGAGGAGAAACGAAGGGCTTACGATGAGTTGCAAACAACGTTTCAACAGCTGCTTCAGGCGGAGAAATTAACCTCGCTCGGAGAACTTTCTGCCGGAATCGTTCATGAGGTCCGCAACCCGCTTGCGTCAATAAAAGGGGCCATCGAAATATTAGAGGACGAGCTGACCGTTGACAGTCCTCGGCGAGAGTTCGTCGGTCTTGCAAAAGGTGAAATAGATAGGTTAGATCGGCTAGTGGGTGAGTTTCTACGATTCGCACGACCCAACGCACCGTCTAAAACTCCAACTGATCTTAACGAAATCGTGGACTCAATCACAGGTTTGATCGAGAACGAGGCTTCGTCACAGTCGGTTGAAGTGATTAGAGATCTCCAGAAGAATCTTCCGCTGATTCTCGTCGATGCCGAGCAGATCAAGCAGGTGATACTAAATTTAGCTATCAACGCTCTACAGGTCATGACCCAGTCAAACGGTGCCGGTCAGACGATTACGTTTAAAACTTTTCAGCAAGACAGTGATTTTATCGTCCAAGTCACTGACACCGGTTCTGGGGTTGACGAAGAAAATCTCTCGAAGATTTTCGACCCGTTCTACACGACTAAGGAAAAAGGGGTAGGACTCGGCCTTTCAATTGCTCATAAAATCGCGACCCAACACGGGGGGAAACTTCTTGCCCAAAACACCTCTGATGGAGCTCTGTTTTCGCTAATCCTTCCAACAACGACAATTGCGTAAAGAGTGCGGCGTTCCTATTATGCGTTGTGTAGTTTAGCCTGTTACAACGTCGTCAATAGCACGCCTGAACATGGGGGCGGTTAAGATTCATGCCGCTTTTGATTCGACGGACTAGACAGACCAGTTAAAAATTTGAGACCATCGAGTCGTGAGAATCGTGACTTACATCTTTGTGGCGTATTTGCTTGTCCTTTCGGTGCAGCCGTGTAAGGACAGCCTATTGCCACGCGACAACCAAGGTCACCCGGTTCAGAAGGTTGCCCACTTGGACCCGCTTTCGCAGGATAGTGACAGTGATTCCAATGATGATTGTTCGCCGTTTTGTGTCTGCTCATGTTGCGGAAGCAACCCTGCTCAGACGATCGTCTACTCTGTGGCTGTGACCTTTCCGAAAACCGTTGAGCAAGCGAGTTCTGATTTTTCTCACTACAAAGCCCCTTACGAATCCACCCGCTCCTTCTCAATTTGGCAGCCGCCAAAAGCCTAACTCAAATACCATTGATGCGCCTTTATTTGGCTAGTGTGCGAATCCGCGCCTAGCAGGCTAGCAGATTGTTTTTGAGATAGGTTTATAAATGTTCAAAAAATTATTGTATGTGGTCGTCGTTACGACGGCGGCTACTGCGTATTCGCAGGAGAATACCAGAGCGAATGCGTTCGATATCGGATCAACTAGTATCGCTTCGCAACCGGCGGCGAGCTTACCTGAAAAACGGCTAGTGGCACCGTTTGCCAATCGCTATCACAACCAAACGGACGGCATTTCTCTTGCCGAGATCGTACGTCTTGCGGTAGCGAGTAACGGAAATATCAAGATCGCCCAGCTTGAGATCGAAAAAGCCAGAGCCCGGCTTACGCAAGCCGGGCTGCGCTCGAATCCGACACTCGAGGTTGAGCAGTCAACCGGAAGGATAGTGGGTTCGCCTGGAGATCGCGAGTTGAGCGTTGGCTTTTCTCTGCCGGTCGATGTTTACGGACAGCGGCAAAAGCGGATCGATCTCGCGCGAGCGGAGATCACATTACGCGAAGCGGAACTTACAACTCGACAGCGTGAGGTCACCGGTCAGGTTCTTAATACCTATGCCGAAGCACTTGCGGCTTTAAAAGAATTACAGGTATTGGACGACCTGTTGGAACTGGACACACAGACGGTTCGTTTTGTGCAGACTCGGGTCAACGAGGGCGAAACCGCTCCTCTGGAATTGAGTCTCCTGCAAACCGAGGTCGAGCGGCTTCGGGCACGACGCGAGATCGCAGACGGCAACATCCAAACAGCGTTAACCAGACTAAAATTCTATGCCGGTGTCGCTTACGACCAGCCGCTAAAGCTACGCGAGGAAATTTCCGCAGCTCAAATTCCACAATTGCCTACAACAAGCGAAACCGGCATCTCGCTCGCTCTAAGGTCGAGACCCGAATTGCGAGTTGCAGAGCTCGAAGAACAACTCGCGAGCGCTGGGCTTCGGCTCGTTCGTTCACAGAGTAAGCCGGATGTCACAGCGTACACGCGTTACACGCAAGGGCGTTCGAGTATTGATCTGCCGGTTGGATCATTTCCGCAGAGTACCGATCGCAGCCTTACATTCGGCGTTTCGATCGGATTGCCGATCTTCGACAAAAAGCAGGGAGCCAAAGCTGAAGCCGAAATAGCAATTCGCCAAGCCCAGGAGAGACGCTCGTTTGCCGAAGCGATAATTCGAAACGAAGTTGTCACGGCCTTTCAGCGCATCGAGTCGGCAAAACGGGCTTTACGAACGCTTGAAACAACGGTGATTCCCCGCTCATTAGAAAACATCGAAACGATCCGAAAGGTCTATGAGCTAGGACAGCTAAAGATCACCGACCTCATTGCCGAGCAGCGAAAATTGCTTGATGCCAATCGCGACCTAACCGAAGCACTAACCTTACGATATCGTTCGCAAGCCGAACTTTTCATCGCCATCGGAGCCAACTTAGAGAACTAAAAATATTATGTCTGATCTAAATATAAATGAGCAGAACGAGCATCACCAGAACGACGAAGCGGAACTAGACCGTCTCGAATCGAACCTAGAGAACGACGGAGATCGCAACCCTAAGATCCCGACGACGAGGGGATCACTCGTGGCATGGATAATAACCGCGGCGGTAGTCGGGCTTATCGCGATCATTGGGGTTGCGTGGATCGTTAGTAAGAACTCCGCCAGCGGCGACAAAGCGGCCACTGAGGAACATAAAGAAGAGCCGGGACATTCTGAGGACGAGAAGGGGAAGGAAGTAAAACTCGATCCTGAAATGCTCACATCTGCCGGTATCGTAACGGAATCAGTAACCCAGCGACCTGCCATTGCCAGATTGATGGTAACGGGTGCTGTCGAGTTGAATCCTGAGACAACCGAAATGGCGACGGCACTGGTTGGCGGTCGGATCGAAAAAGTTTTCTACGGTGTTGGTGACAATGTTCAGAAGGGAGCAGTGCTTGCCGTTATTTCGAGTCCGCAGCTTGCTCAAATGCACGGCAAAATGCACGAGGCTAAGACGAAATATGAACTGGCCCAACGCAACCTTTCACGTGTTCAGAAAGCTGAGAACCGCGTTGCAGTATTGCAGGCGAAAGCCCGGCTGGATGAAGCCGACGCTACCTTGAAAAGGACAAAGCGGCTGATCGAGCTCGGTGCCGGAGCCGGAAAAGATCTAATGACAGCCGAGACCGCGTACAGAACCGCCAAAGCAGATTTCGATTTTCAATCCAATATCGCTCTAAATAAAGAATTACAGGAATCACAGGCGGAGGTTGAAACCGCCAGGGTTGATCTCAAACACATAGAGGACGAATTACGTTCGCTCGGCGTTCCTGTCGAATCGAACAAAACGGACGATCATCGTAGCGATACGTCGCTCGTTTCCTTAAGATCCCCACTTTCCGGTGTCGTCACCGAAAGAAAATTCAATGCCGGTGCAGGTATCGAAGCGGCAGTTCCCATATTTTCTATTTCAAATCTCGGCACTGTTTATGTCATCGCAAATGTTCCTGAAGCGAACATGGCGAGGCTCCGGGTTGGTTCCGTTGCGGAGATCACGTCGCCTGCTATCGGCACGGTCAGCGGACGCGTGTCATACATTGATCCGCAGTTGGACGAGACAACTAGAACCGGACGTGTTCGGCTTGAGGTTCCAAATGTCCAGGGTAAATTACGGGCTGGTATGTTCGCTGAGGTTGGTTTTTACACGGGAACAAATGAAGCTACGGGCGAGGAACTAGTTGTGCCTTCGGCCGCAGTTCAGCGAACGGGGGACAAAACCATAGTGTTTGTTCCGCGCGAGGATGAACCGGGTGCATTTGAGGTCCGAGAGATCGAGGCCGGAGCCGATATCAACGGCTACACGAAAGTCATCGAAGGCCTAAAACTCGGGGAAAAGGTCACCACGAAGGGCAGCTTTACATTAAAGACGCAGCTCGAAAAAGGAGCGTTGGGAGACGATCACTAAAAATATGATCAACGCATTAATTCGATTTTCCATTGCTCAGAAGCTGATAGTTCTTCTGCTCGTCGCGATCATGGCGGCCGCCGGGGCTTACAGTCTTATTAATCTACCGATCGACGCCGTGCCTGATGTCACCAATGTTCAGGTTCAGGTTTTGACCAACGCTCCAAGTCTTGCACCGCTGGAGATCGAACGCCAGATCACCTTTCCGATCGAAGTTGCGATGTCGGGCATACCGGGCGTCGAAGAAATTCGTTCGGTTTCGAAGTTCGGCATATCGAACGTAACCATCGTTTTCGAAGAGTCGACCGATATCTATTTCGCACGCCAGCTAATTCTCGAACGCATGGCGACCGCTCGCGAGAATATTCCGCCCAGCATCGGTTCGCCCGAAATGGGGCCGATAGCTACCGGCCTGGGCGAGATCTACCAGTACGAAGTTCGAGCGGAACCCGGAAGCAATTATACGGCGACGGATCTCAGGACGATTCACGACTGGAATATTCGCCGACAGTTGATGGGCGTTCCGGGTGTGACGGAAGTTAATTCGCACGGCGGCTACGGCAAACAGTACGAAGTCCGTCTGTCACCCGAAAAACTGCAATCATATGGATTGACGCTAAGCGATGTTCACGATGCGGTCATGGCAAATAATGGTACGGTCGGCGGAGGCTACATCGCGAAAGGGGCCGAGCAGTATCTGCTGCGTGGTGTCGGACTCGTCGAAAAGATGGATGACATTACGAATATCGTGGTCAAAACCGGCAAAGAAGGCGTTCCCGTCTTTGTGCGTGATCTTGGGGAAGTAGTAGAAGGTCAAAGCATTCGTCAAGGTGCGGTTTCCACAAATGGCGAGGGCGAGATCGTGTCTGGTATGGCGATCATGCTGAAAGGCGAGAACTCGCGAGTTGTGGCTGAAAGAGTCAAGGCAAAGATCGATGAGATCAAGACGACTCTGCCGAAGGGCGTGACCATCGAACCATTTTATGACCGAACCTCGTTAGTTAAACGCGCGATCTGGACAGTTGAAAAGAATCTGCTAGAAGGTGCAGCGTTGGTGATCTTTGTGTTGCTCCTTTTGCTTGGCAACTGGCGTGGCGCTTTGCTTGTCGCGACTATCATTCCATTATCGATGTTGTTTGCCGCGATATTGATGCGAGCTTTCAATGTATCGGGGAACCTGATGAGTTTGGGGGCATTGGATTTTGGGTTGATCGTTGACGGAGCCGTCGTCATGGTCGAGAACGTGGTTCGCCGCCGCGCCGAGGCACAGCACGAGAAATCACGAGAGCCACCGGAACGCACTATCCTCGAAGCCTGTCTCGAAGTCGCGCGTCCAGTAGTGTTCGCCGTGGCAATCATCGGTATCGTTTATCTTCCGATCCTTAGTCTTCGGGGAATCGAGGGCAAGATGTTCGTTCCAATGGCTTTGACTGTGATCTTCGCGCTTCTCGGATCTCTTCTGCTCTCGCTGACCTACGTTCCGGCAATGTTGGCCTTGACGCTAAAGGGCAATGTTTCAGAATCGGAGAGTTTTCTTATTCGTTGGGCGAAACAAATCTACAGGCCATCGCTCGCATTTGTGATGAAGTTTCGGGCACAGGTTTTGGCTATTGCGGTTACGGTCGTTGTGATCTCTGGAATCATTTTCCCATATCTGGGCGGCGAATTTATTCCGCGTCTCGATGAAGGCGATATTTTGGTCGAAGCAATAAGTTTGCCAAGTGTTTCTCTCGATCAGTCAATGGTCATGACGACTGCTGTTGAAAAATCACTCAAGGTCTACCCAGAGGTCAAGACGATCGTATCGAAGTGCGGAGCACCAGCAGTAGCGACGGATTCAATGAGTTTGAATCAGTGCGATGTATTCGTGATGCTCAATCCGATCGAAGAATGGAAGTCAGGCTGGTCGAAAGAAAAGCTGATCGAGGAGATGTCTAAAAAGCTCGAAGCCGAAGTCCCAGGTGCGGCATCTTTTGGTTTCATGCAGCCGATCGAGATGCGCGTCAACGAACTTATCGCCGGAACACGAGGCGACGTTGCGATCAAGCTCTTTGGCGACGATCTACAGGTACTAGCCGACAAGGGCGAAGAGATCGAAAAGGTTTTAGCAACAATACAGGGTGCGGAAGAAACAAAGGTGGAGGTTACGACGGGTTTGCCTCAATTGCAGATCAAGCCGGACCGTGCGGCCATTGCACGATACGGGATCAATGTCGAAGATGTCAACGAACTGGTCGAAGCGATCTTTGCCGGGAAGAAGGCGGGCGAGGTTTTCGAAGGCGAGCAACGTTTTGACATTGTTCTGCGTTTGAACGAAGACGCGAGCAAATCTGTCGAGTCGGTTCGAGCGTTGATCCTAACCGCTCCAAATGGGCAACGCGTGCCCCTCGCACAAGTTGCCGATATCGCACTTGTTGAAGGGGCCGCACAAATATCTCGTGAAGCAACGCGGCGCCGGATCGTGGTATCGACTAACGTCCGTCAACGCGATATTGCAAGTTTCGTAACCGAAGCAAAAGAAAAGATCGGTAAGGAAGTGACACTTCCGCCCGGATATTATTTGCAATGGGGCGGAGCTTTCGAAAACCTCGAGCGGGCGACTAGTCGATTGCTGATAGTGGTGCCGATTGCATTGTTTTTGATCTTTGTGATGTTGTTCTCGACGTTCGGCTCGGCAAAGCAGGCGCTAATGATCTATACCGGAATTCCGTTTGCGATCGTTGGTGGCGTTGTGGCGTTGGCCTTGCGGGGAATGCCATTTTCGATTTCCGCAGGCGTTGGGTTTATCGCATTATTTGGCGTTGCCGTTCTAAACGGTGTTGTGATGGTCAGTTTCATCAACCATCTCCGCGAAGAAGGAAAATCGGTGCTCGACGCCGTTAACGACGGGGCCATGACGCGATTGCGTCCGGTACTTATGACGGCTCTGGTTGCCAGCCTCGGGTTTATTCCGATGGCGTTAGCAACTTCGGCGGGGGCGGAAGTTCAGCGGCCGCTTGCCACAGTTGTGATTGGCGGACTCATAACATCAACACTGTTGACTCTATTGATCTTGCCGACGCTTTACGCATGGTTTGAGAAGGATGTCGAGGGAGAGTTCACGGAGGGATAAAATGATGATGAAACTAATTATCGCGATAGTGCGGCCGTTCACGGTTGAGAAGATCGTAAATGCGTTTGAGGACATTGAGGGCTTTCCGGGAATGACGGTGATCGATTCCGAAGGTTTCGGCCAGCGGTTGCGAACTTCTGCCTATGACGCGCTAGATCCGTTCAAGCCAAACAAACGGATCGAGGTAGCGGCGAGCGAGGAAATGGTTGAGGCGATAGTCGCGGCCATCAGGCACAACGCTCACACGGGGAAGAAGGGAGACGGCATCATAACCGTTGTTCCCATTGAATCGGTTACGTTGATCTAATCAACGGAATTTATGTCGTCTGCGAACCCAGTTCACATGCTCATCGGAGCGGTCATCGGAACGTCCTTGATCTTCGGACTGACCTGGCTGATGCTCTTCCTGAATAAACGCGGATTCAAGACGCACCCGAGCGAGAAAAGGTTAAGCCGGTACAAGCGGCTGGGACAAGCAAAGGCGGAGAAAAGACGAAGAAATCGAAGGTACAGATTCTAGGTACGAAATATGGGACACGGACACACACACCAAGTATCGGCGGCGGGCAGAAACAAAAAGCCATTGATGATGGTCTTTTGCCTGACGTTCTTCTATTTGATCGTTGAGGTAATTGGCGGGTTTTGGACGGGAAGTCTAGCGTTGTTAGCCGATGCCGGGCATATGCTGACGGATGTTGCGGGCGTCGGTTTGGCGTTACTCGCTATTTGGTTTGCAGAAAAACCAGCATCACCGGAACGAACGTATGGCTATTACCGTGTCGAAATACTCGCGGCTCTTACTAACGCAGTAGTTTTGATCTACATATCGCTCTACATTCTTTACGAAGCATACGAACGATTCAAAAACCCGCCCGAAGTGCAAAGTGCCGGAATGCTCGCGGTCGCATCCGTTGGCCTTGTGATAAACATTGCCGGAGTCTTTATTTTGCGTTCCGGCTCAAAGGAAAGCCTGAATATGAAGGGAGCATATTTCGAGGTTTTGTCGGATATGCTCACGTCTGTCGGGGTGATAATCGCCGGAATAATCATGCTCACGACCGGATGGTATTATGCCGATCCGTTAATTTCCGCGGGAATCGGCCTGTTTATCTTGCCGCGAACGTGGACGTTACTGAAAGATGCCGTTGCTGTCTTGCTGGAAGGTACGCCGTCTGACGTAAACATTGCGAACGTGCGAGACAAACTTTCAAAGATCGAAGGCGTTGCCGAGATTCACGACCTTCACGTATGGTCGCTTACCTCAGGCGTAAATGCCTTAAGCGTCCACGCCGTGCTTGCCGAGGGAGCCGAACATGACGACGTTCTGAAACGCGTTCACGATTCATGCACGAGCGAATTTAAGATCGCGCACGTAACCGCCCAAACAGAACGCGAGGGCTTTGCGTGTCACGAGACACACATATAAGAATGCAATGGAACAAGAAGCAGACTTTTTTCATGTTTTTACTCAACATCAACTTATAATTTTCGTAGGTGCGAGTTTACTGATTATTGCCATGTCAATTGGTATAGGTATTCTTATCGGTAAGCGGTCAGAGAGGCGTTCGAAGGGAGGTTCAAAATGAAAACCGATAACAATCAAATGTTGGCAACCGCCATTTCTCAGGAGTTAGCATTGGCCGAATCGCTTATTGAAGGCGGCGACTTGAATTTAGCCTTTCATCACCTCGAACGAGCTCACGTTCTAGGTCAAGCTTCGACATACCAGCACACGCGTATCCATTGGCGAATGTTCAAGCTCGCGATCAAACAGGGTTCGCCCCGCGAGATTTGGGGACAGATCGTTCGTCTTATCGGAGCTTCGACAAAGACGCCGCTCGGTATCTATCCGACCGGGAACACAGGCGGCTCGAATGTATGGTTTTTTAAGTCGATGTCCATTCCCCGCGATTTACAGGCGATTATTGAACATGGTAAGAAGGAGGCTATTGAACAGTAAAGTTGAGAGTTCTATTGACATGTCCAAGTCACCGGGAGTATGTTCGAAGATGATGGTGAGACGTCTCACAATGTTATTCCTGTTCTTGGCACTCGCCTCCGGCGTCGTGTCAGGTACGTCGCTTCACGCGTCGAATGACAAGATGATGAAGTGCTGCGACAAGGCCAAGAGCAAGGATGGCTCGCCAGCAGCCACTTCGGCCGGTTTATGCTGTGCAGTTAATTGCTCGGAGTCAGCACCAACCTCTTCTTTTAGTTACTCGCCATCAAGCTCAACTATTACAAGGTCCGTTGTAGAGCAAATAGTCGCGTTGTTCCCAACAACGAGGGCTAAAACGCCAGATGCTTCGCCCTACCTTCCTCGGATTCTTCCGCAGACTTTACAACCCAAATATATCCAACACCACTCGTTGTTGATCTAGTTACTGAGGAGCAGTGCGCCTTTTTTTCAGGCGAACGTGCGCCTTTTTGCGCTATTTCAATTTCGGCCATCGGTGCGCCTTTCGGAATAAAGGGCCGCCGAAATAACTCTAGCTCTAGGAGACAACTATATGAGAAAGACTGTTTTATTTATTGGTTCAATCACACTCTTTGCGTTGATCGTATTTACCGCGGCTTGCGGTTCAGAAACGCCAAAGCCTACCGCTGAAAACCCGATCCCCGGTAAAGCTATAAAAAGCGGCCCGGCGGGAAACAACCTTACCGCGACGATTTCAAACTCGGACGGAACGTTAAAGAAAGGTTCGCAGGAATTCATGCTTACATTCACCGATGCGTCGGGAAAACCGGTCGATGTTGGTTCCGTTGCGTTGAACTATCGAATGGCAGCAATGGGCAGCATGGCCGAGATGAATAACGGATCCGCCTTTACGACAACCGGAACTCCGGGCGTCTATAAGGGCAAAGTTGATATCGAAATGGCTGGTGAATGGCAGGCCCAGATAACGTATGAAGGCCCGGCCGGAAAAGGAGCATTTTCGTTGCCCGTCAGAGCGAAGTAAGCAGGGATGATACATAAGCTCATCGAGTGGTCGTTAAATAATCGCGGACTGATAATCGTGTTTTATATCGGTGTCGCTGCCGCTGGTTATTGGGCCTTGCTGCGCACGCCGATCGACGCGATTCCCGACCTTTCGGATAATCAGGTAATTGTTTTTACAGATTGGACAGGACGCTCGCCGCAGGAGGTTGAAGACCAGGTGACTTATCCGCTTGTCACAAATCTCCAGGGGCTTCCCGGTGTGCGCGTAATCCGTGCAAACTCGGCTTTCAGTTTCTCGATGATAAACATCATCTTTGAGGACAACGTGGATCTTTACTGGGCGCGAACGAGAGTTTTGGAGCGTCTCAATTTGGTTACAAAACAGTTGCCCGAAGGTGTCGTCCCGACACTCGGCCCCGATGCGACAGGGGTCGGGCAGGTATTTTGGTACACGATTGAATCCGATTCGATGAATTTGCGTGACCTCCGCTCAGTTCAGGATTGGTACGTGCGCTATCAGCTCAATTCCGTTCCGGGCGTTGCTGAGGTTGCGTCGGTCGGCGGTTACGTTCAGCAATATCAGATCGACATCGACCCGAATAAACTGCGTGGCGTCAACATTCCGATTTCCACCGTCGTCGAGGCGGTGCAGAAATCAAACAATAACGTTGGCGGCAATGTCGTCGAACAGGGCGGACAGTGGGCGGTCGTTCGCGGGATCGGATTGATAGGCTCGGTGGAAGATGTCGAAAACATAATGATCGGCTCGTCAAACGGCACGCCGATCTTTGTCAAAAACGTGGCCGAAGTAAAGCTAGGCAACGCATTTCGCACCGGAGCACTCGACAAGAACGGTAAGGAATCCGTTGGCGGCGTGGTGATCGCTCGTTATGGTGTCAACACACTCGAAGTTATCGAGGGAGTTAAACAAAAGATCGAAGCTTTACAGGCCGGACTACCCGCGGGAGTTCGCATTGTGCCGTTTTATGACCGCACACAGCTTATCAATCAAGCAACCGGTACTCTCAAGCGAACGCTTGTCGAAGAGTTGCTCCTGGTTACCCTTGCACACATCATCTTTCTCGCACATTTCCGCTCGATCTTGATCGTCACGATTCCGCTGCCGCTGGCGGTCCTGATGTCGTTTCTCTTCATGTATTTCATGGGCATCAGTTCAAATCTGATGTCGCTCTCGGGAATTGCCATCGCTATCGGCGTTCTTGTCGACGCGGGAATTGTCGTCACGGAAAACGCCTTTCGGTTTATGGAGATAAGGAAGATTGACCCGAAAGACCGCAAGGCGGTGTGGGAGGTTGTTCTCGAATCGACAAAACTTGTCGGGCGCCCCGTTTTCTTTTCGATGGCGATCATTATTCTAGCCTTTATTCCGGTATTTGCCCTGATCGGTCAGGAAGGAAAGCTCTTTCATCCGCTTGCCTTTACAAAAACATTTGCCATGGCCGGGGCGACGATCCTCGCCGTGACGCTCGTGCCGGTACTCTGCACATTTCTGATCGGTGGAAAAGTTCATTCGGAGGGAGCCAATCCAGTTATGCGTTTCTTGCGGCGGCTTTATGAACCGACGCTGCTTCTGGCGCTCAAGCATCGGGTTTTGGCTATCTGTTCGGCTCTCGTCCTGTTTCTCGGAGCGATCATCCTGGCGATGGGCATCGGCAACGAGTTTATGCCGCCTCTTAACGAAGGCGACGTGATGTACATGCCCATTACCGACCCGTCGATCTCAATTGATGAGGCGAGCAAGATAATGAGCAAACAGGGCGAGATGCTTAAAGAATTTCCAGAGGTCGAAACGGCGGTCGGCAAAGCCGGACGAGCCGAGACCTCGACCGATCCGGCGCCGACGAATATGAATGAGACGCTCATCCATCTCAAACCGCAGGATCAGTGGCGGCCGGGATTGACCCGCGAGGATCTGATCAGCGAAATGGATGAAAAGCTGCGGATGCCAGGCGTTACAAATATTTGGACGCAGCCGATCATTAACCGCATCGAGATGCTTTCAACAGGAATACGAACTCAGGTCGGCATCAAGATTTTCGGTAACGATCTGAAACAGCTCGAAACGCTTTCGCGTCAGGTCGCGGAGTCGGTCAAGAAAGTTCGCGGCGCCGTCGATGTCTATCCCGAACAGATCGGCGGCTCACCCTATATCGATATTAAGATCGATCGTCCGGCCGCCGCACGATACGGAATCGACGTTTCGGTAATTCAAGACACGATTGAAAAAGGCATCGGCGAAACGAATCTTTCCGTAACGGTCGAGGGACGCCGCCGTTTCCCAGTCCGCGTACGTTATGCCAAAGAATTTCGAAATACGCCTCAGGCGCTCGGTCAGATACCAATCGCTATGTCCAATGGCGGCTCGGTCCCGCTCTCACAAGTTGCTGAAATTCGTTCGGTCGAAGGCGCGACTATGATCCAAAGCGAAAATGGTTTACTTCGCGGCACGGTACTTTTGAATGTTCGCGGCCGCGATGTCGGCAGCTTTGTCGATGAGGCGAAGGAAAAGATAAAAGAAGTTGAACTGCCGACGGGATATTACATCGCATGGAGCGGCCAATACGAGAATCAGCAGCGTGCGAAGAGCCGTTTGTTCTTTGTCGTCCCGATTGTACTGTTGATCATCTTCGGTTTGCTCTATCTCACGTACCACTCGGTAGTTGAAGCCGCGCACGTTTTGATGGCGGTACCGTTCGCTTTAACCGGAGGCGTCTATCTTGTCTGGCTTCTCGGCTACAACTTTTCGGTTGCGGTTTGGGTCGGCTTTATCGCTTTGTTTGGCACTGCGGTCCAGACGGCGGTAGTCATGGTTATCTATCTAAATGAGTCTGTTGAGAACCGGCGAAATGAATTGGGAAGACAGTTAACGTCCAGAGAACTCATGCAAGCGGTCATCGACGGAGCTCTGCTACGTTTGCGGCCGAAGGTAATGACAGTAACCACGGTGGTCGTCGGGCTATTACCGATCATGTGGAGCACGAGCTCAGGTTCCGAGGTAATGAAGCCGCTAGCCGCTCCCGTTCTGGGCGGAATGGTATCGAGTCTATTGCACGTCCTGATCATTACGCCAGTAATCTTCTATTGGCTTCGGGAACGAGAACTAAAGAAAGAAGTTTGATTGAACAAAAAAGGAGCTTTTATGAAAACAATTGAGAAATATGCTTTGGGTCTATTCCTGACAGCCATCGCTATCGTGGCGATGAACGCTCAGTCACAGGCTCAGGCCAAGTCCACAAAACCAAAATTGCAAACCGCACGGGTGTTGATCAACGACCAAGGTTACTCGCGAACCAGCATCAATCTTCGCCGCGGAGTGCCGACGCGGATAACATTCTTACGGCAGACCGAAGAAACGTGCGCAACCGAGGTTGTAATCGCCGACTATGGCATTAGACGTTCGCTCCCTTTGAATGTTCCGGTTGCCGTCAGCTTCACGCCAAAACGATCAGGTGAGGTCACCTTTACGTGCGGAATGAACATGATGAGAGGCAAATTGATCGTTTCATAATGTCAGAACAGCTCGACAAATTAGTCTTTATTTTGGTTTTGATGCTGCTGCCTGGCGGTGTATTTGGGCAGGCCCCGACAACGGCCCCAACGCCAGATACTACTGTCCGTTATCTCGATCAAATTGCCGGAGTAACCGCGGATCAGGCCGTTGTACTCGCACTCGAAAACAATGCCGAGATACTGGCGGTACGAAAAGAGGTCGAAGCAGCAAGAGCAATGGTCAAGCAGTCGAAGCTGCGTCCTAATCCCACGCTCAATGCAACCGGCGCTCGGCAGTTGGGCGGCATGGACAATAACCAGATGGCCGAAGTAATGCTGCCGCTCGAACTCGGTGGGCGACGTTCCGCGCGTATCGCTGTTGCACAGAAGGAACTGGAAGCTCGTGAGTTTGACCTTACAAATAGAGAACGGCTTCTTGCCGCCGATGTCCGGATCAAGTTCGGCGAAGCTGTAGCCTCAATCAAGAAAATTAACGTTACCGAAAGGACATTGACCGCAGCCAGACAAGGTTACGACCTTGTGGCGGCGAGAGTGACGGAGGGCAAGATTGCGCCGCTCGAACAAAACATCTTTCTCGTTGAGGTCAACCGGTTGCAGTCGATCCGCGAAACCGCCGAAGGAAAGGTCGAAACGGCGATGTTTGAGCTTCGCAATATGATCGGAATGAGGCCCGATGAACCTCTGCGGCTGCGAGGTGACTTCACAAGCCTCATCCAAACCTTGCCTTCGCTGATTGATTCCACGAACGACGGGTTGATCCAGAGACCTGATCTTCAGGGTGCGCGTGCGGTAAGGCAGTTGGCTGAGGCGAAGATCGAACAAGCAAGAGCCGAAGGCAGAGCCGATGCGAGCGTGAAGAGCGGCTACCAAAGGATGAATTCTGGATTTCCGGTCAGCGGGTTCGATGATCGAGGGTTATTACGACCCGTCCAAGACGTCTTTCACTTCTTCACATTCGGCGTCGAAATCACTCTGCCCGTCCGAAATCGGAATCAGGGTGCGATCGAGGCTGCTGTTTTCGAACGCGATGCTGCCCAGAGTCGCGTAGAGTTCGGTGAATTGACGATCCGTCGCGAAGTAGCGTCTACATTTGCGAGATACAACCGTGCGGCCCGTTCGCTATCGATATTTCAAAATGGTGTTCGGGACCAGGCGAATGCGAACCTACAGGTCATTTGGCAAACGTACGAGCTGGGGTCGAGAACCCTGCTCGATTACATTGCCGAGCAGCGCAGGTTTCTGGATGTGGAAAATGAATTGGTTGATAGGGAACTCGAAACCTACATCGCGAATGTTGAGATACTAAAGGCTGTCAATGCGCCGCAACTTACAAAGAAATGAGAGAAGAAATCAACGAAGATATTGTCGACGGCGTTGAACCGGGCAAAGTAGCTGCATCGACTCCAAATCGGAAACCTCTATACGTAGCGTCCGGGGCGGTGGGGATTGTTCTCCTCGGTGCGCTGGGATTCTGGTATTTGAGCACTAGTGAAGGTGGAAAGGCCGTCCCGCCGCCGCGAAGTGTTTCATTTGGTGACAATACCAGCACAGAACCCTCGCAGACCGCAAGCGAAGAGACAATAACAATCCCGGAAGACCAGTTGGAAAAGATTGGCTTGAAGATCGAGACTGTTGGTGAAACGCTTTCGGGCGAGGCGATGTCGCTATCAGCTACGGGAGTCGTCCAGCCAAACGCCTACAAAGAAACCCCCGTTATCTCACTCCTTGGAGGCGTGGTTCGAAAAGTGAGTGCGGAGCTTGGGAGCAGCGTCGGTCGAGGCCAGACTGTCGCAGTTATATTCAGTAATGAACTCGCCGCCGCTCAATCGCGGTATCTCGCGTTGCAAACGGAAGCTCAAACTGCGAGCCAGAATTACGACCGGACCGCGAAACTGGTCAGAATCAGCCCGGTTAGTAACACAGAACTGGATCAAGCTCTGGCTGCATTAACCACAGCGGAGGCCGAACTCGAAGAGCATCACAAACACCACGCACGAACCACGAAACTACTCGAAATTGGCGCGGCCAGCCGTGAAGAATTCGAGATGGCGACGACCCGGCTGAGAACGTCGGAAGCCAACGTCACTGCTGCAAAGAATCGATACGCACGTGCAGTTCAGGTAGCCGAGATCAATCCGGTCAGCCGAAGCGAGTTCGAGCAGGCCGCAGTCAAAAGGCAGACCGCCGAATCCGATCTTGCTACGGCAAGGCAAAGGCTTCAGCTATTTGGTCTTTCCTCGCAAAAGGTAAACTCGCTCCGCGCTCCTTCGCAAATCACGTCTGAGATCGCATTAACTGCTCCCGTTTCTGGAACAGTCACAAAACGCAGTATCAACGAGGGAGAGGTCGTCGAAGCGAACAAGGAACTGATGCGCGTGACGAACCTTTCCAGCGTCTGGGTAATTGCTCAGGTTTATGAAAAGGACTTCGGGCTTCTCCGCGAAGGAAGCGGTGCGAGTGTGACTTCGAATGCATTTCCCGGCCAAGTGTTTCGCGGTCATGTTACATACATCGATCCGAACATCGTGCCCGAAACCCGCACCGCTCAGGTCCGGATCGAGCTCGATAATCCGGGTCAAGTTTTGAAAGTCGGTATGTATGTAAACGTGGCCTTTGGATCAATGGGAACGGCTGAGCGCACAATGCCGACAATACCGGTCGCTGCCGTTCAAAATATGAACGACAAACAGGTCGTTTTCGTTACGACTGGAAAGCCGAACGTCTTCATTGTAAGGCCCGTGAGACTCGGATCGGAGAATCAAGGAGTCTTCCTGGTTCTCGAAGGTTTGAACGTCGGCGATAAGATTGCAACCGAAGGAAGTTTTCTTTTGAGAGCAGAATTTCTCAAGCAAAATCTGGAGCATTGATAATATGAAATCACATTGGGAAAATGTTTATCAAACGAAAGGCCGGGATCAGGTTAGCTGGTTTCGTCAACATCTCGACACATCGCTGCAAATGATAAAAAGCACGGGAATTGGTAAAGATTCCTCTATTATCGACGTGGGAGGCGGCAACTCAAATCTCGTGGACGATCTTTTGATTCAGGGCTTTTGCGATGTTTCAGTTTTGGATATTTCCGGCAAGGCTATTGCGGACAGCAGACATCGACTTGGCAACCAGTCCATTCAGGTTAATTGGATAGAGGCTGATATAACGGAGGTTGATCTACCCAAAAATGAATTTGACCTTTGGCACGACCGGGCAGTTTTTCATTTCCTAACCGATGCTGACGATCGACGCAAATATGTTGAACTCGTCCTGAGTTCACTAAAACCAGGCGGTCATATCATCGTGGCATCTTTTAGTCTTGATGGCCCCCAAAAATGCAGCGGGCTTTATGTTATGCGATACAGTCCTGAAACGATGCACGACGAATTTGGCGGGTCATTCGAGCTTGTTGAGAGCATTGCCGAAGTACATGAAACGCCTTTCGGCTCGACCCAGGACTTTGTTTATTGTTATTGCCGCAAGATCTGAAATCTGCAGAGCGGAGTTAAACGGCTCTTAGCTGGCTATTCGCACTTGTGAATACGCGGAAGGCGGAGCGCAGGAAAAGGCAAACCAATGCAAGGGCGATGATGATGTCGGGCCAGCCCGACTGAAAGAACCAAACCGCGCTGGCAGCGACAAAGACCGAGACGTTCGAAGCAATATCGTTACGCGAACATTCCCACACCGAACTCATATTCACATCGTCTGTCTTGTGACGCGTAAGCAGATAAAGGCATATCGAATTCCCGACGAGGGCAAGCAAACTAACCACGCCCATGATTTCAAAAATAGGAACGGTCGGAACCACCAGTTTGTAGATCACTTGTCCGAGCACAACGAGCGCCGCTAGAAGGATCAAACCGCCTTTGAATAAAGCGACCTGAGCCTTAGCCTGCGATGATTTATAGACAACGTAAAGGCTCAGCCCGTACGTCATCGCATCGCCAAGATTGTCCAGCGAATCCGACAACAACGCGCTCGAACCCGCATAAATGCCCGCACCGATTCCAGCCACAAACATCGCGACGTTTATACCAAGCACGATCTTCAACGTCGAACTCTGCCTCTCCCGCAAAGCCTCTATCGCACAATCATCTTCACAACAAGCCATAACGACACCAATTTCAGAATAGGTCAATACCCAAACGTTATCAACGAGAGCAGCATCATTACCGCTCAGAACGGATCCGATTAGCGTTACAGAACCTTATCGAAGCCGCTCGGGGAAAAGTCCTATCAAGCCTCGCCAGTGTAAATCGCTCCAATAAAAAAAATAGCGGATGGCAGCTGCTAGAATATGTTATTATTCTGCGTGGGAAACAAGGCGGCATTTTTGTTTTTTTTGCCTAGATTGCATGCGATCGAAACTCTGATACGGTTAGTTGACTTGGTTGCAGGTTGGTTGCAGCGTTCCTGATCATGGCTGATTAGTGTTGAATCGAGATGGCTGTAAGTTGCTGATTCTAAGAGCTTTTGAGCACTTTTGACAAATTATACAAACCTACCTAAATCGCTTGGGGTGCGAGAGGTCGTGAGTTCAAATCTCGCCGTCCCGACCAATAAACATGGGGCTTTCGA
>JBEBJB010000045.1:0-37027 GCA_040080065.1 Pyrinomonadaceae bacterium
GCGATTCGGGAACGGCGATAATACCGGTTAACTTGTACCATATCAGTAGTTTAGCACCTGTCAATTGATGCTTAACTACTCTAGACCCTTGTTAATTGTAAATTGTTCGATTGTTAATTGGGTGGCTGCATATAACTACCAATTAACAATTTTCCAGTTTACGATTGACAATTAATTTTGCAAGGACGTACTTTTCGACACCACAAGATAGAACACACCGACCCACTACCCAAAAAGGTTATCTCCTTGACTTTTTGCCGGAATTGTGCTACACTTGATACGTTATTGCGTAGTCAAGTCGTATCCCGCGACGCGATTTTGATCTTTGAAATATCAATTTTTCATTCAACCGCTCCTCAGATTTGTCTTACATAGTCACACAGCGGATTTTTAAAAAAAGTTGAATTTTTGACCGGAAAATCGCTGTAATATATTGAAGGTAAAAGAGTTATTTGTCCCACAGACAGCGTGGGACAAGCGTGGGACACTGGGATAAGCGAAAGGCTTCAAAACCGGCGGTAACTCTCTGTAAATAGGAGACTTATCGATCTAAGGGCGGTGATTTAGCTGTCTTACAGGACAACTTTCTGCTTTTTTATTAGTGAATAAACCAGGCTGATCGGCAGGCCCACGACGTTCCAGTAATCGCCTTCGATGCCCTCGATAAACAACGCCGCCTGAGCCTGAACGGCGTACGCGCCGGCCTTATCGAGCGGGTCGCCATTCTCAGCCAGGAACGTGATCTCGGCTGCTGACATCGGTGCGAATTTGACTCTGGTGCTTTGGATCCCCGAGCGTGTTTCGCCATTCTCGACAACGGCAACGCCAGTTAGTACCTCGTGCCAGTTACCGGAAAGCATTGTGAGCATTCGCTTTGCATCGTCGATGTCGAGCGGTTTTGCGATGATCTGGTTATTGATGACGACCGTGGTGTCGGCTCCGAGGACGATGTTATTTGGGTAATTCAACGCCACGGCTTCGGCTTTTTCACAAGCCAGGCGGACGACATAATCGTGTGGCGGCTCGCCTTCGTGTTCGGTCTCGTCGATGTCGGCGACATGTTTGGTAAATTCCCAGCCGACCGAGTTGAGTATCTCGGAACGTCGGGGGCTTCCCGAGGCGAGGATCAATTTTGGCAGTTTTATCATCTGTTTTTGGGTTGTTTAGCTTTTCGAACTGTTCTCGACTAAAATGATAGTTGATTGGCGGTAAATGACAAATGGAACAGCTTTTTAGCGCAATTCCGACAATCGTCGGCGGCCTTGAGCCGCACGATAGACTCGATGAATCTGTTGTTTTTGCCGCTTGGTCGCGGTGTGCAGGTGAAATGATTCGCGAGCGAACATTTCCCGTCGAATTCAGCAAAAAACGCCTGATCGTCGCCGTCACAGACAAGACCTGGCAGCGTCACCTCGAGGAACTCAGCCCTCAGATGCTTGCTAAAATGAACGGTTCGCTTGGGCAAAGGATAGTCAAGTACATTGAGTTCCAAATTGACGAAAAAACTGTCCTAAAAGCGCACGAAAATCGCGTCGCAAAAAGGGACGGTGCTTCGAATTTAGTCACCCCGGCGCTTGCCAAGGCGGCGATGGCGATCGGAGATGAGAGTCTGAGAAAGAACTTTTTGGATGCCGCCGGAGATTATTTAGCAAGGCGGTCGGAGAGACTCATAATTTCAGACTGAAATTTGAAATTTGAAATTTGAAATTTGAAATTGATCAGGATCGTATGGACGTTAGAAAAGTAGCAAAACTCGCACACCTTGAGATCTCGGAGGCCGAGGTCGAACTTTACACGCCGCAGATGGCGAATATCGTGAAATACGTCGAGCAGCTCAATGCACTCGACATCGACGACATCGAGCCAATGCTCGGCGGCCTGACCGACGAGGGCGAGGCGACCTTTACTTTGCGTGACGATGTTCCGGGCGGCTCGCTCGGCCAGGCTGCGGGCCTGTCGCAGGCTCCATCGAGTGTTGCCGGGCATTTTCAGGTTCCGAAGGTACTGTAGTGTTATGAACCGCAGAGACGCTGAGCCGCGGAGAAAGCCAGTTAGTTTTTCTCACGCGATACCATTTCGTTCTGTTTCCTTCTGCGTCTCTGCGTCTCTGCGGTTAATCTTCCTCGGGATAGGTCTCGGAATGATTAGTTGTACCGTGCCGAACCTCGAAAAGCCGGAATGTACGGCTGGACGCGATGTGGTCAAGCGGTTCTACTCATTCCATATCGGTAATGATATGAGCCCTTCGCCGGAGAATTTGAAGGCTCGTGAGAAGTTTTTGACGAGCGGGTTATTTCAGGAATTATCGGCTTCGAAAGAGCAGAAGAGAGATTATTTCACGGCGACCGACGATTACCCGAAGGCCTTCCGCGTCGGCGAGTGCAAGGCGGATTCTAACGATACGGTCACACTTCAGGTTGTTCTGCTATGGCGTAGCGATACGCGAACTGAGCAGAAGGAGGTCAAGGCCGAGGCTGTTAAGAGTGGCGATAATTGGCTGATAAATAAAGTGCTTAATTGAAAAGATGTCGATCCGTACAAACATTGAAACAGTTCTCGATAATGCCGAGAAACTAAATCCGCAGCTCAATTCGTTCCTCTCGATCGAGCGTGAACACGCACTCGCTCGCGCCGATTATCTCGAATCTGTAACCGATACAAAGCTTGGCGGCCTCGCCATCGCGGTCAAGGACAATATCTGTACCAAAGGATTTCGAACGTCGTGCGGTTCCCGCATCCTCGGCAATTACAAGGCTCAATACGATGCGACGGCGATCAAGCGGTTGAATGAAGCCGGTGCGATCGTCGTCGGGAAGACGAACATGGACGAATTCGCCATGGGTTCGTCGAACGAATCTTCGGCGTTCGGTGCGGCTAAGAATCCGTGGGACGTTACGCGTGTTCCGGGCGGCAGTTCGGGCGGTTCGGCTGTGGCGGTCGCTTCCGGTGTGGTTCGGGCGGCCTTGGGTAGCGAAACGGGCGGTTCCGTCCGTCAGCCTGCCTCGCTTTGCGGCATCGTCGGGTTTAAGCCAACCTACGGACGCATTTCGCGTTACGGCCTTGTTGCTTTTGCTTCGTCGCTAGATAACATCGGCATTTTTGGCCAGACATCGCGTGATGTGGCAGATGTTCTCGGTGTGATCGCCGGTCGTGACGAAAAGGATTCGACCTCGGCAGACGTTCCGGTTCCCGATTATTCGGCGATGATCAACGATGATATTGCGGGCAAGACGATCGGGATTCCGCGAGCACTTTTTGGTGACGGGCTCGACGAAGAAGTTCGTGAAAAGACGCTCGCAGCAGTGGCCAATTTTGAGGCCCTGGGTGCCAAAACTGTCGATATCGAGCTTCCTTACGCCCAATACGGCATCGCGGTTTATTACATCATCGCAACGGCCGAAGCCTCGTCAAACCTTGCCCGTTTTGACGGCGTTCGTTACGGGTTCCGGGCCGAAGACGCTCCGGAACTTCGCCAGATGTACTTCAAGACGCGCGAAGAAGGCTTCGGAGCCGAGGTCAAACGCCGCATCATGCTCGGAACCTACGTTCTCTCGAGTGGCTATTACGATGCGTATTATGCAAAAGCTCAGAAGGTTCGGGCTTTGGTAAAGCGAGATTATGTGAACGCATTCAAATCTTGCGATGCGATCCTGACACCCACCTCGCCGTCCGTCGCGTTTAAGATCGGCGAGAAAAGCGATGACCCGATCGCGATGTATCTGAGCGATATTTATACCGTTTCCGCCAATCTCGCCGGCGTCCCGGGGATCAGCGTTCCGTGCGGTTTATCGTCCGAAGGGTTACCGATCGGCTTGCAGCTGGTTGGAAATTTCTGGTCCGAGGGTGCTCTGCTCAACCTGGCTCACAGATATGAAATTGCCCACCCGTTGGGTGCAAAACCGGCGGTTTTTGTATGAGGTTCGCTGATGAGGCTTACTGAGCGAGGCGTAAGTGGGAAATATCTGGTCGCTGCGGCAGGACAGGCATTCCGGTGTGCGGCAATATGTTCTGCCAGCGGTTGTTGTCGGCGAGCAGGCGTTCGATGTCGGCGACTGGAAGGGGTTTCGAGAACAGATAGCCCTGGCCGTATTCGCAGCCGAGGATACGCAGTTGGTGGAATTGGTGGATACTCTCGATGCCTTCGGCAACCACTTTGAGGTTCAGAGCCTTAGCGAGAGCGATGACGGTTCGGACGATCTCGCCGTTTTCCGTGTTTTCTTCCATCGCACTCACGAATGAGCGGTCAACCTTGAGCAGATCGATCGGGAAACGGTGCAGATAGCTGAGGCTCGAATAGCCCGTTCCGAAATCGTCGATACTGACACGGACGCCGGTTTCCTTGATCTGTTGGAGCATCAGGATGGCGGTTTCGGCGTTGTCCATGACGGCGCTTTCAGTTAGTTCAAGCTTGAGGCTCGCGGGGTCGATACCGGTTTCGGACAGAACGGTTTTGATCTGCTCGACCAGGGCCGGGTGGCCGAAGTGCTTCCCGGAAAGATTCACGGCGATGCTCAGCGGTTCGGCCAACTGAGTTTTTGACTGCCATTTAACGACCTGGGAACAGGCCGAACGGAGGATCTGAACCGTCATCGGTATGATCAGCCCGGTGCTTTCGCTGATCGGAATAAACTCATTGGGCGGAACGAGGCCGCGTTGCGGATGGTTCCATCTGACCAAAGCTTCAAATCCGCTGAGCGAAGCTGTATCGAGGCTGATGATCGGCTGATAATACAGCTCGAATTCATTTCTTTCGATCGCGAAACGCAGGTCTGTTTCGAGCTGCAAACGGGTAACAGCCCGAATGTGCATCTTTTGGTCGAAGATAACGTAGTTTTCCTCGTTATCCTTCGCATAGTACATCGCGATATCGGCGTCGCGAAGTATATCTTCGGCCTCAGGATATTTGGAATTGCCGTACGCGATACCGATCTTTGCACTCGTGAATACCTGGCGTCCATCGAGCGTGTACGGTTCGGCGAGGCGTTTGGCGAGGCGATCGGCAAATGCTGTCGCTTCCTCGCGGCTGAGAAGGTCGGTCAGGATGATGCCGAATTTGTCGCCGCTGAATCGCGCCGTCATGTCGTCTTCGCGAACCAGTCCCGCGAGGCGTTTGGCGACATTCTTGATCAGGCGGTCGCCGATCGAATGGCCGAGGCTGTCGTTGATCGTCTTGAAGCTCTTGAGGTCGAGGAAAAGCACGGCGAAATTGACTTCCGAATTCTCGCGGCTCTGCTGGAGCAGCCCCTTGAGGGTGTCCATGAAAAAGTTTCTGTTCGGCAGACCGGTTAGAGCATCGTGATAGGCGGCGTGGCGGAACTTCTCGTGGCTTTCCTGCAAGGCTTCACCGCTGCGTTCGAGTTCGGCGACGTAGTGCTGCAATTCGCCGACGTGCTGCTCGGCCTGTTCGGCACGTTCACGCTCGGCCTGTTTTGCCTTTTCAACGGTCTTTTTAACGTCGTCAACAAACCGGCGGAACGTTAGATATATTGTTCCAAAGAGGCCGACGACCACAGCTACGACCGTGATATTAATGTGCTCGATCGTAAGCGCCATGTCTATAACGCCGGCCACGATCGCCCCCGTTAGATAGATAACAAAGGCGCTGAAGCAGTTTTCCGTCCAGACCGTCCAGAACGAGCGCTCTTTCTTGAGCGACGAAAATAGGGCCACCAAGACGGAATTAACGAGGAACATCGACAATGCCATCACACCGACCAGCCAGATCAGTGCCGTGCTGTCATTACGCTGCCGGATCAGTTCGATGGGGGCAAACATGAACGCGACCACCTTGGCAGCCACGAAAACGGCGATCGCGGCGAAATAGGAGTTCAAGACGATCGTTTTCGGTTTGATCGACACGCCCTGTCGCAGGATATTGAGCGAAGCGAGCGTCGTTTCGATCACGGCGATCAAGAGCGCGATCTCACCGCCATAGAGGAGCATCGCCAGGATGATCAATCCGTCGGAGATGGTGACGTGAATGTTTACCCGCGGCAACTGGATGCGTAGATAGCAGCTGCAAAAGACCGTCAACAGCGCGAGCGTGATCACGCCGCTGTCGATCTTCTCGGCAGATATTCCCCGCAGCGCCCAAACAACCGCCGCGATCGCGATCGGTGTCAGGACAGCTATGAAGATATTTATGGACCTTTCCTTAGAGGGCAACATTCGTTACGTTAAGTAGACAGATGTGAACGATTTTGGCGGGCAACCGGTGTAGTTGGAACAACTCACAACGACAGAGATCATGCCGATGGTCGGTCGGCAATAACCATTGTGCATTAAACAGTGTTTATTTTCAACAAGTATTTTTATCCCGATGCTTTTCAGTAAAAGCGGGGCCGAAGACAGCCCCGCTTCCTTGCTCCAATGCTAGTCTTCTCCAAGCTAGTACATTCGGGCAGTATCGTCGCCACCGGCGAGAACTCGTTCGCCGATCGTTAATCCGTTCGTTGGCAGCACTCCATCACTGACCAGAATTCCATCGCTGACCAGAATGCCGTCGCTGACGAGGATGCCGTCAGATGACATCGTTCCGGTTCCAAAATAGCTGGAATAGTCGAGGAACATAGTGCCATCGCTAACCAGGATGCCGTCGCTGACAAGTATCCCGTCACTGACGAGTATCCCGTCGCTGACGAGTATCCCGTCGCTGACAAGTATGCCATTCGCTAGCGAGAATCCGTCGCCGAGTGTTCGGTTCAGGTCATATATCTTCTGATACTTGGTCATCAGGTTCTTGCCTTTCGCATATCCCTGGTCGACCATGATTCCCTGTGACCACTTTATATTCTGACCAGCGATCGATGATTGCTGATTGTTCGGCAGATTGCCCGTAAGCATCGAAGATCCAACGGCTGTCGAGCTATTCAACGTGAGCCGAACAAGCTTAGCTATTCGCACGGCGCCTTCTACGTTCAACTGGCCGGCGCCCTGCTCCAGGTGATTAAATCCGCGAAGCGGCTGAGCCGTGTACATGAGGATGGCTTTCACCATATTTGGCGTAAGCTTAGGATTTGCCTGGAGCATCAAGGCCGCCGCACCGGCGACTATCGGAGCCGACATTGATGTGCCGGACATATACACAAGTTGGGTGTTTGACGCCGTTCCGTCGGTTAGGACCTCGTTCGTCGGGCTCAGTATACTCATTATATTAACCCGCGAACGTGCCCCAATGAGCTTATTGCCGGGAGCGACGATGTCCGGCTTTAGCAGATTGTCGTACTGCTTCATTCCGTTCGACATCGTGTATGAACGTGTTGGCCCGCGTGAACTGTATGTTGTTACGCCATCGTCGTCACGCTTGTCCGAACCAAACGTATTTGTGGCACCGACTGTGATTACCGTCGGATCGTTTCCCGGTGCGTGAATGGCACCGTACTGTTTCTGGCCAAGTTCATTCTTGCCATTGTTACCTGCGGCCGCCACGACCACAATTCCCGCCGATGTAAGCTTTCTGACCGCAACGCATACCGGATCTGTCTGCCATGATTCGATAGCGGGCGTACCAAGGCTAATGTTAACTACCCGGATATTGTGAACTTCGCGATTTTGGTAGACCCAGTTCAGGCCCTCAATGAGTTTGGAGCTTGCACCAAACCCGAGATCGTTCATGACGCGAACCGCGATAATATCTGCTCCGGGAGCAATGCCCTGATAGTTGCCGAGTAATGTCTGCGAAAGGATATCGCCAGGCTTGCCGCCACGGCCTGCGGCCAGGGACGCGACGTGCGTTCCATGGCCGTAGTAATCTTCCGACGCTCCATAGGTAAAGCTCGCCTGCGCCGTCACGCGTGACGTTCCATCTGAGTCCGTAAACTCGTGATGATCGCCATATATAGACGAATCTATGATCGCGATACCAACGCCGCGCCCGTCGAGGCTGCTGTTGCCCGAAACGGCACGCATCGCCGTGACTCCCGTCGTCGTCTCGATATGGCCGAGCTTTTTGACATCGCGGTCGAGAGAGATGTTTTTTACGGCGGCAATCGCAGCCAAACCGTCGATCTCTCGCCGCCTGACCTCGAACGCAAGCATGTTCAGACCTTCGAGCCGAAGGGTGACGTTTGCCTTCGCGGCGATCAACGCATTTCGCAGCAGTGGATCGTTCAGATCGTACGACTGGAGAATAACCTTAACGGTCCTATTCTGGTCGGCACCGGCTACGAGGTCGCGGAGATCGGGGGAAAGCTTATCGACAGCCATTCCACTGTCAGCCAACGGATTCTGGAAACCAGTTACGGCGGCCGCAGGGGCCAAGCCGAATGAGACGGTCGAGGCCAGGAATGTGAGTATCAATAGATAGGCGGTTACGAGTGGCAGTTTATTGTTTTTCATAAAATTTGTTCGGGCGAGCCAGATTCTGGTGGCGGCTCAGCCACGCTCTTATTGGCAACGCCCGTGCCACGGTGCGTGATCGCGATGTTTACTGAGGTTTGGAGGAAAAAGACACCAACGGGCGTTCGTTGGTTCAATGCAAATGCGGTCAGCTTGGTCGGCGTGATCGGTCAGATTGACCGAAGGGAGCCGCGTGCGTTCGCCGCTGGTGTCTTTGCGTTCATGGAGTGGTAACAATGGTATAAATCGGCGAGACGTTGCCGACCGGCTCGTTCTTGTCGAGAAGATAGCCGCGATATTGGCGCGATTCCGGTTCGTCCTCGGGAATGGACGGTTCGACGTGAAAGCCCGGCGACACGATAAATATACCGGCAAGGCCCCAATTCGCATCGTTCTTTCGCTTAAACTCAACACGCATTCCGCTCAGTCCCTGTTTCGAGAACGTGATCTCGACGCGGCTGTCCGAAAGGGCCTTGAGCGACAGCGATGCGGTCAGATTTTCCGGGTCCAGCGGTGCGGCATCGTCGATGACGAGACCGAGATCTTCGCCGATGATCGGCGTATAGCCCGGTGCGGACTTTATTCTGCGAATCAGGTTCCGCGTCCGTCGAATAATGCCCGGCAACGCGGGATCGGGCGTCGCGATGATCGGGAAAACGGGCGGCACAATAGCCGTCGTGTCCGGTTCGCCGTCGATCAGCTCGGATTTGAACGAATAAAATGCGTCCTTCGTGTCGTTCACCTGCGGCGCCGTCGATATGATGTAGTTGTAGTTATCCGCATCGCTGCCAAGGGTCGCGACTTCGGCCAGCGTCAGGCCAAGCGTCACCTGGAAACCCGGTAATTTGATCGCCATGTTCTGCAAAAATAAGTTAATTTCGCTCTCGCTCGTTGGAAATTGTCTGTCTGCCATCGTTTCTTCTCCTTAATTGTGTATTTTTTTTGGAATCGCCCGCCATCGGCCGGGCCCAAACCGTTTGATATTCAAAGCAATCGGAACGTTGCCCGCCAGACAGCACCGTTTGTCGCCAGGAAACAACCCGTCAGCCTCAGGAAACAACCCGTCAGCCTCAGGAAACAACCCGTCAGCCTCAGGAAACAACCCGTCAGCCTCAGGAAACAACCCGTCAGCCCCAGGAAACAACCCGTCAGCCTCAGGAAACAACCCGAAACCGCCGGAAATTACCTGCCTGGTCACGATCAGCGACTGACGATTTACTGCAAAACACCAGCATTTATCGGCGTTCCGCAATCGCGCAATACACAATACAAAAAAGCGGGCCGAAAATTCGCGGCCGGATGGGCGAAATCATGCTACTCTTAGTTCGAAATACCGACAACTTAGGAGGAAGTTATGGGAAAGACTTTGAGATTCTCACTTGCGGCAGTATTTTGCTGCGCGTTTGCGATGTTCGCGGCGACCGCCGCACATGCCCAACCGTCGGACGCGGCTTTGAAAAAGCAGCTGACGGCGCCGCGAACGGTTTCGATCACGCTCGGCTCGCCCGGCAAGGTCGAATGGAGCAAGACCTACAAAAAATACATCTGGACGCGCAACTTTACGGCCAAGCTAAAGACCGACGACCCGAAGATCTTCCTGCTCGTCACGGGCTATGCCGCCTATGACGTGATGACCGGGCGTTATGTTTACTGGCGGACGTTCACGTCGGGGAACAGCTACGACGGCATTCCAAATCCGACCGCGGCCGATGTGCAGGCGTTGATCAAGAAGTTCGGCGTCGAGGCGTTCATGCGCGACTACTGGTACAACCATGTCGTCGGCCAAGTCGAATCGATCGGCCTGTCGCCCGAACCGAACTTTGAATGGCACACGCCGAACTCGATGTCGTTCAATATCGTCGCGGTCTATACGCACCGGACGAACGACATCGGCGGCAAGGAGCGCGGGGCACGAACATTTCGCATCAGGCTCTATCGAGACAGCACAACCTCGGAGTGGAAGAACCTGGGTACGACCGACAAAGAATGGAAGATACTGTAAGCACGGGATATTATGAAAAACAATCAAACGACCTTAATAATTGCCTTGTTGCTCGTGGCGGGCTCGGTTGTCGGGTGCAGCATTTTCGGCGGCTCGAACGCGAACGTCGCCAATAACTCAACACCCGCAAACGCTAATGCCAATGCCAACGTTGCGTCTGCCGCTAAAAACGACGATCTTCCCATTCTCGCCGCCCCAAAGCTGGTCGAGATGGTCATGACCGATAAGGAAGGCCTGAACGCGAGGCTTAAGGACAAGGAGATCATCGTCCTCGGAGAGTTCAAGCTCGTGTCGAACGGCGAGGTTGTCCTGACCGGCGGCGCGCTCAGGGATATTTACTGCTCGCCGGCCCCCAGCACCGACACATCCGCGGGTTGGCCCGAGAACTATAAAAAGCTGGACGGCCTTGCTCCCGGCGCGAAAAAGCCGATCGTCGAGATCAGAGGCTTTTTTACCAGAGGAACTTTCGAGACGATCGACGGGCTGCGATACGTCTCGATCTATCTCGAAAAATGTGCCGTCGTATCGATTCAATAGTACGCGAGTTATCTATTTCGTGATGCCGACCTGGCTCAGAGCATACGCGTATTCGAACGCGACCTCCTTCAGCCGGTCGTAGCGGCCCGATGCGCCGCCATGTCCGGCTCCCATGTTGGTTTTGAGCAGGACCGTGTTCGTATCGGTCTTCATCTCGCGGAGTTTCGCCGCCCACTTGGCACCTTCCCAGTACGGAACCTGACTGTCGTTGAGCGAAACCTCGATCAGCATGTTCGGATAGTTCTGTTTTTTGACGTTGTCGTACGGCGAATACTGGATCATGTAATCCCATGCCTTCTTCTCGTTCGGATTTCCCCACTCGATCCATTCCTCACTGGTGAGCGGCAGCGTGCCGTCGAGCATCGTGTTCATCACGTCGACGAACGGCACCTGAGCGATCGAGGCCTTGTACAGTTCCGGTGCCTGATTGACAACGCCGCCCATCAAAAGCCCGCCGGCCGAGCCGCCCTGGATAACAAGCCGGTCGTTCGTCGTATATTTGTTGGAGATAAGCCACTTCGAACAGTCGACGAAATCGTTGAACGTATTCAGCTTTGTGTACATACGCCCGGCCTGACGCCATTTTTCGCCCAGTTCACCGCCGCCGCGGATCTGAGCAATACCGTAGATCATCCCGCGATCGACGAGACTGAGGCGAGCCGTCGAGAAGTTCGGCGTCATCGAAGCGCCATACGAGCCATAAGCATAGAGCAGCATCGGAGCCTTGCCATCGAGCCTGGTTCCCTTCTTCATCACCACCAGGATCGGAACCTTCACGCCATCGCGAGCCGTCGCCCACACGCGGCTCGTCTCGTACTGTGTCTTGTCGTAACCCGAGGGAATCTCCTGCTGCTTGAGCAGCGTGCTCTGACGCGTCGCGAGGTCAAATTCGTAAGTCGATTGCGGCGTGATCATCGACGAATATGAGTATCGTATCGCCGTCGTCTCGTACTCGGGGTTGTTTCCGAGGCCCATCGTATAAACGGTCTCCGGCGTCGCGATGCGGGCGCTCGCCCGGCGCGTCTTGCGGTCCATGACCTTGAGATATTCGATCCCGTTCTCGATCTCGCTGACGACCGCGTAGTTCCTGAAGAAGCTAATGTTCTCGATCTTTATGTCGGAATTGTATGGGATGAAGTCCTGCCAGTTCTTTTCCGACGGGTCCGAAGCCGCGACTTTGACGACCTTAAAGTTCTCCGCGTCCTTATTGGTGACGATATAGAACTCGCCCATGTCGAAGTCCGCGTTGTATTCGTGTCCCTCGCGTCGAGGCGTTACGATCTTCCATTCGCCGTTTGGATTGTCAGAGGCAAGATAACGATATTCGCTCGACGTCTTCGCTCCCGAGGCAATAAAGATCATCTTACCGTCACGCGAACGCCCGACACCCGCATTGAACAACACGTCCTTCTCGTTAAACACCTGCACCGGCTTGCCCGAGCCGAGAACATGCTTCCAAACCAGGTCGGACCGCTTCGAAACGTCGTCCTCAGTGCCAAAAAATACCGTCCTGTTGTCCGGCGTCCAGACAAAACTCGTTACGCGCTCCGCCTTATCCGCCAGGATCTCGCCGGTCCGCAGATCTTTGAACTGCAGCGTGTACTGCCGGTAACCGGTCGTATCGGTCGAGAAGGCGAGGATATTGCCATCGTCACTCACATCGAATTCGCCGATCGCAAAATACTTCAGCCCCTTTGCCATCTCGTTCTGATCGAGCAAGACAACCGCGTCGCTGCCATCTTTCGCTCTGCCGCGAAGATATGTCGGATACTGTTTGCCTTCCTCGGTCTTGTTGAAATACCAGTATTCGCCCTTCTTATAAGGAACGCTCGTGTCCGTCTGCTTAATGCGCCCGAGCATTTCCTTATAAAGCGAATCGACGAACGGCTGATGCTGGCCCATGAACGACTCAGTGTATTTATTCTCAGCGGTCAGGTACTCAATGATCGCCGGATCTTTCTCCTTATTCCGGTCACGCATCCACGCGTAATTGTCCGTGACCTCATAACCATGAATCTTCAAAACCTTGGGAACTTTCTTTGCAACTGGTGGTTTCATATCTGTCTGGGCAACGATCACGAGCTTGCCGATCACGATGATGATGAATAAAAAAGCGATGGATATCAATCCTTTCATGCTGGCGAACTCCTTACATCACAGTTTTTTCTTAATACGTCCTATTCTAACGGGTTGTTTCGAGTCAGACAAAAAAGCCCCGCGATAAACGGAGCCCTTTCCTTAGTTGATGTGCATAATCAATGGTCATTCTCGAAAACCTCGTCCTCACCAACCGGCCGGGCCGGTGGTGCGACACGACCGATCCCGAGGTTGTCGTAGTTCAGGATCGCATTGAACAGCAACGAGAAGCTGCCGTGCGTCTGGTGCCGCCACATTGGATTGTTGGCAAACATCACGACGTGGCCCTTTCCAACCGGAACGTCAACGACGGCCGCCTTACCCGCAAGTTCGGATCCGCCCGCCAGCATGCCGCTTACCAATAGATCGCGTTCAGCAGCAAAACGCAGCACAACACGCGGCAGCGACGAGGCAGGTGGCTGCGGTTGCTGTTGACCACCGCCAAACCCTCCGCCACCGCCCGCACCAGGTGTCGCTGGAGCATCAGGTTTACGGCCCTGGACAATATCCGCGTCGGTGAGCGACCCACGGCCAGTCGGACGGCCTGCTCCAGCTCCGCCGGGCCCTTGGCCACCGCCTGCGCCAGGGCCAAATCCTCCGCCACCAACCTGCAGCAGCGGCGACTGATTGAAATAGACGGCGAGCCCCTCGTCATATCCATACGCGATCGGGCTGCGGCGATCGGCGAAGGTCGCATTGATGACGGAACCGCGTGCCCGCAAGGTAGTTGATTCCTGGATCGAAACGCCCGTCGTCAGGCCGAAATCGATGGGTATCGAGGCGTTTCCGCCGACGGTCACAAATAGGCCGCCGCCTTCGACAAACTTATTTAGATTCGCAATGCCCTGAATGCCCATTCCACCGCGAATGTCGTCGGTCTGGTCCGGTGAGAGTCCCATGTTCGGGGTCAAAGCACTTCCCTTCCACGGGATCGGAGCTTCGGATTCGCTGAATTTGGGATTTCCGCGAACGATCGACTGTGCGTTGCCGCCCACAGGGCCAAAGATGATAACGTCCCATTTATCACGCAGATTTGGCGTACTGCCGAGGACCTGATCGGAAATGTAATCGTACGGGATGCCCAGCCGGTCGAGTTCGATCCTATACCAGCCTTCATTTTGAGTGTTGATCCACGTATGAACGAGCGCAATGCGAGGCGTAGAAACGGCATGACTTGCTACGTCAGGAATCTTGTCGACAGCCGTGGCTGTCAGGCCGAGAGCGGTCGCCTCTTTACCGATGCGTGCAGCGGTATCGCCCGGGTTTCCGTCAGCTTTAATAATGTACGAACCCGCATTAAAGTTCTTGTCGCCGACCTTGAACGAGGCTTCCGCCGTCGAGAATTTGATATCTTTCAAACGATACCTGAGCTGTGCAGTGGCACTCTCGGCATTGTGATTGACGAGCCAACCGGCGGAGCCTGAACCGTCGACCTTGCCCGCGACTTTGGCCGGGCCGTTAGTCATCGTCATCGCGGCATCGAGTATCTTTTCGTCCTTCACGCGAATCGTTTTCACATTGCGCAGCGGTCCAAGCGTCCAGCCCGTGTCGTCGTACGGGGCCGGATCGTTTACGTTATAATACTGCGTGTCGAGCAGCATATCTGCCATTCGCGAATATGGCTGGTCCATACGCACGACATAGCTGCCGGCACCAAATTTACCTTCCTTGGTCTCGACCTCGCCGTTCAACTTCTGCACCTCGATTCCCTGCATTTTCAATAGGTTGACGAGATCGGCTGCTTCATTCGGACGCGTGTCGCTTGCGGGTAAAACGTATGCTGCCGGGCCTTCGGTTCGGGCCTTGGCTACGCTGCGTTTGCCCTTGAGGTAAAAGTTGCTGAGAAATTTTTCTTTGTTCAGCGACGTGTAGTTCATCGCCAGCAGAATGGCACTTTGCTGTAGGTTGATATTGTTTCGGATCGACCAATTGACCCGCGTAAGCGGCGGATTCGGCCGGTACCATTGACGCGTGGACTGGCCGCCCGTCGTGATCTCTCGGGTATCAGCTCCGCCGATCCCCTGCGTCTCATAAAAACGCCCGATCGAGTTATGACCGTTGGCCACGTAGAACATATAGTTCGGGGCCCAGCCATCGTAAAATCCATGCGTCCAGACGCCCGGAACGCCACGTTTTGTCATCTCCTCAACCTCGTGATAGGCAAGGTCCTGCCATTCGCTGACAACTATCGGATCAAGCCAGGCATTGTACGGCCCTGTGCCTGTCGAAGTATATAGAAATGACTGCGACTCATGCAGATCGTGAAGAACCGTTGGGTGATATTCGAGAAACGTCGTCATCTGGTTCCGTGTCAACGCGAGCCCCATGCCCAAAGCATCGCGGTTGTTGTCATGGGCCACGTATTTGCCCCAATAGATCAGGCCCGGAACGCGTTTTCCTTCGTTCGCCTTGCGATAGTTATAAAGATCGACCATCGTGTCGCGGCCGTCGACTTCGAGCGTCGGAGTGATCATCACGATCACGTTTTTGCGGATCTGCTGGATGAACGGCGTTTCCTCGACAGCAAGACGATAGGCCATTTCCATCAGCATTTCAGGCGAGCCCGTCTCGGTCGAGTGGATCGATCCCGAAGCCCAGTAAATGACGACGCCCTCAGCGATCAAGGCCTTCGCCATCTCATCATTTGTCGCCCGCGGATCGGCAAGCTTTGCCGTTATCTCCTTGTATCGTGCGAGTTTAGCGATGTTCGCCTCGTCACCAACAACGACCAGCAATTGCTCACGCCCTTGCTCGCTCTTTTCAGGAGCGACGAACGTTTTAACACGCGGCGTCGCCTTTTCAAGCTCGCGATAATAGCGAAACTGATCCTTGGTATAGGTAAGCTTATTCGGCGTGCCGATAGGATAACCAAGCACCTTCATGGGCGAAGGCACGGTCGCCGAGGCCGGCAGATGGTCTACAAACTCGGTCAGGAAAAACTTCTCGGTCGTGTTCTTCAAGATCGAGTCAGTATATTCCTTATCCACAGCCTGCGGAGCCGCTGCCGGAGCAGGCTTACCTTTAGGTGTCTGAGCGAGCGCGGAGCCGCACAGAACGAACAGCATTAGAGCCGAAACGATACGCTTCATTGATGATCCTCCGTCGTTAAATTGACGATAAATTTAATCTGAATTTCGTTTGAAATTGGTACGCCAGAAATTGTATCAGACAATTTGCCCGTTACATATTTGTCCGAATTATTTTTCTGCGAAAGCCCTGTCTTGGTCGAGGTGTTTACTGCGTTGTCGTTATACAAACGGTGAGTTTGGTAGAGGTATTCCCGAGATTGGTCAAAGGTCTATTTCGGCGATTTTCGGCACTGATTTGACAGTTTCGAGCCATTTCACCCAAAATCCCACCCAACGACCGCCGCCAATACCGCCACCCGTTCCACCATCACCACCCACCGCCAGCCGCCACCGGAAAACTCACTCCGCCGCCGCCGTCAGCCGCCAGCCTCAAGCCGCAGGTGCAAAGTCCGCGTAGCGGACCACAGCGTAAAGCCACAGGTGTAAGCCCGTGGTCGGGAAGGGAAAATTGTGGTAGCCCGCGTAGCGGGCGGCAGTGGATCGATCCGACTATCGAGCACAAGGCCGAATATTATTCGCGTTGCCAGCCTCGGTCGCTATCTACGATAGCTCAATGAGATCTGTTGGCCTCCACCACGGGTTTGCACCCGTGGCTTTATGCTGACACCGTCTACGACGGTTAATACCGCCGAAATTATGGCGAAGATCTCTTTTGCAATTGAGGCGATTTGCCGTAGGCAGCTTTTCAATTCTCCGCGCTGTTGGTTCAATCGTCGCTTTTCTTTCTTGCTCGACAGCGTGGAACTGAACGAGGACGGGTCATTTTTTCAGGAAGCCGTGTTCGTAAACTTTCGGTGCGATCTTGGCGGCAAGCAGGTCTAGTTTTTGCCGCAGGGTGGCGATGAGTTCTGTGTAGTGGGCGTCCGTACTTCTCGCGTTCATTTTCCCCTTGTCGTTGCGGCCCTGGAAATATTCGCGGATGTCGTAGAGGCTAGCGTTAACGTTGATGTCTTTTTGGACGTGATAGTACGTCCACAACTCGCGTCCGGCGTCGAAGACGGCTTTGGCCTCGGCTGAAAACTGTCTCGGCGTGTTGCTCTGTAAATCTCAACCATTTAAACGCAATTCTCAAACAAATCGTATATCAGCGGATTAGTGTCCGCCGCTGGAATTGATGTATTCTACTTAACGATCATGGTAGAGCATATGCATTCTTCTGCGGGCCAGGCTCCGCAATATGAATCGTCCAATGGTGAGCGGAATAAGCTCGCCGTGGAAGATCGTGCTTTTCACGACTGGTATCGGTTTGTATTGTCATACCCCGCCCATTTAGTCCGTGAGTATCTCACTGAATTTGGCTTGACAGAGCAGGACGTTGTGCTTGACCCGTTTTGCGGAACAGGAACAACGGTTGTTGAGTCCAAATTGCAAGGAATTCAATCGATTGGTCTCGAAGCCAATCGATTCGCTCAGTTCGCTGGAAATGTCAAGGTTGATTGGGCGGTGAACTCGCAAGCCTTGGTTGAGATCTGACTTGATGTTCAAATAACCCACATGAATCCAATGGCATGAACTCAACTGTAATTACCGAAAGCCTCATTGCGAAATAACAGTCTCGATTCGGTGCGAGTCGACAGATTGGACGTTCCTCAATTTTTACTTTTGGACAGGCTCTTACTTGCTCGATCAATTATTCCAAGTTTCTTCGCGGAGACAAATTCTTTTTTGGTGTGTCGACCGCGATGGCTGATCCAGATACAGCTTTCGATCCAACTACCCATGGTGAATTCGTCTTGCTGGTTTGCGGGTCTGCGGAATGGGTACTTGTGATTCCCCGGAGAGTGATGCTTGAAATGCTTTCAGACGTTCCGACCCGACGGTTAGATGTCTTCCTTGAAAACGGAACGTATATTCTTCAAACCACAAAACATCCGAAGCTAAATGTTTCCGAATTCTTAAACGCGTATCCGTCTTCAATCGAGAAAAAGGCGGTCGATTTAGATTCGGTCGCCCTACCGGAATCTGTTTCGCGGGACCATGTAAGAATTCAGCATTCTTTAATTGCTTTGGGACGAGCCGAAGGTTGCGGAATTTGGGTTCCAACGAATGATAGAAATCTGGCTTTTCAGAGACAGCCATTTTCCGACATGACGGTTGGGCGACTCCCAAATTTTGGATTCGATGAGAATACTCGGCGAATTGTTCAAAATATCGACGTGCTTTGGCTTCGAGGGAACGTTATTCGAAAAGCGTTTGAAATAGAGTCAACGACCAGTATTTATAGCGGCCTACTGCGCTTGAACGATCTAAGCCTCGCGCAACCTAACAACCAAATCGAATTGTACATTGCCGCCCCAGAACGTCGAAAACCTAGGGTCTTTGACCAGCTAACTAGGCCGTCATTTCAGTCTCTTATTGGTGGGTGTCGTTTTATCTCTTTTGAAGAAATCGATAAGGTTACCGAACGCGTCAAAGTTTTAAGCCTGGGATCATCCGGTCGCGTCACCGGTCTTGTTCAAGGCGAAGTATTCAACATGCCTGAGCATATGATGTATGCCTCGGATGTATAGGAGCGAAGAATATGGATTTTAGCGAACCCCTATCTGACAGAAAGTCTGAAGATATTACCGTTCGTATGGATCATGCTCAACGAGCTACGATCCTAGCGGCTTTGCTTTACTATCAAGAACAGGGATTTGGTGAGCCAGAAAACCGCCCAATCCACATTCACAACTGTGCGACAGCGTTAGACCAGGAGATAAGTTTGGACGAGAAAGGCATCTCTGAACTTTTCCAGTGTGTGGCTTCTGCACATTAACTTCCGTTAGCGACATCTTCCATCGAGAGCCATCCGCAAGGTTTCAGCCGACTTGGTAGAAAGGATGAGCCGTGGCTAATTCAGGTTATTACACGCCTCCGAATTGTCGAATCTCACTTCTCGTTATCGTCGAAACGAAACATCGCTCAGCTCGATTTGCTCCAAATGAACGTAAAGCTGTCAGGCACCGAGATTGACGCTTTATTTTTGGCCCACGAAGAAATCGAACCGGGCAAATATGAGGAAATTATAATAACCTGCGAAGCTAAAGTAGGTAGTGAGGATATCGTCGAAGATCAAATAATTCGTCAGGCAAAAGCACCTTTCAAAATGCGTCAAATCACTCAAACGAGAGTGATTCCGATAGCAGTAAAATGCGCGGGAGCATCGACAATATTCGTTATTGAATTCGAAGAGCTGCAAAAGGATTCTTATAAGGACGTCGTGTCCCTTGCGGTCGCCTCTGAGTCTCTCTTCGAAATCAAGCCCCCAGTCCCAGGTATTTGCTCCTAATAGGTTTCCTTTTATTACAAATGCTGAACACAAAAGTCGATGTTCCCAACGATCTCAGTCGTATCGAATGCGCTGAACCAATCCTCGCCAACTTTGTTTTTTAGCTCCTCTTCGAGGATGGCTTTATATTTCATATGGAAGAACGTCAGGTGGAAGTTTCCGCAATAGTAGCGAGTGCGAAGTAATTTGTAAAGAAAAAGGCCCCGTCTGACCCCGTTTTATGAACCCGTTTTATGATCCCGTTTTATGAATGTCTAAAAAAAAAAGAGGAGCTCTTTGGCGTTTATGGTGACTTTTCATGTTTGGCCGCTGGTTCCTGTTGGGTCGTACAGTGAATCCCGCCGCCGCCTGCGGCAATTCCATCAACGTTGATCTGGATAATGTCACGCTCCGGAAATACTCGTTTCAGAGCTTCCTTAGCGGCTCGATCTGCCTTGGCGTCACCAAATTCGGGAGCGACAACGGCACCGTTGCAAACATAGAAATTGATGTAGCCCGCCGCAAAGTCATCGCTGGCATATTTTTCGCGAACAGACGCCGGAGCCTCAAGGACAACAACCTCAAGTTTGCGGCCTGCAGCATCCGTTGCGGTCTTGAGAATTTCCAAATGCCGGTTTGTTACGGCATGGTCATATGATTTCGGGTCCGGATCGTAACCCGCCACGACCACGCCGGGTTTGGCAAAACGCGCGTAAAAGTCGGTGTGGCCGTCGGTAATGTCCTTGCTGGCAATTCCTGGCAGCCAAATGACTTTTTCAAGGCCGAGCAGCCGCTTTAACTCTGCTTCGCAGGTGGATTTGCCGACGCCCGGATTACGGTTTGCATTGAGAACGCAGCTTTCGGTGATGATCGCGGTTCCGTGTCCGTCAACTTCGATCCCGCCACCTTCTAATACCAATTTCGTTTGAATTCGCTGACATCCGGCCTTCGTCGCAACAAAACCAGCGACTTTACGGTCATGGTCGTAATCTTGTTTCTCGCCCCATCCGTTGAAATTAAAGTCAACGCCCGCCTTGTCGCCTTTCTCGTTGATCGCAAAAACCGGCCCGGTATCACGTATCCACAAGTCGTCCAGCGGACAGACGATCAGCTCAACGGCAGAACCCACAAGTTCTTTGGCACTTCGAAAGTCCGCTTCTCGCACCAACATCGACACCGGTTCGAACTTAGCAATAGTCAGGGCGATAGTCGCCAGATTACGTTGCACTTCCGGGAGAAGCTTGCCACCCCAAATTTCCTTGCTCGCCCCAAACGCCATCCATGTACGCTTGTGCGGCTCAGCCTCGTCCGGCATTCGCCAGCCCTTTTTATCAATTGACATTGCACAGGCTCCATTCGCGTGCAGCACCACACCACCCGCCAGCACAGCGATTGTTTGAACGAAATCTCGTCTTGAAGTCATGTCGTCTACCTCTAACGCCTAACTTATAATTAGGCCGAATAAATCTTGATAATACAAAGTTAGTATATATGTGAACCGTCATTGAAACGAGACGCAAATTCTTGTTACTTTGCGATAGGATAAATTGGATGACAATGAAAGCTATCGACATAAATACAACACTCATTGACGGCTATTTGCGGCTGCTGGGAAATCTCAGCCCGAGCAATAAGCTCGACCTTATTTCAAAGCTGACCCTTTCTGTAAAGACCGACATTTCCGATAAAAGTAATTCTTTCTATAAAGCATTTGGCTCCTGGGAATCGGAACAGACGGCTGACCAGATGATCGGTGATATTTCGAGCCAGTAGACATTCAAGCGGCAGATAGTACAGCCGAACACTTTGCGCGCATAAGTGGAATCGTTTTGGAAGATTGGACGCAATCTGAAATGCCGATCTAAAACGCTCAATTAGATCTCACATCCCAACCGCCGTGGAGCTATTCTCCGAAAAGCCCGATCAGCAAACCTGATAATCAGAAGCGATCATTGAGACTTTTCCATTCTTAAAAACAACGCGGGTGGAGCCGGGGCCGTCGTGGTCGTTCATGGCGTAGAGCCAGATGGTTTCGCCGGATTCGGGGTCTTTGTCGGTGGTGTATTTGCGGCCGTAGATTTTTCTTACGGTGGCTGGTGTATCGCCGATCTTGATGCCGGAGACGATGTAGCCGGGAGCGGTCAGTTCGAAGGCTTTGACCTCGAACGTTTTACCGCCCTTGCTATCGCCGTCCATCATGTAGAAGGAAATACCGGTGTATTTGATCGATTTTTCACGGCCGCCGATGCATTCTTCTTTTGTTGCGGCGTCTTCGGTGTCAGGTTTGCCGAGAGCCTTGACGACCTGTGCGTAGGTCGAGTCGAGACCGATGCCTTTGAATTTGATCTTGGCGGGATTGACCGTTTGGGCTGAAACCGAACCAACGACCAATGCTAAAACGGCGATGGAAAGTAGGGCTGAGATTCTCATATTTTGAGAATAAAATAACACAGTTTTAACGGATCATACGGATAAACGCGGATCAGATTAAGAATCTGCTCAAATCAGCTCCGCTAGGAGCGAAATGTTTGTAGGAACGTATCACAAAAAATAGATCGAGCCCCACTAGGGGCGACACGAGACGATGCGATAGGTGTCGCTCCTATGGAGCTTCAATAACCCCGATTCGCAGATACTACAAACATACCGCTCCCTACGGAGCTTAGCTCAGTAGCAACTTTAACAGACCACGAGCGAGCAAAAAGAGACCCTTATTTTCATAGGGGCCTCTTAGGAATGCTGGCGTGCGGACAAGGATGTCCGCGTTCCGTTACCTTTCCCCGATCGCGACGTATTTCAGGTCGCGGGCACCGATGTATTCGGCACGGGGGCGGATCAGTTTGTTGTGGCCGTACTGTTCGAGAATATGGCCTGTCCAGCCGGAGATGCGTGAGACGGCGAAGATCGGCGTGTACATGTCGAGGGCGATGCCCATCAAATAGTAGGTCGAGGCCGAGTAAAAATCGACGTTTGGGAACATTCCCTTTTTCTCGTTCATGAGCTGCTCGATGCGTCGCGACATCTCGTACCACTTCGAGACGCCCGATTTCTCCGCCATGTGGGCGGAGTATTTACGCAGCCAGGTGGCGCGCGGGTCTTCGGTCTTGTAAACAGCGTGGCCGATGCCCATGATCTTTTTCTTGGTGGCGAGAGCGTCATCGACCCAGGCGTCGACCTTATCAGGATCGCCGATCTCGATGAGCATTTTCATCACGTTGGTGTTCGCACCGCCATGGAGCGGCCCGGCAAGTGCGGCAATGCCCGCTGTAACCGCGCCATACATTCCCGCCAGCGTTCCCGAAACGACTCGCGTAGTAAAGGTCGACGCGTTCAATTCATGATCGGCATGCAGGATCAGGCACACGTCGAACATATGCTCTTCGTCAGCATCCGCACGCTCGCCACGAAGCATGTACAGGAAATTCTCCGCGATGCCGAGGTTCGTGTCAGGTGCGACCGGCTCGTTGCCGTTGCGAATACGGTCCCACGCGGCAGCGATCGTTCCGATCTGCCCTGTAATGCGGACGGCGGCCTTCATGGCCGTCTCGCGATCGGTGCCGTGGCCGTTTGTGTCATAAAAATCGAGTGCCGACACGGCCGTTCGAAGCACGTCCATCGGATCGGCCGTTTTCGGAAAGGTCCTCATAAAATCTATGACCTCGACCGGGACCTCGTAATTTCTGCGAAGGCGGCCTTCCAGTTCCGTGAGTTCGTCCGCCTTCGGCAAACGCCCGTTCCAAAGCAAAAAAACGACCTCTTCAAAGGTCGAATGCTCTGCCAGATCATGAATATCGTAGCCCTGATAAATAAGAATTCCCTGCTCGCCATTGACATCGCCGATCGCACTCTGCGCCGCGACAACGCCCCGAAGCCCCGCCGCTCCTGCCGTAGTTTCTGTTGCTGTACTCATTTTGTTGTTATCTCTTTATAAGTAAATGGATTTACCAATCTATTATCTTAATCTAATGCAGTTTTGTTAGACAAGCCGAGGCGGGCTGAACTGGAAGATAATGCAGATTCCCAAAAGCTTGCAACCAAAAAAAGGGCCGGAGAATTGTATCTCCGGCCCTGTGAAATATCTTTCGTTCAGCGATCGGCGGTCAGAATTATCCTCACTGACTACTGACCACTGACCACTGACCACTGCCTACTAACGGATCTGCGTCTGATACGCCGTCTTAATCCTTAACTGCTGATTGCGGGTGAGTTTGATGTGTTTGCCGCGTTCGATCACGACGGCTCCGACTCCGAATGCGGCTCCGACTCCGGCCCCGACGGCAACACCGATTGGCCCGCCGACCACGCCGCCGATCAGGGCACCGGCTCCGGTCGCTCCGCCAACCTTTATCGCGTCATTTTTGAGTGAGCTTTGGCCAAGCGCAGTGCCTTCGAGGTCGACCTTCTTTACGTTATCGCCTTTTACGGCAAGTACTTCCGTGAGTGTCGCTCCGAAATTGCTCCAGCGGTTGTCGTCGAGAATGATGCGGTCGAATGTGAGCGAAAGCTCGCTGCGGCGTTTGATACGACCTGGTTTGAGGACCTTGGAAACGCGGCCTTCGACCATGGCTCCGGCGATCTCGGATGGCGAGACGATGCGGGCGGTGAATTTTTCGCCCTCGCGGCTCCGCTCCGTGCTGATGTCTTCCTGGAGTTCGAGGATCAGCTCGGTGTCGCGTGGAATGATGATTATCGGCGTGCTGTTCGACTGGTAATTCGTCGCGACCTGCTCGACCTTTGCCGGCTGTTGATACGCTGGCTGCTGTTGGGTGTTCTCGCTGTAGCCGGCGTTCGAGGTTTGGACCGGTGCGGTGTTGCGGATAGTCTTAACATTTGCCGGCTCGTTCTGGGCGAGCTGCGAATTGTTGATGTAGAGCGTTCCGCGCTTTCTCAGGCTCGTCGGCAGGCTCGATTCGAACGAGCGGCGTTCATAACCCGTTTCATAGCCCGACTCAAATCCCTGCTGATAACCGTCGCGGTAATCTTCGATGGTTCCGTAATCTTTGCTGTATGCACGGTCGGCCTTGGTGTAATCATTGTGGCGGCCGAAATTTTTCGATACGCTGTCGATCGTGTCGCGATAGCCTGACATGTAGCCGTCCGAATAACCCGTGCGGTAGCCGCGCTGCAGAGCGACGCCTTCCTGGGTTTGTGTTTGTGCCAAAACCGGTGCCGCAAAAATGCTCGGCATAGCCATGGTCGTTAAAATAGTGCATAACGCGGTGACGCGTAGATTTCCACGAAACTTCATCATTATCTCTCCTGTAACTTGAGGCCGAACCGGCAAGAAATGTAGTACCCGCTTAACTTTATACACTAATCCTTAAATAGATACAAGAACTTTTTGCATAAGAATCGCTTAATATTATGCTTAACTAAAAAAAGGCGACAGACCAAAGGATCTGCCGCCCAAGTATCATGAGGAGGAGACTTTTCTAAAAACTCTTTCGGAAAAGATACGACATACGGATAAAGAATGTACGCCCGTTTCGCGTGAATCCCGGTTCATACTGGCCGCTGAACGGGTTAAAGCTGTTGCGGTTGAGATTGTCGTTGTAACCGGCGTACAGTGCCGTGCCGGGACTTGGTGTCCAGCCAAACAGAGCTTGTCCCGCATAGTTTTTCTCAGTTCCGTCAAAATCAAGGCGGAACCTGGTGAACAGGAATCGCGTGAAATAGTAGGTCGAGCGAACGCTCACGATATCCGAATCGAACGAGCGAACCTTATTATCGTTGCGAACTAAACGGCTCTTGTTGTAGCTCACCGAGAAACTGAAAGGATCGATCGGCGTCACTCTGACAAATAGTTCCGCGTCACGCTGCAAACCAGGGCCGGGATCTTGCAAACCGGTCGCTGGATCGAAGAAAAAGTAATCGAGCGAATTACGGATCGTACCTAGAAAAAAGCCATAGCTGATCCGCTTATTCGGCGTCTGCTCTAAATTCACCGAGACGAATTGCTGCCATGACGCTCTCGTCGGGTCGCCGAGAAACGTGCCGAGCGGCCGTGTCGGCGACCGTTTCAATCCAAATTCCTCTTCAAAGACCTTCTGATAGGCCATACCGAAACCGCCGTTAATGAACGTATTTTTTGCGAGCGTCAGATTCCCACGCGTCTCGGCATTGAACGAGGTGAGTTTGCCGTCCCAGTTATAGTCGGCTCCAGCCATCTGGTTCCATTGGGCCTGGATGATCTTTTTCTTCGAATCCGACTTGGTCGAGAGACGATTAAAGAAGAAAAGGAAATTTGTGTTTGTCTGACGCGTAAATCCGGAATCGGCTCGATAAAATTTGCTGCGTCCGCCCGCCTCAAAAAACCATCCGCGCGTCTCCGCACTGTAGTCGAGATTGACGTAGTAACCGAGACCGTTGCCCGTTTTATATTGATTGTATTGGCTGCCTAAAAGGGTAACCCCGCCAAATCTTCCACCGCCGCAGATCGCCTGATTCGACGCGGCCTGAACCGGATTCAGCGTCGGTTCGAACTCCGGATCAAAGAAGCAGCGGCGCGATGTCGTTCCAACCACCTGGAAGGAGCCGACCAACTTCGGCGTGAATTTGATACGGCCATCGATGCCGCTCAGAAGGTTCTTTTGCTCGGGAAAATCGCGATACGTCCCGAAAAATCCGATGTTATTTTCAGCTCCGAAATCACGCTTCACCCGGACGACCGCAAACAGCGAGTTTTTATCGAGAAATTCGTCAATACGCGGGCGAACATTCGGATCGTTGCGCTCGTTCTCGCTATAGTTGCCCGGCGCGTTGTCCGAGGCGGCGAGAATGCCGAAGGAGGTTTTCCCGAGCTTGCCGGTCAGTTTCAAAGCGACGTCGGGATCGACTATATTCCTTGAATAAAACACCTGTAGCGGCGAGTTAAAAATGTCGGCCCCTTCGAGAAAGAACGGGCGTTTTTCCTGGAAAAATATCGGGAATCGCTGGTTGGCGGTTACTACCGGAGCATCGGCTTCGATCTCGGCGAAGTCAGGGTTTAGAGCCAAATCCAGAGTCACGCTCGGGTTGATCGTATACTTTAGATTGACGCCGATCTGCTTTTTCACCGGCTGATTTACAAATCTTCCGCCTGGAACCTCGTTGGCCTGCACACGGCTTCCAGTCTCGCTCAAAGTCACGCTTGGCACGATCTCAAGCGTGCGTTCATATTTGATATCGTCCAGACCGCTGATCTTGCCGTGCTGCGTCAGGAACCCAGAAACGTTGCGGTCCTCCGGCAGCCACTGATTGAATTCGTCATTAAAGCGATCGATATTACGAGCTACGTTAAACCCCCAGAGCGTTCCCTTTCCGGTCTTGTATCTAAGGGATTTGAACGGAATTTTCGCCTCGACCGACCAGCCCCAGTCTTCGATGATGCCTTTCGACTCCATTACGATATCGACTGAGAAATCAGCACCACGGCCCTCGGTAAAAATACCGTCTGCCTGGATCCCAAGCGGATTAAACCCGATTACGTACGCTCGCCGGCGGTCGTTAAACGTATCGAGCCACATGCGGACATTATCCTCGCTGAAGACGCTGTCGCGTTTTGCAACGGTCGCCCGGATCTTGTCCTTATCATCCCAACATTTCCATGCGACGTAGAGATTCTTCTCGTCGTACATCATCATGAACTCTGTCGGTTTTGACGGAGCAGTATTATTTCCTGGATATGTCTGGTAAAAATCCTTGAAAACCGCGGCTTGTTTCCATGCTTCCTCGTCGGGCCGGCCGTCGATGACAAGCGGTACGGCCGTCTTCGGAATGTGCATCGGCCTCATTTTCTCGGGCGGCACGGCGACACCATTTACTTTTGGTGTATCGCCACCCTTTGCAGGCTCTGCAAGGGCGTTTCCTTTGGTGCTGGCCTCCTGGCCGGAGATCGTCACGATCGAGAGAAAAATAAACAGAATGATGGAGCGAATATTACCTGCGGGCTTCATAAAACACCTTAACTTTGAGGAAAATTGCTTTCTGTAAAACGTGGTAAAAAGAACTAATGACTAGAACGCCTCACTGGTCAAAAAGTTTCAATAGAATTGGCGGCACGTACCGCGTGCCGCCTTTTTCTTACTGACTGTCTGCAACGAGTAAATTTCGGTTCTGAACGATGAGCGATCCATCATTCGCATTAAACCGGTATTTTCGCAAACCTTTTCCAAATTTCCAGTTACTTTCAGAGATCTGTTTCGCTCCCTCGATGTCTTCGATACCGAACGAGAACCCGTCTTTTCCCGATCCGGCTATGTCGGCATCGATATCGGCGGGAACGGTCAGAAGGAAGGTTCCGTCATTGGCCTGTCCCGTGATCGAGGTAAAATCGCCGTCCATCCGAACATTTCCGTCTGACGTTCTCGCGATAAGCTCGCCTTTGAACCCGATTATTCGGATCTGGCCGTCTGTATTCGAAACGTTCAGCTTTCCATCCGAGTCGCGAATGTCGATGCTCTGGTCGTCGCCGATCACCTGTAGATCGCCGGACACTCCGTCGAGCCGGATCGTGCCGCTGGCATCGATCTTGAGATTCGACTTTCGCGGGACAAATATCTCGATACGAACCGGCCGCGATTCGTTAGAATCATCTTCGCTATTCGTAACGGTTATGCTCACGTCCGAATCACCGTGCGTTTCCTTAACAACGATCGGCTGGCGATTTCTGAGGTCGGTGAACTGTATGACGTTGTACTGCACCTCCTGACGATCCCATCCGCGAACCGTCACCGAGCAGCCGCGTCCCAGAACTGTCACTTTCGGCACGCCTTTTACCGGGAACGACTCGCTTTTTTTCTCGACGCGGGGAATGCTCGGGAAAAACGCCGCCTCGGTCAGCCGTGCTGTCTCCCGGCCCAATCGCTCGAGTTCACGCACTTTATCGCGCTCCAGACGATCTGCCGCGCGCCTTTCGTCGCGATTTAGGGCATCGAGTTTGATCAGCTCCGCGGAATTCGCAATGGCATCGGCGGCCATCTGGACGGATTGGGCGGTAACACGAGCGATCTCGGGCTGGATCTTGCTGATCTGGACCTGCGCGTCGACCATCGTATTTGTGGAGGTTGCCAAGGCTACATCTGCCGCCACCTTTGCGGACGCATTGACGCCGGCTTTGGTCGCGGCCTTCGAGGCCTTTTCAATATCCTTGTTAGCTTTTACGATGTGGACGTTGGTGTTTTCGCCGATGCTGGAAAAATCCCGATTCCAGTCCCAATCTTCGTCGTCTTTGTCTTTCTGGGTCAGTAGATTGACCGTCGGGCTCAGGCTTTTTCCATCGTTCTTGCGGCCGATAGCGAGTGCTCCGTTAACGCTCGACATGCGGATCTGCACGTCGCCGTTACCGAGTTTGCCGTACAGGTCGCGGCCGACATATTTGCCTTTGCGAATCGGCAAGCCCCAGTCGTTCGTGATGTTGCCGTTGAGCGAATCGACCTTGATCGTCGCGTTCGCATCCGACGGAATGACGAGATTGACTTTGCCGTTAACGGTTTCGCACGAGATCTTGCTGCCGGTCTCCAGCCGATCAAAATCAGCCTTGACCTCACCGTTGACGGTCGAAAGCTTGGCCGTGCCGCGAATATTGCTCGCGTTCACCGAACCGTTGACCGCCGAAACTCGCGTGATGTTAACGAAATTGGAAACGGTAACGGAACCATTTACAGTCTCAATTTCGTTGAGAACAGCTCCACGCGGCACCATTAGACGAAATTCGACATTCAGCTTACCGCCGTTTTTCCAGCGATCGCCGCTATTTTTCCCGCTCCAACTGTCATAGTCGGTCTCGGCACTAAAATACTCGGGCTTCGACTCGATCCTGACTTGAACATCGGCGAGACGCTCTTTGGTATCGGCGACCTTTGTATATTCGAGCTTGACCTCGTTGCGGTCCCAGGCTTCGACCGTGATCGAGCCGTTAACGTTCGAAACATTCACCCGGCCGCCTGCATTCAGCGGATATGTCTGCTCAAACTTCTCCGTCTCGTCCTGTCCTGTTATTTCGGCGATGACGATCGGCACCGACTGAACCGCCGGACTTATCGTCGGTGCGGTACTTCCCTGCGAAGAAAACATCAAGCCCGTAAAAAGTACTGTATATAACCAACTCATAACTCACGTCTCCTAAGATATCTGCTCGGGACAGAATGAAAATTTTTCCCGTATCTATGAGCAAAACCCCGGTCGCCGGCTATTTATGACAATTTTGTTTGCGAGAATCAACTAATTTATTTTAGCCCGACGAACACTGTTATTATGGTAAACTTTTGCTTTGTACGCCTCCCGGCTCGTTCGGGCATTTTGTGAACGGGCATTTTCAGTTTCCGTATGGTAGCATTTACGTTTTCGTTTTCCTTGGAAAGCGAGGGTTATAATGCGCCGTAAGAGACGCGGTGCTAGCCGTTAAATTTAACGCTTTACGACCAGGCAAACAACACTAGCGTGACAATGAAAAGCGAGACCTTACAACCTCAAATGATCATTTCCGACGAAATACATCACTCGATCGCCGATGCTGACGACATCGAAGAGGTTTGGGATGACAGTATTGCCGTCGGCGATGTTCTCAAGAATCTCGTTGAACATCCGGCTCAGATCATTACACGGTGGAACTGGAAATCTGCGCTGATCGGTGCGGTTCTCAGGGCCTCGTTCTATTTCACTGTCTATCAGGCGAGCCGTCAAGGTTGGCTCGTGACGCTGACGGCTGTTCTCGTCGAGCTTTTTTTCCGTTTTCTGACGACCGGAATGTCGGGTGCGGTCGTTCAGTCATTTAGAAAAGCAAGGCCTTTTTGGCTTGCGAACCTGATCGTCTCGATCATGCTGCCGGCCTTTAGCCATTCAGTTGAATTTGTTACGCATTACGCCCAGGAACGTTATTTCTTTGACGTTTTCGGCGCGTCCGACAACAGCGTCGCCCGTCAGAGGGCATTTGCGATCTCGGTTCTTTTCTCTGTCATGTCGGCTCTTTTTAATCTTTTCGCTATGAAGCACGGCGTCCTGCTCGTCGGTGCCGGCGAAGAAACCCGAACGCTCAAAGACGACATCAAGATGCTGCCGCGAATGGTTGGTGAGTTTACGGCGTATTTGCCGGTACAGATCGCAAAGTTTCTGGAAGGTGGCAGGCTCATAAAAGCCTTGATCCCATTTCTGGGCTTCGGTTTCGCCGTCGGAGCGATCCTTGGAACAGTTCGCTGGAAATGGCAGTGGGCCTGGACAACCACGCTCGGCTCGTGGGCTCTCCTCGCTTTTGCAGTCATTATCACGCTCGTCTCGCGATACTTCCTCAAACGCAAAGGCACGATGTACCGGAAGCGCTACTAAAATCTTCTCTTAATGCTCGAACTCGTTTTTGCCAATCTGAGAGTCCGCCCGTTTCGCACGATCATTAGTGTGGTCGGCGTGTCGCTCGGCGTGGTGCTGGTCGTAATGTTCACAGGGCTAGCTCGAGGAATGACGCAGGACCTCGCAAAACGCGCCTCGAACTGGAAGGCTGAGATCGTTTTCACGCGTCCCGGCGGCATGGACACAATGAGTTCGAACGCAGCAGTCAACATGGGATATGTGCCCAAACTGCTCGAGATCGAAGGCGTTGCCGCGACTGTGCCGATGTACCGCTATGTCTCTTCGGACTCGAAAGGAACGTGGGGTTTCAGGCAGATAGACGGCGTAGAATGGGAACCGTTCTCAAAAATGAACGACATCCGGGCCGTAGAAGGCCGCGGTCCGATCGCCAACGACGAACTCATCATCGATCAACGGCAACTGGTCGACGAAAAGCTGAAGATCGGTGATCAGTATGATCTGTTCGGCAGAAAATACAGGATCGTCGGCGTTTTCTCGCCGCCGTCGGGTGCCCGCATAAAAATGTCGCTCAAAGCGATGCAGGAAGCTCTACAGAGCGATAAATGCACGTACATTCTCGTAAAAGTTAAAGACGGAGCCGACCCTGCGGCGGTCGCGGCAAAGATCGACGAGGTCCTGCCCGGCAACAAGGTCAGCCTGACCCGCGATATCATCATCGACGCTCAGGAACGCATTCCTAACCTCAACACTTTCCTAAAGGTCCTCGTCGGCCTCGGTGCCCTCGTCAGCACGATCTTTGTCCTGCTCTCGATGTACACAACCATCACCGAACGCCGCAAAGAGATCGGCATCCTCAAATCGCTCGGGGCTTCGAAGTCGTTCATAATCAAAACCATCGAGGGCGAAGCCTTCATCATCGGCATCCTCGGCTTGGTTTTCGGTTTTGCCGCTGCATTTCTCGCCGCCTACATCGTCGGCTCGCAATTTAACCTCACCTTCGAATTCACCCGCGGCTGGATCCTAACAGCCGTCGCCATCGCCATCGGCGGCAGCCTCTTCGGAGCGTTATACCCAGCTTGGCGTGCGGCTGGAATCGATCCGGTTGAGGTGATGGTGAACGAGTAGGCGGAACGTGGACATCCTTGTCCGCGTGTTTCTTTTCAACATTTTTTTGATTCGCGGATGTCCGCGTTCCGTTGACTCTTGCCTTTCTCTTTTCGACGTATTATTCTAACCTTATCGTTTCATAAATGAAACATCTTTTAACACCGAAATGTCACATCTCGCACTCGTCAAAACTCTTTCGCATCTGCAAGAAGAGCAGCGGCATATCGAGGAGATCGAGGTCGAGGGATTTGGGTTGTCGGTGGTTCGCGGGGCGGTGACTGAGGTTTCGGGCGAGCCGAGCAGCGGGAAAACGAGCTTTGCATTATCGCTTTTGGCAAAGCTCACATCTGAAGGCGAGATCTGTGCGGCGGTCGACGCAGTCGGCGGATTTGATCCGTGTACGGCAACGCAGGCGGGCGTTAAGCTCGAAAATCTGCTGTGGATCAGATGCGGCGGCGACATCGAGAAAGCCTTCATGGCGGCCGACTATCTGGTGCAGGCAAAGGGCTTCGGTGCGATCTGGCTCAACCTGTGCGGGCTGCCCAAAGACAAACTCCGCATGGTGCCAAAAACCTACTGGTTCCGCTTTCGCACACGAATTAAAGAGACCGCGACGATCCTGCTCACAACCGCCTCCGAGCACATAACAGGCTCGGCCTCGCAGGGCTCATTCGTCTTCGAACGCGAAGAAACCAAATGGTCCGGCAACGGTAAATTTCGCCTTCTCCGTGAGTTCAGGCTCAGGATGCACGAGCGAAAGCAATTGTTCGGCAAAGAATTGCGATCGCGGATCGAGATGGATTATTCAGAAGTCTAATGCCTAAACTCTATGCCTGTATTATTTCGCCTGATATCAAACGCGACCGGAATTCTCTGGTCGGCGTGGCGGACATGTTTGCGAGTTCGATTGAGGTGATTGAGGACGGAGTTCTGTTCGATGTGAGCGGACTGGAACGATTGGTCGGCAAACCTGATCACGTGGCCAGAAAGATCGTCAGCGAATTAAAACGGCAAAACATCGCCGGCCAGGTGGCGGTCGCCGAAACGGTCGACACCGCAAAACTGCTCGCCAGATGCGAAAGCCCGCGCGTAAGCAAGGGCGATACATCCAACTTGAGTGATACGCCCTTGCTTACGCGCGGGCTTGTGCAGCCTGATATTTTCCAAGACCTTCCGCTCAGAAGACTGAACATCGAGCGGGACACACTTAACGTATTCAGCGAGCTGGGTTTACACACGATAAAAGATCTCGGCTCCATCCCGCTAGACGAACTGGTCGGCCGTTACGGACATCGATTCAGCCGCGTGATCGACGTTATCGAGCAACGCGGTCGGTCACTGATCACTCCGAATATCAAGGAAAATAAGGTCTCGTGGAGCTATGAACTAAATAACCCGGTCGAGGATTTCGAACAGCTCATATTTTTGCTCAATCACGGCCTCGACATCGTGTTCGAAGAGGTCAAGTACGCAGGATTCAGCATCGGACACATCGATCTCGGGTTCAAACTCAGAAACAAAAATACGAGATCATACGAGATAAAGACCTCGTTCCCGACGCTCGACCGCTCGTTTTGGCTCAAGCTGATCAATCTCAGAGTATCGCTCGATCCCCCGGAGGAATTGATAACCGCAGTAGATGCGATCGCCCATTTCACCAAACCGCGTACCGACCAACGCGGCCTCTACGCCGTCTCACGGCCGGAGCCGGAAAGCCTTTTGCTCACAGTCAACAAGCTCAAAAAGCTCGTCGGCGAAGAAAACGTCGGCGTGCCAGTACTGCTCAATCAACGGCTCGCAAGACCGTTCAAACTCGATTCCGACGCAATGCCCGATGTCAGAACCGAGAGTAATGCAAGAAAATTAGTTCAAACATCTTCGCGGCTCAGCCGCTCTATTTGCGGCGAAGCTTGCTTCGCCGAAGCCGGCCAAAATGACCTCACGGCTATGCCGCCGTGTCCGAGATGCGGCGGCAGAGCCGCAAATCTTTTTCCAGCCGCCACGGAAAAGCGTAGCTTTTCCGCAAATAGAGCGGCAGAGCCGCATGAACTCAATTATCGCGCCACCATCGCCCTCAACTATTTTCGCCCGCCGATCCGGGCCGAGGTTCTGGTTCGCGAAGGGCGTCTTGTCTTTGTAAAAACCCACCTTTTCAGCGGTCACGTCACCAAATACAGCGGAATGTGGCGGGCAAATTCGCACTGGTGGGACAGATCATGGCGGACGCAGGAATGGGACATCGAGGTAGAAAATAACGGCGTTTATCGACTCTGCAAGGTGGATAATGAATGGTTTTTGTCGGGGGAATACGACTAGTGCGCGCGTCGAGGTGGTGGGACATGGGACACTTTACGACATTTCAGCCGTAATATCCTGTAACGGTGGAGGTTACGGCCGCGAGAGCTGAAAATTGGAGCTTACTTTTGCTTATTTTGTAAGGAGAAATAAGGAACATCAGTGAAAACTCAAGTGCGCGCGTCGAGGTAGTGGGACATGGGACAGTTCAAAACAGCCGACGAAGTTGGCGACAGCATAAAGCCCAGTCCGTGAGGGCTGGGAAAAAGCAATGCAAATTACAAAGCTATCGAAGATAGCGACAGCGTTGGCCAATAGCACAAAAATATCTGTCGCCCGTTTCACGGGCTTTACCGTTTTTTTGACATTTCCTGGGGCTCACGCCCCAGGCTTTATGCTGACACCGGCTTCGCCGGTTTGAAACCTTAAAAATGTTCTGCGAACTTCACATACGCTCAGCGTTCAGCTTTCTTTCCTCCGGCTCGCAGCCGCAGAGGCTGGCGGCTCGTGCGGCGGAACTCGGAATAAAATCTGCCGCACTTATTGATCGTGACACGGTCGCGGGTGCGGTACGTTTTCATTTCGAGGCCCGTGAGCACGGGATAAAACCGATCATCGGCAGCGAGATCACTATGGACGACGGCAGTTTGCTGCCGCTGGTTCCGATGACGCTGAAAGGTTATCAAAACCTCAGCCGGCTGATCACCGACATAAAACTCCGTAATAAAAAAGGCGAGCATTTCGCTACGCGCGAAGATATCGAAAAACATTCCGAAGACCTGCTCTGTTTTACCGGCGGTGCGGACGGGTTCCTGCACAAAAGCATTAAAAACGGCAACGGGCTTGCTGACATCGCATGGCTCAATTACGTTTTTCCGCAGCGGCTCTATGTCGAATTGCAGCGTCACCACCTTCGTCACGAAGAACACATCAATCAGGTCTTGCTTGGCTACGCTCACAAACTGCGGCTTCCCTATTTTGCGAGCAACGGTGTGTATTTTGCCGATGAGCATGACCGCGAGCTGTTCGACGTTTTCACCTGCATCAAAAACCACACGACGATCTACGACGCTGGTAAGTTGTTGAGCGAAAACAGCGAACGATATCTGAAAAACAACCTTCAGATGCAGTATCTTTTTGCCGACATGCCTGAGGCAGTCGAGATCACTGAGGAGATCGCTGACCGCGTGCAATTCTCGATGGACGAGCTTTCTTATAATTTCCCCGATTACAAAGTGCCGCCGGGCGAAACGGTAAATGCGGTCTTGCGAGCAAAAGCCATCGAACGCTCGCATGAGCGTTATCGCCAGGAATCATGGCCAATAAGAGCACAAGTTCTTTCGCGGTTAGAAAAAGAATTCCGGGTGATCGAGCTGAAAAAGCTGGCCGGATATTTTCTGACCGTCACGGACATCTCGGATTTTTGTAAAAGCAACAACATCCTCTCACAAGGCCGCGGCTCGGCGGCAAATTCGGTGGTTTGTTATACGCTCGGCATCACGGCGGTCGAACCGATCAGGAACAAACTGTTATTCGAACGCTTTCTTTCCGACAAATACGAGCAATACCCCGACATCGACATCGATCTGCCGTCCGGCGATGACCGCGAAAAGGTCATCCAGCATGTTTATTCGACATACGGCCGACGAGGCTCAGGGATGACCGCGAACGTCATCAGCTATCGCGGTAAATCGGCGGTGCGTGAGGTCGGCAAAACATTCGGCTTTGGCACGGATGTGCTCCAAAAGCTGTCCAAGCTGAATTCTCATTACGAAACATTCAAAGGCGAAGAGCTTGACCGGCGGCTGAAGGAAGAAGGCTTCGATCCGTCAACCGATCGCTCTTTGCGAAAGTTCGCCGATCTTTATCAGCGAATTTTAGACTTCCCACGGCATCTCGGCCAGCATTCAGGCGGAATGGTCGTCTCTGTCGGACGCCTCGACGGCATCGTTCCGCTTGAACCGGCATCGATGACCGACCGGACGATAATTCAATGGGACAAGGACGATTGCGATGCCCTAAAGATCGTCAAGATCGACCTGCTCGGTTTGGGCATGATGGCCGTTCTGCGAGATACGATCACGCTGATCCGCGAAAATCACGGCGAAGAAATGGATCTGTACAAGATCAGGACCGATGACGATAAAGTTTATGAGGCGTTGCAGAACGCCGATACTGTCGGGATGTTTCAGGTCGAGAGCCGTGCCCAGATCGCGTTCCTTCCCAAATCAAAACCTAAAGTGTTTTACGACATCGTCGTCCAGGTCGCGATCATTCGCCCCGGCCCGATCGTCGGCAAAATGCTGAGTTCATATATAAGCAGGCGACAAGGGAAAGAGCCAGTAACCTATCCGCACCCATCGCTGGAACCTGTGCTAAAAAGGACTTTGGGCGTACCGCTGTTTCAGGAGCAGCTCTTAAAGATCGCGATGGACATCGCCGGATTCACCGGCTCCGAAGCCGAAGAACTGCGCAAAGCGATGGGATTTAAGCGGCCTGACATCAAGCTCGATCTGATAGGCGAAAAATTACGGGCCGGCATGACCGAAAGAAATATCCCGCCCGAGATCCAGGAAAATATCGTTGCCTGCGTAAAAGCTTTTGCAAACTACGGCTTTCCGGAATCCCACGCATTCAGCTTTGCCCTGCTCGCCTATGCGTCGGCGTATTTCATGGTGCATTACAGAGCCGAGTTTATGACGGCGATGTTCAATAACTATCCGCTTGGGTTCTATTCGGCAGCAACGCTTGTAAAAGACGCCCAGCGGCACGGGCTGCATTTCAGGGCAATGGATATAAATAAGTCGCAGTACGAATTTACCGTCGAGGAAGGCGATGTTCGTGTCGGGCTCAAATATGTGCGTGGGTTAAGAGAAGAAGTGGGAAGAAAGATAGTGGCGGAGCGGGTACGCTCTGAAACTCCCCTCCTTACGAAGGAGGGGTGTCGCCGCTTCGGCGACGGGGTGGTTCTCTCAGACGCGGAGAAGACCC
>JBEBJB010000046.1:0-35510 GCA_040080065.1 Pyrinomonadaceae bacterium
GGATTTTTGTGGTTTCCCTCAAATACGGGTAAAACCTGCACAAAACTGGCCAAAAAACACCTTTGACCAATCAGCCAAATAACTCTACCAATCTGCTGTTGTTTGCCCGATCAACACTAAAAAACCTGTTACCTATCCCGCGTTTCTCCGTTTTGGTAATCGGGAGAATCTTATTTGCTTGCATCTTTTGCTGAATTGGTTCAAAATTCGCTAAAACCAGCCCATTAGCCAATTTAGATAGCCGTTGAGTCGAGCAGATAAATATGAATCTATTCCGAACCAAATCCATTTCTCAAATTCAGTCCGATGCAGCCGCGGGGCTGAGTGACCATGATAGCGCGGGCGGGCTTCGCCGGACGCTCGGGCAGTTTGACCTGACGCTCATGGGCGTTGCCGCGATCGTCGGAGCGGGCATCTTTGCCATGGTCGGAAAGGCGTCTTACGACGGCGGCCCGTCGGTCATTTTCCTCTTTGCTTTCACGGCTTTAGCCTGTGCTTTCGCGGCGTTGTGCTATGCGGAGTTTGCTTCGCGAATACCGGTCGCGGGCTCGGCATATACGTATTCGTACGCCAGCCTCGGCGAGTTGGTCGCCTGGATCATCGGTTGGGATCTGATCGTCGAATACGCGATCGGAAATATCGCCGTCGCCATCTCGTGGAGCGACTATTTTACCGGCATGTTAAAGGGCTACGGCATCGATATTCCACTTCATTTCACGATGGATTTCCTGACCGCGAAGCGCGGGTTTACGGCCGTCAACGAGGCTCTTGCCTCGGGCGGAACGCTCGCCTCGCTGCAAGCCGCCTGTGATGCGAAAGATGCGGCAATTAGCTGCGGCCAGCTGGATTCTTACTCAGCCTGGGCAAATGCGCCACAGGTGGCCGGGACGCATCTCGTCATGGACCTTCCGGCCCTGCTGATCGTGTTTATAATAACTTCGCTGGTTTATATCGGTATCAAAGAGTCAAAGTACGCCGGTAACGCGATGACGATCCTCAAGATCGGCATCATTTTGATGGTGATTTTTGTCGGTTTCTTTTACGTAAACCCGGCAAACTGGTCGCCTTTTGCGCCGAACGGATTTGCCGGTGTGATGAAGGGCGTATCCGCCGTATTCTTTGCATATATTGGCTTTGACGCTCTCTCGACAACCGCAGAGGAATGCAAGAATCCCCAACGAGATCTGCCGCGGGCCATGATCTGGTCGTTAATAATCTGCACGATCTTGTATTGTGCGTTAGCTCTCGTATTAACTGGAATGGTCAGCTTTACGAAGCTGAATGTCGGTGACCCGCTGGCCTTTGTTTTCGGCCCTGAGGGTGCGAATATTCCGTGGATCGCGGGCGTTATTTCCGTTAGTGCTGTCATCGCTCTGGCGACGGTTTTCCTGGTCTTCCAGATCGGCCAGCCGAGGCTCTGGATGGCGATGAGCCGCGACGGCCTGCTGCCGAAGAAGCTTGCGTCGATCCACCCGAAATTTAAGACGCCGTGGTTTGCGACGATCATCACCGGATTTGTTGTCGCGATTCCCGCCCTGTTCATGAACCTGACCGAGGTCACCGATCTGGCAAGCATCGGCACGCTTTTCGCGTTTGTCGTGGTCTGTGCGGGTGTGCTGTTTAAGGATGTAGAGTTTGGCCGCGAAAAGCGTTTTGTGCCCTATATCAACGGGCAATTCATCATTCCCGCCATTCTGCTGATCGTCGCTGGTCTGCTGTTTTACCTCAATCCCGAGGCGATATCGAACTTCTTTAAGATCGAACCTGCGAATGGCGAAACGGCCTTTTCGGCCTTTACCCACAAGGTCCCGATGATCTTTTTCCTGCTGCTTTGCATCGGTATGGGCATCACCGCATTGGTCAAAAAGCTGACGTTGATCCCGGTCGCAGGTCTGCTGCTTTGTGCCTATCTGATGACGGAATTGGGCGTGACGAACTGGACGAGATTCGCCGTCTGGCTGCTCATCGGCCTGTCGATCTACTTCGGCTACGGCTACGTCCACAGCCATCTCGAAGCCGATTACGTCAGGGCCAAAAAGCTCAATGCAAACCTGATAATAGCGTCGATCGGATTCATGGCGGCGGGCCTGGGACTGGGCATTTCGGCCTTCACATTCATCTCAGATCTGCTGCTTTATTTCATCCCGTCGTTGTCGGCAAATATCATTTTTACCGTCGAGATGGCACTGTTTTTTGCAGGTCTGATCGCCGGCGTGGCGGGCGTGTATATGGAGAAAGTCCGCGGTGCAAACGCCCAGGCGTAGAGGTTTACAAATCTTTACAACAAAGTGAGAACCATTTGGGCTAAAATTGCGTCATACAAGCGGATCAGGAATCTAAATTTCACAGGAGTACTCTATCTATATGAAGAAGAATTTTGTTTTGGCAGCAGCTATTGCGATGCTCGCACTGGCATTCACCGCGTCGGCCCAGAAGGCCCCCGCAGATTTTAGCGGCAAATGGAACCTCGACCTCGCAAAATCGAAACTGACCGACCGGGAAAAGGCGTCCATCGAGTCGCAGACCGTAACGATCACGCAGACGGCAGCAGATATCAAGATCGAGACTGAAACCAAGCGTATGGCCCCTCCGGCTGGTGCACCTGCTGGCGGCCCTCCAGGTGGTGGTCGTATGGGTGGTGGTGGTGCAGCCGGACCACAGACATTTCTTCTCGGTAAAGAAGCAACGACCGATCAGCAGATGGGCCAGAATACGGTACCTGTCACCGCCGGATCAAAGTGGGACGGCTCGAAGCTTGTAACGTCACGGTCATTCACCATGAACGGCCCGAACGGCGAAATGAAAAACTCGACCAAACAGACCTTTGAACTCGGAGCCGATGGAAAGACCTTAACCATTACGGTTGAGTCGACAGGAATGCAGTCAACGACCTCGACGAAGGTATTCACGAAGAGCTAAGTCTTCGTGAATCAATACGAACAGAAAGGCGGGCTTTTCGTGGCCCGCCTTTTACTTCAGTTTGTCTTCAACTATTCAAACGGGTTAATAGTTCGAATCCCCGGGAATCTAGAAAAGTCCTTGTCAGTGGTGGCCGTTTTTGCTCCGCAAGAAGCCGAAATTGCAGCCAAGTGAGCATCCATCACAAGGTTTCCGCTGGCCTGCCCCTCAGTCAGCATTCTGGCGAATAAAGGCCAGTTTGATTTATCAAGACTGACAATGTGTACGTTGTCGCGGGCCAACCATTCGTCTACTGCCGCTATCGCCTCTGAAATCGAAAAGGGATCTTCGGAAGCGCGCGGATTCGTTATGATCCTTAAAAAGCCGGTTATCGTGTGCCAAGAAAGGAACACCTGGTCGGTTTTCATAACGTGCTCAAACCATTTGACCGCAACTTTGTAAAATGGTGAGTGCTCGTCGTATGCGTAGATCAACAGGTTAACGTCCGGAAGTATCATTTCCGATTAACCCCTTCGAGAATATCCAGCACCTCTTCAATATTGTCGAAATTCAAGTCTTGACGGAGGCCTATAGGGCGGGACTTCACCTTGAAGGGAACTGATTTTTTTGTCGTCTTTGGTGATTGTAACCCCCTACGTAGAATCTCATTTACAAGCACCTTAAAAGGTTTGTCAGGCTCGGATTGCTGAATCCGTTTCAAACCAAATGCTACGTCATCTTCGATTGTTAGCGTCGTTCTCATGCGCCAAGAATACAACTTATCTCTTCAGCTTGGCAACATCAAAACATCACATAGTTGATGTGTTGATGTATGATTAGTCATCTAATCGAATTTCCTCGATTATCTCTTCCATATATTTCTTACCGAGTTCCAGATCTTCGCGTTTGAGCGAAACAGCTCCGACCACGGCGTGTCCGCCGCCGCCGTATCTTTCGCAGATCTCGGCGATGTTATGGGTTCGCGGCCGTGGCGACCATGGGTTTGAGCCTACGGATATCTTCGTGCGGAAATCGCTTTGGGTTAGCGAAACCGTGTAGGTTGTTTCCGGGTAAAAATAGTAAGGAATGAACTTGTTGTAGCCGTCAATCTCCGTGTCCGTCAGATCAAATCGCACGACGCCGCGTTTGTAAACCGCGCGTTCCTTGATCAATTTCACCGTGTTCCAATGTCGTTCGAGGATCGGCTCGAGCTTTTCCTGGATCTCGTTGCTTTCGACGATCTCGTCGAGAGTTCGGGCGGTCAGCGAGCGGATTATTTTCTCGACAAAAGCAACGTCTTTCTCGCCCTCGATCACCTGCATTAACTTTAATGCCGCCGACCGAAGCTCGACGCATTGGGCGGGTGATTCGTAAAGAGCACCGTCGATGATGTGGGCCCATTCGATCAGTTCTGCGAGCGATTCGTCTTCAAAACCGTACTTCTCTTTTGCAATGCGAGCGATAAATTCGGCGCACGATTTACTGGTCGTATCGAGGAATTTCTGGCCCGATGTATCGGCCAGAAAGTGCTGCTCGTCATCTTTTGAAAGAAAAGCCGACTGGTGATGGTCGAACCACCATGTCAGGCGTTCGTCGGGACAGTATTTGAAATCGACGATCGCATTTTCGTCGCCGTCGAACTGGTCGCGGTCAAAGGCATTCCCGGCCCGGTGCATCGTCGGCGTGTAGGCGACTTCGGCATTTGCATCGATCTTTGCATGGAAAAACTTGGTAAAGATTGCAGCCGACGAAACGCCGTCGAAACAATTGCCGTGATAAAGTATTCTTAGTTTCATTAAGTAAAAAGCCGTGTCGGCAAAACATTCTAGGCTAGTGGACGTTCGCCTGTTAGTCAAGCTGTTAGAGGTCGCAATTCGGGGAGTAAAAGCTTGACACTGGTGCAATTATGTGCTATCCTTGCAACACAACATCCAAATTTGCGGGGGACAGTGGGACAGTCTCGGAGCGTTACCATAACACATTTAGATACAATATGTTACGCACCCTAAAGTCTGTCCCAGTCTTGTCCCAGGTGGGACAAGAATTTGAATAAAATGACTAAATCGGATCACACGATCAGAATTGCGGTTGCGTCGGATGCAGACGCACTCGTGAAATTTAACGAGGCTATGGCTCTCGAAACGGAAGGAAAACACCTGCCGCTCGAAACGATCACTGCTGGTGTGAATGCAGTGTTTTCTGACGAAAAGAAAGGCTTTTACGTAGTCGTTGAAAAGGATGCTGCAATCGTCGGCGGCCTGATGGTCACGTTTGAATGGAGCGATTGGCGGAACAAGTGGTTTTGGTGGATCCAGAGCGTCTACATTCTCCCGGAAGGGCGCGGGCAAAAGCTGTATAGCAAAATGTATGAATTCGTGAAGCAAAAGGCAGCGAGCGATGGCAACGTTTGCGGTTTCAGGCTCTATGTCGAAAACGATAACCTCCACGCACAGAAAGTTTACGAGGCTCTGGGAATGAGTTCGTCGCATTACCTGATGTACGAAGAAGAGGTATGACAAAGATCACTGAAGCCGAATTTAAGCGGATCTGCGACGGTATCTACGAGGATCGTGAGAGCATTATCAAGCACAATCCGATCGGCCCTCGCGAGGAGATTCTTCTTTGGATGCTTTTGAGTTGTTTGATCAGCTATTTGAATCTGAGTGATCTTGAGACACCGTGTTTTAACGGAAAGCCTGACGCGGCGACCTATCGCGATGCGGTCACATTTGTGCTGCGGGAACGAAGATCCGACGATTTTGACGTCGAATCGTATCTTAAAATATTGGCATGATCGTCGAAACTTTTGTATTAACGCCATTTCAACAGAACACGCGGATCGTCGCTTGCGACAAAACGCGTACTGCGATCTGTATCGACCCCGGCGAATGGTCCGAAAAGATGGTGGCGTTCATAAACGAAAACGGGCTGACTCTACAGGCGATCACGCTGACGCACGGCCACCTCGACCATGTCGGAGGAACGAGCGATCTGGCAAAAGCTTTTCCCGGGGCCGAGATACTGCTGCACAGGGACGACGAAGATCTTTACTACGGGTTGCCGCAACAGCTGCTTTTTATGGGAATTCAGCCGCATCAGATGGCCGCGTTAGGATTGGATTTCGCCGATCCGCCGCCGCTCACGCGCAATTGGGTACACGGCGAAACCTACGCTGTTGGCAATCTAAGATTCTCGATCCGCCATTGCCCGGGCCACACGAAAGGCCACGTGGTTTTTGTCGAAGAGACGGAGAAAAAGGTTTTTGTCGGCGATTGTCTTTTCGAAGGTTCGATCGGGAGAACGGATCTGCCCGGCGGGAGCTTTGATCAATTGTTGGAGTCGATCAATTCGCAAATAATGTCGCTTGGCGATGATTTTATCGTCTATTCCGGCCACGGACGGGAGACAACGGTCGGAAGTGAACGGTTGACGAACCCGTTTCTGACGGGCGGATATCCGATATCGCGGGGACGATTTATCTGACAATAAAAGCGGCGGCGGGTTTTGGCCCGGCCGCCGGTTTAAGCTCAAGACATGAAACTATTTCTTCTCGACAATGTCTTTTTCAAGCGGCCCGACGGCCGCGAGCACCTCGCCTTTTTCCTTCGCTGGCACCTTAAATTTGTCCAGCGTTGCGATGAGATGATTGACGCTCGCATCCCATTCTGCCTTGGTTATGTTAAGGCCGGTGTGGACGAGCTTCATATCGCGGCCCGTGTAAACGCAAGGACCGCCGGTCGCTTTGCAGAGAAAATCGACCACATGCTGACGGACCTTTCCCTTCGAGTCGTTGCTGAGCCCGACGAAAAACTTTCCAAGCGATTTGTCACCGGCCAGGCGGCCGATAAAATCGTCCGTGACGGCCGCGAGTGCGTCATAACCGCCGAGACGCGTGTAAAGCGATTTATCCTGCGCGTTCATTGCGGTAACCACAAACAGGATAACCGCGACTAAAACTATGCTTCTTTTCATATTTTCCTCCTCATGATGTTATTTTTTTGGTAAGAACCAATGAACTATTCGCCCCTCACAGCAGGGCGGATTCAAAGCTATTTGATTTAATTCAGTGATCACGAATAATTTACTCTCGGAGGTTAGAAAATGCAACGATTTTTTGTAGCTCTCGCTCTCGTACTTTCATTGATCCCGACGTCGCTTGCGCACGGAGATAACAGCCATTTTGCGAATAAACAGGACGTGACGGTCAAAACGCAGAAGATCAGCGGCAATGTTTATATGCTGCAAGGACAAGGCGGTAATATCGGCGCGATCGCGGGTCCTGAAGGGATCCTGATCGTCGATGACGATTATAAAGCGGTCAGCCAAAAGCTAAGCGCTGCTTTGAAAGATCTGGGTTCGGCGATTCCGAAGTTCATTCTGAACACGCACTGGCACGGCGACCACACGCAAGGCAATGACTTTTTTGGCAGCCAACAATCGATCATTATCGCTCACGCAAACGTTAGAAAACGCCTGATCGATCCGCCCGTTATTTTTGGGCAAAAAACGCCGCCGTACGCGTCGCACGCTCTGCCGATGCTGACTTATACAGAATCGATGTCGATACATCTTAACGGAGAGGACATCACGCTGCGATATTATCCGAACGGGCACACGGACGGGGATTCGGTGGTTTTCTTTAAGAACGCGAATGTCGTTCACCTGGGCGATGATTTCTTTGTCGGGCGTTTCCCGTTCGTCGATATCGACAGCGGCGGCAGCGTTCAGGGAATGATAAACAACGTTTCGTCCCTGCTCAAAACTATTCCGCCGGATGCCAAATTGATCCCAGGCCACGGCTCGCTGGCAACAACGACCGACCTTCAAGCTTATCGCGATGCTCTCTCGGAAACAGCCAAGATCGTGGAGGATCAGATGAAAGCAAAGAAAACTCTTGATGAGATCAAGAAAACAGGATTGCCGAAGAAATTCGAGTCGTTCGGGGGTGGATTTATTAAAACCGATCGGTGGATCGAGACGGTCTATCGCAGTTATTCCCAAAAATGAAAGGAGCAAGCCAAAAAGCCTGCTCCCGTTGTTCTTTGACAATTAGAAACGCTTTACGCAACTGTGATGTCTTTGTTCATATAGACATCCTGGATCGCATTCAGCAGTTCGACGCCTTCGGCCATCGGGCGTTGGAACGCTTTTCGTCCTGAGATCAGGCCAGTGCCGCCGCCGCGTTTGTTGATGACGGCCGTTCGAACCGCATCGGCGAGATCACCCGCACCTTTCGATTCGCCGCCCGAATTGATAAGGCCGCAGCGGCCCATGTAGCAATTGGCGACCTGATAGCGAACGAGATCGATCGGGTTATCGCTGGTCAGTTCGGAGTAGATCTTCGGATTGGTCTTGCCATAGCCGCTCTCGGTGTTGAGCATGTTGTAACCGCCGTTACGCTCAGGCAGTTTCTGCTTGATGATGTCTGCCTGAATGGTCACGCCGAGATGGTTTGCCTGGCCGGTCAGGTCGGCAGCGGTGTGCATATCGCCTTCCGGGCCTTTGAATTTGGGATTGCGGAGATAGCACCACAGGATCGTCGCCATCCCAAGCTCGTGTGCATACGCAAACGCCTCGGCCACCTCGGTGATCTGGCGTGTCGATTGATCCGAGCCGAAGTAGATCGTCGCTCCCACGGCGACGGCACCCATGTTCCGAGCCTGCTCGATCGTTCCGAACATGACTTGGTCGAATTGGTTCGGATAGGTCAGCAGCTCGTTATGATTGATCTTTACGATAAACGGGATCTTGTGAGCATATTTGCGAGCGACAGTTCCCAGAACGCCGTAGGTTGACGCGACAGCGTTACAGCCACCTTCGATCGCAAGTTTTACGATGTTCTCAGGGTCGAAGTACATCGGGTTCGGAGCAAAGCTCGCTCCTGCCGAATGCTCGATCCCCTGATCAACCGGCAGGATCGACAAATAGCCCGTACCGCGAAGCCGGCCATTGTCATTCAATGTTTGCAGGCTTCGCAAAACGTTTGGATTGCGATCCGAGTTGGTCCAGATGCGGTCGACGAAGTCGCTGCCGGGAACGTGAATGTTCCCTTTCGGGATGGTTGTAGAAACGTGGTTCAAAAGCGAGTCGGCATCGGCACCGAGCAATTCCTGAATTTTACCTAGATCGACGGACATTAAATTCTCCTTACAAAAATATCTTGTTGCTAAATGTGTGTGAAATCTCTATATAATAATATACAACGCATTTCCCGGCATGTTAATCATAGCCGTTTGTTCTTTATTGATCGCTTTGTAAAGATCGGCCGTCCCCATCACAGACCTTCGGCCTTTTAGCGTAGCAACTAAATATTTTCGACCCGCGGCAATTTGCGGGATAATCTAGATTTTTTGAGGTAGATATGAACCTTTTCTCACTTACTATGCCCAAAGTTGGGTTTTTGCTTTTTGTATTGGCCCTTTCCTTTTCGTCGTCCGCCGAGGCCCAGGACAAAGATTGGCGTCCGATCTCTCCTGCCGAACTCTCGGCAAAAACTCCCGTTGTCGAACCCGACGCGGATGCCGAGGCTTTGTTTTGGGAAGTTCGGATCGACGACAGCTCAAGCGATGATGTATCGCGCAAGCATTACGTACGCGTCAAGATATTTACCGAACGCGGCCGCGAAAAATTCAGCAAATTCGACATTCCGTTTACCAAGAGAACAAAGATCAAGGATCTCGCCGCCCGCGTGATCAAGGCGGACGGATCAATCGTCGATATCGGCAAAAATGACATTTTTGAACGCGAGATCGTCCGGGCAAATGGTGTAAAGATCAAGGCTAAATCATTTGCGATCCCCAATATCGAACCCGGGGTGATCGTTGAATACCGCTATAAAGAAACGACGGAAGATGCAGGTGCCAGCGGGATGCGGCTACAGTTTCAACGCGACATTCCGGTTCAAAACCTGGCCTATTATTATCGGCCTTACAAGGGTGAGCCGCGCTATCAGATATACAATTTCTCGGGCACGAAGTTCAATAAGGATCGCGACGGCTACTACCTCGCGCAGCGAACAAACGTACCTGCCTTAAAATCCGAGCCGCGAATGCCGCCGGAGGACACGGTGAGGCCCTGGATGCTGCTTACGAGTACGGGCCTAGGGATCGCCAGCGCGTCCGCCTTCCAAATAACATTTACTCTAAAGGATCCAAGTAGTCCGGCCCTTTATTGGGGCGGCGTAGCAACCGAGTGGGCCGGCGTCAACAAATTGATGGAGAAGCCGTCGGACGATATCAAAAAGGCCACCGCTCAGATCTTGACGGGCGTCACATCGCCTGACGAAAAGCTGATAAAGATATACCAGTTTTGCCAAAAAGAGATCGCGAACACGACCTTCGATTCCTCGATAACGGCCGATCAGCGTGCCAAGCTGCCAGAGGTAAAATCCGCGAATGATGTGCTCAAGAAAAAGTCGGGCAACGCAATGTATATCGACATTCTCTTTGGCGCGATGGCTACGGCAGCCGGATTCGAAGCCCGAGTAGCCCTGCTGGGTGATCGAAGCGAAATCCTCTTTAACCCGAAAATGACAAACGATTCGTTCGTCACGCCCGGCGGCGTCGGAATCCTGGTCGGAGACAACTGGAAGGTTTTTAACCCCGGTTCCCGGTTTGCTCCGTACGGAATGCTCCCATGGTACGAGGAAGGCAGTTGGGCAATGCTCGTGGGTCCAAAAGAGTACGTTTGGCGGGAAACGCCATTCACCAACCACGTGAGGTCAAACAAAAAGCGTTCGGCTAAGTTCAATTTGTTGGAAGACGGCACGCTCGAAGGTGACGTGACGATGGAATATACCGGACATCCAGCTCTCACCTATAGGCTCGATAATTACGATGAGGCACCAGCAACCCGCGAATCAAATCTGAAAGACGAGATCACCGGGCAGCTCAGCACGGCAGAAGTTTCCGGTATTTCGATCGAGAATCTTGAGGACAGCGGGAAACCCCTGATCTTCAAATACAAGGTGCGAGTACCGAACTACGCTCAAAAGACCGGTAAACGTTTGTTTTTGCAGCCCGGGTATTTCGAATACAGCAAAAATGCCGTCTTTGCGGCGGCCGACCGCAAGTACGATATCGTATTCCCAAATCCGTGGTCCGATACTGATGACATCGATATTACATGGCCAAAAGGCTATGACCTGGACAATGCTGATGTTCCCGCCGAGCAGGGAGATGCTCAGGGGATCTCATCGTTAAAAACGAAGGTCGAAGTCGCAAAAGCCGACCGGTTGATGAAGTATCACCGCGAATTCTATTTCGGCGGCGGCGGAAACGTTCTGTTTGACGCCAGCGTTTATCCGGTACTGAAAAGGCTGTTCGATCAGTTTCATACGGCGAATTCGCACACGATCACGTTCAAGCAGTTGTAACTAATTTGTAGGTAAAGGCTGATTTCTATGCTTAGATCAAGATATTTCTTTCTGGTCCTCCTGATCTGTTTTTTCGGAACGTCCTCAGTTTTCGCGGACGATGCTCCTGCATGGCTCAAACAGGCTGCGGCGATGTCCGTTCCGGGTTATGACAAGGATGTTCCGGCGGTAGTTCTACAGGACGAACAGCAGGTTTCGCTCAATAGCGACGGGAAACTGGTAACTACCGAGAATTATGCAATTCGCCTGCTCTCTCGCGAGGGCCGGCGAACCGCAGTGGCTCGGGCTTTTTATCTTGTCAGCGCAGGCAAGGTTCGTGACATTCAGGCTTGGGTTATTCGTCCGGGCGGCACGACCAAGGAATACGACAAGAAGAATGTACTGGATATTATCTCCGACCCGGACGATGTTTATAACGAAGGACGGGTCAAGGTGATCGATGCTTCGGACGATGTTGACACGGGGTATGTCTTTGGCTACACGATCGTTTCTGAAGAATCGGCCTTGTTCTATCAGGATTCGTGGGCGTTTCAGGACCGCTTGCCAACTCTGGTTTCGCGCTACGGATTGAGCCTGCCGAGTGGCTGGACGGCGTCGAGTATTACCTTTAACACCGGCGAGGTCAAGCCTCAGGTCAACGGCACAAGCTACACCTGGGAGATGCGCGACCTCGCACCGATCCGCTGGGAACCGGCGAGCCCGTCGCCGGTTAACCTCTCACCGCGTATCGTGATCAATTACATGCCCGACCCCAAGTCGATGTCGGTGGGCAGAATATTTGCCGACTGGAAGGACGTTTCGCGCTGGGCGACCGCGATGCATGAACCGCAGGTCATAATTGACGATAGCATCGCGGGAAAGGCCCGCGATCTGGTGGCTAGTGCTAAGAACGAGTTCGAGATGATCCGCGCGATCGGTGCTTATGTTCAGGGGTTACAGTACATTTCGATCGACATCGGCGTCGGCTATGGAAACGGCTACAAGCCGCGTTCGTCAACGCTCGTGATGGGTCGTGGTTACGGAGATTGCAAGGACAAGGCGAATCTGATGCGGGCTCTGCTCAAGTCGCTCAAGATCGAGGCTTATCCAATAGCGATCTACTCCGGTGATCCGAATTTTGTCCGCGAACAATGGGCATCGCCGCGGCAGTTCAATCACTGCATAATCGCGGTAAAGATAAGTGATGCGACCACTGCCCCGACGGTTATAAACCATCCGACGCTCGGTCGTCTCTTGATCTTTGACGCGACCGACCCGTACACGCCGGTGGGCGATTTGCCAGATTATTTGCAAGGCAGCCGTGCCCTTATAATTGCGGGCGATAATGGCGGCCTCGCGACCATGCCGTTAGTTCCGGCGGAAAACGCTATCCTCGAACGAAAGATAGATGCGACCATCAGTATCGAAGGCGGCATCACCGGAAAGATCGAGGAACGTGCCAAAGGACAGACCTCGACGGGCTTTCGCCGGGAGTTGCGGGAGATGTCGGCGACCGATTACCGCAAGGGCCTCGAAGGCTGGCTTACCCGCGGTGCAGCGGGAACTCAGCTGATCAAGCTCTCAACGCAGGACCGGCCCGAAAGTGCGGCGTTCGATCTGGATGTTGAGTTCTCAGCTCCGCGATACGCACAGATCATGCAGGGCCGGTTATTTGTCTTTAAGCCGGTGATAGTCGGCCGTCGTCGTGATATCGATTTTACCGAGATAAAGCGAAGCAGCCCTATCGAGATAGAATCGTCAGCGATGACGGAGACAGCGACCTTTACACTGCCCGAAGGATTCGTCGTCGACGAAACGCCGAACGCCGTCGATTTGGCCTCAGCATTCGGCAGCTATTCGACCAGGTATGAGGTTAAAGGCCAGAAGCTGGTCTTTACGCGAACGCTGAAAACGAATCGCACGCTGGTGCCCGCCGATAAATATGATACGGTCAGATCGTTCTACGCAAAGATCCGCGATGCGGACCAATCGCCAGTCGTTTTGGTCAAAAAATAGGGAGGCGATCATTCGTATTAGCGCTAAGAAAGCTGTCCGGTACGAAACGCACCGGACAGCTACTCCTTATCGATCACAACCAACTACTTGGTGGCTACATTTCCATCAGTATCGAGGATCGAGATCGGCTGGCCAAGTTCTTTCAACCCAGGCTCGATGACCTTGCGGTCGCCGACGATGACGATGGCCATCTTTGACGGGTCGAGGTACTTGTTGGCGACTCGGTTAACATCGGCCAGCGAAACCGCTCCGATCTTTTGGATGTAATCGTTAAAGTACGAATCCGGCAAACCGTAGACGACTAGAGCCGCGAGCTGATTCGAGATGCCGCCGACCGTCTCAAATGCGCTCGGGAAGCGGCGGATGAACGACTGTTTGTTTACATCCAACTCAGTCTGCGTGACAGGGCGGGCACCGCGAATTCCATTGATCTCTTTGAGGAATTCCTGAACCGCCTCTTTTGTCGAGATCGTCTGTATCTCACCTGAAGCCGAGAACGGCCCGGCACCGCGACGCGGTGTGAAGCGACTGTACGCTCCGTACGTATAGCCCTTGTCTTCGCGAAGGTTCATGAAGAGACGAGCCGTTCCGCCGCCGCCGAGGATGGAATTCATCACCTGGACGGCGAAGAAATCCGGATTGTTGCGTTCGATGCCGACCAAGCCGATCGAGACCGACGATTGAGCCGCACCCGGTTTGTCGACCAGATAAATGCCCGGTTTTGCCATCATGTGCTGTTCGGCAAAGCTTGCCGCAGTCACATCGGCGGGTTTCCAGTCGGCAAACGCCTTTTCGAGACGGGTTTTAATATCGGCTGCCTGAACGTCACCTACGACGATCAATGTCGAGTTGTTTGGACGATAATTCGCGTTGTAAAAATTCGCGAGGTCGTCGCGCGTCATCGCCGCGACAGTTTTTTCGTCACCCGTGAGCTGGCGACCGTATGCCTGATCGCCGTACAGCACTTTGTCATAAACGACACCTGCAACTGCCGTCGCACTTGCCCTCCGCTGACGGAACGAGTTCAAGACGCGGCCTTTCAGCGATTTGAATTCCGTTTCCGGGAACGCCGGATTCATCACCTCGTCGGTAAAAAACCCGAGCGCAGCGTCGAGATTCTTCGTAAGCGTCTGCATCGACACCGTCGTGTTGTCGAACGACGAACCGGCATTGACATTAGCTCCGATAGCCTGCAAGCCATTTGCGATATCGAGGGCCGAGCGCGTCTTTGTGCCCTGATTGAGCATTGACGCGGTCATTGAGGAAACGCCAGATTTGTCAGCGCTTTCGAGAGCACCGCCGGCGTTGACGACGAGGTTCATCGAGACGATCGGCAGCTCGTTTTGTTTGACGATCCAGACGTTGAGGCCGTTCGAAAGCTTGGTTTTTTCGATGGCGGGCAAGACGAGTTTCGGATCGGGCCCGGGCTTGGGCAGCATTGCTTCCTGCTTTGCGATCAGAGCCGTGTCCTTTTTCTTGGCTTCTGTCGAAGCGGGCTTGTCGGTCTTGGCTGGTGGCGGAGGTGTTTTTGCGGGAACGGCGGACAGAACGAGGTGGTTCGCGGTCAGGTATTTATTCGCTACGCGTTTTACGTCCTCAGCGGTGACCTTTCTATAACGGTCGAGGTTGGTCTGGAAATAATTTGGCTGACCGAGATATCCCGCAAAGTTTGCCAGGGCACTGCCTTTACCAAAAACGGTCTGGAGGCCGAAGATCGCCTGAGCCTCACGTTGGGTTACAGAACGCGTGATCTCGTCGGCTGTTGGGCCATCTTTTTTGATCCGGTCGAGTTCCGCGTTGATCGCCGCCTCGATCTCATCGAGAGTTTTGCCCGGCCGTGCAGTCGCCGAGATCTGGAAAAGCCCGGCGATCTCGCTGGTGTTGTTTCCGGCATTGACGTTCGCGACAAGCTCATTCCTGTATAGCAGATTGCTCTGAAGCCGCGAGCCGCGTCCATTCGACAAAATGCTGGCGAGGACGTCAAGCGGAGCTTCGTCCGGAGCGTAAGCCGGAACTGACGCCCATGTGAGCGAGATCCGCGATGCGTTGGCGAATGGATCCTCATACGACTTTCGAACGACGCTCGCGAGCTGCGGCACGGGAAGGTTGGGGCGAACGATTGGATCGCCAGCTTTCATGCCGCCAAAGTACTTCTCGATCCAGGCCATCGCCTGCTTTTCGTCATAGTCGCCGGAGATCGCCATGACAGTGTTATTCGGCACGTAATATGTGCGGAAGAACGATTTAACATCATCGATCGAAGCGGCCGACAGGTCAGCCATCGAGCCGATCACGTCCCAGCGGTACGGGTGGCCTTCGGGATACATTGCTTCGAGCTGCATCTCCGACATTGCTCCGTACGGTACGTTGTCGACGCGCTGACGACGCTCATTCTTAACGACATCGCGTTGGTTGTCGAGCTTTGCCTGGTCCATCGCGGCGAGCAGATTACCCATGCGGTCGGATTCCATATAGAGCGTGCGCTCAAGCATGTTCGACGGGACCGTTTCGTAGTAGAAGGTGCGGTCCTGATCGGTCGTTCCATTGACACTGCCGCCCATTTCATCGACTGCACGCCAGCCGTCTATAAAATTGCCAGAGCCCTGAAACATCATGTGCTCAAAAAGGTGAGCAAAGCCCGTGCGGCCCTTTGCCTCGTTTTTTGAACCGACGTGATAGAACATGTTCACAGAAACGATCGGTGTCGAACGGTCCTGATGCATGACAACGGTCATTCCGTTTTTGAGCTTGTATTGTTTTACGTTGATCGGGGGCAGTTTGTCGCCCTGGGCGAAGATGTTTGCCGCCGTTGCTAGGGCAAATATCATAATGAAAAGAGACAGGAAAGTGCGTCGCATGTTTTTTAACTCCTAATAGACTTGGTGCGATATGCCGAAAAAGGCCAAAGGACATCTGTTCTTAAAACAGATGTCCGATTACCAAATTTTGAGCTACAAAATTGTTCTACGTACGCTAGCTTGTTTTGGTTTCAACCGTCGCCAGTGCCGCGATCTTCTCGCGTTTTGAGACGACAACGCCGCCCGGCTTTTCAACCGTAATCGCAAACATTCCGGGCTCGACCGCTTTTAGCTTCGCGTCGATCGGGATGATCACCTCGCCATTTGCCGCGACATCGAACGTCCCGCCGTCAATCGGCGTTGCCTTGTCCTGCGTCTTGCCAAATATCCAGAGCTGATATGTTTCTTTGGCTTTATCGTTTGCAGGCAGGCCCTTGAACCGCATATAACCAGTCTGCTTCTCATCGCTCCAAACGACATCGCCTGAGATCTCCTTAAGCTCTTTAACGTTGCCTGCGGCCCAGTTGGCTTTAATAAGACCGGCGGTCGTTCGAAGCATATCTTCGCGCATCTCGCCGGGTGTCTTGACTTTCGGCGTCTCGATCTGCGTCGGGACGACAGCGACCGACGGTGGATTGAAATTCGTAATGTAAATATTTACAGCGAGAGCGATGCAAGCGGCTAGAGCCGCTGTCCAACCGAGCCAGCCAAACCAACCGCGGCTCGGGCGCTCGTCTTCGGCAGTCTTGTAAACCGGCGGCCACGGCGCGTCTTCACCTACGAGCTTTTCGGCGTTCGCAGCGATCTTGGCAAACAAATGCTCTGGCATTGGCTCTATATCCGAAAAATCTACGAGGCTGATCGCGGCGGCTGTCATTTCCAAAGACTGAAATTCGGCGTCCGCATTGCCCGGGTTGATCTGGTCGAGCTGTTTCTGTTCAGCCTCATCCAGGCCGTATATCGCCTTCTTGGTAAGAAGATCGAAGAGTAATTCTTGTCTTTCTTCGCTCATGCTCTCACCTCCTGCGACAGGCCCGATCCGCCGAGGCCCAAATATTCTCTTACCTGCAAAATTCCTCGCCTTGCGTGCGTCTTTACGGTGCCGAGCGGCATTCCCGTTGCTTCTGATATCTCCTGATGCGACATTCCCTGAACGATGGACAGCCTTAATACTTGCTGCTGCTCGGGACGCAGCGTTCGCATCGCTTCGGCCGCCTGTTGTGCTTCAAGACTGACCTGCATATCCTTGTCCGCTCTCGTAAATGGTTCAAGAAGAACATCATCGAGCGAATCTGCCGATATACGGCGGGTCGAGTATCTTATCTTATCGATCAGCCTTCGTCTCGCGATCATCGCGATAAACGTCGTTTCGGACGATTTCGTTTCGTCGAACCGCTCAGCGTTTTTCCAGACATCAACGAAAATTTCCTGCACAGCGTCCTCCGCGTCATCAGGATTTCGAAGCATTTTTCGCGCGATGGACCACACGAGCCCGCCGTACTTGCTCAGGCAGTCCTGAACAGCGCTTCTGTCTCCATTTGCTATGCGTTGTAAGATCGCTTGGGTCACAAATCGTTCTTTTTATATCGAAAATTTATCTTCCTAAAGCTACCTTATTTCGCCTGCAGTTGCCAACCGGGTATCGGTGTCAACGCTATAGGTTTCGCAGACAAAATAGAATTGGATTCAGGCTGCTCAGGCGGCGCGTTTTCGCGATGAAAAGATCGAAGCGAGAAATATGGCGAAAAGAACGGCAGTCGTCAGTGCGGACAACAAACAAAACTGGCAAAAAGCTCCGATCAAAGCTCCCTGAACATAGACCAGATATGCAGAAACAACGACCATGATCGTCGTCTGAACACCATATAGCTTCCACATCCGGCTGTCGCCGAAAGCGGCCAGCAAAGCGAGCGAAAATGCTGCAAAGTATCCCAGCGCTCCGAACGCCGCGAGCGGAATGCCGCCGATCTCGGCCCATTGGCTATTCAGCACCTGTTCACAGCCCTCGATGATGCTGCAAGGTACGGGCTCGGCTGTGTAGTGATGAACCGTCAGATAAACGGCATCGGCGATGCCAATAAGAGCGACGATCGCCGCTGCGACTGGCAGTTTGGCGATCGACGACTTTGGTTCAGTATCCGGAATATCTGGATCCATTATTTGCTGGTGTTGGCGGTATTTGCTACAGGAGCCGCAGCGGGCTCTTCCTTTGTCGCTGTCCCTTTCTGTAGCTCGGCATCGATGATGACCTTAAGCTTGGGAACGGTCATCTCGGAGTAAGGTACGGACGTTCCGTTGATGTAAAGCGTAGGTGTCGAATTCACGCCGATCGCCTTACCGCGGGCGAGATCCGCGTCAACACGGCCTTTTGCGGCAATTCCTGCCACGTCGCTTTCCCACTTGGCAACATCGATACCGATCTTGCCCGCGTAGTCTTTCCACATCGTTTTGTAGGTCGGAGCTGCGGTCCATGCCTGCTGGTTTGTGAACAGCAGATTCTGCATATCCCAAAACTTGCCCTGAAGTCCGGCCGCTTCAGCCGCGACCGACGCTTCATATGCCTTGTCGTGGGCCGGGATCGACAGTGGGTTGTTACGATAAACAAACTTGATCCGCGAGCCATAAAGCGATTTGATCTCGTTCATCACGGGGTGAGCCGCGGCACATGAACCACACTGGAAATCAGCAAATTCCTCGAGCGTGACCGCTGCGTTCGCCGAGCCAGCCATATTGGGTGGCTGTGCTCCCTGAGGTGCGTTAGGCGGAATGGTGTTTTTGTCCTTCGCCGCCGTATTAGCGTTAGTATTCTTTGGCGGGTCGGTCTTGGCCGTGCTGGCTTTCGATGTGCTGTACAAATACCAACCGCCGATCAACGCGACGACGAACACTGCTCCAATAATAAGAAGTGGTGTGTTGCTTTTAGGCTCTTTGCCTTTGCTCTTGATTTCTTGTGTCATATCAGAATTACCTCTACTTAACGGCCCTGATCCGCTTGTTGCCAAGGCGTTTTTCTTCCATACTTCCAAGCGTTTCGGCGACCTTGGTGTAGATGCCGTCAGCGTCGAGCCCGTAATGCGCCATCAGAAGCTTTGGATCGCCATGCGTGACGATCTCATCGGGCACTCCCATTCGAACAACCTTTATTTTATCGGAAATATCGTTTTCTTCAAGCAGTTCGAGAACCGCCGAACCAAAACCACCGGCGAGATACGCATCCTCGACCGTCACTATCAACTCAGAATTACGAGCGATGTCGAGAATTAGTTCATCATCGAGCGGTTTGACAAAGCGGGCGTTGATGACCGTCGCGTCGATTCTGTCTTTTGCCAAAATCTTCGCGGCCTCGATAGCCGGATATACCATCGCTCCGTAGGCGATGATCGCAACGTCGCCGCCCTCCCGCATGATCTCAGCCTTGCCGATCTCCATTCTCTTAGGCGCCGCACTGATATCGACGCCAAAGCCGTTACCGCGCGGATAACGGATCGCGGCCGGGCCGGGATGCTCGATCGCGGTCAACAACATGTCACGCATCTCGGCCTCGTCTTTCGGCGCCATCAGAACGATATTCGGATAACCGCGAAGGTACGAAATATCAAGCAAACCATGATGCGTCGGCCCATCGGCTCCGACAATTCCCGCACGATCCATAGCGATAGTGACATTCAGATTCTGCAAGCACACGTCGTGAACAACCTGGTCGAACGCCCGCTGCAAAAACGTCGAATATATCGCGGCGACCGGCTTCAAACCTTCGCACGCCATTCCGGCGCAAAAGGTGATCGCATGTTGCTCAGCAATTCCAACGTCATACGATCGCTCGGGAAATTTCTCAAGGACCTTGTCGACGCCAGTTCCATCCGGCATCGCAGCGGTTAACGCGACGATCGCCGCGTCGTTCGCCATCAGCTCGCACATCGTGTCGCCGAAAACCTGTGTGTAGGTCGGAGCCGCAATCTTGCTGGATTTGTACGGCAGCCCGGTCTTCGGGTCGAACGGGCCGGTGGCGTGATATGCGTAGTAATTCTTCTCAGGATTCGGAAAGCCTTTACCTTTGGTGGTCAGGGCGTGAACGATGACCGGGCCATCGTCGACCTTTTTTGCTTCCTCGAGAGCCCGAACGAGCATCGGTACGTTGTGGCCATCGACGTAGCCGATGTATTTGAAACCAAGCTCGTTTACGAGAGCGCCGGGCAAAACAGCAGCGGCGATCGCATCTTTGAACGACTTTGCCACACGACGCAGCGAACCGCCGATGCCGGGAACGCTTCCGAGAGCGTCGCCGATCTCTTCTTTAAGATGCTGATAGCTCTGGGCCTCTTTAATTCGATTGAGATAGCCGCTCAGTGAGCCAACCGCCGGGGCGATCGACATGCCGTTGTCATTAAGCAGGACGATGAGGCGGGATTTTAGATGGCCGGCCTGATTGATGCCTTCCATCGCCATTCCGCCCGCAAGGCTCGAATCGCCGATCATAGCACAGACGTGAAAGTCATCTTTCTTAACATCACGTGCGACGGCCATTCCGAGCGCTGCCGAGATCGATGTCGACGCATGGCCTGCACCAAACGTGTCGTATTCCGATTCGTCACGACGCAGAAAGCCAGAGAGCCCGCCATACGTTTTGATCGTGTGCAGTTCGTCCCGGCGCCCCGTTAGGATCTTGTGTGCATACGCCTGATGACCAACATCCCAAACGAGCTTATCGTTCGGCGTGTCGAACACGTAATGCATCGCCACGGCCAATTCGACGGCACCGAGACTCGCACCGGTATGGCCGCCAACTCGCGAGCACGTTTCGATAATAAACTGACGAACCTCGTCCGCAACCTCCTGAAGGTCCTCGACCTTCAATTGGCGTAGATCGGCGGGTGAATTTATCTCTGATAAAAATCTCATCTGCAACAGTTACAACTATCAAATGTCGCATTTTAGCTTGCCAAAAGGCAAATCAAACACGGCTTGAATCTTTACATTTCTTTACGACTCACGCCGAAAAAACCTCAACCAAAGCCGACGCCAGCGCGTCAAAGAATGGACAAGCGAAAGCTTAATATTAATTCTCGAGGTAAAAACATGTCATTAAAAGCAAAACTACTTTCGATACTATCGCTGACACTCGCTGTCGGTGCATTCTCAACCTTCACATTCGCACAGGATCCGACGCCTGTGGCTCCGGCTCCTGACAAGGCCGAAAAGCGCGTCAATCGCGATCGCGGGAAAATGGCCCGCAAAGGCATGGGCGACCGCCACGGCAAACGCGGTCCGGGTATGGTTCTTCGCGGCATCACGCTCACCGATGATCAGAGAGCAAAGATCAAAACGATCCGCGAGGCTAATAAGCCTAATCAAGCGACGATCACTGAGCTTCGCACGATCCGCGAAAGCCGCAAGAACGGCGTCGCGATCACGCCGGAACAGCAGGCTCGTATGAAGGAATTCCGCGAACAGTCGATGGCTAAGATGAAAGCCGCTCACGAACAGATCCTCGCTATCCTGACGCCTGAGCAGAAGGCCCAAATCGAAACCCGCAAAACCGAAATGCGTCAGCGTATGGAAGAGCGAAAAGCCAATCGCAAAGGCCGTCCGGCAGCACCAACGATTGAAAAGCCAAAGACCAACTAACTTGTTTTCAAAGAACTCATAAAGTAAAAAGGCTGATCTCACGATCAGCCTTTTCTTTTTGACTAAATGTCATCATCGTCGTCGAGTTCGACTTTCATGGCTTCGTCGATGTCGAACACCTCTTCGGCCTCCGTCTCGTCGATATCCAGATCGATATCGTCATCGACCTCATCCACAAAGTCGTCTTCGATGGCTGCGAGGGCTGCCGGTAAAGGCAGGTCGATGCCGCCGCGGATGTAGTCACCCATTTCGTCGAATTCGTCCTCCTGCTTCCGGTTCTCGGTAGCATCGTAAGCGACTTTGACGTTGCGGTAATACTTCATACCGGTCCCGGCCGGAATGAGGCGTCCCATGATGACGTTTTCCTTCAAACCGCGGAGGTAATCGATACGTCCCGAGATGGCAGCTTCGGTCAGGACACGAGTCGTTTCCTGGAAGCTGGCCGCCGAGATGAACGAATCGGTCGAGAGCGAAGCTTTCGTGATACCGAGCAAGAGCGGTTCACCGACCGAAGTCTGGCCGCCTTCCTCACGAACACGAGCATTTTCGTCCTCGTAGCGGAAGCGGTCGACCTGTTCCTCGAGCAGGAACTCAGTATCGCCGACTTCCTTGATCTTGACCCAACGCAGCATCTGGCGAACGATGACCTCGATGTGCTTATCGTTGATGTTCACACCCTGAAGGCGATAAACTTCCTGGATCTCGTTGACGATGTAGTTCTGCAACGCTTCCATACCAAGAACACGCAGGATGTCGTGCGGGTTGAGCGGTCCGTCCATGAGCGGTTCGCCACTGCGTACGCGATCTTCTTCCTGCACGTTGATGTGCGTACCACGCGGGATGTCGTACTCGCGTTCGCTGCCGTCGTCACCGGTAATGATGAGTTTGCGTTTACCCTTCGAGATCGGTCCGAACCGAACGACACCGTTGATCTCAGACATGACAGCCGTTTCGCCAGGACGCCGTGCTTCGAAAAGCTCGACGACACGCGGCAGACCGCCGACGATGTCTTTCGTCTTGGTGGTCTCACGCGGGATCTTGGCAATAACGTCGCCCGGCTCGACTTCCTGAGCGTCTTCGACGATCAGGTTGGCCGTGATCGGCATCTGATAGGTCTTTTGAACCTTGTTGCCCGAGCGGATCTCGAGACGCGGCTGATTCTTCTCATCCGAGTCTTTAACCACGAGGCGTTTCTGGCCGGTGACCTTGTCGATCTCTTCTTCGACCGTCTTGCCTTCCTTGAGGTCCTGATATTTAACAGTACCCTTGACCTCGGTCAGGATGGCAAAGGTAAATGGATCCCACGTTACGAGAACGTCGTCTTCCTTGACCTTCTGGCCGTCTTTGACGTGAAGTTCAGCACCGTAAACCACCTTGTAATGGGCAACTTCGCGGCCGCGTTCGTCAACTAGAGCGATCTCAGACTGACGACGCATCGAAACCATTTCGCCGGCACGGTTCTTAATTACCTTAAGATCGCCGAGGAATCTAACGGTTCCGTCCATCGCCGCAACGTGCTTGGTTTCCTGCTCGAGACGAGCCGTACCACCGACGTGGAACGTTCTCATCGTAAGCTGCGTTCCCGGTTCGCCGATCGACTGAGCGGCGATAACACCGACCGCCTCACCGATCTCGACCGTGTTGCCGGTCGCTAGGTTGCGGCCGTAACATTTGACGCAGATACCGCGACGCGTCTCGCAGGTCAGTGCCGAACGGATCTTGACCTTCTGAAGACCGGAAAGCTGTACGCTTGATCCCAGTTCTTCGTCGATCTCAACGCTTGCCCCGACGATGACGCTGCCGTCAACCGGATCGACGATGTCGTCGAGCGACGTGCAACCGACTATGCGGTCACGAAGCGACTCGACCTCTTCACCATTACGAATAATGGCTTCGGCCCAAACGCCGCGCATCGTTCCGCAGTCCTGTTCCGAAACGATCACATCCTGCGCAACGTCGACCAAGCGGCGGGTCAGGTAACCCGAGTCGGCCGTCTTAAGTGCCGTATCGGCCAAACCTTTACGAGCACCGTGCGTCGAGATGAAGTACTGAAGGACGTCCAAACCTTCGCGGAAGTTAGCGAGAATCGGGTTCTCGATAATTTCACCCGACGGCTTAGCCATCAGGCCTCGCATACCGGCGAGCTGACGGATCTGAGCCTCAGAACCTCGCGCTCCGGAATCGGCCATGACGAGGATCGGGTTGAGTTCTTTGCGTTCTTTTTCGCGAGTGTTCATCGCCTTGAACATCTCTTTCGCAACGCGATCGGTCACGTCGGACCAGATGGCCGTAACCTTATTGGTACGCTCCATGTCGGTCATGGTCGCATCTTCGTACTGCTTACGAAGTTTCTCAACCTCGATCTGAGCTTCAGCGATGATCGCTTTCTTGCTCGACGGCGTGACCATATCGTCAATACCGATCGAAACACCGGCTCGCGTTGCCGCCATGAAGCCCATCGTCTTCAGATCGTCGAGCAACGCAACTGTATGTGCGTGGCCGAGCTTGAAGTGACAGAACGTCACGAGCGACTGCAAACCTTTCTTCTTAAGAACACCGTTGACGTACGGCAAACCGTCACGCGTCAGGCGTTCGTTGAATACTGCGCGCCCGGCGGTCGTATCGAGGATCAGATCGACATTCTCACGAGCGGTCGCACGCATCACGTCCTGCATGTTGTGCTCGAGCGTGAGATCGATCAGATCGCCTCTCCACCGAAGCTTGATCTTGGTCTGCGTTTCGATAACGCCTGCGTCGAGTGCGAGCAGCACGTCTTCGATCGAGCCAAAAACCTTGTTATGGCCCTTCATATCATCCCGGGCGAGCGTCAGGTAATAACATCCGAGAACGATATCCTGCGAAGGAACCGCGATCGGCTGGCCCGATGCCGGCGAAAGCAGATTGTTCGACGCAAGCATCAAAACGCTCGCTTCGATCTGTGCTTCGGCAGAAAGCGGAATATGAACAGCCATCTGGTCACCGTCGAAGTCGGCGTTGAAAGCCGAACAGACGAGCGGGTGAATTTTGATAGCTTTACCTTCGACCAAAACCGGCTCAAACGCCTGAATGCCGAGACGGTGAAGCGTCGGGGCACGGTTCAGAAGAACCGGATGCTCGCGAATGACTTCCTCGAGGATATCCCAAACGATCGGCTCCTGGCGTTCGACCATTTCGCGAGCCTGTTTGATGGTCGCGGCGTGCTGGTCTTTCTCCAATTTGTTGTAAATAAACGGCTTAAAGAGTTCCAAAGCCATTTTCTTCGGCAGACCGCACTGATGAAGTTTCAGTTCCGGCCCGACGACGATAACCGAACGTCCCGAGTAATCGACACGTTTTCCGAGCAGATTCTGACGGAAACGTCCCTGTTTACCCTTGAGCGTACCCGACAGCGATTTGAGCGGGCGATTGTTCGCACCACGCAGCACGCGGCCGCGGCGTCCGTTGTCGAATAGCGCATCGACAGCTTCCTGCAGCATACGTTTTTCGTTACGAACGATAACCTCAGGTGCACGAAGCTCGATGAGCTTCTTGAGACGGTTATTACGGTTAATAACGCGGCGGTACAGATCGTTAAGATCCGAAGTCGCGAAACGTCCGCCGTCCAGTGGCACGAGCGGGCGAAGTTCGGGTGGAATGACCGGTATGACGTCGAGGATCATCCACTGCGGATTATTGCCCGAGCGAAGGAACGAATTCGAAACCTTCAAACGCTTGGAATACTTCAGCTTTTTCTGCTGCGACGTTTCTTCACGCATTTTTACGCGAAGCTCGTCGACCAGCTCAGCGATGTTGATCTGAGCAAGCAGATCCTTGATCGCCTCGGCTCCCATCTTTGCGATGAACTGATTCGGGTAATCGCGGGTCAATTCGCGAAAACGCTCATCCGTAAGCAGATCTTTCTGCTTGAGATCCGGAACGTCGCCTTCGTCAACGACGATGTAGGTCTCAAAGTAAAGAATTTTCTCGAGATCGCGGAGCGTGATGTCGAGCAGATGGCCGATACGCGACGGCAGTCCCTTAAAGAACCACACGTGCGAACAAGGCGAAGCCAGCTCGATGTGGCCAAGACGCTCACGGCGAACTTTCGACTGTGTGACCTCGACGCCGCACTTGTCGCAGATGACGCCGCGATGCTTCATCCGCTTGTATTTTCCGCAGAGACATTCCCAGTCGGAGACCGGGCCGAAGATGCGTGCGCAGAACAGACCGTCGCGTTCCGGTTTGAACGTTCTGTAGTTAATCGTTTCCGGTTTGGTAACCTCACCGTGCGACCACGAACGTATCTTTTCCGGCGACGCGAGGCTGATGCGGATCGCTTCGTAATTTGTCGTCAGTTGCGTTTTGCTTTCGTTATTAAATCGAAACATGTTTTCTCCAATTTTGCCCTGTCCCCGCTTTTTTCAGGCTGTCCCACGTGGGACGAGTTTTGGGACACTGCCTGCAACACCTAAATAGTTGATATGATGAGGTTTAGCTTTCGCCAAACCTCTTTGTCCCACTGTCCCACCTAAAATTAAAATTTGGCGGGACAACCTCATCAATCAACTCCAACCAGTGCGTCAACGCCAGCTACAACCTCATCCGGATCGATCTCGTGCTCCTGGATGAGCTCGACATCGAGACACAAGGACTGCAGCTCGCGGACCAGAACGTTGAACGATTCCGGAATGCCCGGTTCGAAGTTCGAAACGCCCTTGACGATCGTTTCGTAGATCTTCGAACGTCCGGCCACATCGTCGGATTTGCACGTGAGCAATTCCTGCAGGATGTGAGCCGCACCGTAGGCTTCGAGTGCCCAAACCTCCATCTCTCCGAAACGCTGTCCGCCAAACTGAGCTTTACCACCGAGCGGCTGCTGCGTAATGAGCGAGTATGGCCCGATCGAGCGTGCGTGGATCTTGTCGTCCACAAGGTGTGAGAGTTTCAACATATAGATGTAGCCCACACAGACTTTCTGCTCGAACTGTTCGCCGGTCATGCCGTCATAGAGACGAGTTTTGCCCGACGGGCCGACCGAAGCCGGAATGCCGAGTTCGTCGTATTTCTCGTTTGCCTTGACGATATATCCCTTGATCTCCTCTTCACTTGCTCCGTCGAAAACGGGTGTTGCGAAGTGAAGTCCGAGGATACGGGCAGCCCAGCCGAGATGTGTCTCGAGGATCTGTCCGACGTTCATACGCGACGGCACGCCGAGCGGATTAAGCACGATCTCGACCGGCGTTCCATCCGGTAGGTACGGCATATCTTCCTCAGGAAGGATACGGGCGATAACACCCTTGTTACCGTGGCGTCCGGCCATTTTGTCACCGACCGAAAGCTTACGCTTCATCGCGACAAAGACCTTGACCATCTTGATAACACCAGGAGGCAATTCGTCGCCCTGCTTGAGCTTGGTGATCTTTTCGTCATAGATGTCGCGAAGAATGTTGATCTGGCGTTCGGTACGCTGTTCGTATTCTTTTACTTCACCGACGATATCGATCGAACCGGCAGCCACCTCAGCTTTGCGGAGGAACTTGGTATCGACCTCTTTGAGGATGTCGCGGGTAAGCGTTTCACCTTTCTTGATCAGAACGTCCTTGCCGTCAACCAGGTCTTTCGTCAGCTTGCGACCGTCGAAAAGCTCGTAGATACGCTCGTCACGCTGTTCCTGAAGGATGCGGATCTCGTCATCGAGATCGCGATGGAAATCATCCTCTTCCATTCCCTCGATATCCAGCGAACGCTCGTCTTTGTCCTGGCCCTTGCGGGTAAAGATCTGAACGTCAACGACCGTACCGTCGATTCCCGGAGGGCAGGTAAGCGATGCGTCTTTAACGTCGCCGGCCTTTTCGCCGAAGATCGCACGGAGAAGTTTTTCTTCCGCCGTGAGCTGCGTTTCGCCCTTTGGCGTAACTTTACCGACCAATACAGAGCCAGGTTTTACCTGAGCACCGATGCGGATGATTCCCGATTCATCGAGATCGCGAAGCATGTTCTCACCGATATTCGGGATATCACGCGTGATCTCTTCAGGTCCGAGTTTAGTATCGCGGGCTTCGATCTCGAGTTCCTCGATGTGGATCGATGTGTAGTAATCGTCCTTGACCATCCGCTCGGAAACGAGGATCGCGTCCTCGAAGTTGTAACCACGCCAAGGCATAAATGCCACGAGCACGTTGCGGCCGAGAGCGAGTTCGCCGCGGTCCGTACACGGACCGTCAGCGATGACCATTCCCTTTGTAACGCGTTCGCCGACCTCGACGATCGGACGCTGGTTGATACAGGTGTTCTGGTTAGAACGCTTGAATTTGACCAGCGAATAGATATCCGCTGTCACCTCACGCGAGATCGTACCGTCGACCTGATGGTCGGCTTTGACGATGATGCGTTCCGAATCGACGAAATCGACCACACCGTCACGTTTTGCGATGACAACCGCACCGGAGTCGCGAGCGGCGATCTTCTCCATACCGGTTCCAACATAAGGCGAATCGGCACGCAGGAGCGGCACTGACTGACGCTGCATGTTCGAACCCATGAGAGCACGGTTAGCATCGTCGTTCTCGAGGAACGGTATCAACGACGCGGCGACCGAAACGAGCTGTTTCGGCGAAACGTCCATGTACTGGATGTCCTGACGGTCTGCGGTGATAAATTCGCCTTTCTGACGGGCAGCGTTTCGCTCGTTGACAAAATTACCTTTTGCATCGAGTTCGATGTTCGCCTGGCCGATGATCCATTTATCTTCTTCCCAAGCGGTCAGATAGAATGGCCACGGCTCATAGACGGCCTGCTGCTGATCCTTCTTGAGTTTGGCGTTTGCTGCCTCAACGTCCTCAAGCGGCACGTGATCACCTGGCTTGAAGCTGGTGTCACCGCCGTTCTTGAGGCGGATGTACTCGATCACTCGGCCGTCGACGACGCGGCGGTATGGTGATTCGATAAAGCCGAATTCGTTTATACGTGCAAAGCACGACAGCGACGAGATCAGGCCGATGTTCGGGCCTTCAGGCGTCTCAATCGGGCAGATGCGGCCATAGTGCGTCGGGTGAACGTCGCGAACCTCAAAACCGGCACGTTCACGCGAAAGACCACCTGGTCCGAGGGCCGACAAACGGCGTTTGTGCGTGATTTCCGACAGCGGATTCGTTTGATCCATGAACTGCGAAAGCTGCGACGAACCGAAGAACTCGCGAACCGCAGCCGTTACCGGCTTTGCATTCACGAGGTCGCGCGGCATCGTGGTGAACATGTCCTGCTGAATGGACATCTTCTCCTTGATCGCACGTTCCATACGCTCGAGGCCGATGCGGAACTGATTTTCGAGCAGTTCACCGACGGCACGGACACGGCGGTTTCCGAGATGATCGATATCGTCCGGGCTAAAGTGCTCACTATCCTTCTTCATCTTGAGAAGATAGTTAACAACCTCAACAAAATCGCCAGCCTTGAGCAGCGGATCGGTAATGCGATCTCTCTCCGGGCGGCCCATCTTGATGTTGAACTTCAAACGGCCGACACGCGAAAGGTCAAAGCGACGCGTGTCGAAGAACATGCCTTCGAGCAGACGATAAGCCGTCGGGACCGTTGGTGGATCGCCCGGACGCATTTTGCGGTAGATCTCAAGAAGCGCATCGACCGGCTTCGAAATAGGATCTTTTCTGATCGTTGCCGAGATAACCTCGCCGATGACGTCGCGTTTCGGAAAAAAGACCATCAGATCTGAAACGCCTTCTTCGATTATCTGAGAAAGCTTACCCGCAACGATTTCAGTGTTCGCCTCGACGACGACCTCGCCAGTTTCGGTGTTAACGACATCGTCGAGAGCAAAAGCCCCTTCGAAATCAGCCGACGCAACCTCAACCTTGGTTTTGCCCATGCGGCGAAGATCGGCGAGGGCAGATTTAGTTATCTTTTTGCCTTTGCGGGTGACATCTTCTTTCTTGTCCTTGATGTCCTCCTCGGCCCGCATTCCGACAAGGTGCGTATCGCCTTCCGGTTTGATGGCAATATGAAGCTTGCCTTTTTCGATCACGACCTCGTCGGTCGTGTAGAAAAGCTTGAGGACGCTGGCATTCGAGTATTCGGCGTTCTTAACGACTTCTTCGAGAATGCTGTCCGACACCGTCTTCATGTCGATCTGCGGATTGAGCCACAGGCCGAGAGCACGGAGAAACACGGTTGCGATGATCTTTCGCTTACCGAGACGTGCGTGAAGGATTCCCTTCTGGTCGTATTCGAACTCGACCCACGAGCCGCGGTACGGGATGATCTTTGCAAGGTATTCATCGCGATCGCCTTTAAAGAAAACGCCGGGCGAACGGTGAAGCTGCGACACGATCACGCGCTCGGTACCATTGATGATGAACGTACCGTTGTCGGTCATCAGCGGGATCTCGCCGAAGAATACATCTTCTTCCTTAATATCGCGGATCGTCGAAACACCGGTATCAGGATCTTTGTCATAAACGGTCAGACGGATCTTGACCTTGAGCGGGACGCTGTACGACATTCCGCGTTCCTGACATTCCTGCTGATCGTGCTTGTGCTTAAGGCCGACCGGCTCGCCGCAGTTGTTGCAGAGATTCGGGCGGACGGCGTTGAACGTGCCGCAGTTGTTACAAAGGACTTCCGCAGGGTTGAACGGATCGACCTTGATCTTGGCCGAGCAGTTCTTACAGTTTGCACGCAGGTGCTCGAGGCCCTCGAGGTTTCCGCATTTGCACTGCCAGTTACCGATCTGATATTCAACGTATTCGAGCGTAGCCGTCTCGCGAAAATCCGAAACCGGGAAGATCGACGCGAACACGGACTGGAGTCCAATATAGTCGCGTTCCTCCGGGATGAGGTCCATCTGCAGGAACCGGTTATACGATTCGCGCTGTACCTCAATTAGATTTGGGATCTGCGCCGACGTGTAGATTTTTGAGAAATCTACTCTCTGCGGCGATTGGCTCGTTCGTCGTCCGAGGCCGTTCGGGCTGCTTTGTAGAGGATTGTTGATCATATAATTAATTGCGGGCTAAAAAAATACGTTGATTTTTGGAAAAGTTGCTGATACGATGCCCCTAGCGTATTTCCCTGTAAAATCTCTCGCGGTAAAGACGGCAAACGCGGCCCTAGGTAAAGTTTACCCAGACCGCTTTTCAGCAGTATCTGCTTGAATTAAGTTTTCCGAGCGTGTCAGAAAGGACACCGACTCTCCACGTGTGTGCGGCCCATGGGCCGCGTCCAAAACCACCGGGAATTTCCTGCGACGCTCCCGATACGACTAAATCATAACTCCGCACATCGAAAATAATAAATAGAGGTGCGAACCTGACAGCTTAGCAAAGAAAAAACTTAATTGCAAGCTTTTTTTGCCGAGATCGTGCTTTCCGATGCACATGCGCGCGTAAGCTAGGGCGATACCAAGGCCGTTTCAAAACCGTCTTTAGCTGCGGAGCAGCGACGGAATTTAGCCCCAGGTGGAGCGAAGCGGAACCTGGGGTTCGGATTGAAAAAAAGTTTCAGCCCACGGAGTGGGCGACAGCCCGTTCGTTAAATTTCCGCGACAATTAGACTTGCACGCATCTGTCGCCCGCTCCGCTGGCTCTGATATCAATATGCGCCTCGTTACCCCAGGTTCCGCTTCGCTCCACCTGGGGCTAATATCTGCCGCTGCTCCGCAGCTTAGAATAGTTTTGACACAGCCTCTTACGCGCGGGCTTGTGTTAATTCCCACTCGAAAGCTGCAAACTATTTGAGTTCGACACTTGCGCCAGCTTCCGTAAGCTTGGCAGCGATCTCGTCTGCTTCTGCCTTCGAAACGCCTTCTTTGAGCGCCTTTGGAGCCGCATCGACCAGATCCTTCGCTTCCTTGAGGCCGAGGCCTGCAACGACTTCACGAACGACCTTGATGACCGCGATCTTGTTGCCGCCAGCGGCCGTAAGTACAACGTCAAACGTGTCCTTCTCTTCTGCTGCCGGAGCATCGCCGCCTGCCGGTGCCGCCATCATCATCGGAGCCGCTGCTGCCGCTGCCGAAACGCCAAAAACCTCTTCGAGTTCCTTGACCAATTCCGACGCTTCGAGAAGCGTCATGCCTTTCAAAAATTCAACTACATCTGCTTTAGTGGTTGCCATAACTTTAATGTTTCTCCTATTTAGGGTTCTGTTAATTTAGTAAATAGTTGTTAGAATTTCCAACAACTGCTTCTTGCCGCTAGAACCCAGGGACAAATCCGGTCGGGGTTGCATCACCTTTCCTCGTCTGTCCGAAGCCGCCCGTGACCTGACAAATCACTTAGGCTCGTTTTCCTTGAGCACGGCTGTTGCGAACGTTGCCGCCCGCTTATCTCAAATTTGAAATTTGAAATTTCAAATTCTGCGTGTTCGGGCTCTGAGTTTTTTGACTCAATTCCCAAACAAAAAATGTTTACGCTGCTGGCTCTTCAGCCGGAGCTACTTCAGCAGCCGGTTCAGCTTCAGCCTCTGGGGCCGGAGCTTCTTCCGCTGGAGCAGCTTCGACCTCAGCCGCTGGAGGTTCTTCCGCCGGAGCGGCTTCGACCCAAATTTCAGCAGTTTCCGACGCCGGAGCCTCGTCTGCCGGTGCAGCCTCGACCTCCGCAGCCGGAGCAGCTTCTTCCACTGCTGGAGCAGGAACTGGCTCTTCAGCCTTAACTTCCGCCGCCGGGGCGGCAACAGCCGGTTTCTTCTCACCGATCTGTTTGATCACGACAGCCAGATCACGCGGGATAGCGTTGATGACCGTAACGATGCCCTGCGCCTGTGCATTGAGGACCCAGAGAAGTTTGGAAATAAGCTCTTCTTTCGACGGCAGGTTTGCGATCGTCGTCAGCTGGTCGAGGTTCACGAGTTTGCCGTCAACCACACCCGTTTTAAAGGTGTAGATAGCAGCATTGTCCTTCATGAACTTCGAAACTGCTTTCGAAAGGATGACGGGATCACCGTCGGTCCACGCAATTGCGGTTACGCCCTTGAAAGCCTCAGTGGCATCTTCAAACTGCGTGCCTTTTACCGCGATGCGGGCCAGCGTATTTTTTACAACCTGGTATTTAGCGCCGGCCTCACGAAGCTGGCTTCTGAATTCCTGGTCCTTGGTAACCGTAAGCTTCGAAAAGCTGACGACCATGGCCGAAGTTGAATTTTGCAGCGACTCACTGAGGGCGGTCAGATCTGTTTGTTTTGTTTCTCTTGATTTCATTTCTCTTCCTCGCTCCTCACTTAAACGTACGACAGCTCATCGAGCAGAACGCCCGGGCTCATCGTCGCTGCCAGGTTAATTTTCTTTAGGTAACGTCCTTTAGCGGTGGTCGGTTTCGCCTTGATGACAGCACTGATGAGGACTCTTGTGTTCTCGGCGAGCTTTGTCGGGTCAAACGACACTTTGCCGACGGGCGAGTGAATAACGCCCGTTTTATCGACGCGATATTCGACCTTACCGGCCTTAGTTTCTTCGATAGCCGTTTTCACGTCCATCGTAACCGTTCCTGTTTTTGGATTTGGCATCAGGCCTCGAGGACCGAGAACCTTACCGAGCTGTCCGACCTTGCCCATCATATCGGGCGTCGCAATGAGTGCGTCGAAGTCGAGCCAGCCGCCTTTGATCTTGTCAACGATGTCGTCGCCGCCGGCAAAATCTGCTCCGGCCTCTTCAGCCTCGCGGATCTTATCGCCCTGAGCAATAACGACAATGCGTTTCGCCGTACCGCCCAGGCCGTGCGGTAGGACGATGGTTCCGCGGACGAGCTGATCCGCTTTACGCGGGTCAACGCCGAGCCACATGGTTAGTTCGACGGTCTCGTCAAACTTAGCAAACGCGATCTCTTTTAATTTCGAAACCGCCTCTTCAAGCGTGTGCTTCTTGCCTGCCTCGATCTTCTCGGCAGCCGCAAGATATTTCTTGCCTCTTTTCATTTTACCTCCAGGTGTTAGCGGAAATCTTTCGATTTCCTCCCTAGTGAGAAACTAAAAGTTAATAACTAAAAGTGAAGAAATTTTTCACTATTAACTATTCACTATTAACTATTCACTTATTCAATTGTTAGTCCCATCGATTTCGCCGTTCCCTCGATCGTCCGCATGGCGGCGGCGAGGTCGGACGTGTTGAGATCGACCATTTTTAATTTAGCGATCTCTTCGATCTTTGATTTCGAGATGGAGCCAACCTTTTCTTTATTGGCCTTGCCCGAACCCTTTGCGATGCCCGATGCCTTTCTCAAAAGATCGGCCGCAGGCGGCGTTTTCGTCACGAACGTGAACGAACGATCCGCATAAACTGTGATCACGACCGGCACTTTCATATCCGGATCGTCGTTTTGCGTTTTAGCGTTGAACGCCTTGCAAAACTCCATGATGTTAACACCATGCTGACCAAGAGCCGGCCCGATCGGCGGTGCCGGATTAGCCTTACCGGCCGGGATCTGTAACTTAATGTAACCTTCTATCTTCTTTGCCATTCTTTTGGAACGCAGGCTGCCAGCCTGCGTGTCTCCTATTTCGATTAACGATGCCGACTGAACGGCAATGTCCTCATTTCAACCACTCGCAGGCTGGCAGCCTACGTTCCTACTCTTCTTCCGCAAACGTAACCTTTTCAACTTCTAAAAAGGTCAATTCATAAGGCGTTGAGCGTCCGAAGATCGTGATCGAGACCTTGAGCGTCGACTTGTCCTCGTTGATCTCCTCAACCTTGCCCGTAAAGCTCGCGAACGGCCCGGATTTGATCCTGACAACCTCGCCTACATCGTAGGTAAACTTCGGTTTCGGCTTCTCGGTCGCGACCTCGATATTGCTGATGATCTGATCGACCTCGGCCTGCGTCAGCGGCGTCGGCTGCTTTCCGCCAAGAAAGCCGGTCACCTTTGGCGTCGATTTAATTGCGTGAAAGACGTTGTCGGGGATCTTTCCCTTCTCGTCACAATCGACCTCGACGAGCACGTATCCGGGATAGAACATCCGCTCGGAGACATACTCTTTGTTGCCGCGCATTTCGACGACTTTTTCCTTCGGGAGCAGGACTTCGGTGATCTGCTCGGCCAGTTCCATATCGCGGATGCGTGCCCCGAGGCTCTCGACCACCTTATTCTCATGACCCGAATAGGTGTGGATAAAATACCACTGCTTCATCGTGAATTCCTTATACTCCGGCGAGTTTATTAACAACCCAGGTCAATCCCTGAAGGACATAGACCCAACCCTGATCGACCAGGAACAAAAACGCCGCGAAGAAAAAAACGTTGATAATCACGATGATCGTCGTGTTCTTCACATCGTCCGATGACGGGAATGTCGTTTTATCGAGTTCCGAACGCGTTTTCTGAATAAACTCGCCGATCCCTTCCTTATGTTTCCCTTCGGCCTGTGCAACTGCTTCTGACACGTTTTTTCTCCTACAAAATCTTTTTTAATGGCAGGGGTAGCAGGACTCGAACCCGCACCTTAGGTTTTGGAGACCCGCATGCTAACCATTGACACCATACCCCTTCGAATGAGTCAAGAGTAGCGAGTTTGGAGTCGTGAGCCGGAAATCAATTCCCGCACACGACTCCAGACCCATGACTCCAGACTATTTATTTTCTCTGTGTACCCGGTGGCAACGGCAGCGATTGCAGAACTTTTTAAGCTCAAGCCTTCCCGGCGTGTTCTTTTTGTTCTTGGTCGTCGTGTAGTTGCGCTCTTTGCACTCGGTACACTGCAAAATTATGTTATCTCTTGGCATATTTCCTCGCTCGGAATTCCGCCTTTAGGCGGCCTCTTCCCTTGCGTTTGGGGGCCGCCTGAAGGCGGGACTCCAAACGGATTCCTTACAAAACTACTTCTGAAACCGTTCCGGC
>JBEBJB010000071.1:0-8400 GCA_040080065.1 Pyrinomonadaceae bacterium
CCGAGTTCAGGTTTAACCACCGATTTGGCGACCTTTATAAAACACTCTTGTCTATGTTGAGAACTCAGCCTCTTTGATGCTTAACTACTCTAGACCCTTGGTAATTATGTGCAACCACCCAATTAACAATCGAACAATTTACAGTTAACAATTCAAAGAGGTCGAGCCAGACACATATCCAGCACCACAAGATCAGGGCATGACCCAACAACAGGTAGTATCCTAATCTTGTGGTGATGACCGTGTACTTTGTGTCTTAGCTTTGTGACCTCTGTGTTTAGGAAGGTGATTTAACACAAAGAGCGCCAAGGGAAGACACTAAGGTCACGAAGAAAATATTCTTAATCCAAAACACCACAGGATTAGGACACCGCCCAACAACAAACTAACGCCCGAAAACTTGACAGACGAATGACGGAAACGTATATTCAGAATTTCGGCTTCTGCTGAAAACTGGCGTAAATTCACATTTTCCGCCTATCGGGACAACCTCGGTTCCACCCGAATAAGCCGTCCTAGCTCAGTTGGTAGAGCATTCGATTCGTAATCGAAAGGTCGTCGGTTCGACTCCGATGGACGGCTCCATTATTTTCAACCAGTTACGGGCACCGATGAGGTGCCCGTTTCTCTTGCATACATTTTTTTCGTAGTACCGATTCCCCGCTGTCCTAAAATCTCCAATCATTCTGAGCTGAACAAAATCTGTTAACCCGATAGGAACGATCAATGAAGCCGTTTAAGGCCTTTCGGCTGCAACGGTTGATCGGGAAAGGTCGATGTCACACATGACGCGGGCCAGGATCTCGTTCCTTTCTGATTCTGAGCAGATCGAGTTTAGCGCCGGATACAGGTGCTCTCGTTCGCGTTTGTCGTGATGGCTGCAGAGCCTTTTATAAAACGATTCGCGATCCAGAAGTAATAACAGCGATTCTTCGGGATGTGCTTCGCCTGCGAGCTTGATGGTTTGTTCCTTAAATTGCTCGACATACGCACGCATTTTCGAATGATCATCCCAGAAGATCTGAGGTGCTCCGGCCTTTTCGACGATTGCTCTTTCAGCATACATGGGCAACAGATGATCTTCTTCATCCTGCATATGTCGAAGCAGCAGTGATTCATATTGATCGAGCTGGGATAGTGCGGTGACGAATTCAAAACGCAGCAGTGAGCATTGGTGAGCGAAAAACAATTCGTCAATGTCATTGTGCAGATCTAATAGCTGGTCAAACGTGGTCATTTTCTGTTTATGTGTTCCTTGAACGGATCTAAGGCGATCCAATTTCATTATATGCTGAACCCGTCCCGATCATCATCTCCCTTACACCACTAATGCAGCCTGCGAAGGCAGGCGTTCCAGTCGTGGTTCCCCTCGTTCGCGGTGTGGATAACACGCTCCGGCGATGTGGCGGCGAACGTTACGCTCGTTCACATTTGAGAATACGATCACTCCATTGAAGTAATTGGTCCCTTTGCCGACTTTAATTTAATGGAGCTGATCTGATGAATATTCACTTATCCAAACGCATGTTCGGGCATCTATGCCTGCTGTTGGCTGCGGTCGCAGCCCTTTCACTTACCGTCAAGGCTCAGGCCAACGACGACAAGACTTTATCACCATATTTCTTTGTTAAGGGCGATCCACGAGTGGATCAACTGCCCCTGAAAGACACGAGCGTCGAGATCTCGGTTTCGGGCGTGATCGCCGACGTCAAGGTCACGCAGACCTATCGCAACGAGGGTTCGCGGCCTTTTAATGCGACGTATATGTTTCCGGCGTCGACGCGGGCAGCCGTTTATTCGATGCGAATGAAGATCGGCGATCAGGTCATCGTCGCCAAGATCAAGGAACGCGAGGAAGCCGCGAAAGAATTTGAAAAGGCGAAAGAAGACGGTAAAAGTGCTTCGCTGCTTGAGGAGAGCCGCCCGAACGTCTTCTCAATGAAGCTCGCCAACGTCATGCCCAACGACCAGATCGAGATCGAGCTGCGTTATACCGAACTGCTGATCCCGACGGACGGGCTTTATGAGGTAGTTTATCCAACGGTTGTCGGCCCGCGATATCCGACCGCCGCCGACCCGAACGGCACGAAGCCCGACGCCCGCGTAAACAGCGGTTACCTCCACTCAGGAGCCCCGCCGCCGAGCACGCTGCACATTTCGACGCGGATCTCGGCCGGCGTTCCGATCCGCGAACTGACCTGCATTTCGCACCAGGTCTCGCCCGAATGGCTGAATCCATCGATCGCCCAGCTCAAAATGGACGAAGAAAATGCGTTCCAGGGAAACCGCGATTTCATCCTGCGATACCGCCTCGCGGGCGAGCAGATCTCGTCGGGTTTGATCCTGTATCAGCACAACGACGAGAATTTCTTCCTCTACATGGCCCAGCCGCCGCAACGCGTGGCGATCGAGGATGTGCCGCCTCGCGAATTCATTTTCGTCGTTGATGTTTCCGGCTCGATGGAAGGCTTTCCGCTCGACACATCCAAAAAACTGCTCGAAAACCTGATCGGCAACCTTCGTCCCGCGGATTATTTCAACGTCGTCCTGTTCTCGGGCGACTCGACAACGCTATCCCAAAAACCGCTTCAGGCAAATCAACAGAACATAAATCTCGCACTCGACCTGCTGACCAAACAGCGCGGAGCCGGCGGAACGGAACTGCTTCCGGCGATCAAACAAGCAATGGGCCTCGCCCGCGAACCGAACGTTTCGCGCAGCATCATTCTCATCTCGGACGGCTACATTTCCGGCGAAGGCGGCGTTTTTGACTATATTCGCGAGAATCTGGACCGCTGCAATGTCTTCGCGTTCGGCATCGGCACGTCGGTCAATCGCTACCTGATCGAGGGCGTCGCCAAAGCCGGAATGGGCGAGCCGTTCATCGTGACGAGCCAATCCGAAGCCGCCGCAATGGCGGAAAAACTTCGCGAATATATCCAGGCTCCGGTTTTGACCGACATCAGGTTCAAAACCGAAGGGTTCGAAACCTACGATGTATTTCCCGCACACATTCCCGATCTGCTGGCACAGCGTCCGTTGGTTATTTTCGGCAAATGGAGCGGTTCGCCGGGCGGAACGATCACGCTAACGGGCCGATCTGGTCAGGGTGATTTTTCGTCAAGCCTCGACGTTTCGCGGGTTGCGGCGGGCAGCGACGATCCGGCCCTCAGATACCTTTGGGCACGAAACCGCATCGCCGAACTCTCAGATTACGGAGCCGACCGCGTCGATGACGATCGCGTCAAGGAGATCACGGCTATTGGCCTGAAATACAATCTTCTTACGCCCTACACGTCGTTCATCGCCGTTCGCGAAAAGGTCGTCAACCCCAACGGCAACGCCGACGATGTTGACCAGCCATTGCCGCTGCCGCTCGGGGTTAGCGATCTCGCGATCGGCAGCGAACCTGAGATCGTCTGGCTATTTGGATCACTTGCGATGATAGCCGCGTTCCTGTTCATCCGTCGCCGAAGTGCCGGTTTGCTCAACTGAGGTTCGCCATGAACAGAAAACAACGCCTCATCAGTGTCTCCCAATTGGTCGCCGTACTGCTCTGCAGTGCGGCGATCAAAACATACTATTCCACCGCCAGCGTCAACGAACTGCTCTGGATCCTTGCCCCGACGAAAGTCCTCGTCAGCCTCGCGACCGGAGTCGGCTTTACCTTCGAATCTTATTCGGGTTACATGTCGAGCGACCATTCGTTCATCATCGCGGCGGCGTGTTCGGGCGTGAATTTCCTGATCGCGGCGTTTCTGATGCTCACGATCGGCAAATTGCTGCGAGGCGGTGAACTGCGTTGGCGGTTCATCCCGTTCTCTCTGCTCGCGGCCTACGCGACGACGATCGTCGCGAACACATTCCGCATCTCGACCGCACTGTTCATCCGGCGGGCCGACCCGCAGATCATCTGGCTGAACCCCGAGGAACTGCATCGGTTCGAGGGAATTGTTATCTATTTTGGATTTTTGTTGCTGCTCTATGTCGTCAGCGAAAAGGTCGGCGAGGAAGCAAAACGACCTGTGGGAATCTTGCGAACTTTCTGGTTTCCGCTCGCAATTTATTACGCGACGGCCATCGGCGTTCCGCTCGCAAACGGAGCTTTCAAACGCGGCACGGCTGCTCCGGGCTTTTGGCAGCATTTGGTTTTTGTCTTTCTAACCCCAATATTTCTGCTACTTATCCTCGCCACCATCAGTTTTCTTAAGCGTTTGGCTTCGCAGCTTTGGCATATCAAAGTCACGTTCCCGGCCGAAGTCTAAGAAAACGCCCGCCCTAAAACCTTACAGGCCGGGAAGATCACTCCACGATCTTCCCGGCTATTTCAAGCTCGAAAATATTCCCGCCCTGAGATGACTCTTTCCAACCGATCTCAGCGTTGATCAAACTAGCCCGTGATCTGATATTCGAGATCCCGCGGCCCTTGCCAGACGCGTTGTTCGGGTCGAATGCCGTTCCGTTATCCTTTATTGCCATCAAAAACCGCTCGTCGTCACCGATCTGAACGCTCATCTCGACCGCCGTTGCGTCCGAATGGCGTTTGATATTCGAGAGTATTTCCTGGGCGATCCTATATATATGAAGCTGTTCGATAACGGGGAATTTGACGCGATCATTTGTGTCGTCGCTCGCCGTGAACGTGCTCTCCGGGAACGAGCGGCTGAGCAGGAATTCGAGCGCCGAGACGAGGCCAACGTTTTCCAGCACCGACGGGCTCAGATCTTCGCAGATGCGGCGGATCTCAGTCGAGACTGATTCGATCTCGGAGCGAAACTCCGGATTGTCCGGCACGATCCGGTCGCTCATCATCATCAGGTTCCGCAGGTCGGCGAGCGTTTGATCATGCAGATCGCGGGCGATGCGGCTGCGTTCACGCTCGGCTTCGTTCGCGAGATCGAATCTCGCGGCCGCAAGCTCCTTATTCCGCAGTGAGATACGCCGCCGCTCGATAACTGCCCAGATCAAAGCTATCAGAGCGATCGCCAGCAAAACGCCAAGAGCCGTGGCTGTCCACGGAAACGGAGCTTTGCCGACCGAAAAATGTATGAATAAAGGTTCTGATTCAAGTAGATCGCGGTCGAACGCCCGCGATTCGATCGTGTAGCTGCCCGGTTTCAGATCAGTCGGAGCGTATTGCGGATCGTTCGAAAGCCGCTGGTCGACGACCTCGTCGTTGGAATTTTTCAACACAAACGCATATTGAAACTCCTCAGGAAACGTCCGGCTGCTCTGTCCCGCGACCTCGACGAGGATCGAATTTTGCGGATATTCCAGATCGATCCCACGACGAAGTTCGGCCAATCCGTGCTCGCGTTGGCTCAGGATCCGCACGGGAAGCAGCTTCGGCGGCGTCGCGCCGGGCCTGTATCTCACCAGGCCACGATTCGTTCCAATTGTCAGATCTTCGCCATAAGGCCTTATAACAAAAGCCTTTTCAGACGGCAATCCCTGTTCAAAGCCGACCGATGAAACCAGCCATCCAAACCTTTCATGACGGCGCATATGCAGTAGGCCCCGCGTCGTCGTCGTTGCCCAGACTTGTTCACCGTCGACGAGAAGATCGCGAACATCCTCGACGTCGATCACTTTTTCCGGCTGTCCATCCCGAACGTGGAAAATACCATGTTGGCCCGCAATCCACAAGCCGCGGCTACTATCCTCGAAGATTCGCCAGATCGTGCCGCATTTTAAGATATCCGGCCCCGTTTCTAGCTTGACACTGCGGCCATCGAAACTGAAAAGACCATTTCCAGCCGTGCCGATCCAAAGCTTATCCGTTCCCGTAGCGACCGTGGTCGTCGTGACATCCGAAGAGATGACGGGCGGCGAACTTTCGGCGGGATCAGGCAGCCCGAAACCTCTAGAGCCCGCTCGTATTTGGACGACGCCACGTCCAAAGACAGCCGCATACGTTCCAAATTTAGAATTGGCAATCGCACGCGTATCGCCGGCGGTGACCAACTTTCCCGAAAAATCGAAAAGTCCCATTGAAGTGCCGATCAATAGCGTTGTGTTTATATGCTCCCCGATCGCGTAAATTACTTTTTCGTCAAAGCCCGGAACCCGTTTCCAAGCTTTTCCTTCAGAAAGAAAAAGCCCGCGATTCGAACCGGCCAAACTCCAATCCTCTCTAGCACGGAAGACAGAGCGAATGAAATTGCTATTCGGAACATCCGAAACAGTCTCCTGAAACGGCCCGAGCCGGTCGAAACGGCTGACGCCGCGATTTGTGCCGATCCAGAGAACGCCTTCGCGGTCGGTGAATATCGAAAAGATCGTGTCGGACCGCAGCCCGCCGGATGTGTTCTCAAATGTGTATGTTTTTGTCGGTTTCGTTGGCGAAAAGTGGAATAGACCATAGCGTTCCGTCCCTGCCCAAAGACCGCTGCCGTTTGCTTCGAGAACCTGGACGTTCGCGGTGGCGGCGGTAATTCGCTTTGCGGCGGATCCGCCGCCCAGCTCATAAACACCGCTCGCACCTTTCGCCGCATCGCTGCCGAACCACAAAACGCCCGCTTCGCTGGCCGCGAGCGAATTCACGAATAAGGGCTTTGTAGAAGAAGGGAATTCGGTCGAACCGCTCTCGGTCACGACAAACACGCCTCGTCCAGCGGTTCCTGCGAGCAGTTTGCCGCCGCTCATAACTAGGCTCGTGATCGCGTCAGGCGTTCCGTCTACAGATATGATCGCCGTCGGATTGAACACAGCAGCTTTTAACGTCGCGGCAACTTCAACCCGCAAAACAGTGCCGAAGTTAGTCCCGAGAAACACACTCTGACCAAACGCGATCGCGTTGATCGCCATATTTTGCGTGCCTTCGACCGGCTGAAACGCGTAGTCGGAATAAATAAACGCCCCGTTCGCCGTCCCGATCCAAAGCTCGCCGGTCGATGTGGTTTTTAGGACGAGAATGCGGTCGGAATCTGTTGAGCCGAGTGAAAAATTCTGTATCCGGCGGCCGTCAAATCGAGCTAGCCCATTCTCCGTCCCAAACCACATCACGCCATCCGGCGTCTGCGATATCGCCCGAACGCTGTCGGACGGCAGGCCGTTGAAAATGGTGATCGCGCCCCACTGATGAAAATTCTGTGCACCCGGAAGCGGCGTTGGCGTGGGTCTTGGCGTTTGAGCCTTCGCCGGTGTTGCGGTCGGGCTTGGGCTGGGCGAGGTGGACGGCGTTGGAGACTGCGACTGGCCGAGGAAATTTGAAAACACGAAAAGCGCCAGCGAAACCAGGATCGCTGCGGCGATGCTCAGTTTTCGTCCGGTACGCATTCTACTGCTTTGGGGCTTTGTGAAAATGGGCACGATCGCGTTCTATCCAGTCTTTTAGTTCGGCCTCGTCCTTTTCCAGTTCGTCGCTGTTGATCAGCCCGCGGCGGAGCGATTCGAAAAACGCCCGCGTTCGCGGGTTAAATGCGAGCTTGTCGTATGCTTCGTTTTCCGTCCCGACCGAGCTTTCCGGAAACAGCTTTTCATACAAAGTCGCCAAACGGCTCTCAACACCGCGAAGGCTGAGGCTGCATTTGCGTGCGATCGCCCAGTTCGACAGGCCGAGCGCAAGATATCGCAAAGCCTCCGTCTCAAACTCGGTAAGCAACGGCCGCTGAAACGAATCCTTGAACGCCGGATCGATCATATCCGCACCGTCTTCCAAAACAGCAGCGACAAACCGCAAAAATCGGCCTTCCGGGTTGTTTTTGTGTATAAACCCGTACGTCGGCTGCGGCTCGATCGACCGCACGATCTTGCGGATCTCATTTATATATATCTCGTGCGGAAACTGCGTCCAAAAGATCACACGGGCCTCAGGAAACGCCCGCCAGATCGTCCTCGCAGCTTTAACGCCGGATAGTTTCGGCATCTGTATGTCAAGGATCGAAAGTATCGGCCGTTCTTTGATCGCCAGTTCGACAGCCGCTTCGCCGTCCGGAGCCTCGATCACCGGTGCGTATGCCGGAAATTCCTTCGCCAAAAGCGCGGCGAGATAGTGGCGTTGGGCATCGTTGTCTTCGGCGATCAGGATTGGCATACGAGGGTATAGCTTAACGTAACATCTAATATTAACAGATGCAGAAACCGTTATTCGGCGGGAGTTTCCCTGTGGAATTCCACATCCGTAAAAATAATGACGAGATACGAAAAAAAGACGGGCCCGAGGGCCCGCCTTTATTAATTGCGATCGAAGGATCGCTATTCCAGCCCGACTAGATTCACTTCGCTAAGGTTACCGTTGAGGTTAACCAGTTCTGATGAGAATCTGAACCGTTTGCTTGAGACGGTCAGGAGGTAGTCCCGGCCGACTTCGAGGCCTTCGAATTGGTAGGCTCCGAAGGAGCTGGTTACGGTGGTTCGCCTTGTGCCGGCGGTGTCGATTATGGTGACAGTCGCGTTTCT
>JBEBJB010000072.1:0-8257 GCA_040080065.1 Pyrinomonadaceae bacterium
ATCGCAGTTTCTCTCCTGCCTTCAATCTTCTACCCCTCGCCCCTAAAGCGGACATCTCATTTGCTACTGCTACCGGACATATAATGTGCTAGCTACACGCTGCAATAAAATTCTTGACAAGCGCAGAATTTTATGCTGTCCTTTGTACGAATTAGCCCAAACAATGCAATTGTAGGTGAGAACGAACACTCGTATCCCGTAGCTGAGTGCTTGGTAAATTAAAGTTGTGTTCGTTTCCTATATCCTATGAATAATCTGAATTCGATTCCGACGTTTGGGATGGTAGTGAAGGTTTGCGGTGCGGCGGTCGATCGGGTACTTCCATGATAAAGATTTTTTTAGTTGATGAGCACTCGCTCGTTAGAGCCGGCATTCGGTACATCATCGCCTCGGCCGAGGACATAGAGGTAGTTGGCGAGGCAGAATCGATCCGTTTGGCCATTCCGGATATTGAACGGGTTAGCCCCGACGTTTTGCTGCTCGACCTGAGCGGCATCGATGAAGGCGTATCCGCTATTCTTGAAAATGTCGCTGCCGTCTCGCCCGAATGCAGAATTCTCGGCCTGTCGGGCTTGATTGACGAAGAGATTTACGAATCGGCGATCCGACAGGGCGCTCGCGGCGTCGTGATGACCTACGAAACCGAAGCTACGCTTTTGAAGGCGATCCGAAAGGTTCACGATGGCGAGGCGTGGATCAACCGCAAGGTCGCCGGCAGGATATTAAAGCAATTCGACCCTAACAATACCGACTCTAACGAAATGCGGATACTATCGCTAACGGCGGGCGAGTTAAGGATAATTAGGTTGGTCACCGAAGGTCTGGGAAACAGAGAGATCGCAAATAAGCTGTCACTTGCTGAAAAAACGGTGCGAAATCACCTGACGGTCATCTACTCGAAGCTCCATCTATCCAGCCGCCTCGAGTTGGCCATGTTCGCCTCACAACGCAAGATCAACTGAAATTACGCATAGGATAAATGTCCCAATCATCGAGGGACATTTGACACTTAATGTGTCAGTAAAAAAGGCCTAACATTGAATATACAATACAGACGATACTGTAGCCATCCCCATTCGACGGCGCAGCCCGACCTTATCCAGTTGGGAGGCTATGTATTGATCGCGGTCCAGCCTGGTTGAATAATTTATGTCGAATTTGGCTGTGCCGTTCCCCGCTGACCGAGCGAGTTTTTTGCTTTGTAATTTAAAACAGAAATAAAGCGAACGGCGTGCGGAAATCCGCGAACAAACTAATTGGAGGTTTTATTACGATGAGAAACGAAAATATCAAACGACTAGCATTTGTAAGCGCATTCGTCGCGATTGTTTTGTCTTTTTCTGGCATTGTTTGGGGACAGCAGTTTCAGGGCGCTATTTACACCAGTGCCGGCGATGGAAGCGTTGTAAATCAAAATATCTATTCGAACAAGTCGGATGTATATCTGAATGGCGGTCCGCAGAACCAAAATGGACCGGGCCTTCCGGATGGCACGTATTACTTTCAGGTCACTACGCCAAGCGGTGATCTGCTTTCAACCGACAACGCAGTTTGTCGACAGATAAAAGTTGTAGGTGGCGTTATTTCTGGAGCCGACACGCTGGCGGCGGGCCTGTGTGCTCACCCAAATGGGCTATTCAATCCAAATAACGGCTCAACACCTGTTCAACTTATGCCCTTCAGCGATACCACAAACGCCGGAGGGGAGTATAAAGTTTGGCTAATCCGGCAGGCAACGAGCACTACGATCAGTACGCTCGATCCTCGCGTGATAAATTTCACGAATAACAACAGCAAGACTGATAATTTTAAAGTTGCTGCTCCGACGCCAACGCCGGATCCGTGCAACGTCCCGAATCCGCCACCGGACTGCAACCCCGATCAAGGCGTGGTCTTGAGCGGGCATAAATTCTATGATGCGAATGCAAATGCGGTCGATAACAACGAGGCGCCTGTTGCAGGTATCACGATTGTTATCAACTGGATCGACACGGCGGGATCGCACACGGGTACCGCTACGACGGGTATTGATGGAAATTGGACATTCGGTCCAATCCCGACAGGCTCAACATATACGGTTTATGAATTAGTTCCCTGTGTCGACGACAACGCTGATCTGGTTTGTGACGCAGGCCATTACTGGGTGCAGACCGCTCCGGTTCCCGACAGCCAGAATTTCCAGGGTTACAATGGAACGGCAAACACGAATGTAACCGGACTGAATTTCGGCGATATCTGTTTTGGTCCGGCGAGCGGCGGTTATACGCTTGGCTACTGGTCGAACAAGAATGGTGAAAAGGTAATGACCAATGGCGGGCCCAATGGAGTGGATCAGACCGTGTATCCGGCGACCGTCGGTACTGGTATGAATGGCGATCTGCTGTTCCTGCGTAACCTGAATCTGAAAGGTTCAACGGGATCTAATTTTGACCCAACGGGTTATACTCAGTTCCGCACGTGGCTTCTCAACGGTAATGCGGTGAACATGTCATACATGTTGTCAGTTCAGCTTTCCGCAACATCGCTGGATGTACGACATAAATTCTTATATGACGCACAGATCGTAGATGCCAGAACGGTTTGTAACAGTGCCGGGACGTGCCTGGGATTCAACTCGATTGGCAGCATTCGACAGGGAGCGGACACTTCCCTGAATAACTTCAGCTATACCATCTCGGGCGATCCGCATCGACAAAGCCAGGAATTGCTGAAGAACTTCCTCGATTCGGTTAACAATAACCGGTTGCCGTTTGCGTCGGTCCAGCCCTGCGCGGTGTTCTATCCACCGCCACCACCACCGCCAACGCCAACGCCGACTCCGACTCCATAGTTAGTGGCGTTGAAGAAATCGAGAGGCCGTCAGCAATGGCGGCCTTTTTTTCGCAAATTGGGCCGATGGAGGAGTTACCTTGCCAAGACAAACGTCGTTGCTCCGTTGCCGGATACGCCGTTAAGTGCGGCACTAGCCGTGGCTCTGAACGTCCCGATCGGATCGCGCTTTCGGTTGAATTTGTAAGTAAAAACTGCGACACCATTCGAGCCCGAAATACCTGTCCCCACCGCTCCCGTGCTGCCGTCGGGTTTAGTTACCACAAAACTTACGCTGACGCCTGACACGCCCGTACCGTTGGCTGTTACATTAGCCGTTAACGTGGCAGTCTGCGTCGAAGTATAGCTCGCTTGATTCGACGTGACAGAAATGCCAAGAGATGAAAATACCGTCGCTCCCGCGGACACCTGTGCCGCAAATCCCGAATTCGCAACGTTTACCGCACCGAGATTAATCGGATAGTTGCCACCAACAGCCCCAAGCGGGACGGTTACCTGAATGCTCGCGGTCGAAACCGCTCCGGGCAATACGAGCAATGTCGGCGTCGCTGTCGTCCATGTCCATCCTGACGGCACGGCAGCTTGTAGGCCAAACGTATTCGAAGAGCATCCGCTCGTATTATTATTTGTTATCTGTAGGGTGTAGCTCGTGGTGGAGCCTTGAGCAACCCACTGATTTGTGGGAGCGGAGATCGCGACCGAAGGAGCAGCCATAATACAGGTCGGCGGCGGTGTGCCGAATGTAACGTTCACGACTGCACGATTACTGTCGACCGATACCGGCGTGATCGTAAAGCCCGCAGCAGCATCCGTATAACTACGGCCGACCGGCAACGCCGAATCGGTCCAAAATGTGGTTTCGGGCGTCATGTCGAGTTGGTAGTTTTCTCTTGGCGCGGCAGGCTGATCGAGCGTGATAACAACGCCGTTCGTTAGTGCCGGTGAAAGCGTCGTGTCAAACCCAACCAATCGGCGGAGTTCGACGTAGTAATAATCTCCGCTCGAGCGCTGGATCTTCAGAGCCTTAATCCCCAAATCCTGCGCCGAGTTAGCCGTAATTGCGTAATCTCCGCTCGACTGTACCGAAGTGATCGCAGGCGAGCCTCCATAATTCATCCACCCAAGACGCTCTTTCTGAAAAGCGTGAAACTGGCCCGTCACACCCGTATAGCCCATTGCGTCAGCAACGTGGCCATATTCGCTTGTCGTACATGTTCCACCGACGACCTGGTCGCCGCAGTCCAACGAGCGTGCGTGAAAGAGGCCGAACGTATGTCCCATCTCGTGCGTGACAGTTCTTAGATACATCGAGCCGTTTATCCATGCCTCGTCGCCCGCGATTTCCGCGATCCCGTTGTAGCTACAGGCCGACATGTTTGGATAGACATAAACAAATCTGTTGTAAGCCGCGAGATTAATGCCCGCGTTCGTCGCCGCTTGACGAGCCGCCGCCGCGGTCGTATATCCGGCACAGTCCCCGCTGTTTATCGGCAGAGTGAAATATCCAAACGTATTGCCGGTAAGCCAAGTCTGTTGATATGACGCCTCGCGGTAATAGTTTGCCACCGACGTCGGATTATTCTGATTGAATACAAGATCGTTTGCTTGGGCGACTGTAAACGGCTGACGAGTGTCATTTTGAAAATTGACAAGCAGCACGAGAACTTTTTGCTCACCAAACGTATTCGTAACAATTGACTCAGCGGCACTGGCCGCTGATAAAGGCAGCGTTGAATCAGTGACGATAAGCTTCGAGCCACGCTGCTCGCCCCTAACGGACACCTGCATTCCTGTACGCAAGTCGCCAGCCGGTTCCTCCTGAAAGTCGAGTTGTACTCGTCCTTTGTCCGTGCTGACGTAGTAGAGAATTTGAGATTTTTCTTGCTCACATTCAATGATGATTTCCAGCTTGCCACTAATGGTTTCGAGCTGGCGGCCAAAAGCCGGGAAACGATCCGAATCGGCGGAAACGATCTTGCCGACGCCGAGAATGGTCAGAGCCAACGTCATGGCAGTCGCTATTCGAGAAAATCGTAGGGTCATCGTTGTCTCCTTTTTACTAAGAAACCGGGAGAATTGAAACAGATCGCGCAGTGGCGATCGAAGACGCATTACAGTCGCAACGCGGCGATGGGTTTTGGCACTCTACTGTGAATAAAAAGATTTAACATCGTTTAACTTCCAGAAATATTTGTGTTTTGCGAGATAATCTGAAGACGGCGTCCTGCTTGCCAACGCTGACCGCAGCCGTGCGAAGGAGCCGCAGCCGCATCTCCGACGCGGCCGTACCACATCTCTGTGCGGTTGTTGGTCAGTTTGAATGTTTTAATGGACGTAGGGAAGGGTTTCAGTCTTAAGCTGCGGAGCAGCGGAATAATTGTAGCCCCAGGTGGAGCAGAGCGGAACCTGGGGAAAGGCCCGCCAATTATTTGCGAGCCTGTGAAACAGGCGAAAGGCCCCATACGGATTGATGATTTCGCCTGTTTCACAGGCTCCGATCAAAAACCGCATCTTCTACACGTTCCGCAAAGCTCCACGTGTAGCTGATATTATTACGCCCGCTCCGCAGGCTAAGGATCACAAGTATTTCACGCTGACCCACTAACCTCTGTAATGGTTTAGCGGCGATGCATGTATCGTTTTTGGTGTAAGACAACTCGTCAGACTCGCCACGGGCGGGGACATTTGCAAGGACAAATAGTTTAGCCGCGGATAACTGGGATGAAGCAAATTTCGATCGATCACGAATGATCTTGCGGTAATTTATCTGCTTTATCCGCGTGAACCGCGACTAAAAAATCCTGTTTATTTTGGGCGTGTTCGGCTTTTCACATAGCGTTTTGATTTAGCCGTTTGGTTTTTATTCATCCTCCTCGCCTGTATCAAGCCGCGTCATCGCTCGCGGCGAGTAGTTGACACGACGAACTTCTCGCATGCGGGCGTCATCCAGGCGTCCCTCGACGATCTCGTAGCCCAGCAGAGCAAATACGCGGCCGCGGAGGAAGATCGGGCGGGCGTTGCCGTACCAGTCGACGCAAGAGGCTTTGCAGCGGTCGTTGGTCGAGGTGTTTTTGGCCTCGAGTTCGCCGACCTGGCTGAGGTTGTTGTCGTTGTTGCGGATGAAGATCACGGCGGCGGAATCTTCGGTCAGGTGTTTGTAGCCGGGGCGGCCCTCGCGGGCGATCGGCAGGCCAAGCAGGCCGCTATCGGTTCCGTCTGGTTTGTAGAAAAACCCATGGCTTCTCAGTTCACCCTGCGAAGCGTTCTTGCGAATATAACTCTGCTTGACCGAAGGCATCCGGCTCAGATCGATCGGTGAAAAGTAGAGGTCCGAGCCGTTCGAACCGACAACGACGGCATCGCTGCCCATCTGCTCGATTCGATCAACTGAATGGTCGAGATAAAGGCTGCTCGTGCCGCCGGTTTTCCAGTTAACGGCGTAGAGATTTGCGCCATCGGTCTTCTTTTGACCGCCCCAACCGTTGCCGCTTCCGTAGAGGATGTGCTTGCCGACGAAGCGGTTCTGCATCGTGTAACCCTCGACATTTGGCAGGTTGCGATAGCTGTCACGCGAGGCCGATTCACTGCCGTCATTAAAGGCGTCGAGCGAAGTGCGGAACAAAGCGACATCGCCCGTCGTTCGCTCCGAGCCCCACATCTGCTCGCCATTTCCTTCCGAACGGACGAGCACATTCAAGTGCTCATCGTCGCTCTCAAGGAACGAAAACTGATCGACCGGCACGCCAGAGACGCCCATTGCACTTGGTGCGGAACCATCGAGCGGCATGCTGTAAACCATTGACGACGACGTGCTCTGGTTTCCGCGATAGTTCCATTCGCTTGTCCATACGTAGACGTTTTTCGCCGAGACATAGAAAACGCGGCCCGGTGCACCGAGAATGGCCGTGCCTTCGCAGGTCATATCCTTTGCGGCGAGGTCGCAGACGGTTACCGTGTGAAGAGCCGATGCGGCGTTTGCCGGGTCTTCATTTCGCGGCGACCGATAGACCCGCGTCGCCGAGACGACCGTCTTGAATTCGCCATCCGTCGCACCTTTATGCCATTTCCTGACCGCCGGGAACTGCTGCGTCGGGTCGCCGTAGTAACCGAAGTATTGAGGCGTGTAGAAAACGAGTTTGTCGCCGATCAAACGGCTGGCGTAGTTTCGCGAGGAATAATAGTCGTTCGATTTCAAATGATAACTCGAACGAAAGGCGAGACCGCCGCTCTGATTGATGTCAAATAGATTGATCTCAGTCCCGCCGCGGCCATAGCTGTAACCGATGACGACGACCGTGTTCTTCGACACGAGCATCTCGTCGTACCAGTCGTTGCTCGGATTTACGCCCGGAGCGTAGGCATTTACAGACGAAACCGGGGCCAGAGCATTTGAACCAACTCGAACCGTAAACAAACGCCCGCGGCGAAGAATAACGAGGTGGTCGCCGTGAACCTTCACAATACCGCCCTCATCGACGCCGGCGGTCTGATTGTTGGTAATGCCGTCGTCTTTTTCCTTGTCCTCATCGGCTTTCGAATCCTTGGCGGCCAGGGATTCGGTCGTGGCGATCGACGACGGCGAAGCCTGCGGGGCTGAATTTCCTGCCGCCTTGTTGGCCTCACGCAGCGCACGCTGCTGCTTTTCGGCCATTTTTTTGAAATAGTCTTTGAGTGCGTCATCTGACGCAAACGCCTTCATCGTCTTCCCGGGTTTAGCCGGAATCACATTCGCATTCTCGATCTCAGGGTCGTTCATTGACGCCCGCAGAAAAAATGAGGAAAACGAGTAGGCGAAAACACCCGTAATAAGTACGACCAACCCAACTGCAAATACTTTTTTCATCATCAACCTCCGACACGGACGCTAAGGTTCGTGTGATATAAAATTCACTGTCCAGAGGTTGAACGTATCGGTGTGAAATTCCTTGCAGTGATTCAGAAAGTTCGTGTAAAAATTGATGTATGGAAAAACGGAAGTTTATGACAGCAAAACCCCACACCTCACTTAGCACGGGCGAAATAATCGGGATGCTGCGCGAATTGAAGGAATGGACGGAGGATTGACCTGAGACTTATTCCGGCGGGTCGGTTCTTAAGCTGCGGAGCAGCGGCATAATTATTGCCCCAAGTGGAGCGAAAGCGGAACCTGGGGTTAGGATGAAAAAATGATCCGAGCCCACGGAGTGGGCGGCAGACAATAGTTAAATATTGCGTAGTTAAACCCAGATTAAGTGATAGGAATTCTGCCCGCGAAATACGCGAAAGAACGCGAAAAAAAATATTTTCGCGTTCTTTCGCGTTTTTCGCGGGCAAAAACTTCCTATTGCTGAATCTGATGTTAAAAAGACGGTTTCTCAGGGCATTGAACTAGAATCAATGTTGAACGACAAGATTTTGTTCTTTGACAGGAGAAACCGTAATGACATTA
>JBEBJB010000010.1:0-110117 GCA_040080065.1 Pyrinomonadaceae bacterium
TCCGTGTGATCCGTGGTGAAAATCTTAGGAATTTACCACGGAACGCACAGAAAAGCACGGAACAAGATGAGAACACGCTTAGCAAATCTCTGGGTCAACCATCTTCGGGCGATTTTTTAACTAGAGGAAGACCTTTCAGACTCCTTGGATGATATTTGAAAATCTAATTTTGCGGATCGTCGTCTTTAAGGAAGGAGTCGTCGATCTCCTTTTCGAGCTTGACCCGGATCTTTTCGACCATTGCTTCGGATTTTTGAAGGTTGAGGTTGATGTTGTTCTTTGTGTTCTGGATCTCTGCGAGCAGGCTCTGAAGATTTCCGCGTTCGGCAGCCAGGCTCTTTCGGCGGTTCTCGCGAACTTCCTCGGGCCTCATTGATCCGTTGAGCTGCAAAGCTCTTTCAATAGATTCAGGGCGAATGTCGATCTCGAGCTGATCCAGCCGGCCCTTTACCGTATTTTCCTTTTCGATCATCTCGAAAAGCTGTTTACGAAGCGATTCGCTTCGCTGCTCGGAACGGGTGAGGATATCCAGGTTGAGCAAGAGACGCTTTTGCTTTTCGTCCTTGTCGACCTTCTGGGTCGATTCCAGCTTTTTGATCCGCTCGGTCAATTCCTTGATCCGGTCGGCGTCGGAAACTGTTGGCTCTTCGACGCTTTTTTCCGGCGGCTTCGGCAGTATCTGCGGCGTCTCGATATAATCGACGGCACGGCTGATCACCTCGGCTCCCGCGGGCGGAGTGGCGAGCGGTTTCGGTTTAACTTTGGTAGCCTGGCCGTTAGCTGCAGCGGCAACCGCGATGACAGAAATAAAAACAGCAGCGACCTTATTAACGTGAGACATTCTCATTTGTATCTATACCTTTTTCTTCTTGTCCGGGATAAAATCGCCCCGCACCAGTTCGACCGCATTTTTCGCGAGGCCGACGAACGGGATCGCGTCGATGCCGGAGTTGATCACACCGGCGATAAGCCCTTTGTTCCTGACGTCAGAGCCCACCAGGATCACGGCAACAACGGTACCGCCAAACGGGATGGTCTTCGCAACCCGCTTAGCCACCTGCCATCCGCCGGCGTGCACTACCTTTCTTGTTATGCTCTTCTTTTTCTCCGTCATCTCTTCGGCCATTATACTTGCTTTAATTCGATGACGACAGCATACTTTTCTTTGCACGAAAAAGCCGCCTATTTGTTTCATTTTCGCCGACAATGTCCCTCAAAATAGAAAATCTCTCGCTCCGGATCGGAAACCGGTGGATCCTAAGGGACATAGATCTCGAAGCTCCCGCCGGCAGGATCTTTGGTATTTGCGGAGCTATCGGCTCAGGCAAAACGTCGCTCCTCAAAGCGATCGCCGGACAACTCCCCGTCAGCAGTGGGCGAATTTCCATTGATACAAGGGATGTTACAGGCCTTGGAAAGTCCCGGGGTCTCGATCTGCTAACCGAACGCCATCGCGGGCCATTGGCGAGTATTTTTGATACCAAAAAGCACCTTTCGGATGGCGAATCTCAGCGAGCTGATTTTGAAAAGTTTATACAGGAGGCGGGCAAGGTTGTCCTTCTGGATGATCCATTCACAAAAGTCGACCACAATACCCAAGCCTTACTTCTCGCTGCTCTGCGAGCCTGGATGACGCCGGAAACGATAGCTATCGTCGCTTCCCAATCGTTCTCTCTTCTCGCTTCATTGGCAGCTGAAGTATTGGTGATCGGCAACGGCTACGCTCAACAAACCGGATCGCCAAAGGATATCTACGAAAAGCCGGACACGGCGATCGTTGCCCGTTTGAGCGGCGAGACAAATCTGATTCGAGCCCGGCGGATCAGTTCTTCGGAGGCCACGCTCCCCGAGTTTCAGACGCTGGATGGAGAATATCGCATCCTGTCACAGGCCACGCCAAAAAGCCGGCTTGGCCCTCTGAACAAGGACTCGACCCTGGCGATTCGCCCCGAGCAGATCACGATGTCCATGGGAACTTCATTTCCCGAAGATAACCTACTGCGGGCCGTTGTAACGAAGATCGAATTTCATGGAGCAACAAGCCTGATCGAATTCGATGCGGGAGGGTTGCAGTTAAAGGCACGCGTATTCAAAGTGGTTGGGCTAGATTTAGGAGTCGAATGCATGCTCGGCCTTCCGCCTGATCGGATCGTCGTACTAAAGGACTAGAAGCTCTCGATCGATAGCTATTTCAGGGGCGATTACAAAAAGAAAAGGCGGCCCGAAGGCCGCCTTGTTCAGTCTATTGAAGTGATCTCTCACTCCTGGCCAATGAAGTCAGCATCATCGATCGAGTCGAACACCTGTACGAGCCTTGAGTTAAAGCGATATCGGTTCGAGTTAACACCCATAACCAAGGTCGATCCAACTTCGAGATCGTAGAAGCGATAGTAACCGAACGAACCGGTGGTGGCGGTTCGGCGGTTGCCCATCGAATCGGTGATGGTGACCGTGGCGTTTCTGAGGCCGCGGCCGTCCGGGGTCAGGACCCGGCCTGAGACCTCGACGCCGGCTGCGGTTGATGGCAGCAGTTCGATTCCCCAGCCGTTCTTGATCTCGCCGCGGAGGAACTCCGGTGCGTCAGGCCGTGCCTGGCCGCCGTCGTCTCTCACGTAGAGATTCCACGTGCCGTTGGCCGTCGATCCGCCGAAGTTGCCGAACAGTGTCAGCGGGTTTGCTCTCGCCACCACGCAGCCTGGTTCGACATACGGTCCGGCTGGTGCCGGTGCCGGGAAGATCGTCACAGGTTCGCACGTCGTCGGCTTGAAGATACCCGTGGCAAGCGGTCCTGCGTCAGGCATTACTGCGTTCGGGTAATCGGCCAGTGTCAGTGTGACCGCTCCGGCCGGAGTGATCTCGACCGGGCCGCCGACATCGCCCATCAGAGCATATTTCGCTCCGTTCGGGCCGACCAGCAGTACGTCCAGATTATCAGGCAGCGTCGAGTAGAAGTCGTACAGAGTGACTCTGATACGGAACGCGTTCGTCGTTGCTCCCGTGACCACGATCGGCGACGGATACAAGCCGCCCTGTATTCCGTTATTGATCGCGATCGGTGCCGTGTTCTTGAACTGGTTCGCCGTATCGTTGATCGTCAGCACCGCGGTGTTCGAGGCTCCGGTCAGGGCACTCAGGTTGGTGAGTGTCAGGTTGACCGTCTCGTCCGTGTCGGCACTGATGTCGCCGCACAAGCCGAGCGTGACCGTTTTGGATGTTTCACCTGCGTTAAAGTTAATTGGCCCCGGCGTAATGTTGACCACATCCGCCCCTGTTCCGCAACCAGCCGTTCCGACAACGGCCCGGGTCGAGGTTAGGGTCAGGAACGCAGTCGTGCCACCGGTGGTCACACCAGTTCTGTTGATCGTAACGTCTATGGATTGCGACTCATCTTGCTTATAGGTCGTTGAACCGAATGCAACAAACGTCACCGGCGTTGGGCTCGGTGTCGGCGTTGGTGTCGGCGTCGGCGTCGGCGCAGGTCCGGTACCGCAAACGAATACCAGCGAGAATGCTCTCACCACACCCGTGTCGGCACCTGCGTTATCACTGACATTCAGCGTCCACGTTCCAACTGCACTCTGGCCGTCAAAGGCCGACAGCGGGTTGTTCGGTGTGAACGAGCCCGTCGGGAACGCGGCTGCCGAACCTGCCGGATTACACTGTCCCTCGATGGACGGCAATCCGCCATCGTCATCCAGGATAAGCTGGGCAAGGTTGTTGTTATTGCAGCCTGCCGCTGAGGTCGGCACGCCCGGACGGTCGAAGAAGGTCACCGCCGTTCCTGACGGCGACGTCAGCTTAAAGATAAGGTCGCCGACCCACGAGTGAGTTACGCCCACTCCCGTAGCTCCAACCGTCGCACTCTGTGTTCCGTCAAACCGGAAATTAAGGTCCGTGACCGTACATGCCGTTCCAACTGCCAAAGGAACATTGACACCTGCCGGAAGATTGTCCGGAATCGTTACCGCCGCTCCTGTATAGCTCACCGCAAGTCCACCGATCGGGGTTGGGCTCGGACTTGGCGACGGGCTAGGTGAAGGTGACGGGCTAGGCGTGGGTGTTGGAGTTGGCGTTGGTGTCGGGCAAACCCCGGCTGTCGTTGTCTCAAGTGTGATGTCATCCACGAGGAAGTTCGACGTGCCGCTTCCTGCCGGATTAGTATATTCAAAACGGATAACGTGCGAAGCACCGTTTGCAACACCAGCCGCAAGGCTGACCGTTCGTTCAGTGTACGCCGCTTCAGCAGTTGCAGGCTCAGTTATCGTCTGTACGGTCGTGCCGTCAACTTTAACAACAAGAGTCGCATTAAACGGTGTCGCCACCGCACTTGTTCTGAGCCAGTATTTAAGCGTCGGGTTCGATCCCGTCGGAATAACTCGGGTCTGCTGTATCGAGCCGGCTTCCGCGCTCGATGTCCCGCCGAACCATGCAAGGAAGGTTCCTGTTCGTGGCGGTCCCGCGGCTCCGCAGAACGCAACGCTGCAAAGCGAAGATTCAAAGTTCGTCGACGTTGAAGGCCAGTTCGGATTCGTGATAGCCGTCGCTCCCGTAACACTTGCCTCAATACTCGGGTCAATCAACGTTTGAGTAACACAACCACCTGGGCTAGGCGACGGAGCCGGAGTCGGCGTCGGCGTCACGACCGGTGTCGGTGTCGGCGTTGCAACCGGCGTCGGCGTCGGAGTTGGTGTTCTCGTCGGCGACGGAGTCGGCGTCACAGCCGGTGTTGGCGTCACAGCCGGTGTCGGTGTAACTGCCGGAGTCGGTGTAACTGCCGGAGTCGGTGTAACTGCCGGAGTCGGCGTCGGCGTTGCAGCCGGGGTTGGAGTTGGCGTTGGCGTTGCCCCTCCAGTGATCGTCAAGTTTGCATCCGTTATCGTGCCAGTGTCACCACCCGCACAATCATTGAACTTAAGAGTCCAGGTGCCGTTTGATGTACCAATGCCAGCAAAAACGGGAGTGAGCAGCGTATTGGCACCCGTATCATTGGCCGTGCGATAGTCACCTGCAGGAACAGCTACAGCACCTCCGACCGAATTCGCCGCTGTCCACCAATTATTTGGGGCAGTGTCAAAGAAATTATATGGACCTCCAAGATTCGAACTGTCACCGAATTCAGGGTCTTCGTTGGGCCCGGATGTAAACGTGAAAATAACTGCGGTCGTTGTGCCGTTGGGAGCAATAAGAACTGCGTCTATATCGCCGACCCATGTGTGGGTTCCAGTAAAATTGACCCTAACGTCGGATGGAGCCGACGGAATTCCAGTGACCGTAAACGTAATTGCTCGTCCAGCCCCGGTACAGTCGTTGTCCGGAATCGCTCCAAAACCAGTACCTGGAAAAACCGCTTCCGTCTCCGCTTTAACGTTATTATTGAAAAGCGGAAATGATGCGAGAGTGATTGTTATTAATAGTGCCACTAACGCAGTGATTAACGACCGCGGGTAAGCCTTCCTCTTCGACAGTTTATGTTTTGACATTGTTCTTCGATCCCCCAAATAGATTCAAGATTTAGGTCCACCCGTTCTGAAGTTGATTAAACGGCTCCGAATATGGACAAAATTAGTAGCGAAAAATTGCTAGACGATTTTGGTTGAGTATATAACTTTTTCGCCCTATGTCAAGCAAACAAGACTGTTTGGGCGGGAAATGACGTATCGAAATCGACTCGTAGCGTCAAACTAATACAGTGCCCGTGCTCGTAGTATGTTTTTGCCTATTCTGACTGAGGATAAGAGCCACGAACTGCGTCTAAGCGTTGTCGTTCCGACTTCTTGCCTTCCAGACATTTGAGTAGTTGAACATTTCGGTGCATAATGGTTTTCGAAATCTTTACATAACTGATAATAATCCGTTTCGCAGTTCGGCATACTTGCATGCAAGGAATTCTTTAGGCTTCGTCGAATGCCCGGAAAGCGTTGACGGTACGGTTACGACCAGTCTTGAGTCATTTTAATAAAACCAGGAGATCTATCACGATGAGAGGAACCTCGATACGCGTTTTGCTGATGGGCCTTATGTTGGCATCGTCGGCTTTGTTTATCTATGCACAGGACCCGCCGCCGGAAACGCCTGCGGTGCCGGGTGGCCAGCGGCCCGGGGCCGCAGCCTCGCAGGACCCGCAGCCTTATGACAAGGTCATAACTAAAGATGCCAAGACCAAAAAAGGGCTGTTTGCGGTCCATCAAATAAAGGATAAGTACTTTTACGAGATCCCTAAAACGGAACTCGGCAAAGACCTCCTCTGGGTAACGCAGATCGCTAAAACGACGCTCGGCGTTGGCTATGGCGGTCAAGCCCTTGGTAGCCGCGTCGTCCGATGGGAACGGCTCGATAACAAGATCCTGCTCCGCAGCGTGAATTTTTCGGTCATCGCCGACCCGAGCAAACCGGTCGCGCAGGCGGTGATGGATTCGAACAACAACCCGATCTTGATGTCGTTCAACGTAGCGGCTTGGGGGCCGGATGACGCTGCCGTCATCGATGTCACTCGCTTGTTCAGCACGGACGTTTTCGAGTTCAGTGCCCGTCAGCGTTTGAGCGCGACCGCGCTTGACGCGACACGTTCTTATATTGAGCGCGTTACTCCGTTCCCGACCAATATCGAGGCTGAATCCTCGATGACCTACACACGTACCGCACCTCCGGCAGGTGCCGGCGGCGGTGCTCCGGGTGGGGCACAGGCTGGCGGGATGAATCCTGGAACGGCGACCGTCGTACTTCATTACAGCATGGTCAAACTGCCTGAAAATCCGATGATGCCGCGTCTGTTTGACGAGCGTGTCGGTTATTTTTCGCAGTCTCAGTACGATTACAGCCGCGAGGAGCACAAGGCTCCTGAGACCACCTATATCCGCCGCTGGCGGCTCGAAAAGAAAGATCCAAATGCCGAGATGTCCGAGCCGGTAAAACAGATCGTTTATTACATCGACTCTGCAACACCGGTAAAATGGCGGCCATACATGATCCGCGGCGTCGAAAAATGGCAGAAGGCATTCGAAGCCGCCGGATTTAAGAATGCGATCATCGCCAAAATAGCCCCGACCAAGAAAGAAGATCCGGATTTCAGCCCCGAAGATGCCCGTTACTCGGTTATCCGCTGGCTGCCGTCGACTACCGAGAACGCTTCGGGCCCGCACGTCGCCGACCCTCGAACCGGTGAGATTCTCGAATCGGACATCCAGTTCTATCACAACATCATGAACCTCCAGCGTTCGTGGTATTTCCTACAGGCCGGAGCTTTGGACAAGCGTGCACAGACCTTCCCGATGCCTGACGAGCTTATGGGCGTTCTGCTCGAATACGTTGCTGCTCACGAGGTTGGCCACACGCTTGGCTTCCAGCACAATATGAAGGCGAGCTCGAACTATCCGCAGGAAAAGGTCCGCGATGCCGCGTGGGTTCACAAAATGGGCCATACGCCGACGTTGATGGACTATTCGCGTTTCAACTACGTCGCGCAGCCTGAAGACAACATCGCGATCGAGGATCTCGTTCCGGGAATCGGGCCGTATGACGAATTCGCGACCATGTGGGGCTACAAACCGATTCCGGGAGCCCGTACGCCGGATGCCGAAAAGCCGACGCTCAATCAATGGGCGAAACAGCAGGACGCGAGCCCATGGCTGCGTTTCTCGACCGACGGCGCGAGCGGCAGCGATCCTGGTGAATTAACCGAAGCGGTCGGCGACGCCGATGCAGTCAAGTCTTCGACGATGGGACTCAAAAACCTGCAGCGCATCAGCAAAATGCTCGTCAACACGACGACCGCTACGCAAAACGGCGAGCCTTATAACGATCTCGCCGAACTCTACGGCCGTATGCTCGGACAGTGGACGCTTGAGATGAATCACGTCGCGGCGATCGTCGGCGGCATGAACTCGCAGCAGAAACATATAGGACAGCCGGGGCCGAAGTTTACGACGGTTCCTAAAGCCAAACAGGCCGAAGCGGTTAAGTTCCTCAGCGACAACGCTCTGGCAACGCCAATGTGGGCGATCGACAAGGACATCCTGCGTAAGATCGAGCCGATCGGTGTCCTGAACCGCGTTCGCAACGCTCAGAACAGCGTCCTGAACAACCTGATGTCGAGCACTCGTTTCGCACGCCTTATCGAGCAGGAAACGCTCGACGGTTCGGCCGCATATAGTGCCTGTGAATTGCTCGCCGACCTTCGCAACGGAGTTTTCACGGAATTCAGTTCCCCGTCGCCGGTGATCGACGCGTACCGCCGCAATCTGCAACGGGCGTATCTCGACATCGCGAACAACAAGCTGAACGCTCCGCCGCAAACCGCTCCACAGGGGTTGCCTGCCGGATTTGCAGCGTTGTTCATCAGCAGCGGCGACGAACGGGCATTCTATCGTGCCGAGCTGAAAACCATCAGTGCAATGGCCGGTGCGGCGTATGCAAAGTCGAAAGACAAAGCAACGCGTGCCCATCTCGACGCCGTCCGCGATCAGATCTCGAAGATCCTTAACCCAAACTTCGCTGGCGTCGGTGCCTCAGCCGGCACGCAGTCGCGTTCGGCGATGGAAGTTTTGGAACTCTTCCTCAAAGATTCTGATAGCTGCTTCCCCGACTACATCATCAAACCGTAGTTGGAGTTTGATAATTGCCAAACCAAAAAAGGGCGGCCCGCGAGGGCTGTCCTTTTTTTAATGTTTGCCGCTCCGGTCGGTTTTACGGATTGATTGGCACGTACGCATATCGGAGACTTTGCCGTAGTTTGCGTTTGTTTCGCGGAACTGGACGCGTAATGCATCGACCCAATGTAGGGCGTGCAAAGACCAGAAGCCGACCTGCATCGACCTGATGCAGACCTGCGGCGACCCAATGCAGACCTGCGGCAACCGTCTGCCGACCTGCGGCAACCGTCTGCAGATCTGCGCCGACGCAATGCAGACCTGCGGCAACCGTCTGCAAACCTGCAGCAACCGTCTGCAAACCTGCAGCAACCGTTCGCAGACCTGCAGCAACCGTCCGCAGACCTGCGGCGACCGTCCGCAGACCTGCGGCAACCGTCTGCCGACCTGCGGCAACCGTCTGCCGACCTGCGGCAACCGTCTGCAGACCTGCGGCGACCGTCTGCCGACCTGCGGCAACCGTCTGCCGACCTGCGGCAACCGTCTGCCGACCTGCGGCAACCGCGCGACAATCGTCGGAGACCGCGCGACAACCGTCGGAGAACGCGCGACAACCGTCGGAGAACGCGCGACAACCGTCGGAGAACGCGCGACAACCGCCGAAGACCGCCCGACAATCGTCGGAGACCGCCCGACAACCTGTGCAGACGCCACGCAGGTTGTGGAGACCGTAAAACAAACTGTGCCGGGCGTAACCAGACGGTGGACATTTGCCAGACATCGCGGTCGCAATCTGAAGCCGCACTGGGTGTTGTTGAAGGGGACGCGACCGATTGGAGCCGCCAGCATCTTGCTGGCGGTTTCATCCGCAGGCGAGCAGGATGCTCGCCGTCCAGTCACGTAGAACGCGAACAAAAGTATTTACTTCCCGGCGTCTAATCGTCTAATATTAGCGGGCGGTTTCCGCAAATTTTTTTTGGGCAAAATGGATATGATAAATGATGAATTGTCGACGACGGGTTTGTCGGCGAAGATACGGGCGATCGTGGGACAGGTACAGCGGGCTTTTGAGCGTGAGACGGGTGAGTTTTATGAGCCGCAGTTGATCGAGGATTCGCTGACGGTTTGTGTGGCGAACGCTATCGGTCGGATCGAGGACGGAATGCTGGAGATGTTCACGTCACCGGGCCGCCGCGAATTTGACGAACTCGCTACGATTCTCGAACGCAACGCCGCGACCGCAAACGCCGCCGTCGAGGTCGAGGAAATGGCGTATATTGCGCAGGAATATGGCGATGAAAGCGTTTTCGAGGGGTTCAAGCCGCATTCGAGAGCAAAGATCGCCGCGATGATCGAATACCTCACCGGCAAAGGCAATCTGGTCTACAAAACCAGCCTCAACAAACTCCTTTTCTACAGCGATCTGACGATGTTCTATCTTCGCAATCATGGAATGTCCGGCGCGGTCTATTACAATCGCCCATTCGGCCCCGTCGCGGACGATGCGGAATCGATCCTGAACGAACTCATCTCGAACGAACGCGTTAAGGTCGCACCGCTCACAAAAACTCTCGAAGCCAGGACCGCCGAAGCGACAAACATTCTCTCGGACGACGAAAGGAAGGTGCTCGATTGGGTCGCCAACACCTATGGCCGCATGGCGGCCGGTGAGATCAGCGAATATTCACACCGGGAAATGGCGTACAAATATACAGAACCAAACGAAAAGATCGCCTACGCCTACGGCAAATTCTTCAAACACCTGCCGCCAAAGAGTTTGCTGTCCCATTGAAAACGTTTCTGCCTTACTTCGTTTGGCAAGAAAATCGTTTGGGTTTAGAATGCTCGTCATGGAGCTATCACTCGAGGATATTGGGAAGATCATTTTGCATCTTGACGCTCGGGCTCAGGATGAAGATTCCGCAGCCGAGCTGCCGGAATTGACGCCGGCGGACGAAGCTATACTCGAGCGAGCGTGGCGTGTGCTTGCGGCCGAACGCGAACCGCCGGCCATTTCGGCGACGATGTCCGACGAGGAAACAATGTTGCTGTTCGGCTTGGACGAACAGAAAAGATCGCACGCAATGTAAGCTATCGCACGGAATTCTCGATAGCGCGGCCACCGATTCTATTTTGCGGTGGCCGTTTTTATTTGTCGCTAATTCTTTCTGGAAGTTCGCGTTTCGCCCTTGCTTACGCGCGGGCTTTTGCACCGGGCGGGCCCGGATGTGCGCGCGTCGAGTGGTGGGAAATGGGACACTTGCTCTGGGCGTTCGCGTTTCGCCCTTGCTTACGCGCGGGCCTGTGGCACGATCAAGTGCGCGCGTCGTGGTGGTGGGACATGGGACAGCCAACTGTTGGTCACTGGTAACCGTCAAAACAGAGCGGTTTGTTCCGTTCGCCGCGGAGCGGTATATTCAAATGCGGAGATATTTTCAGGAGAATACCGATGAGAAAGAGTTTGTTTGTGGCCGTGATCGCAGCGATCGCCGGGTGCGTATTATTTATGGGAACCAATACTGAGCAAACAGTGTCGGCCGATGCCGTGGCCGCTAATCCTTTGACCAAAAAATGGACCGGGCCGTTTGGCGGGCTGCCGCCTTTTGACAAAGTAAAGGTCGCCGATTTGAAATCGGCTCTCGATGCCGCGATGGAGGAGAATCTTCGCGAGGTCGCGTCGATCGCCGATCAAAAGGCGGCGCCGACGTTTGAGAATACGATTGTCGCGATGGAATCGACCGGAAAAATGCTCGACCGCGTGAGCACCATCTATGGCATCTGGACAACCAGCATGAACAACGAAGAATTTAGCAAGGTTGAAGAAGAAATGGACCCGAAAATCGCCGGGCATTTCGATAAGATCACGCAGAACGAAAAGCTTTTTAAACGCATCGAGGCTGTTTACCAAATCGAGGGGAAGAATCAACTGAGACCAGTTAACAACTTCCTCGTCGCTGAAAACGCCCTCAGCGCCGAACGCTATCGCCTGACGTGGCTCTACTACACCAATTTCGTCCGTGCCGGAGCGAAACTCGACGCCGCGAAAAAAGCACGGCTTTCCGAGATCAATCAAACGCTCGCGGGCAACTTCACCAAGTTCAGCCAGAACCTTTTGGGCGACGAGACGCAAGTATATATGACGCTCGATTCCGAAGCTGATCTTGCCGGACTGCCGCAGGCTTTGAAAGATGCGGCGGCTTCGGCCGCAGCCTCGAAAAAGCTCACGGGCAAATGGGTGATCAGGAACACGCGTTCGTCGATCGACCCGTTTCTGACCTATTCCAGCCGCCGCGACCTGCGTGAAAAGGCATGGAAAATGTTCGCGAATCGCGGCGACAACGCTGACTCCCGCGACAACAACGGCATTATTCCGGAGATCCTAAAACTCAGATTCGAACGGGCACAACTGCTCGGCTACAAAACGCACGCTCACTGGCGGCTCGAAAACACCATGGCAAAAACTCCCGAAAACGCCATGAAACTCATGGACGGCGTCTGGCCCGCCGCGATTGCACGCGTCAAGGAAGAGGTCGCCGACATGCAGGCCCTCGCCGACAAGGAAGGTGCAAAGATCAAGATCGAGCCGTGGGATTACCGTTTCTACATGGAAAAGGTGCGAAAGGACCGCTACGACCTGGATCAGAACGAAGTCTCGAAATACCTCCAGCTCGACAAGATCCGCGAAGCGATGTTCTGGATGGCTGGCGAGATATTCAATTTCACGTTCACGCCGATGTCGGGCGTGCCGGTTTTTCATCCGGACGTAACGGTTTATGAGGTCAAGGACAAAACGACCGGCAAGCACATCGGCGTTTGGTATTTCGACCCATACGCCCGCGACGGCAAGCGCTCGGGTGCGTGGATGAACGCTTATCGCGGCCAGCAGCGAATAAAAGATGATGTGACCACGATCGTCTCGAACAACGCGAACTTCGTAAAAGGAAAGCCGGGTGAACCGCTTCTGATCTCCTGGGATGACGCTGAGACGATGTTTCACGAATTCGGCCACGCCCTGCACGGGCTTTCGTCGAACGTGACGTATCCGAGCCTGGCGGGGACCAATGTAGCCCGCGATTACGTCGAGTTCCCGTCGCAGTTACTCGAACACTGGGTTTCGACACCTGAAGTGCTGAGCAAGTTCGCCCTGCATTACCAAACCGGCAAACCGATCCCGACGGATCTCGTCGAGAAGATCAAAAAAGCAGATACGTTCAATCAAGGCTTTGCAACTACCGAGTACCTTTCAAGTGCCCTCGTCGATATGAAACTCCACCTCGCCGGCGGAGCGACGATCGATGCGGACAAATTTGAGAAAGATACACTGGCAGCCCTCGGAATGCCGAACGAACTCGTGATGCGTCACCGCACACCGCAGTTCGGCCATGTGTTTGCGAGTGACGGTTATTCGGCGGGTTATTATAGCTATCTGTGGTCGGATGTGTTGACGGCCGACGCTTTTGGGGCATTTACCGAAGCCGGTGGGCCGTATGACAAAAATGTCGGTGCCCGGCTGAAGAAATACATATTCTCGGTTGGCAACACGATCGACCCGGCCGAGGCCTATCGCAATTTCCGTGGACGCGATCCGAATGTGGATGCACTGATGATCAAACGGGGATTTCCCGTCAATAAGAAGTAAGGTTTCTGGAAAGGGCCTTGCGATCATCGCGGGCTTTAGCTCTTTGACAATTTATGGCCGCAGGATCGGATCTGTGACACCGATCTTTCTGAGTATCTCCCGGGACTCGTCCGCCGTGGCGAGTCTCGGCGCCGAGTTATCGATAATCACGGGGAGCATCTCGATCTCGTCGAGTTCGGAACCACGGAGTTTTATGCGCAGGATCAGCCCCTTCCGCCTTTCTTCCGGCCTCTGGTCGAAGACGAAGTTGCCGAGCGAATAGAAAATGGGCTTGCCTCGGTATATTTCCGTCGTCTGAACCCAGTGTGGATGTGCCCCGATAACGATATCCGCTCCCACATCCACGGCTGCACGGGCAAACGCGATCTGGCCCTTCTCGGGTTCTCGCGTGTACTCGATTCCGGCGTGCATCGTTACGACAATGTAATCCGCGTCTTCGATCTTTGCTCGCTGAATGGCTGCCGCCAATCGGTTCTGATCCTCGATACGGGCCACGTTCGGTTTTCGGACGACGCCGCCATCGTTGATGCTTGCGTAAGATGCCCCGATGAACGCGATCTTGATCCCATTTACGTCGAGCACAGCGGGCCGCCACGCGTCGCCCTCGTCCTCGCCGACACCGATATGTCGAACGCCAAGGTTGTCGAGAAAACCTCGAGTCGCCAGCAAGCCTTTCAGCCCCTGATCGAAGGCGTGGTTATTCGCGAGGTTAACGATCTTGAAGTTGTATTTGGCAAGGGCAGTGGCGTGATCTCTCCGGGCGTTGAAAACGAGGCCTTCGCCGAGAACGTGATCGTTGCCGGAAACGGGCGATTCGAGATTGCCGAAATTGAGATCGGAGCGAAGCAGGATCTCGGTTAGCTTTTCGAAAGGATAGTTGGTCGTTCCGGATTTTAAGATCGCTTTCGCAACACCTCTCGAAAGCATGATGTCACCGACCGCAACGAACGTCGCCGAACGATCGTCAGATCGCGGCTCGACCTCAACAGGCTCAGGTTCACCTGGAAAAAATATGCGATAGGGCCGCTCGCCTGCCCAAAACAGAAAGACCGCTCCAACGACGAGCGTAGCGATAACCCAGCGCAGCAATTTCAGGAACGGTTTGGACATTTGCCCGGCCTCGGATAAGGGGCCGCGACACAGATGATAGCATTATTATCTGGCCTGTATTCCCAGATTTTTCATCCTGCGGTACAAATGCGTACGATCGACGCCCATGTTCTCAGCCGCCCGAGCGACATTGCCCTCGAATTCGGCCAGTTTGTGCAGAATAAACTCCCGCTGATACGCATCGGTCGCCTCCTTGAAACTCGGAAAGCGAAAGCTGACGGCAGCCGGTTCGTAGCTGCTTTCCATTTCGGGCAGATCGGCGGCGGCAATCGTTTCTTTGGCAGACATGATGACAATGCGTTCGATCGTATTTTTTAGCTCGCGGACGTTGCCGATCCATTCGTAGTCCTGAAGAGCTTCGATCGCGTCGGCGGCAAATTGCTTTGGATCTTTGCCATACTCGCCCGAGAATTTTTGGTTAAAATGCTCGACCAGGACGGGAACATCTTCACGACGCTCTCGAAGCGGCGGCACCTGAAACGGGATCACATTCAGCCGGTAAAACAGATCCGTGCGAAACTGGCCGTTGTCGATCAATCCGTCAAGCGGCTGATTCGTTGCCGAGATCACGCGAACGTCAACCGTGATCGGCGTATTGCTCCCGACAGGTTCGAAACGCTGTTCCTCAAGCACACGGAGCATTTTCGCCTGTACACGCGGCGACATATCGCCGATCTCATCAAGGAAAAGGGTAGCTCCGTCGGCGACTTCGAACTTCCCCTTCTTGGACTTCATCGCCCCGGAAAAGGCACCTTTGGCATGGCCGAAGAGTTCGGATTCGACAAGCTCCTCAGGGATCGCCGCGGAATTGATCTCGACGAACGGAGCATTGCGGCGTTTGGATTGCGAGTGTATGGCTCTCGCGACAAGTTCTTTGCCAGTTCCGCTTTCACCAGAAATCAGAACGCGCCCATCGGTGGGTGCGACGATCGATATCTGCTTACGAAGCGCACGCATGACGACCGATTCGCCAACCATGACGTATTGCTCGGAAAGCTCGTCCTGGAGCTGCTGATTTGCGAGTTCGAGCTGGCGCTGACGAACGGCATTTTTGACCGTAACTATTGTCCGTTCAAGACTAAGAGGCTTTTCAATAAAATCGAAAGCCCCAAGTTTTGTCGAGCGGACCGCCGTTTCGATATTACCGTGGCCCGAGATCATAACGACCGATGCATCGATACCTTCGTCTTTTAATTTGCCCAGGGTCTCAAGCCCATCGATGCCATCGCCGAGCCAAATGTCGAGCAAAATGCAGCTAAAGATCTGTTTTTTAACGATCTCCAGACACGCCTCGCCCGACTCGACCGTTTCGACGGCAAAGCCTTCATCCTCGAGTACGCCGCGAAGGGTGTCGCGAATGCCGCGTTCGTCATCAACAATCAGGATCAGATTCTGCATTATCCATTTACCGGCAATTCAATAATAAATTTCGCACCTTTCGGCTGATTCGCGACCACCTTTATTTTGCCATTATGTTCGGTGATAATGCGATTAACGATGGCAAGTCCAAGGCCGGTGCCGCGGCCTTTGGTTGAGAAATACGGCTGAAAGAGCTTTTGCAGGTCAGCCGGTGCGATACCTTTGCCGTTATCCGACACCTCAGCGACAACGAGGTCGCGAGCGGGTTCGTAGCGTGTCGTTACCAGGATTCGAGGGTTTTCTGCATCGCCGTCGAACGCCTCGACGGAATTTTCGATCAGGTTGATAAATATTCGCTTCATCTGCTCGGCGTCGAGCGAGATCTCAGGCAGCGATTCGGCGAGTTCCATATCGATCACGAGCCTTGTAAAACGTCCGTCAAACGCATTTATCGTCTGCGTGATCAGATCGTTCAGGTTTCCTGTTTCGAGCTTCGTATCGGGCAGACGGGCAAATCGCGAGAATTCGTCCACCATCGTTTTGAGCGAGGTAACCTCGCGAAGGATCGTGGCCGTGCTCTCGTGAACGACATCACTGAGCGGGCCCTTGTCGTCGATGCGATTTCCGGCTCCATTATCAGCGTGGCCGCTGTTTGCAAATCGCTTGGCGATGCGTTCGGCGGAAAGCTGGATTGGCGTTAACGGATTCTTGATCTCGTGGGCCATACGGCGTGCAACCTCTTGCCAGGCGGACGCACGCTGAGCGGCGATGAGTTCGGATAGGTCTTCGATAACGAGAACAACGCCACCGTCAGCCGGAAGCATGGTCGCGGTCAGGGCCACCGTCAATTCACTCAACTGATTTCCGTTCGAGCCTTCTTCTTTCAACGTCGTTTGATCCGAAGCGTGCCCAACACGTCTTGCGCGGCTAAGCAGACGTTCGAATACCGGACGATCTTCGCTGCCGACGAGATCGACCAGATGCTCGTGCGATATGTCGCCGGCCTTCAATATATTTACGGCCGAACGGTTTATAGTGGTGATCTTGTCGTCGGCGTTGAACGAGATAACGCCTGTCGGTAAGGTTTCGAGCACGGTTTCGATATAACGGCGGCGTTCGCTCAGTTCGATCGAGTTTGATTCCAGCTTCGCCGACATCTCATTGAAGGTGGTGACAAGCAAAGCCAATTCATCCTCGGCGAGGACATCGACGCGGTGGCTCAGATTCCCCTGCGCGATCTCGCCCGCACCCTCCGCCAGCGCCTTGATCGGGGCAGTTAATCCGCGAGCGACGTGGATGGCGATCCACGACGACGCGAACATAAGTAAAAATGTGAGGACGCCCAACGTGAGCAAACCGACGCGACGGATCAGGATCTGTTTTCTCTTTAGATCTTCGAACTGGGCGACCGAATTCTCAACCACCTTGCTTAAGGTTCTCTCACCAAATGGATCGGGCACGATGATCACGCGCCTTCCGCCCGACATCGTGGCAAGGCTGACATCAAATCCTTTGCCGTCGCGAAGAGCCGGTTCCGCCACGCTTCCCGCTCTGGCGGCAGCGATAAGCCGATCGAGTTCGCCCCTTTCGTCGGGCGAAACCTCGCGATCGAAGGAAGCTTTGATCGAGTTGTCGGCGGAGACAACGCTGATGTGCACAAGGCTTCCCGATGTGGCGATGCTTGCAAGTTCGGCATTATCGGGCTCGACCTTTTCGAATGATGTCGCGAGCATTCGAACGGTTTCGTCGAGCTTTGCCGTGCGGTCGAGAAGCGATTGTCGCTGCATTTGCTGCGTTTCGCTGAGCACCTTTTCCGGGATGCTCGTGAACCATCGATCGAGCGCACGGTTCATAAAAAGGTATGAGAAAACGGCCATCGCAATGATCGGCATCAGGCTGAGGGCAATGAAATAGATCATCAGCCGCGTTTTGACCTGTGCACCGAGCGTAAAGGTTCGCCGCTCGCGTGCGAGCTTGATAATGCTCCGTAGAAAGATAAATCCGAAGATGACCAGGGCGGCAAAGTTAAGCCCCGACAAAGCGTAAAGCAAAAGCAGATCGCTTGACGATTCGATAGCGAAATCCTTCCAAAGATTGGTCGATTGCAGCAGGACAAGCGTCACCAGCGAGCCCGCCATGATCGTGCCGACAACCCAGGGCATTTTGCGCCGCTTTACCTTTGGAACCTCTTTTTCCACGCCATCCAAGTTTAACACGGTCACTACTTTCCGTTAGAATCTTTCGCTAGTGCTCGAAAATATGAACGCGATATTTTTCAACGAAAAGAACGGCTTACTACGGAGCGGCTGGCGGGCGGCGATCTTTCTTTTCACATACATTTTTGCCGCTGTTTTGTTCGGATTAGTCGGTCAGGCGTTTTTGCTGGTGCTGCAGGCCGCAGGTTCAGCGGGGCCGGCGGCACACTTCGTTTCAAACGCATTCTTTTCGCTCGTACCTGCAATCCTATTGGGGTGGCTGTGCGGTAAGTTCCTCGAGAAATTGCCGTACCGGGCTCTCGGTGCTGCATTTAGCAAAGGGTGGCTAAAGCATCTCCTCCTTGGCCTACTGATCGGTGGGATCGCACTTTCACTCGCCGTTGGTGTCGGCTTTGCATTTGGCAGCATACGCTTCGTGCTAAACGACGTCTCGACATCAAAGATCATCGCGTCGGCGGCTTTGTCATTTTTAGTTTTCGCCATAGCTGCAGCTTTTGAGGAAGCTTTTTTCCACGGGTATCTTCTTCAGACGTTCGTCCGTTCGGACCTTCGGTGGTTTGGGCTATTGCTCACGTCAGTACTTTTCGGAGCCGTTCACGCCCGCAATCCAAGTGCAAGCTTGATAGCAACCGCGAATACGATCCTCGCCGGTTTCTGGTTCGGAGTTGCTTACTTAAAGACCCGCGATCTGTGGTTCGTCTGGGGTTTGCATCTCATGTGGAACTGGATGCAGGGCTCGTTTTTTGGCGTCGAGGTCAGCGGGCTGACTGAGATCACAACAAATCCTGTGTTCAAGGAAATAGATTTTGGCCCAACGTGGCTGACGGGACAAACCTACGGGATCGAGGGCGGCATTCTCTGTACGATCGTGATCGTTATTTCAATGATCGCCGTTCATTTTCTGCCGAATTTGAAACCGGATGCAGAACTTTTGGCAATGAACGCGCCGAAATGACTGGAGCGCAAGCATCTTGCTTGCCAACGCCGCCGCTTCGGCGGTGTAAGGACGACGGAAAAAATCTCGCTCCACAAAATTCACGCTTCACGCCGGAAGAACCGGCGTTGGCAAGCAAGATGCTTGCGCTCCAGTCGTTTAGGCGATCTGTATTTTAAACGAAATATCCACCGCCCGTGCCGAATGCGTTATTTTCCCGACCGAAATAAGGTCAACACCGGCCTCAGCAAACGAACGAACGCGTTCGAGGTCCATATTTCCTGATGCCTCGATGAGAACCGCGGGATTGATCGAGCGGGCCATTTGAACCAATTTTGCGGCTTCCTCAGGAGTTTGGTTGTCGAGCATGACGATCTCGGCACCGGCGTTGATTGCTTCGCGAAGTTGGGCCCAGTTTGATATCTCGACCTCTATTTTGTGCAAATGCCCGACCTTGTTTTTGGCCGCCTTTACAGCTTCGGTGATGCCGCCAGCGAGAGCGATGTGGTTGTCCTTGATCAAAACGCCATCGTCGAGGCCCATGCGGTGATTTTTGCCGCCGCCGATCGTGACCGCGTATTTCTCGAGCATCCTAAGGCCTGGTGTTGTCTTTCGCGTGTCGACGATCTGAGCTTTAGTGCCCTCGATCGCCTTTACAAACTGCCGCGTCAGCGTCGCGATACCCGACAAACGCTGAATTAGATTCAGCGCCGTCCTTTCGCCGACCAGCAGAACGTCCGCGTAGCCTTTCAGCGTGGCAAAAACAGTTCCGGCGGTTATCTCGTCGCCGTCGCCGTATGTAGTTTCGATCTCGGAACTGTCAGGATCGAGGTGAAAAAAGACAGCTTCCGCCACATTGAGGCCGCAGAGAACAAGGTCTTCCTTTGCAAGAAACCTGCCAAATCCGCGTGTATCCTGCGGCACGGTCGCGGTCGTCGTGATATCACCGCGCCCGATGTCCTCGGCCAGAAATTCACCAATACTCGCCAACATTTCACCGTTTTCCAACCAATTCATTATTTATCTTCAGCCTTTACGGGCATGATGGGTTCTTCGATGCGGATGTCGGTGTACGAATAGCTTGCCGTACTCCGCATAAACCGCTTGTCGCCGGCAATATCCTGTTCAATGATCTTGCGAACGATCTGTCCGGCGCCGTTGATCCAAAATTGCGTGGTTTCTGTGCGGGTCATGCCTTCTTTCGCGTTATCGCTCTGAACCGCACGCGTTTCGTACATTGAGACTTCCTGTCCGTCGATGGTTCCGCGGGCGACGAATTTGCTGTTACCTATCGGATAAACCGCGCCGCCGGCCAATTCGCCAAATCTCGCGACCGAAGCCTCGTTTCCAGCTTTTCTTGCCGGCGAAGTTGCGACCGATTCCCAGTCGTCTTCGTTCGTTCGGCGGAAAGTTTTGTCGGCGACCACCAAAGTTTCGATCCGGGTGCCGCCTGTTTCGGAGATTATTTGAAATCTATCAGGATTGATCGTCGCAAAAGTTTCCGTGATCTTGCTGAACGACGCTCCGTTACGTTCGGTGAACCACTCGGTCGTCAGCACCACGCGGAACGAAGCGTTGTCGAGCTTGCGTTCGGCCTTTCCGGTCACAATGCCAGCGTCGTCGCTGGGTGTCTTAGCCTTTTGTCCAAACGCCGTCGCGGACGCGCCAGTCGCGAATACAGCAAAAAAAGCAGCTGAAATGTAAATCTTTTTCATGAATGATTCCTCTAGGTCTGAATGAAGTTATCGGGCAAAAATAGGATACCACGACGCGGCACGTTTAGTCTCGGAAATTCTCAAAATCCGGCTCAGCACAGTTCCGCTACGCTTTGACTTTGAGCATTTAACTCTATAGTCTCCGTATTTCGTTATTCAGATACTCAAGGAGAATAATTAGTGAAGATCAAACTCAGTTTAATTACCGCTCTGTTCGCATTTGTCGCCGCCTGCAGCTTTAGCACGGCGAGCATGAGCAGCTTTAAGACCTCAAAAGACAAAGACGGCAAGACCGAATCGACCAGCTTCAAAGCCGGCGAAACCATCTACGCCAACGCGGTCATCGCAAACGCACCCGGAAAGACAACAACCAAGATCTACATCAACGACGACAAGGGCAAAGTCCTGCCCGGTTCCGAGGTCAAGGTCGATCTCGCCAGCAGCGGAACCGCCGCCTACAACCTGCCGATCCCTGCGAGCTTCGCGGGCGGTAAATTCACCATCGTCGCCGACATGCTCGACGACAAAGGCGAAAAGAAAGACAGCAAAAACGTCGCCATCACCATCGAAGCCGGTGCTCCGCCGCCGCCAGCAGCTACTTCATCGGATGATAAAGATCACGACGATGAGAAAGGCAGTGAGCACAAGGACGATAAATAGTTCGATTTCGATCTATTCTCCCACACCAGTTTTCATCTCTTGTTCCGTGTTATTCCGTGCGTTCCGTGGTTAATTCCGAAAAAGATCGACCACGGAGCACACGGAAAGGCACGGACGAAAATCAAAAACACCGAACTAGCGAGCTTTTCAGTCTTCCGAGATCGTAACGCGCGTGCTTGGCGAATATTGCCCGGCGTCCTGATTGTTCTTCATCAGAATGCAGCGAATGATTCCGCTTTCCGGTTCGCCTTCAACGGCTGGCTGGATCGCGACCGTCGCCGGCAAACGCGTGAGAAACGCCACAAATCTCCAAGTTTCCTCGCCTTTTCGCATATATTCGACCCGCATCGCGTCCATTCCGTGCAGGCTGCCGACGATCCGCACGCTGTTTGTACCGATAGATGTGATATTTGGCTGCGGTGCGACCTCGGCGAGCGAACGCTCAACTCGTTTCGGGCTCATTATCGTCAGATTCGTACCGATCGCCGTCGTGAAACCGGGAGCAGATTTGACGATCTCCATGAGCGCGCGAAATTCCGCGTAAATTCCCGCCGACGCGCCGCTCGGCGGCAGTGTGTTATCAAACATCGGCCGCGGCGGCAGAGGCGTAGACGATCGTTCGTTCGATAAAATCAAATTGCGCCATGAAACCAATGCCTTCATCGTCGCCTTCGACTGTTCGACAATGCCGTTCGCGTAAATAAATATGTCGCAGATCTCCTTTATCCGTGCAGTTTGTGCCGAAGTGAGCGGCAAAACCGCCTCGTACCCATCGATCTTCGAACGCACATTCACAAACAACGCATGCTTTTCATTCAGCGAATAAGGCAGCCAATCTTGCCGTGTCGTCATGTATGTTTTTCTCCGTCAAATAATTACGTCCGCAGATCGTCGAAAACCACGCGACAATCATAAACGACAATATTTTAACTATTTCCCGGAGATATTGTAAAGGATTTTTTGCTCAGACAAGCGATGTAGTTATTCCATCGGACGATGAACCTATGCCATCCGACGATGAGATTACTTTATCGAACGATGTATGTTTTACATCGGATGTATAAACATCTCCATCGACCGATGTAAATATTCCATCGCTCGATGTAAATATCACATCGGACGATGAAAGAACTCCATTGCTCGATGCAATGAACTGATCAACCAGGGAGTTGCGGGAACTTACCAAAATCGCTTTACGTCAAAGCTTCAACATTACTATTCAACGTCGCGATCTGATGCTCCAGCTCCACAGAACGTTCGCGGAGCTCTTCGACCTTTTCTGTTGGTGCACGCTCGACAAAATTGGCGTTCGAGAGTTGTCCGTCGAGGCGGGATTTTTCTTCGGTGAGCTTGGTGATCTGGTTATTCAGACGCGTGCGTTCGACGTCGAAGTCGATGAGGCCTTCGAGCGGGACGGCGAGGCGGGCGTCGGACGTGACGGCCTTTGCCGAGGCACGCGGAACATCGAGTTCGGCCGCGATCACGAGTTTTTCGGCCTTTGCGAGCTTTAGGATCTGGGCTTCGTTGGCTTTCAGCACTTCCTGCATCGCCGCGTCGGCGGCGATATGCACCGTGAACTTGATCGCGGTCGAGATATTCATCTCGGCCCGAATGTTCCGCACTTTTTTGATCACGTCGATGACCGCGCTCATTTCCCTTTCCGCCGCATCATCGATCGCAGACGCATCGCCGGGCGGGAATTTCGTCAGCATGATAGTCGCTTCCGCCGCCGAATATGCCGGATCGTGCAGTGCATTCGAAGTTCCCGGCAATTTCAGCCACAGATCTTCCGTCAAATAAGGCATGAACGGATGCAGCATTCTCAGAGCGATCTCGAGAACGGTCAATATCCGCGTCTTGGCCGAAACGTCCTCGCCGGGAACGCAGGCGCCCTCGCCTCGGGCGCCGGTTCCTCCGGCGTGAAGAGTTACGGAATCAGCAACCGCATCAGCGTCCCGAAGCGGAACGCTTGCAGGCGAGGGCGCCTGCGTTCCGGCCGTTCCGGTGATCTCGTCCTTCTTCAGCTCGATATACCAATCGCAGAAATCGTCCCAGAAAAAATGATATAGCAGCGAGACAGCGGTGTGGAATTCGTATTTTTCTAACGCTTTATTGACATCGATCGCCGTTTTATTAAGCCGCGAGATGATCCAGCGGTCGGCAAGCGGAACGCGGACATCCTTGTCCGCGAGTGTCAGACTTGCGGACAAGGATGTCCGCGTTCCGTCGGCATTCATCAGGCAAAACCGTGTGGCGTTCCATATCTTATTGGCGAAGTTACGGTACGTCTCGACGCCGACATCATTCCACTTAATATCCGCACCGCTTGCGATCGAAGCAAGATATATCCGCGTCGCGTCCACACCGAATTTGTCGAACATCTCGATCGGATCGACGCCATTATTACGCGACTTCGACATCGGCTTGCCGTCCTTGCCGAGAACGGTTCCGGTCACAATGACATCCTCAAACGCCTTTTGCCCGGTAAATTTCTTCGTCAGCATTATCATCCTAGAAACCCAGAGGAAAATAATGTCGCGGCCGGTGACGAGGACGTCGGTGGGGAGGAATGTCTCCAAATCGCCGGGAACGCAGGCGCCCTCGCCTGCAACGCCGGTTCCTCCGGCGTGACGAGTTACGGAATCACCAACCGCATCAGAGTCCCGAAGCGGAACGCTTGCAGGCGAGGGCGCCTGCGTTCCGGCCTGCTCACCCTTCCAACCAAACGTGGAAAACGCCCACAAACCACTCGAAAACCACGTGTCGAGAACGTCGCTGTCTTGTTTCAAAGCTTTTCCGCCGGATTTTTCAACGGCTTCAGCTTCCGTGCGACCAACGAACACATTTCCGTCCTCGTCATACCACGCCGGAATTTGGTGACCCCACCAAAGCTGACGCGAAATTGTCCAGTCCTTCAGATTTTCGAGCCACGCGGTGTAAACCTTTTCGTGCGGGATTTGCGGCGAAAAATGCGGCACGCCTTCGGTTTTCATCAGATCGAGAGCAATGTCACGCATCTCGTCCATTTTCACGAACCACTGTTCCGACAGGATCGGCTCGACAATAGTTTTGCAGCGTTCGCACACCGGCAGAGTGATCTCGTAATCGTCAACCTTTTCGAGCAGGCCAAGTTCGTCAAACATCTCGACGACTTTCGCACGCGCGACGAAACGATCGAGCCCTTCGAATTCCGCTCCCGCGGCCGCGTTCATTTCGCCGGCATCATTCATCACCAGCAGTTGCTGCAGATCGTGACGCTGGCCGATCTGATAATCGTTCGGGTCGTGGGCTGGAGTAACTTTAACCGCTCCGGTTCCGAATTCGGCTTCGACATACTCGTCCGCGATGATCGGGATCTGGCGGCCGGTCAGCGGAAGGTCGATCATCTTGCCGACAAGATGTTTATAACGCTCGTCACTGCCATTCACGGCAACGGCTGTGTCGCCGAGCATCGTTTCGGGACGCGTGGTGGCGACGACGATAAAAGTTCCTCTGCCGGGAACGCAGGCGCCCTCGCATGCAACGCCGGTTCCTCCGGCGTTAAAAGTCGCGGAATCATCGCGGACCTCAGCGTCCCGAAGCGGAACGCTTGCAGGCGAGGGCGCCTGCGTTCCGGCCAATGGGTATCTGAGATAATAAAGTTTCCCATCTTTTTTCGTCTCTTCTTTTACTTCGAGATCGGACAGAACGGTCTTGTCTTTAGGACACCAATTTACGATCCGCAGGCCACGATAGATCCAGCCTTCCTCATAGAGCGTGCAGAAAACATTTCGCACGGCGAGCGACAGATCTTCGTCCATCGTGAACCGCTGCCGCGTCCAATCAACCGACGCACCTTCGCGACGCATTTGTTCCGTAATGGTGTTGCCGTAAAGTTCCTTCCATTTCCACGCACGCTTGACGAATTCCTCGCGGCCGATATCGGTCGGCTTCTTGTTTTCGTCTTTTTTGAGCTGCTCAACAACCTTTCGCTGAACCGAAATTCCGGCGTGGTCCGTTCCCGGCAGCCAGAGCGTGCGAAAACCCTGCATGCGTTTCCAGCGCGTCAGGACATCCATGATGGTGTGCTGCAGAGCGTGGCCCATGTGCAGGCTGCCCGTGACGTTTGGCGGCGGGATGACAATCGAATATTTCGTCGCGTTTGGGTCCTGGTTGATCTCAGGGCGGAAAAAACCGCTTTCTTCCCAGCGTTTGTAATGATTTTCTTCGGCCGCTTTCGGGTCGTAGGCCTTTGCAAGTTCCATAATTTCTGATAATAAAACCCTATTCTAAAACAAAAGCGGCTAGCTTTCATTTACGAGACGAAAACTAACCGCGAAATACTGATTTGGATCAGATCAATCCGCCTTTTCCTGTTCGAGAGCCTCACGTATAAGTTTCTCCGCAATACGCGGAACCTCTTCTTTTGCTACTTCCCTCACGACGCTATCCGACAACCGTTCGATCACACGCTGCGCGATCCGATCGATCAATTCAGGAGAGAAATACTCAGGCTCCGGCTCGACCGCAGGAACCGGCGGCTGCTCGCCCGGTTCGTACGGGATAGTGTCGTGAATTGACGGATCGACATCTTCGGTTGGTTCCTCATCTTCAGCAGCTTCGGGCCCACGTTGAGGTTCCGTTGCCGCATCGTTCGGCTTTGTGAAATCGATATCGTCGAACAACTGTACGTCATCGTCGGCTTCAACTTTCGGCGATTCCGCAGGCGAACGACCGACGGTTCCGATCAGATCCGGAGCATGGCTGATCTCGATAGTTTCCATGCTTTCCGCATCGCCGACCGCGTGCACTTCGGATTCGCGACCAGTCTCAGCGAGCCAAAGCAGTTCTTCGTCTTCTGCAACGGACTCGGCGATCTGAGGTTCTGCTGCATTTTCCGACGAATCAATCTCAGATTCGGCCAAAGGTTCGAAAGCAGGCTCGGGTGACTCAGCTTGTACCGTTCCGGCGACAACAGATTCCGGCGACCAATCAAATTCCTTGATCTCACCGTTCGGTTGATCGTCTGCGGAAAGATCTGCGAAACTGTGATCTGGCGACGACACTCGATTTGTTTCGATCATCTCGTCGTCCATCCCGCTATCGCCAAGCAGATCATCGACCGTGTCAAATTCCTCGATCTCAACCGTTTCCGCAAAGCTGCTGCGATAGAGATCCTCGATATCGTCGGATTCCGGCTCATCGGTTACCGGCATATCATCAGTAAATTCGCCGCCAAATATTGGCACAGGTGGAGGCTCAACTTCCGAAGCCGGACCGGCTGCTGGCTGGCGGCCGAGAAGTCCCTGAACCCTCGTAACAAGATCACGAATTGAATGAAAAGGCTTGGTTAAGAATCCGTCAGCTTTAACCCGTTCGGCCTCGTCATGGTCAAATGGCTCGAACGAACCGACAAGCAGCAGGACGGGAATATGCTTTGTCGCGTTGTCGGCCTTGATCATTTCGCAGATCCTATAGCCGTTCGTGCCGTCAAGCCCGACATCGACAAGCACAATGTCCGGCTGGATCTCGACAAATCTCTGCATCGCCATCTCAGCGTCGGCGACGGTCGAGACATCGATGCCTTCGTCAGCAAACGTCAATTCGACGACCTTGCGGATCGTCACCGAATCGTCAGCAAGCAAAAGCTTTGGTTTGGTCACTTGGCTATTATTCTCCCGGCAATGGGATGATTTTATCAGACATTACCCCTTTTTTGCGAACCGTTTACAAGTTCTCCCGCCAACTTGATCGCCGAGATCATACTCGACGCCTCAGCAATGCCTTTTCCGGCAATGTCGAAGGCTGTTCCATGATCGACCGAGGTACGGATAACCGGCAGCCCAAGCGTGACATTCACACCCGAGCCAAACGAGAGTGACTTTACGGCGATCGTCGCCTGATCGTGGTAAAGAGCGATGACCGCGTCAAAATCACCCTTGAACCCGCGCAAAAAGATCGTATCCGGCGAATACGGCCCGCTTGCGTTAATTCCAAGAACGTCACGACAATGTTCGATCGCCGGAGTGATCTCTGCCGCCTCTTCGCCGCCAAACATTCCGCCCTCGGACGCATGCGGATTGAGTCCGGCAACCGCGATCGAGACCTTGCGGCCAAGCAGTTTGGACATTTCACGGTTCGTGAATGCGATCAGGTCGATGAGGTTATCTTTTCTTATCAGATCGATTGCCGCAAGAAGAGGCAAATGCGTGGACAGCAGAACTGTTCGCAGCCCCTCGGCGAAAAAGCTCATGCGGAAATCTTTTGTACCGGTCAGCTCAGCAAGAAATTCGGTATGGCCGGGAAAGTCATAGCCCCCGAGATGAATTGCTTTTTTGCTGATCGGGGCCGTGCAGATCGCGTCGATCTTGCCCTCTCGCCAAAGTTTCACAGCGGCCTCGATGCTCTCGGCGGATGCTTTTCCAGTCACGGCGGCATCGATGCCGATGGGAAATTCGGCCGGTAAGTTTTTTAGATCGAGTACCTCGACCTTGTTCGCACCTTCATCACTTAATTCTGTTAGCTCGAACGTCGATGCCAATTCCTTCGCCGTTTTGCGCAAAAAAGAGGTGTCGCCGATAATCACACATCGGCACGCCTCTTTCAGTGCTTTATCTTCGAGAGCTTTGAGAACGATCTCCGGCCCGATCCCGGCGGCATCGCCCATCGTGATTCCGACAACGGGCAGTTCTGAAATCATCTAATTGGAGCGCGGGCGTCCTGCCCGCAAGTGATAAATCACAAAGGCACACGCGGGCAAGCTGCCCGCGGTCCAGTTAGTCTGCCTGCCGACGCATAAACGTTGGAACATCCAAATTCTCAACCGGCTGTAGATCCGGCGGCAGCATGATTTCCGAAGGTTTCGGCGATGCACCCGCAGCGACCGCATGTGTGTTCTGCATCGTCGGCTTTGGCAATTGCGACGCCAATATCGAGTCAAAGCCGGTGGCGATAACCGTAATGCGGATTTCGTCTCGCATTTCTTCCTTAATAACGCTTCCCCAGATGATGTCGGCGTTGTCGTCAGCCTCAGATTCGATCAGGCCGATCGCGTCTTCGACTTCACTCAGGATCATGTCCGGGCCGCCGGTGACATTGATGAGAGCGGCCTTTGCTCCCTTGATCGAATTTTCTTCCAGCAGTTTGTAATCGAGCGCCGCACGCATCGCTTTCGACGCAGCATCTTCCCCGCTTCCCTCGCCGATTCCCATCAGAGCAACGCCCTTACCCTTCATGACCGTTGTTACGTCAGCAAAGTCAAGGTTAATTATCCCCGGCGTGATGATCAGATCGGTAATACCGCGAACCGCCTGCAAAAGAACATCATCGGCACGCTTGAAGGCGTCCATGATCGTGATCTTCTCTTCGACCTCGCGGAGTTTCGAGTTCGGTATCGTAAGCAGCGTATCGACGCATCCGCGAAGCTCAGCCAGGCCTTTCTCGGCCTGTGCCATACGTTTTTTGCCTTCTACGGTGAATGGTTTCGTGACGACGGCAACAGTAAGAATGCCCAATTCGATCGCGAGCGAAGCGACAACGGGAGCCGCACCCGTTCCGGTTCCGCCGCCGAGGCCGGCAGTGACGAATACCATGTCGGAGCCCTCGAGAATGTCAAGAAGCTTTTCGGTATCTTCGAGAGCTGCCTGACGTCCGATCTCGGGATTCGATCCTGCTCCGAGGCCGCGTGTCGATGCGCTGCCAAGCTGGATCTTCATCGGTGCTTTCGATGCATTCAGCGCCTGCAGATCGGTGTTTGCGACAATGAACTCGACGCCCTTGATACCCGCGTCGATCATCCGGTTCACGGCGTTGCTTCCACCGCCGCCGACGCCAATAACTTTGATGCGAGCACCCGTGATCGGCGGCTCATCGATAAACATTTTCAGAGCGTGAGTAGTCATCTTAATATCATCCATAACAATAAAATTCCCACATGCGGAAACTCAAAATCCTACATCTTAATTTGATTCGAGGCTAGTCGAGAAAATAACAAGATATTGTGCTATCGGGAGAGAAGAATACAACGATTAGCGTAAAAAATCCAATCGCGAAAAGCACATTTATCGAAATTTATCTCTAAAACTACCAAACCATTCCGCAACTTTCTTCGCCGATGATTTTCCGCCCGGCGAATCGCTCCGCAATTGTGTCCGCATCGACCTCAGAGCCAGCCCACAGGCAGTCGCCCATTGCGGCCCCTGAACCTCTTCCGCCAGCCCGCCAAAGAAGGTTGGCTCAAGAAATCCGGCCCGCGTCGGTGCGTCAAATATCTGTTCCGCGATCTCGGCAATACCGCGAACCATCGCTCCGCCGCCCGTTAAAAATACTCCGCCCGAGATCTGGGCCTTTGCTTTTGCAGCTTCGCGAGCCACGTGCTGAATAAGCTCCACCGCTCGCGGCTGCATGATGTCGCAAAGTATCTCTTTCGAAAGCCCACGCTTTTCTGTCCGGCCAAAAGGAACGATCTCGATGATCTCCTGACGCTCTTCCTCGTCCAGCAAAAATCCCGCGACGCAGCCGTAAGCTTGTTTGATCTTGTTCGCCTCGGGAATCGAGACGCGCAAACCAGTAGCGATGTCTTTTGTGAAGAGCATGCTCCCGAACGGAAACACGGCCGAATGCTGCACCGCTCCGCGGCCGAAGATCATCAAGCTCGTTATCTCGGCTCCCATGTTGACGATCGCGCAGCCATATTCCTTGTCATCGTCGGTCAGGACGCTCTCAGCCGCAGCAAGCGGTTCTAGAACAAGATTTTCGACATCAACTCCCGCACGCGTTACGGCTTTGACCAGATTCTGCCTTGCAGCGCTCGGACTCGTGACGACATGAACCAGAGCCTCGAGCCTCGAACCGTTCATCCCGATCGGCTCGGTAATTCCGTCCTGCCCGTCAACGATGAATTCCTGCGGCAAACGGCTGACTATTTCCCAACCCGGCGTCAGCGGCATCGCACTCGCGGAATCGATCGCGCGGTCGATGTCTTCGTCGGTAATTTCTTTATCAGGGCCGGCGACAGCTACAACGCCGTTCTTGTTCTCGCCGCGAAGGTGCTCGCCCGACAGGTTGATCGTCGCCGATCCGATCTCGATCCCACTTACACGTTCGGCCTCGCTGACCGCTTTTCGAATGGACTCGGCGACGGATTCGGTCGATGTCACAACTCCACGACGCAAACCCTTCGATTCAGCCTGACCGAGGCCGACGATATTCATCCGGCCATCAGGAGCTGGCTCGCCGACGACGCACCTCACGCGGCTCGTGCCGATATCCAGTCCAATTGCATGTATTTCGCTCGTCATAAGCTAGAGATCCAAATACTGTATGAGCGGATGAACGCCGCCCGCGTCGACCGATTTTATCTTTGCACCCTTGCCCGTCAAGGCCTCGATCGCCGTTTTCAGGCTCTTGCCCAAACTATCTCTTGCGAGCGAAACGTTGATCGACCGTCCCGAATCGTCGACAACCGCGATCGGTTCACGCAGGTTCGCGAGATTAAATTCCCTGACCCGTCCCGTAACCTCGAACTGCTTGCTCTCATCAAGCATCTTCTTGTAGATCTTCAAGCGAGCGAGATTGTCCGGGCCGGCTTTTTCAGTTTTGCCTTCGTCCCAGCCCTGCATGATGATCGGAAAATCCTTTTCGCTGGCTTTGACCGGGACGAGTACGACGCCTTCGTTATCGACGAGGAAGTTGCCCGACGATAATTTCACGACGGCGGCCGGCACACGCTCGACAACATTCACGCGGATGCCGGCAGGCAGGCTTCGCGAGACGGATGCTGATTTTACGAACGGAAACTTCTCGATCTTCGCCTTAAGATCGGCAACATCCGCATTCCAAACGCCTCGCTTCTCGACAGAAGCCGTTACCAGCTTCGCGATATCCTCTTTCGAGGTTCGTTCGACACCGCGTACATCGACATTTCTGAGGGTAAAAAACGACGAAGCGGTCGCCGACTGATAACCCGAAAAACTCATGAAGACGATTCCGCCAATCAAAAAAACGAGAATTAGGAATGGCAAAACGTATTTCCCGACCGGCGGCGTTTTCCCCGAACGCGAAAGGCTGCCTTTCACCTTTACAGATGAGGATCGAGATCTTGCGACTGTTTTTTTCTTCGGCATACGTTTGTCGAAATTACTATCCGGCGGCCTCTTTTCCTTTTAATGCGGCAAGGATCTCGTCCGAAAGACCGGTGATGCTTCCAGCTCCGAGCGTGATAACCAGATCGCCGGGATTTAGCGAACCTATGACCTTCTGCGTAGCGGTTTCGATACCGCCGATATAGTTGACGTTCTTATGTCCAAACTTCTTGATATTTTCAGCCAGGACCTCAGCGGTAATACCTTCGATCGGCTGTTCGCTCGCGGCGTAAATATCGAGCAAATAGAGTACGTCGGCGTTATTAAATGCCACACCAAACTCGTTCATCAATTCCTTTGTCCGCGAATATCGGTGCGGCTGGAAAACAACGACCGTACGCCTGCCGCCAGAACTGTTCTTCGCCGCAGATAGCGTCGCGACAACCTCGGTCGGATGATGGCCGTAATCATCGACGACCATGACGCCAGCAGCCTCGCCCTTGACCTGAAACCGTCGGTTCGCATTCTTAAATCCTGCGAACGCTTCGACAATTTTCTCGAACGGCACGTCCATTTCAAGAGCAACGGCCGTTGCAGCCAAAGCATTATAGACGTTGTGTTTACCCGGCACGGGAAGATTTATCTCGCCAAGAGCCTTATCTCCTCTCGAAACGGTAAAAGTCGAACCAAACGTGTCGTTGTAGCGGATATCATTCGCCGAAACATCAGCCTGGGCGGTCAGGCCGTAAGTTACTCGACGGCGTTTGATCTGCGGGATCAGGAGCTGAACGTTCGGATCGTCGAGGCAGATTATCGCGGCACCGTAGAACGGCACTTTGTTGACGAAATCGGTGAAGCACTGAATGACGTCGTCCATGCCTTTGTACGATTCCATGTGCTCTTTGTCGATATTTGTAACGACAGCGATCGTTGGGTAAAGCATTAGGAACGAGCGGTCGCTCTCGTCAGCTTCGGTTACGAACCAATCCGACGCTCCGAGCTTCGCATTCGATCCCAAAGTATCAACCACGCCGCCAACCACGGTTGTTGGATCGATCCCGGCGTAACCGAGAACGGTCGCGATCATCGAAGTCGTGGAAGTTTTTCCGTGCGTGCCCGAAACAGCAACCGCGTACGGTTTCAGCGTCATCAATTCGGCAAGCATCTCGGCTCGCGGGATGACAGGAATACCGTTTTCTTTGGCAATGACGACCTCGGGATTATCTTCTTTGACCGCAGAGGAATAAACAACTACCTGAGCAGCTCCAACATTTTCAGCTCGATGGCCTTCGGCAATGCCAATGTTGAAAAGCGTTTCGAGCCGCTCGGTATTTTTTGATTTCTTTACATCAGAACCGGTTACTACAAAGCCGAGATTACACAAAACCTCGGCAATTCCGCTCATGCCGATGCCGCCGATGCCGATGAAATGAATTCTTTTTACGTGTCTAAACATTTTCCCGTCCTAAACGCTGCTTTTCAATTCCTCAATTATGTCCACCGTAACGCTCGCCGCATCCGGACGGCTCATTTTCTTAGCGGCTGCTTCCATCTCCGTGATCTTCTCGGGTTCCGCAATCAGATCCTTGATTGCGTTCGCTAGCGACTCGCCTGTGAGCTCGCTTTGCAGGATCATCTTCACCGCTCCGGCTTTTTCCAGCGCCTCGGCGTTCTTCCGCTGGTGGTCATCTGCCGCTGACGGCAGCGGGATCATTATGGCCGCTTTACCGGCCGCCGAAACTTCCGCGCATGTTGTCGCTCCGGCACGGCAAATAATAAGGTCCGACTTGCCGAATTCGACAAAAATATCCGAAATAAAGGGCCGAACATCCGCCGTTACAAAGTTGGACGCCGAATATGCACCTTTTACATTGTCAAAATCCGCCTCGCCCGTCTGATGCGTTATCGTCAGCTTGCTTTCGAATTCAGCCATGTGCGGAAGAGCTTCGACCATGGCAGTATTTATCGCCCTAGCACCTTGCGAACCGCCGAATATCAGCACGTGAAACTCTTCGCTCCGCTCTTTGGCCGGAACATCGAAGAACTCGCCACGAACCGGATTTCCGGTTACAACGCCTTTCTTTCCGAAATACGGCAAAGCTTCCTCAAACGTCAGCGCGGCCTTCTCGACAAATCTCGCCAACTGCCTGTTCGTAAAGCCCGGCAAAGCGTTCGAATCCATCACGAGCGTCGGCACGCCCATTATCGCGGCCATTAAAAGAACCGGTCCCGAAACATAACCGCCCGCTCCGACAACAACATGCGGACGAAATTGTCTGATCAACTTGCGGGCTTCGAGAAAGCTTTTTGGCAACACGGAAAGCCCTTTTATCTTGCCAACAACGCCGACGTTCTTCAGTCCGGTGCTGTTTATCAACGAAAGTTGAAAGCCATTCTCGGGAACGATACGTATTTCGAGGCCGCGAGCGGTTCCGACGAATAAAACTTCGGATTCAGCGTCGCGCCGCATGATCTCTTTCGCGACGGCGATTCCGGGATAGATATGTCCGCCGGTTCCGCCGGCTGCGATCAGAACTTTCATTGCTTACGCCATCCTTTCACGCCGTCGTGTCACACGCTTTCGTGGAGCAGCCTCTTTATATTCGCCGGTGACGGCGTATTTCGAGATACTTAATAGAATGCCGACGCCGATCAGCGAAACCAGTACTGACGAACCGCCATACGAAATAAATGGAAGCGGAATCCCCTTGGCCGGAAGTATCGATGTCACAACGCTGATATTGAAAAGCGCCTGAACGATCAATCCCGTCGTGATGCCGATCGCCAGTAAATTGCCGAACCGATCCGGTGCCAGCACCGCGGCCCGGGCTCCGCGCCACAACAATAGGCCAAACGCAATGACAACGGCGAGCGTGCCGATCAATCCAAGTTCCTCGCCAACCACGGAGAAAATAAAATCAGAGTACGGATAAGGCAAATAGAACAGCTTCTGATGTCCTTTCGCAAAGCCCTCGCCAAAAATACCGCCCGACCCGATCGCATAGAGCGATTGCACAACCTGATAGCCCTGATCGCCGGCATATTGGTACGGATCGAGAAACGCCATCAGACGGGCAACTCGCCACGGGGCAAAAAATATTGCCGCGGCCCCGATCAATACGAGTACGCCCGCGACCGAGGCGATATGAACGATCCTGGCTCCGGCCGCAAAATAGACGGCCGAAAATATCGCACACAGAACGACCGTCGTCCCGAGATCTTTTTCCAGAAAAACGAGCCCGCCCAAGAGTCCGAGCCCGAGCAGACACGGGAAAACCGTTTCCTTGAGATCGCCGACGACGTCTTCCTTCTTCGTAAGCAAATACGCCAGGAAGATCGGCAAGGCAAGCTTTGCAAGTTCCGATGGCTGAAACGAAAACCCCGCGATCCTGATCCATCTGCGGGCACCGTTTACGGGCCCAAACCCGAAAACAGCAAGCAAAAGGAAGATCGTGATGCCGCAGATCGAGAAAACGACCCACGGTTTTTGCAAAATATGATAATCGACCTTGCTCACAAGAAACATCGCCGCCAAACCGCCGAGCATGAAGCCGCTCTGCTTTAGAAAATACGTATATTGGCTGACACTGTCGGTTTCTTTCAAAGAAACCATCGCTGACGCGCTGTAAACCATCATCGCGCCAAACAGCGCAAGCACCGTCGCAATGCCAAACATGAACCAATCTATGCGATTTTCCTGCGTCATTTACCTAAAACCGGCAAAAAAAACTTCTCAATTGGCCAATGGAACTTCTCAAATGGCCAAAAAAACTTCTCCACTGGCCAATTGAACTTTAAAATTGCCTAAAAAACTTCTCAATTACCCAAAAAAACTATTTCTCCAGCCGGAAAAACTATTTCTCCAGCCGGAAAAACTATTTCTCCAGCCGAAAAAACTATTTCTCCAGCCGGAAAAACTATTTCTCCAGCCGGAAAAACTATTTCTCCAGCCGAAAAAACTATTTCTCCAGCCGAAAAAACTTATTTTCCGCGTTCAAATATCATTTCCGCGGACCAAAACATTCGATTTTAGTCCCCGAACAGCCGTTTTGAACGCATTTCCGCGTTCTTCGTAGCTCCGAAACATGTCGAAGCTCGCACAAGCAGGTGCCAAAAGCACCGCATCGCCGCTTTCCGCGGCCCGAAATCCTTGCAAAACCGCATCGTCCAAAGATTCCGCCCGAATAATCACCGCATGGCCGTTCAATTGCGACTCAATATTGTCGGCATCCTCACCAATCAGGATCAAAGACCTCACCGACGACTCGATCAGCTCGATCAACGGCGCGTAGGGAGCATTTTTACCGCGTCCGCCGAGAATGAGGACCGTTTTTCCGCCGCCGCCGCTCAGAGCTTCGAGGGCTTTTGAGGTCGCATCGACCGACGTAGCCTTCGAATCGTTATAAAACTTCACGCCGTCGATCTCCGCCACAAACTCGATACGATGCTCGACGCCTTTGAAATTCGCAACCGTCTCACGCATCGATTCCGGCGACGCTCCGCACGCGAGTCCGGCGGCAAATGCGGCCAGAACATTCTCAACATTGTGCAAACCGCGAAGAAATATCTCGCCCCGCGTCGTCAAAACCTTCTCTTTTCCATTCGCCCGGCAGATCAGCTGTTCGCCGCGAAGGAAAAGGCCTTCGTCGAGCTCTTTTTTTACGCTGAACAGGACAACATTCGCCTTCAAACCCGCTTCCCAACTCGCCGTGATCTCATCATCGGCATTCAATATCGCCACATCTTCGGCGGTTTGATTCATGAATAGCCGATGTTTTGCCAGTGCGTAATCATGAAAAGACTCGTATCGGTCGAGATGATTCGGCGTAACGTTCAGGCAAATCCCGACGTTCGGACGAAAATCTTTGATCGTTTCAAGCTGAAAGCTCGAAAGCTCCGCGACCGTCCATCCGTCGTCACTCGAGGTTGCCGTCAAACTCAACAAAGGCGTTCCGATATTGCCGCCGACCTGCGTTTCGATACCGGAAAGCGCAAGAAGCTCGCCGATCAAAGCGGTTGTCGTCGTTTTGCCGTTAGAACCGGTTATTCCAACCACACGGCCTTTCAGGAAACGATACGCGAGTTCAACTTCGCCGATAACTTCGCCGTCCTTGCGGTCGACGTATCGCGCGGGAATCGTGTTCGTCGGAACACCCGGCGAAATGACCACCAGATCGATCTGATCGAGCAGCCACGAAGGAATTTCGCCGCCGATCAACCCGACATTGTGCGAAGTTTTCAAAGATCTCGCCGCTTCCGACCATTCTTCGACGGCCTTTTTATCGTGGAGCGCGACGACAGCCCCGCGAGCAGCAAGAAAGCGGGCCGATTCTACGCCAGACTTCCCTGCTCCGAGAACTAATGCTTTTCTACCTTCGATATTCACAATATTTTTACCGCAGAGACGCTGAGACGCCGAGAGGAACCTTTTTAACCCGCTCTTAAAATCGTCTCTGCGGTTTATCTCAACTTGAGAGTCGTCAAACTCAGCAAAGCAAACAAAACAGCCACGATCACAAACCTGAAGACGATCTTCGGCTCCTTCCAGCCGGTCATCTCGAAATGGTGATGGAGCGGTGTCATTTTGAATATTCGCCGTCCCGGCTGACCGCCGCGTTTGGTCAACTTAAAAACCGAAACCTGCAGCATCACCGACAAAGCCTCGATGATAAAAACTCCACCGATAAACGGCAGCAGAAATTCCTGCTTCGTCAGAATGGCAACCGTTCCAAGCGCTCCACCGATCGCAAGCGACCCGACGTCGCCCATAAAAACCTCAGCGGGCGGAGCGTTGTACCAGAGAAACCCGAGACTGGCCCCGACCATCGCCCCGCAGAAAACGGTTAGCTCCGCTGACGCGGGATTATGCGTAATATCAAGCCTTTCCGCCCAGCGAAAATCGCTCGCGATATATGTCAGGCCAGTCAAAGCGGACATCGCGATGAAAGTAACACTGATCGCGAGGCCGTCGAGGCCATCGGTCAGGTTTACCGCATTCGACGAGCCGAGCAGGATGAACGCGATAAAGAAAAAGTAAATTATCGGTCCTACCCAACTGATGCTCAGAGCCTGATTCGCTTCCGCCGTGGCTTTAATAAATGGAATGCTCAGATTCCAGGGATAATTTCCCCATGCCCACAAGACACCCCACACCAGCAAAGCCGTTATCAACTGTCCGGCAAGTTTCTGCCGCCCGGTCAGCCCGAGACTACGTTTCTTGACGATCTTTATCCAGTCATCCGCAAAGCCAACGGCCGCAAACAGTGTGGTTGCTCCCAGGGCGATCCACAAATAAAGGCTGTCCGGCCTCGCCCAGAGAATCGTCGAGAAAAATACCGAGCCAATGATCAAAACGCCGCCCATTGTCGGGGTTCCGCGTTTCTCCTGATGCGATGCCGGGCCTTCTTCGCGGATCTCCTGGCCAAATTTCAGATCGGCGAGTTTGCGAATGACCTTGCCGCCTAATAAAAGCGAGATCAATAGCGACGTTATCGCCGCCAGAGCGGTGCGAAACGTCACATACTGAATAACGTTGAGCCCTTTGAAAATGTAGGACTCACTATTTTTCCCGTACTGCTGGAAAATGAATTGATACAAAAAGTAATAAAGCATTACCCAGCCGCTGCGGCCATATCCTCCAATTCAAATTTCGTGAGCAGCTTCTCAATGACTTTCTCAGTCCGCACCCCACGCGATCCCTTGACCAAAATGACATCGCCAGATCTGACCAGATCACAGAGCATTTCGCCCGCAACATCCGAATCCTGAGCAAATCGAGCATCCAATCCACTCTGCTTCGCACCCTCGACGAGCTGTTCGGCAAATCCACGGACGCCGATCACGAAATCAACTCCCGAATCGGCAATCTTGCTGCCCGTTTCGCGATGAATGTTTGCCGCGTCCGGTCCAAGCTCAAGCATTTCGCCCGCAACCAGGATCTTTCGGCTCGCTCCGGCTCCATCAACGAGGGTTTGAACCATCGAAATCAATGCATCGGGATTCGAGTTGTACGAATCATTGATAACCGTAAATCCCGCTGCAAAATTCAGCACCTCGCCACGCTGCGGCGGAGCCTCGACCGTGCGTAAACTTTCGGCAACCTGACCGATGGTCATTCCAAAATGGATACCAACCGCTGATGCTGCCAACGCGTTTAGAATGTTGTGCTTGCCATTTAACGGAAACAAGACATCTGCTCTTTCACCGCTCGCAACAAGCGTAAATTTGGTCTCGCCAAAACGTTCAAATGCGAAATTCTCGGCCCGAACATCTGCGTCGTGTTCAATCCCGTAAGTGACGACCTTTCCCTTGCTCAGCGAACTCATCGCAGCGACACGCGGATCATCTGCGTTCAGAACGGCTGTTCCGCCTTCTTTCATGCCCTCGACCAGTTCGGCTTTGGCCCTTGCAACATTCTCGATCGACCCTAAATGCTCGACGTGAACGGGCAATACATTTAATTCGACGGCAACATCCGGCGGCGTGATGCGACAGAGCCTTGCGATCTCGTTCATCGGCGTGGACATTCCCATTTCCAGTACCGCAACGTCATAACTTTTATCGACTGCGAGCTTCACAACGGTCAGCGGATGGCCGAGGCCGTTGTTGTAGTTCTTGATATTCCGCAGTACTTTTCGGCCGCTCGATGCCAAAACATGAGCCGTCAGCTCTTTAGCCGTTGTTTTCCCGGCACTGCCGGTAACCGCGACCACTGGCTTGCCCCATTCGAGGTAAATACCGTGAGCGAGCAATTGAAAGGACGCGATCACGTCATCAACGAATATCAAACGATCCTTGACTGCTTCCAACTCAGCTTTGTGTTCTTCAAATCTATCGTGACGAACAACGCACGCGACCGCACCTTTTTCGATAGCAGAAGCAGCGTATTTCGTCGAATCCTCAAAATCTCCGTTAAAACAGTTGTCACGATACTCAGGCTGTGAGAGAGCGAAAAACAGGTCGCCCGGCTGCACCTCGCGAGAGTCGATAGCAAAAGAACCCACATCGCTGTCGAGCAAAGCGGGGTCGAGTGCAGCCGCGACGGCATTCATATATTTAATAGCGGTCTCAAGTTTCAAGTTCTGTCCGTCCGATCAATTCCGCGGAATTCGATACGGCGAAACATCTTCGCCGTCAACCTACTATTCTCGGGTGTTTTCTTATCTTTTGATTTCTTTACGTCCTTGGGCTTTTCTCTTTCAGATGGAGTTTGATCTGTCTTTTTCGGCACGCCTGCTCCGCTTCTGGCCTCAGGTGTTTTCTTAGCGACCGTATCTTTCACCGGCAATTCCGGAATATCTTCCTCAGCGACCAGGCGTTCCTGCTTTATCGGTGCGTCGGTTGGAACCTTTAATTCATGCAAGAGCTGCTGCGCGATCTCACGAAAAACCGGCGCGGAAACCATTCCACCGTCTCGCGCCCCGTTCTTGGGCTCATCCATTATCACCGCCACGACTATTTCCGGATCGTCCGCTGGTGCCATGCCGATAAAAGTCGACATGTACTTGCTGGAATCTATCGATTTTGACTTGGCGTTATACTTCCATGCCGTGCCCGTTTTGCCGGCGGCGGTGTAGCCGTTGAGCTGAGCCCGTTTACCCGTTCCGGTGAGTACGACCTGTTTCAACATCGTTCGCAAATTGCGTGATGTTTCCGGTGTAACTACTTGTGTCTGTGGAGCTTGTGGCAATTGCTTCGCCTCACCACCGGCAGGCTTGATCTCCTTGATAATCCGCGGCTGAACGCGTATTCCATTATTTGCTATCGTCGCAAAAGCACTAGTCATTTGCAACGGGGTGACGTCAATTTCGTAGCCGATCGCCATCGATGCGAGTGAGTCGCCATTCCATTTGTCCCGTGGCCTCACACGGCCGGCAGTCTCCGCGGGAAGTTCGATTCCGGTCTTCGATCCAAACCCCATTTTCTGCACCATTGCGGCAAAGTCCTCTTTACCAACGCTTAACGCGGTCTTGATCGCACAGATGTTGCTTGAATGGGCGAGAGCCTGCGAGTAAGAAACCGTTCCCACACCGTGTGAATCGGTAAAAATGTGATCTGCGACCTCGATCGTTCCGTTACCGGCACTGATCATGTCATTTGGATTGAAAAGCTTTTTCTCAAGTCCTGAACTGTAGGTCACAAGTTTGAACACCGAACCCAGACTGTACGCCGATTGAACAGCGTTATTCGCCAAATGTGCCGAGGTTTTCGATGTGATCGTGTTCGGGTCAAATGTCGGATAGTTCGCTAAAGCAAGTATTTCACCCGTTTTTGGGTTCATGACGACCGCGATACCGGATTTTGCGTCGGCCTCATGCACACCTTTCTCCAACGACTGCTCGACCATGTACTGAAGTGCGTAGTCGATCGTCAAATAAACGTCACTTGGAGCTTCTCGTTCAGCTACTTCCTCGTCGTAAACACGTCCGAGGCGGTCGCGTTCCTGGAGACTTTTGATCAATGCTCCGTGCAGAACTTCATCCTGTGACCGCTCGATCCCCGCAACGCCCTCATCCTTATCATTGCTAAAACCGATCACATGTGCCGCAATTGACTGTAGCGGGTACGATCGCTTTTGATCGTCTTGCCAATGAAGTCCGTTAAATTTGGGGAGATCAGGCTTTCTTGCGTCAGCGGAATCAAAAGCTTTATCAAGTCTCTGAGAAACTTCTGCATCAAGGTCTTTCACGATCGGAACAAATCGCTTCTTTGCCTCTTTAGCTTGTTGTAGTTGCGTTGCAAGTTGAGCCGCATCCAGCTTCAGAACTTTAGCTATCGACTGCGCCGCGGCATTTGTATCAGCCATCTCAGTCGGATCAGCGTACAGCGTCTTCACCCGTTGACTCATCGCCAATGCCCGGTTGTTACGATCATAGATCGTCCCGCGAAGCATTCGTTTTTGATTTATGTTCGTGCGCGCATCTTCTGCTCTTTCCCTGAGCCATGCGTGCTGCGTGACCTGTAGGTGGACAAGGCGCACGCTGATGCCGCCTATCCACAGGACAAAAAAGGCAACGACGAGCATAAATCTCGTGTAGGCCACCTGCTTCATGTTTCTTTTTTTCGGACGCCGTGGATTGTTCATTTCGTCAAAAAACTCCGGGAATGGTTGATAGCTCTAGCCAAAGGGACGAAAATGCCTATTCTGTGGAAAGGGTTTTCTTGATCTCCTTGCCGGTTTTATCCGATTTATTAAAAGCCGTCGTCACCGGTTTTGCGGCTGTCGTTACCGACGCGGTCTTAACGATCAGGGGCTGATCACTCTTGGAGGAAGCGGGAACTGTTTTTGTTTGTACAAGCTCAGCAGTTTGGGTCATAACCGGAGCCGGGATCGGATCGAATAATCCCGCCTTTTTCGCGGCCTTTTTGATCTCATTTGGCGACATCGACACCTCTTTCGCCAGCATTAGACGGCTCTTTTCAGCTTCAAGCTGCTCGATCTGCTTTCGCAGCCGGGAATTCTTCATCCCGTAATCCATCGAAGAGAAATGCTGAGTTGCAGCAAAGAAAAATCCGCTAGCAAGCGTCAACGTACTGGCCAGGATAAGCGCGTATGTAGTAAATCGCTTCGTTGAGCTTACGCGTTTGGCTGATAGCGGCTGTGTTTCGTTTCTCTTGATCATTGGATACTCCGGGGCATTTGATTTCTAATTCTCTAACCTACGACAGGCTCTAAGTTTGGCGCCGCGTGACCGCGAATTCATTTCCATTTCGGCTTCTGAAGGTAAGATCGGTTTCCGTGTTAAGATCTCGACCTTTTTTGCTGCGCCGCAAACACATTGCGGGATTCGCGGCGGGCACTGGCATTTTCCCGCCAGAAGCTGAAAAGCATGTTTCACTATTCTGTCCTCAAGCGAGTGAAAGGTAATGATCGCGAGGACGCCGTTCGTTTTCAATGTTTCGACCGAGTCGAAGATAAACTGTTTCAAAATATCAAGCTCGTGGTTTACCGCAATTCTCAGAGCCTGAAATGTTCGCGTCGCCGGATGCGTCCGATCTTTCGGATTTGTTTTAACGGCCCTTCTGACAAGTTCTGCCAGCTCAAATGTCGTCGTTATCGGCGTTCCCGCGTCACGTTTTTCAATTATCCAGCGAGCTATCTTTCGCGAGGCACGTTCCTCGCCAAAGTTGTAAATAATGTTCGCCAGTTCCTCGTGGCTAAGCCGGTCAATCAACTCAGCCGCAGTTTCGTCATCCGACCCCTGATCCATGCGCATGTCCAGCGGAGCGTCGAACCGAAAACTAAACCCGCGACTCTCGCTATCAAGCTGAAGCGACGAAACCCCAAGATCGGCGAGAATCCCGTCAGGTTCGCCGAATTCGGCCGCATTCACTACGTCGGTAATTGCCGCAAAATTTGACTGAACCGGCAAAAATCTCGCCCCAAATCGCCGTAACCGTTCGGTCGCGAGATTTAACGCCTGCTGATCCTGGTCGATCCCAATCACTCTCGAAGTTTCCGAAGCGTTAAGAATTCCTTCGCTATGGCCGCCGAGCCCGAGCGTTGCGTCGACGAAAAAGCCACCTTCCTCCGCACCCAGAATGCTAATACACTCATGGAGCATGACTGACTGGTGAATACTTTCCGTTTCAGCCTGAGACATATTCAAAGATCCAAGATCGAGATGACATTGACCGAAATTTTTCGCGTAACATCCCTTACACTGCGACAGTGTCCAGTGCTTAAGCTCTTAAACAAGTATTTTAGATTTTACGTTTTGGCTCCGGCGTTCAAACCGGTGTATTACAAATACTCAAGCATTTTAAGCCGATATTTCGGGCATTGTCAAGAGAAAATTTCTTAATCATTCTTAATCACCTATTTAAGCGATTTTCGAGCGAACGTAATGAAACTCGCGCCCATTTTGTGTTTAAGCTTTTGACTGGGATAGGATATTGAGGGCCTGATAAAAGTGTAATGAGCCAACTAGTATTCCAACTCCTGATCTTCGGGCTGCTCGCCGCGTGTGCAAATGTACTTGGGGGCTTGATCCTCTTCCCTTCAAGCCTTCACGGATTTTATAAAAGGTTCCTGAAATATCTTCTCGCTCTAGGCGCCGGATTCATGCTTGCGGTTACTTTCATCGAGATCGTGCCTGAGACGATCAAGATCTGGCAGAAGAAAGGTGACGGCAGTCTCTATCTTCCGATGCTACTTTTGTTAGCCGGGTATATGCTGACGCAGTTTTTTGAGCATACGATCGCTCCGCATTTCCACCTCGGCGGTGAAATGCACTGTAACGAACACGATCACGAACTCATCTCGCCGAAAGCAGCATACACGGCCGTCGCCGGTCTGCTGATCCACACTTTTTTTGACGGAGTCTCGATCGCCGCGGCCTCTCAGATTGACCTACAGGTTGGGACGCTGGTATTCATTGCGGTCTTTCTTCACAAATTCCCCGAGGGTTTCACGATCGGTTCAATGGTGATAGCCGCCGGTAAAGGCTTTAGGCAAGTTATGATCGCCACCACGTTGGTTGGATTGACGACGCTGCTCGGCGTAATAGTCTTCTTCATCGTCGGCGCAAATGCCGAAAACGCCGTAGCCTACGCCCTTCCGCTTGCCGGCGGCGTGACACTCTACGTTGCCGCCAGCGACCTCATCCCTGAGGTAAACCACCACGCAGGCAAAAACCCGCTGGTATCCCTGTCAGTTTTTGTTGGAGTCGCTATCTTCTTTGGAACACAATATCTAATACATGAAATTGCCGGGCGCTAATCTGTTGTAAAACAGGCCGTTAAGTATGAACTTATAGTATAAGTAACATTTTCTGAAAGTAATCATTTCCTAAAGAGGGGCTTGCCGTGTATTGTTTCACCAATCACCTTTTTGTTCACAGTCAGAATTTTATTTATAGACCTTGAGTTGAATTATGAACCCCTCTAATGATTCCGTTGAGCAAACTGTAATTGTCGGCAATAGTAAAGATGCTTCACCGGCTTCTGCGAAAAATCGATGGACCGTTATGGTCTATCTCTCAGGAGACAGCAACTTGAATGTCGAGATGGCCTACACCCTCGAACAGATCAGGTCTATCACCAAAACGAATGACAACATTAGTATTTATGTGTATTTCGATGGATTTTCTGAGGATGTCCCAACGATGTACTGTGATTTCTCGCAAAATAATGCAGAATTTTTTCAGTCCAGACATATCAAGGATAAATTACTGACATATGCTGCTAATGACACCGATCTGAACGAAAATTCCGCTGCGGTAAACAATGTTGTCAATTTCGTTGACTGGTGTGTCAAGAAAGATCGCTACTACACAATCGATGACGCGTCGGTAGTTGATCGACGAAGCGAAACAAACTACGCGATCATTTTCTCCGGCCACTCGTTCGGTTTCATGGATTGGGGCCTGTTCAAAGACCAAAAAGCAAATTACACAATGTCTCTGAGTAAGTTGGCTTGGATGTTTGAACGGGTTACCGATAGTGAGGCCACGCTAAAACAGAAGGCTGAAAGAGATCAGCTAACTGGCGCGAAGAAGGGGTTCAAGCCGTGGTCCAAAGGAAAATATACGGAGCGAACCACCGAGATACTCGGCAAACCATTTGCCTTACTCGGTTTCGATAGCTGCGTCCTGAGCACCCTTGAGATTTCGAGCCAATTTGAAGGCCTGGCTGAAACGATAGTTTCATCTGAGGGAAGCGTTCCGACCGCAGGCTGGAACTACGCGCAGATCCTGTTGGGAAAGATAGATGATGGCACCATCACCGACCCAAAGGCAATAGCAGTGAGTTTTGTCGATGAATTTATTAAAAAACAAAGCAATTTCGCTCTTGCGGATAGTTCGGCTGACATGTCCGCGTGGGATCTCACAGCTCTGCCGGCACTAAAAACCGCATTTGGGGCGTGGGCGTCTGCTCTATATGATTGTTTTGAGGACAAGCGTTCAGTCGAGTACAACCAGTTGCGGCGGCTTCTAACATTTGTTCACTGGCAATGCCAAACGTATTTACTGGAGCAGCATGTCGATTTGGGTGATCTCTGCCTACTTCTTATCGATGAACTCGATTTGCTTGAAAGTGAGATCGCTACGAGTTCTTTCAATAAGTTGGGTATTGTTAGGGATGCTTGCAAACAAGTCGTTGCCGAGATTCGAAACGTTATCATTTTGACTGGGTTTTCGGGCCGGGATTATCAATTTTCGAACGGTATTTCCATATTCTTTCCTTGGTCCTGGGAAAGTTTCAAGTGCGCGGAGAAAGACTATAGGAAGCTACTCATCAATCGGGGAAATCGGTCGAGCGACGTGCAGAATATTGCCGGTAAAACCTGGATCACTTTCCTTGAAAAATATCTGCGCGATGTAACTTTCCGTCCGGCCCGCGAGCTTACACCTATCGATAGCAACGGAATGAGCATTATAGTTCCCGGAACGACAAAATCGGTGGTCTATGAGTCATATAAGATGATCGGTGCAAACACAGACTCAAAAGGCAGCGATACTGTGATCGATGGTAAGGTTGAGCCTAACACTATGAAAATTGAGCCCAATACGATGAAGGTTGAGCCCAACACCATGAAAGTTGAGCCCAATACCATGAAGGTTGAGCCCAATACTATGAAAGTGGAGCCCAATACTATGAAAGTCGAGCCGAATACAATGAAAATGGCCACTGTTGTGGGGTTGCTCCTTTCCCACTTTGGAGCAGTAAAAAATACTGGGTCAAACTGGAACAGAACAGGGTTTACATCGACTCAGGTCAACTTCGAGGCTATGCCCGCGCAAACGCGACCGTCTGGGGAAAATGAGATTGCAATCCCGAGCGCGATAGAAATAAAGGCGTAAATCGCCTATAGAGCGCTAAGAAAAAAACTCCTTCAGGCACTTTTGAGAACGTTCGGGACGTGAAAAAAACGCGAAGTGCTTTTGAAAGACTTCCGTCAGATCATTTGCGCGGAGTCTTGTAGCTGATGATTGTATCATTCTCGAAACTCCGCTTTCTAAGAGGAGAGATTTTTACTAGACCCGCTATAACAATGGCGTTGTCTTTGTTACTTTTCAACGCTTCCAGCACCCTCGCTTCGGAACGGGAAGAAGCGGAGCAAAACCAATTTCGGGCCGTCGCTTTGAGCAGTCTCTGGAATCGGATTTCAGTCGAACAAGCACGAGATCTTTTTGAACAAAATGCTTTCCAGTGGGAAGTTCTACAGGATTACGAAGCAGCAGTTTCCTCTCTTAACGACGGGGCAAAAATGTCTCAACTGCTTGCGGAATACAAACACTCATTCCAGCTCCTCGATCGAGCAATATCGACGTCGGCATCTCACGACCTTCATGATCAAGGGGCAATTTCTTTGGCCCTTTATTCCCTACTTTCCGAGGAAAACGGTGATAAGAGTTCAGCCCGAATATTCAGTAAGAGGGCTTCTTCATTGCTTCCTTTAGTCACGACGCCATCGGCGAAGGCATACATATCGTTCTCGCTGGGAACATACGAGTACTATAACGGCACTTTAAAGCAGGCGATCGATCACTTCGAACAGACGCTCTCCCTTTCGCAGCAAACTGACGATATTCAGTTACGAAGTCAGGCATTGCTATACCTCGGATATTCGTATCACCGGGCGGGCAACCCATTTCGTGCCAAGGCGCAAATAGAAATCGCCCTACAGCAATGTGAACTCCTGGATTACGATCGGGGTATCGCTCTTTCCCGTAGGGCTTTAGGGTTTGCATACTATCAATTGGGTGAAAAGCAAGCGGCCATCGACAATTTCAAGAGTTCATTGGAGCTATTTCCTCAGGATATCGATTGGATCGAGCGGGCCCGCGTGTTCAATGCAATAGCAACGATTTATCATGAGTTTGGCGAACTTGACCTCGCCGAAAACAACTTCCAAACGGCAACCGACCTTTTCGAACAAGCCGCTAACCAGCCAGGAGTACTGAATACAATAACTAGCCTGGCTGGTGTCGAATTAGCACGTCATGATCTCGATAAAGCGGCAAATCTCTACATGAGGGCAGAAAACCTCGCTATTACCCTTGGCGACCGAATAGGCTTCGCAACCGCACGGGAGGGTAGCGGAAATCTCGCGTTTAACAGGAATAACTACCATGCCGCGATCAAAGCATTTCTGGACGCATTGTCAATCTATAGGGAAATGGGCATCAATACCGCCGACGTTCAAAACTCGCTCGGAAAGGCCTATCAAATGGCGGGCAGTCGTGACACGGCGATGGTTCAATACATGGCCGCCGCAAATATCAACAAACAACGCAAAGACTCGATAAGGTTGTCGGAAAATTATTTCAATATCGCGAAACTAGATATTGAGATGGGAAGGCCGGAATCGGCACTCCAGCACGTCGGCGAGTCAATTGACCTGATCGAACGTCAATATAAAAGCCTTTCACCCCACAATCTCAAAAGAACCTTTTTTTCTTCGGTTTACGACCGGTTTGATCTGTATATTGAACTGCTAATGAGCCGCCGCTATCGTCTGCAACATCCCGACTCAGTCGCTCAGGCTCTTCAAGCCCGCGAACGAGTTCTTGCAAGGTCGCTCATGGACACAATAAAGTGGTCGAACGCCGATCTACTGAAAGATGCTCCCTTGGATTTGGTAATAAAAGAAAAAGAGATACGGATCCTTCTAAACATCCGGGCAGACAAATTATCCGAGCTTTTAGGATCCGGAGACATCAGCGACGAAATTAAGAAACTAGAAACTAATATCCGTGACCTTGAAAATCAACTTGAAGAAATCACTAGCGATTTGAAGCTGCGGAGCCCGATATACTCGGCAATAACAACCCCGGCACCGTTTGATCTCGCGGATTTTCAGGCTAACGTATTGGATAAAGATTCAGTGCTCTTAGAATTTTCGATGGGGCGGGAACGAAGCTATCTGTGGGTGGTTTCAGATAAAGAGGTGAACTGCTATTACTTACCCTCAAGAAGCCATCTCGAAGAGCAGGTTGATAATCTCCTAGGGCGTCTTCAGGAAAACGGACTCCGAGAAGGCGAGGAAGTAAAAGAATATCAGAAACGGATTGCGTTAACCGAAATTCAATACGCCGCCGCGGCTACGGCCCTGAGTGACGAGTTGTTCGGGCAGGCTGCGGATAAGATCAAGGGCAAACGACTGATAATTGCGGCGGATGGACGATTGCAGTATTTTCCGGTCGGGGCTTTGCCGATGCCTGGATCGGCGACCGGCGATCCGATTCTTCTAACCAATGAAGTTGTCTATTCGCCTTCCGCTGCGGCCTTGAAACTGTTCAAGAGTCAGAATCCGGCAAACCGGATCCCGGAGAAGGATCTGCTGGTATTTGCGGATCCTGTATTTTCCAAAACGGATGACCGGCTGACGCCGCGAAGTACAGGTTTTGTCTCGACGATCCTCGGGAATTTCCGCTCGGGCACGTCACTCGATGAGTTGCCGCGGCTTCCCGCATCAGCCGATGAAGCAGAATCGATATTTAAAGCGGTCGGCGGTTATCGCTCGACGGTTCGCTCAGGATTTTCGGCCAATCGAGAAAATGTCCTGAACAGTGACATTGCCGATTACAAGATCCTTCACTTTGCTTCGCACGGTTTGATCGATGAAAAACGCCCCGAACTCTCAGGCATTCTCCTGTCTCTGTATGATGAAAGTGGCGATCAAAATGATGGAGGGTTCATCCGTCTGCAGGACGTCTATGGGTTGAATTTACACTCGGATCTGGTAGTACTGAGTGCCTGTGACACAGGTATCGGCAAAGACATTCGCGGCGAAGGCGTCATGAGCCTGACCAACGCATTCTTGCAGGCAGGATCCAAAACAGTCGTATCTTCTCTTTGGAAGGTAGATGATACCGCGACACAGGTCCTCATGACCGAATTCTATCGGGGACTGGCTTCAGGTGACCTGACGGTAGCGGCGGCATTGAGAGAAGCCCAGATAAAAATGTATAAAGACCCGCGATACCGCTCACCATTCTTCTGGGCCGCCTTTACACTTCAGGGCGACTACGACAAAAAAACACAAATATCAGCCGGGTTTCGCACATGGACCTACCCGGCCGGCGCCGTTTGCCTTTTACTGATGGGATTCTATTTGTTCAGGGTTTCGCGTAGCATGCACATTCGAGATCATTCAACCACAAAGGCGTAATTCGAAGCTGGAGATCTCGCATCCGGGCTGCTCAGACGGATCCGATACTGGCCTTTGGTAAGGACGGACTTTGGCAGCACAAATCTCACTTCCCGGCCCGCTTCATTCTGATAGCTGCGGACACTCGCCACACTAAAGACCAGCGACGAACCGCGTAATAGATCAACCGAAAAATTACTGCCTTCGCTTTCCCCCGGTAACAAGGCGAGCCTGAAAAACACCAAATCCGCTAGAACGGATGAGCTCTTTGTCACGGCAGAACCAAAGTCCCTGGTATTGACGGAAACAAGGTTGAATGTAGCACTATCCTTGAGACCGATCATTTCGGTAAAGTCTTGTCTGTTCAGCTCGGCATACTCACGTTCCAACGGGGAAGGTTTCGTATTGAGAATACCGGGCCATATAAAAAGGCCGATAAGGATGACCGCAGTTATGAGGGCCCCGCCAAAGATCAAAGAGTTGAAATAGTTTTCAAAAAAGCCAGTTTCTGGAGATTCGATCTTTGTGACATCAGCATGAATCGTTTCGAGATTTCTCCGACTCGCATAATTCTCGAAAAGACTCGTTTCACGTAGAAGTTCTTTTCGGCCCGGCGAGATCAAAAAATTGGAGTGAAATAGATTCTCATCCGCCGCCGAAAGTTCACCCGCGAGATATGCTTCCATCAGATCGCTCTCGGCCAGCAATAGATCTGCCGCAAAACTCTCGTCTTCAATTATGCGCACGTCAATTACCTGCGCATTCCTCTCGGTCAGCGCACCTAAAAGATATAGCCTTAAATTGTCCCCTTGTTCTTCCATAGTAAGTACCTACTACTCCATCTTAATTGAAAGTTTCGCAAAAACCTTACAGTTTGCCGCTTACACAATTCTCAATGCAGGTCCGTAAAGATGTTTTTACTCGAAAGATCTTTGTGTACAGAGCTGCCGGGCTACAGACATTTCGCTCGCACAATCTATGTCTAGCCAACTTTCGATCCTGCGGCTCATTAACGTAATACCCGACGAATAGGTCCTTTTCGGACGCATTTAGCGACCGAACACAAGTATCGAGACAGTCCAACCGCAATTCATCTGACTGTGTGTCTGACCGTGGGGCCGGTAAGGAATGCTGGTCAACCGAAAGCTCCACCTCCCGGGACGATGCCCGTCTATCCTCAAGGAGTATCTTCGACGCAAAACCGTAAAAATATGCTGTTGGGCGTGCGTTTCGCGTACGGTCGAACCCTTCTATCTTGGAGGCGACCCTGTCGATGGTTTCATTAGCGAGTCCCGTTGGGTCAGAGCCCCCTTTGAACTGAAAGTACCGCTCAAGCCCGCTGCGCAAACTCTCGTATTCACGCGCGGCAACTTCGCGATCTTCGGAGAAGAGATCAAGGAGAGCTTCGAAACTTTCTGGTGTGAGTTTGTTACGATCTGTCATTTGCCGGAGATGCTAACGAGTCGCAAGATAGGTCAAAACTTAGCACAAAAGCCCTTTAGCCTCAACCATTTTGGCCGACTTCCCATCGATGATGTCTTCACGCGGCTAAAGATATCGCTCGAATCGGGAACCGCCGAACTCCGCATACCCGTTCCCTCAAAGAGGCTCATCTCGCTACCGGAGAAAGCCAGGACTTTTTTTTCGACTCATTTTTGAAACTAAAGCGGCATTTGGGGCGTATATTTACACGGAGGCACTTTGGTAATATGCGAGAACCTTTGTTAGCGGGCATTCTTAGTTTACTGGTTCCAGGGCTCGGTCAGATTTATAACGGAAGAATTATTATTGGAATAATTTGGCTAGTACTGACGGGATTTTCCTGGATCGGTTCGGCGGGTTTACTTGGATGGGTTATCCACTTATTTGCCGCTTGGTGTGCCTATAGTTATGCAAAGGATTTTCCCGTAAGGAGCTAAGGTTTCTTCATACGATCCTCCTCTTCGCCCGGTGTTTGCCGACACCGGGCTTTTTCTTTTTTGATTTCGGTAATCTGGGCTTATTGTGTAGTATTGAGCATTGCTTTTTATGGTTAAAGAGGGCATTCCTTTCATTGTAGTCCCTGTCGTTCTGGCGGCGATCTTTGGCGCTCTGACGTATTGGCCTATTGCCGCAGCCTTTTTTCTGCTTGCATTATTCATGCTGTATTTCTTCCGGGATCCGATACGCGAGATCCCCATCGGTGACGGTCTAATAATCTCGTCAGCAGATGGCCGCGTAACTCGCATTGAATCCAACGAAGACAGCAAACTCGTCAGTGTTTTTCTTTCGCCGCTTGACGTTCATATCAACCGGTCGCCGATCACCGGAACGATCAAAGAAATCACTTACGTAGCCGGCAAAAAAATGCCGGCGACCCGCGACGAGGCGAGTCTTATAAATGAGCGTAACTCGCTAGTCATCGAGGGCGAATATGTGACCATCACATGCACTCAAATCGCGGGAATTCTTGCCCGCCGAATTGTCTGTTGGCCAAAAGCAGGTGATAATCTTCAACGTGGTCAGAAATTCGGCCTGATCAAGTTCGGTTCGCGAACCGACATCCTCATGCCTGGGTCTGTCGAGATAGCAGTAAGCGTCGGAGACCGGGTGCGAGGCGGCGAGACCATTATCGCCCGTGTCGGCAGCGGGAAAAACTAACCTGTGGAAGAAAAAGAAGATTCACGGCCGCCTCACCGCGGCATCAAGAAAGGACTCTACGTTATCCCTACCCTGTTTACGGCAGCCAATGTCGCGATGGGTTATTTGGCCGTTTTATGGTCGATCCGCGGATATCAAGCTTCGACGGTAAGTCCGGAACTCGCAGCAACCTACTTCAACAGTGCAGGTCTCGCTATTGGCCTCGCGATCCTGTTTGACACGGTTGACGGGCGTGTGGCACGAGCTACACGAACCGCGACCGAGATCGGTGTTCAGTTCGACTCGCTGGCCGATGTTCTGACGTTTGGTATCGCACCGACCGCTCTCGTATATGCCTGGGCGATCGCTCCATCGTTCCCTGAGCAAGCTTTTGGACACAATCTCGGCGTATTTCTGCTGTTCGCCTATCTGATGTGCGGAGCGTTCCGATTAGCCAGATTCAATCTGCAAGCAACTCGACCGAGAGTTTTGATCGAAGGTGCAGTAAAAGTCGATAAGAAGGCGTTTGTGGGCCTTCCCATACCTCCTGCAGGCGGATTGGTTGCCGCTCTTGTGCATTTCTCACCAACACCGTTCAATTCGTTCGGCGAACCGGCCTCGACATTTTACGCCTATTCCTTAATGGGCCTCGTCGCCGTACTGTCGATACTTATGGTGTCGACGATCCGGTACACAAGCATGAAGAATTCCGGGTCCGGCAAACAGGGGATATTCCTTGTTCTAGCGATCGCGGCGATGGCAATGTTTATATTCTTCTACTCGAAATACGCGCTGCTAGCCATAGCTGCCACTTACGTCGTACACGGCGTGATCTGGTGGATATTCAGATTGATCGGCAGAGTCTTCCGGCCTGAAGCGGCGGCCTAGCTTTTCAGGTTTGGCTGGATCGGCGTAACACTTGCAGATCGACGGCGTTTGCGTTTTGGAACGTCATATTCGTCAACATCGTCCTCATATTCGCGTCCGCTGGCGATCAAAAGCCCCAGCAAGGTCAAAAACATCACTGCTACAGCCGTAATATGCAAAACAAAATCGAACAGGCTGTGAGCCAGGATCGCCAGGCAGCCGGCGAACGCCCCGACTGCAACGCCGCGTCGAAATTGGTTCGAACTTGCGGCATTCTTAATTCCTTTTCGGAAAAACCAGACTAAGAACAAACAACCAATGATCGCACCCACAATTCCGGCGTCCGCGACTATCTGCAGATAATCGTTGTGAGCTTGTTCCACGCGTTCGTAACCGCCTGCGGGGTCGAACTGTGCGTACGCCTGCGGAAACGCTCCCAAGCCGGCACCAAACGGCAGGTTCTGAGTGATCACCTTGAGCGTCACGCTCCAGATCTGGGTGCGGCTCGAGGTTACGTTGTCGGAGCCTGCTGTTTCGGAAAATCTAGTCAACGATGTGTCGCCGCCAACAAACACCGCTCCCGCTACAGCTGCGGCCACCAATGCGAGTGACAATGCCGACTTGAGCAAAATGCTCTTCGTCCCCTTCGGCTTGCTGGTCAGAATTATCAAAAGGATGATCTCGGCGCTCAGAGCGACCAGGCCGCCACGCGAACCGCTCAGCAGAAGCGAGGCTCCCATTATCGCGATCGCTACGATATAAACAAGCCGTTTATCGCTCCGCAACGCACCTGTGAACAACAATCCGAGCGGAAGAGCGATCGTCATTTCCATGATCGCGGCAAAATCGTGACGATTTACGAACGAGCCAAACGGCACGCCCGCCATTGGTTGATAAATGCCATAGATCTTGTCCGGGCTCAAAACGGATTGGAGGATAGCAAAAAACGCGTATCCAAAGCCGAATATCGTCAGAACATTTACAAGCCGCCTAATGCGTCCAGCAGTATCGAGAATCGAGGTTGTGACGAGAAAGAACGTTGAGAGTGCGAAGATATGAACCGCCACCACCCGTGTTGCAAACGGCTCGAGCGAGATCGTCCGAGGGGTTCCGGAAACAACCGCTGAATCGGTCAAACTGCCAAATGGAATTGTTTGAACTATCGCAAATAAGCCAAGAAGCAGCAATGGAATCTGCAAGCGGCTGACACTGACTTTTATCGTTCCGCTCAAAAGCGAATCCATGACAAATATTAGAGCAAGAGCCGCAACTGCGAGGTAAAACAGTGCAATGACCGGCTGGTGCACGGTCCCATAGGCAAGCGTCGTCACAACGCCAACCGCGCAGATCAGAAAGAATGCGATCTTGTTTAGACGAGACATCTTCTTACAACCTGCTTATCGAGAAATCGTCGTACCAGAGAATTCCAGTGATCGAGCAATCTTCGCCGCAGAAATCGCGAATAGTCCGAATCGTAATACCGCTCGAATTCGAAGGAATGGTGAGATCGACCACGATCTGCTGCCAATCCGCAGTTCCTGCCGGTAATTTCCCCGAACGCGTGATCGTTTTATCGTCATTTGCATTAACGATCTCGATCAGCGGCAGACCTGCACTTCGCAGATTCTCGGTTCGCACCCAGAATTGCAGACGGTATTTTCTGTCGGATTCGACAACAACGGTTTGCAGAACGTTTGCGAACGTCGGCTTGTTATAGCCTTTGAAGGTCAACCGCAAGCTGCGATTTCCATCATGCTTCACACGACTGTCAGCCGTTACGTCGAATTTCGGATCGCTCCGCGGCGTTTGCCACCCGAACCGTGACTCCTCATCGCCTCCGATCGTTTTCTCGAAGGAACCGTTCGTGATCGTTTCCGGCAACGCTTCCGTTTCCGCTCCGTATTGACGTGCAAATTCTAAGGATTCGCGAAAATGCTTCTGATCAAAAAGTCCGAGAGCCATAGATCGCGCGATCGCCGTGTTGTTTGCTTTGTCGCGATCGCCGAGGTGGTTCCAATTGCGAAGAGCATCTTCCGCATGTCCGCGTGCCGCGAAAAAATAAGCCAGACGGGCTCGCATATCTGCTCGGTCACCGGCAAGTTTCTCAAGTTCTGTCCCATTCTTCCCAGAATAATCCCAGATCAGGGAGAAAACCTGTTCGCGATATTTGATGCTGTTTTCGGCAGCGATCTTCAGTTCTGCGAGGGCTTTTTCGATCTGGTCGTGCCGTAGGTAGAAATTTCCGAGATGCCATCGTGCCGATGAATACGATGGAGCAAGTTCGACCGCTTTCTTTAGATGTACTTCCGCCTCGGCATTTCGATCGTCCTGCTCATACGCCCGGCCCAGGTCGGTTCTCCAACGATAATCGTACGGGCTGCGTCGCACCGCTTCTTCAAGAGCGGCGATCGATGCAGCTTGGCTTTCCGCAGCGGAAGATTTGAGTGAAAAACCTTCTGGATCGCTCGGGGCCCAACGTGTAGCAATTTCCGCAATGTCGCTGACGTTCGAATCAGTTTCCGGCGTCAGCGTTGCAAGCATATTTCCGAGCTGCCACCTGACCGAGAACAGAGCCACCGCGAGAACGACGATCACGCCCAATGCGAGCGCGATACGCACCTTTACATCGTTCGTATCAATGGCTTTTAGGTCGGACATCGGGATCTATGTTTCGAAGAATTCGGCGATGGCGTCAACAACCGCTTTTTGTTGTTCCGCCTTGAGTTCGGGGAAGATCGGAAGAGCAAGAGTCTCAGCCGCCGCCTTCTCAGCGACCGGAAGATCGCCCGATTTGTAACCAAGATAGGCAAAGCACTCCTGCAAATGGAGCGGAACGGGGTAGTAAATATCGGTTCCGATTCCCTTCTCGGTGAGATACGCACGCAACTCGTCCCGCACTCCGGGGACCGCTATAACGTATTGATTATAAATGTGCCGGACATTCACCCGTTCGATCGGCAGCGAGATCTGTTCGGTCAAACCTCGATCGGTGAACATTTGACGATATCTGGCGGCGTTTGCCTGCCGCTTCTCGGTCCACGCATCGAGATGCGGTAATTTAACCCGCAGAACCGCTCCCTGAAAGCCATCGAGTCGCGAGTTGAGGCCGACGTATTTGTGGTAATAGCGTTCCTCAGAACCGTGAACTCGTAGAGCCAGAAGTTTTTTGGCGATCGCGTCATCATTCGTCGTCAGGAACCCGCCGTCGCCCATTCCACCAAGATTTTTCGAAGGGTAAAAACTGAAACAGCCCACAGCACCAATTCCGCCAGCACGAACGCCGCGGTCCTCAGAACCGATCGCCTGGGCCGCATCCTCGACAACGTGAATGCCAAACTTATCGGCGATAGCGTTCAATTGCATCATGTCCACGCATTGGCCAAACAGATGAACCGGTTCGATCGCTTTGGTACGCTCTGTGATCTTCGACTCGATCTGCAAGATATCGAGATTGTATGTTTCGGGTTCGATATCAACAAAAACCGGCACGGCACCGAGCCGCGTGATCGCACTAACGGTTGCAAAAAAGCTGTACGGTGTGGTTATCACTTCGTCGCCCGGGCCGACATCAAGTGCCATCAACGCGAGCACAATAGCATCGCTTCCCGAGGCACAGGCGATCGCGTATTTCGTCCCGCAATATACCGCAAGCTCGCGTTCCAGTTCAGCCACTTCCTTACCGAGGATAAATCCGTTTGTGTCGAGGACGCGGGCCAACGCTGCCTCGATCTCGGGGCGGAGGACGTCGTTCTGTTCTTTTAGGTCGAGTAATGGTACCTGCATGATTAATACAGATTCTACTTAAACAAAGGCGGGTTTGCATTTTATCAGTTTGTTTTTTAGCCTCTACACCTATGATCGCAGACCGAAAAAAGCGAACGCTTGAGGTGATCAAGCGGCTCAGAAAGGCATATCCCGACGCACACTGCGCGCTGAATCACACAAATCCGTTTGAGCTTTTGATCGCGACGATTCTTTCCGCCCAATGTACCGACGCCCGCGTAAACATCGTCACGGCCGATCTTTTTCGCAAGTATCGCAGCCCCGCCGATTTCCTAAAAGTTCCGCAGTCTGAGCTTGAACATGACATTCACTCAACCGGCTTTTTCCGTAATAAAGCGAAGAATATCCAGGCAGCCTGCACGCGCATTATTGAAGTTTATAAAGGCGAAATACCAAGAACGATGGATGAACTTCTGACGCTCGGCGGCGTCGCTCGAAAGACAGCGAACGTGGTGATGGGAAATGGGTTCGGGATTGCATCAGGCGTAGTGGTCGATACGCACGTATCGCGTATTTCGCAATTGCTCGGCCTGACGAACAGCAAGACACCGGAGAAGATCGAACAAGACCTGTCTAGACTGATCCCGAAGAAAGACTGGGTTATGTTCCCGCACTGGATGATCTTCCACGGGCGCCAAGTGTGCATTGCTCGTCGTCCAAAATGCGGCGAATGCGTCCTGAATAACATCTGCCCGTCAGCGGTTCAGGTATAAACAAAAGGTCTCCGAGACAAAGAAAATCCGTGCACTGATAACATAATTACGTGCACGGACATAAACAACCAAACTCAATCTAACTTTACCGCGTATACGGTACCAGCATGACCTGTATTCGCCGGTTCTTCGCCTTATTAGCTGGCGTTGTGTTCGGTGCGATCGGCACACTCGCTCCATAGCCTTTCGCAACGATACGGCCTTCTTCGACACCCATCGTCGCGAATTTTTCCGCGACAGCGTAAGAGCGCTTGTCAGTGACGGTCTGAATCTGAGCCGCGGCTCCTGTGTTATCGGTGTGAGACTCTATCGAGATTCTGTAGTTCGGATAATTCGAGAGGATTTCACCCAAAGATATCAGTTTCCCGTCCGCCTGCGGGACCAGTGTAGTCGAACGCGTTCCTACCCAGAGCGATTCAGGCAGCGTCAGAATGATTCCCTGCTCATTTTTTACAACCGCTCCGAAGGTCTTTAACGAACTCAATAACGCTGCCTCAGCCGCCTTCGATTTTGCCGCATTTACTTCGTTATCAGCGGCTTCCTGGATCGCCTTCTTTTCATTTTCAGCCGCTTGTGCTGCCGCAGCTAATTTAGCATTGGCATTTTCCATCTCGACTCGGGCCCGACCAAGGTCCTCGCGCAATTTACCATTTTCATCGCGAAGTTCCTTGAGTTGGCTCGAATAGTTCATCGCATCGCGTTCCGCGAGTTCGCGGTTACGCGTTTCGCGGGCGAGTTCGCTTTTCAACTCCGCGATCTGGTCCTGGGCGTCCAGATATTTCGTTTCCGCGGCTCGGATCTCAGCATTGTTGCGGGTCTGTTCATTCCGCCGTTCCCGGGCTTCTTTTCTCTGGACCGCCAGCGATTCGGCTCGAACAGAAGCTGCGATGGATTTGCGTGCGGCAATGTCGATCGTGTCTTCATCGCGTCCCGCTTGCCAGGCGTTCTCTGCATTCTGGAGCAGTGTTGTCGCTTCCGAAAGTTCAGTATTTGCATCCCGATCCGCACCGGCAAATTTCGCCAGGGCAACTGCCTGTTTTGCCTGTAATATTGCCGGCGGCGTTTTTGCGTAATCTACTTCTGCGATCTCGGGCGTTCGCGGGTCGCGGAAATAGTCGCTCGAATTCCCAAAATAAGTGATCGCCGGACTCGTGCCAATCCGCTGTCCGTTTGCTCCAACCGGATAAAGGTTTTCGAGCATGATCGCTTGGCTTGGCCGCGTCACCATGAAATGCGGTTCGGCAGTGATAATCAGAGCAAAAGTCTGTAGCGGCGAGGTTACGCGCACTTTCGAATCGATAAAGAACAGCCCGCTTCGCTTGATCTCGCCCAGATTGTCGGCCTGTCCAGTGGGCGAGATCGCCCAGAGAACGTAGGTCGCATATCCGGCCCCTAATTCAAATGGACGAGGCATCTTTTCGACCGAGAGCTCGATGGTCGTACCGCTGCGGGCGGTTCGTTTAACCTTCGCTTCGCCCTTCATCCTTGGAAAACGGGTCGTGCCTCGAAACTGAACAGTCACGCTATCGTCAAGCGGATAGGTGATCGCGATCGTTTTGCGACCGACATCGGCTTGAGCTATTGCAGAAAAACAAAATGAGACCGTAACCAGCCCGATAGTAAGCAATCTGGCAGCGAACGCTATTTTCATAAACTTCTCCCAAGATTAGAAATCACTTAGAAAAGATGCCATACAATGTTTAAGAGTTGCAAGATAAGAGTTTTGGACAGTTAACCTTCAAGTAAAGTATATTCAATCCTTTATACGCAGTCATGGACGATCTCAAACGCCTGCTCAAATACGTCAGACCCTATTGGCTCACCTTCGTGCTGGCTTTTTTCGCGATGATCGTAGGGGCGCTTTTTGAGGCAGCGACAGGTGCACTGCTCGTTCCTATTTTTGATCAGTTCCTTGGCACAGCAGCACGCGAAAGCAAAACGCTGTTCAATCTTCAGAATCTGATCCCCAAAGACGACTGGTACCGTGCATGGGTAATGATCGCGGTTCTATTGCTTTCGTTTACGACGCTCAAGGGAATCGCTGAGTACTTCTCGTCACTCCTGATGGCAAGAATCGGACAATCGGCAGTCCTAAACCTTCGCGGAGAACTTTACGGACACTTGTTGAAGCAGCCCGCTGTTTTCTTCGAAAAACACCGAACGAATTACCTCGTCTCCCGCCTCGTGATCAGCTGTTCGGCTATCGAGTTAGCCGTCTCGTCAAATCTTCGCGATGTAGTTCGCGAAGCGGTCATGCTGGTCGCGTGTATCGGTACCGCCTTTTACTATAACTGGCGTTTGACGCTCGGTTCCCTGCTGATCGCTCCGGTAATTGCGTTTCTTACCAATGGGTTCAGTCGACGCCTCAGAAAACTCGCAGACGTCTCGCTCGAGGGAAATAAGGATCTGAACGACACTTCGCAGGAAACTCTGTCAAACAACATCATCGTCAAGGCATACTCCGCGGAGCCGCGCGAAGAAAAGCGTTTCATGGATGTCGCGCGCACTATTGCAAGAGTCAACCTTCGTTCCGCGAGCATCGCTGCGATCTCGCCGCCGACGATCGAGATTATCGGAATGATCGCCGTAGTCGTTCTGCTTTTCTTCGGGTTGCGGGAGATCGATGCTCAACGGATGGATGCACCTCAATTTTTCACGTTCCTATTTTTCCTTCTTCGCAGTTACGACCCGATGAGAAAGATCTCACGGCAGCACAATGAGATCACCAAGGGCTTTGCAGCAGCACGCGACGTTTGGAATATCCTCGATGAAAACGATACGCTTCCGGAAAAACAAAACCCTGAACAACTTCGCCCGCTGGAATCTGAAATAAAGCTCTCAAAGGTTGCATTCAACTACCGAAACAGCAAACGAACGATCCTCAAGAACATCGATCTAGAAATAAAAACCGGCCAAATGGTCGCACTCGTAGGCGAAAGCGGCGGCGGCAAATCGAGCCTGACGCGGCTGATCCAACGGCTATACGATCCGACGGAAGGTAGCATCACGTGGGACGGAATTGATCTGCGGGACGCAAGTGTGTTGAGTTTGAGACGACAGATCGCTTTGGTTACGCAGGAAACGGTGTTATTCAATGATACCGTACGGGAAAATATCGCATACGGCAGGCCCGAAGCCTCGCAGGCTGAGGTCGAAGAAGCTGCTCGGATCGCTTACGCGGACGATTTTATCGCCCAGTTGCCCGAGGGTTACTCAACACTCGTCGGCGAACGTGGCGTGCTTCTCTCAGGCGGCCAACGTCAGCGGATCGCTATCGCGAGAGCCGTCCTGATGAACGCCCCGGTTCTTATCCTCGACGAAGCGACTTCCGCTCTCGATACAGAAAGCGAATCCCTCGTGCAAAAAGCTCTCGCAAATCTGATGCAAAACCGGACGTCGATCGTTATCGCTCACCGGCTTTCAACCATCAGAAAAGCGGATAAAATAGTTGTAATGGAAAAAGGCGAGATCATCGAGACGGGCACGCACGAAGAGTTGCTCGCTCACGGCGGAACCTACAAAAAGCTCTACGAGTTGCAGTTCGCCGATATGGAAGATCTCGAAAATGTATAATTTATGAAATCAATGACAGGTTTCGGCCGTGCCGCCATCGCCGACGAACGACACTCAATAACAGTCGAACTAAAAACGGTAAACAACCGTTTTCTCGACATTAACATGCGGCTTCCGGCCGAGCTTCAACTGCTCGAACCGGTTGTCAAAAAACTGATCAGCGGACGACTCGCCCGCGGTCGCGTCGAGGTAAATCTACAGTACGATCGCAGCGATGCCGTCGAACTCGAAATAAATCGCCCGCTAATCGCCGGATTTCTCGCCGCGATGCAGGAAATGCAGACGGAGTTCTCGCTCAACGGTGAACCCGACATCAACGTCATCGCCCGTCTACCAAATGTTGTAAACCCTAAAAAACAGGAACCGAGCGAAGAATTTCTGGCCGCGATCGAGCATGTTTTTGCACAGGCGATCGATGATCTCGAAGGTATGCGTTCGAAGGAAGGTGAAATGCTCGGCACCGAGCTTTCTGCCCGCATCGACGACATCGAAGCACGGCTTCCCGCGATCGAGGCTGAGTCCGCCAGGGTCGCTGACGAATACTCGGCCCGCCTCACAAAACGCGTGACCGAACTGCTCGCCCGCACTGATTCACAGCTAGACATCGATCAGGGCCGCATCGCTCAGGAAGTCGCTTTTCTTGCCGATCGAGCTGATATTTCCGAGGAGATAACAAGACTCAAAAGCCATATCGAACATTTTCGCTCGATCGTCACCGACGAACGCGATGTCGGCAAGCGACTCGATTTCCTGACGCAGGAATTTAACCGCGAAGCCAACACGATCGCATCAAAAACCAACAATATGGTCGTCAAGGAAAATGCGCTCGCAATCAAATCTGAAATTGAAAAGATCCGCGAGCAGGTGCAAAATGTAGAATAGATCGTCGATTCGTTGATGGTTGTTCGTTAAAAAAGCAAGCGGCCATCAACCTCACGTTCATACGAATTCAGTGCAGGGAAAACTAATAATCATCAGTTCCCCGTCAGGCGGCGGCAAGGGAACGCTCATAAAAGAAGTTCGTGGCGTCTTGCCCGATCTGGGCTTTTCGGTATCGCACACGACGCGTGCAAAGCGTTTTGGCGAAGAGGACGGTCGTGAGTATTATTTCGTCTCGCGAGATGAATTTGAGCGGCGGATCGATCACGGCGATTTCCTCGAACATGCTGATGTACACGGCAATCTTTACGGCACCTCGATATTCGAGAGCGAAAAGGTAGCGCGCGGCGGTAAGGATCTGATCGTCGAGATCGATGTTCAAGGCGCGTTGCAGATATTGGAAAAGCTGCCCGAAAGGTGCATCAGCATCTTCATTCTACCGCCATCTTTCGAGGTTCTAAGAGCAAGACTCACCTCTCGTGGAACCGAAGGCCTGGATGAGTTGAATACGCGGCTCACCAACGCTTTCAACGAAGTTATGCAGTACGAAAAGTTCAAATATATCGTAGTAAACGAAGATCTTCCTACCGCAATGCGGCAGATCGTTGCGATCATTCTCGCGGAACGACAGTGCCTAGATAGACAAAGGCCTGCGATTCAGGGTATTCTTAATAGTTTCGATGCCTCGAAGCATTTGTTCACTGGAGATAGCTAAATTATGGTCGACGAAATAGAAGAAACTGAAACAGAAGAGATCATTGATCCGCCGGCGATCGATTCGAAATATCGCATGATCATTCTCGCCGCCCAGCGCAGCAAACAGCTCCAGCGTGGTGCGATTCCCCGCGTCGATCTCGATATGCGAAAAACTAAATCAACGCGTATTGCGATGAAGGAACTTGAGAACAACAAAGTTAACTTTGAGATCCTGGAAAGCTAATTCACCGAAGCTAGTAGCCCGTTTTTAAAGGAGAATCGTCCGTCTGGAAACTCAGTTTCCGGGCGGTCTTTTTTTGGAAAAGTTTCGACTCCGACGTTTATTAGATCGCAGGTACATGGCTGAACCGTTGGAGGTTGTGAACGATGGCGATGCCGAGTTTGGGCCATTACACAAAATAATTTATACACTCGACGAGGCTAAAACTGTTGTAATTCCAACGCCTTAATCAGGCGTCCCGAAAAACATCGTTCGAATCTTCAAACCAGCACCGTGTGCAGAAACGGTGCTTTTTTCTTTGGGCTGGTGTGTATTCGGCGGAAATTGGGAAGCGTTCGATGACGAATTTTTGTTCATCGGTGAGTTCAGACCAGTTTTTCATCTTCGGGGCGTCGCATCGCGGGCAGATTTTTTCGTTTCGCTGAATCATTTTCGTCGGAAGCCCGCACGTAAGTAAGGGCCATTTAATACCGGCGAGCCCTTTCTCACGTGCGCGCCTACTGACACCGGTGAATCATTTGTTATACTTTCTGCGTACCAATACAAGTCCAAATTCTAACAGATTCGATTCGATTGACGATGAAAACAAAAACATTGCTCGTTGCGGCTTTCTGCCTGTTGCTGACCGTTTTTTGTCAGTTAACGCCTGCTCAAACTGAAGAAAAATTCGATTTTTACAAACGCGGGCCCTACCGCGAAAATGTGCCTAAACCGCAGAGCCTTTTGCGTTACGACGTCGGCGACCATCACACAACCTACGCCCAAATGGAGCAGGTGATCACCGCGATCGCCGCTGCCGCACCTGACCGCGTGAAGATCTACGACATCGGCACGACCAACGAGCACCGCATGCAGCACGTCGTCGCGATTTCGGCACCGGAAAACATCGCACGCCTCGACGAGATCAAAGCAAACAACGCAAAACTCGTCGATCCGCGAAAGACTTCGGCATCCGAAGCAAACACCATTGCCCAAAACAACCCGTCGATCGCCTGGATGGCATACACGATCCACGGCAACGAATCGTCGTCGTTTGAGGCGTTCATGCAGGTCATTTATCAGCTATCGGCGTCGAACGAACCGGCGACGCTCGATATTCTCAAGAACATGGTCGTCCTCATCGTCACAGGCGAAAATCCTGACGGCCATGAGCGTTTTGTCACCTGGTACAACTCCGTCGCCATCGGCAATCCCGACCGCAACGCCATCGAGCACCGCGAGCCGTGGGCGATCTGGGGTCGCGTGAGCCATTATCGATTCAATCTCAATCGTGACACGCTGACCTTTTCGCAAAAAGAATCTCGCAACATGCAAAAGGCGTACATGGAATGGAATCCGCAGCTCGCCGTTGATCATCACGGCCAGCCGTCGCAGTATTTCTTCCCGCCGACGAGCCTGCCCACAAATCCAAATCTGCCGCAGCCCGTCAGCTCAAAATGGGAAGAGCGTTACGGTCGTGCCAACGCCGCGGCTTTCGACGCAAACAAATGGGACTACTATGTACGCGATGTGTTTGATGCGTTCTATCCGGGATACTGGGATATGTATCCGGCTCTAAATGGTGCTACGGGAATGACTTACGAGACCGACGGCGGTGGGCCTAAAGGTTTGAACTGGACGCGTGATGATGGCACGATCGTCACTTTCCGCTCTTCGATCGCAAAACATTATGTCGCCTCCCTCACAACGCTCGAAACCACCGCGAAGAACAAGATCGAGCGGATCAAAGATTTCTACAATTTCCGTGCGAAAGGCATGGCGGACGCAGGTGCGGGCAAACTAAAACGCGTCGTCATCGATCCGACGAGCGACCGTGTGAAGGCGGCTGAGCTTGTCGATATCCTTCGGCTTTCGAATATTGAGGTGAAGGTCGCGGCGAATTCGTTCACGTCGCCGACGGCTCACAGCTATATGGAAAAGAACGCTCTGGCGGCTTCGAAGACCTTCCCTGCCGGTTCGTACATCGTCGATCTGGATCAGCCGCAGCGTATATTTATCAAATCGATCCTCGAACAGGACACGCCGCAAACCAAGGCGTTCATCGACGACAATATGGCGCGTTTTCGCCGCAATCAGATGCGTGGAAAGGGCCAGCCGAAGGAAGATTACGGCTTTTACGACATCACTGCATGGTCGCTGCCGCTTGCTTTTGGCGTTGACGCGTGGTGGACCGAGGAATCCCCCAACGTCCAGGGAGCCATGGTCGATGCCGAGACGCTCGCAACCGCCAAACGCGGAAGCGTGACCGGCCGGGCGGCGATCTCGTACGTGATTCCATACGAAACGGATTCAACGGCCGCAATGATCATGCGTTTGCAGCAGAATGGCTGCAAAGTCGCGGTTGCGACGCGGCAACTCAACGCGGGAGGCCGCAATTGGCCGGCTGGGACTTTCGTAGTGCGGGTTTCGCGAAATCCTGAGTCAGTTCACGACAAGATCTCTCAGTTCTCCCGAGAAATGGGCGTTAATGTGACCGCGATCAACTCCGGATTCTCGGACGAAGGCGACACGTCCGTCGGCGGCGAGGCGGTCATTTCCCTTCGCGAGCCAAAGATCGCTATCGCAGCTGACGAAGGCGTGACGCAGGAATCCTACGGCTCGATCTGGTGGACTTTCGACAAATTTGGCGTCAAATTCACGCCAATGACCATCGCGAACATCAAAGGCGGCGGCCTGAAAGGCTACAACGTCCTCATTTTGCCTGAAGGCTCGGCGGGACGCTATATGAGTTCGTTCGGCAGCGGCGGCGTTTCGACTCTAAAGGAATTCGCTTCGGACGGTGGCACGATCGTGACGATCAGCGGAGCTTCTGTATTTGCAACGCTCAAAGATGTCGGCCTCTCTTCCTCAAAAATGGTCGGCAGCGACGATGACGAGCAAAAAGGCAAAGTCCCCGACGATGCAAAAGAAGCCAAGCCAACCGCGTCACCGGCTCCCGAGCCCACACCAGCCCCTGACGTGAAGTCCGACCGCACCGACGGTTTCCCCGGCCTGCCGCCGATCGCTTCCCCGTCGGCAAATCTGAACAAGGTTCCCGAGGCCCTGCCCGGAGCGATATTTCGTGCAACGGTCGATCGAACGACGTACCTCAATTACGGCGTAAACAAAGACGAGATCCCCGTCCTGATCGCGAGCGCGTACTTTTTCCGTTACTCAAAAGAAGGCACGAACGCCCTTGTCTTCGACGCCGCTCCGAAAAAACCGCTCACAGTCTCAGGCTTCGTCTGGGAAGGCAACACGGAACGTCTTCTCAAAGGCTCGTCATACGTCATCGACGAATCCATTGGCGGCGGCCATGTCGTAATGTTTGCCGAGGATCCGTTTTTTAGAGGAATGACGCGTTCGACCACTCGCCAATTCTTCAACGCCATCACTTTCAACGGGGTATTTTAGGAGAACTTTAACGCAAAGACGCGAAGGAGCGAAATCGCAAAGATTGGATAGTTCTTTGTGTAAATGCATTACAATATTTCCTTTGCGTCTTTGCAGCTTAGCAACTTTGAGTTGAAAAATTATGTTTACGGTTAAGGCTGGTTACTCTAACGATATTGAAGTCGCGTCGAGCATTGATAAGGTACGTGACTTCTTTAGTGATATAAAGAATTTTGCCGAGCTAATGCCTGGGGTGCAGCAGATATATACCGATGCAAAAGGGGTCGCGCATCTGAAAATTCACGCTGAGATTCCAGTTGTGGGTGCCATGCTGCAAAATTTTTCGATCGAGCTGGCTGACCAGTCGGAAGACCGTATCGAATGGTCGCCGATCGCCGCCGAGGCCCAGAATTTCTTGCGTTATAGTGCCGATTTTCTCGAGAAAGCCAAGAATGTAACGCTCGTCCACTTTTCCCAGGCAGTCGAACTCCGCCGCGAAAAAGCCCGCGATCTGCATTTTCTGGCGGGAATGGCCGGCGAGGCGATTATCAGCTCGGAAATGACAAAACGCTTTGCCGAAATGGTCAAGGTCTTCATCGAAAAGGCCAAACAGCGGCTCGAAGGGTAAAAACGACCGCGTGTAGCATTCTGACTGCAGTAATTGCGACGAGAACATTCGTATCCAATACTATTCGCATTTCTCTACGGCTAGACTAACTTACGTGATCGCTCCGCCGTCGACGATAACAACCTCGCCGCTCATGAAGCTGTTGCGGTCGGAGGTCATAAAGGCGGCGAATTCGGCTAGTTCGTTGGGTTGGCCCTGGCGGCCCTTGGCGACCCAGAAATCGTGCATTTGGAGCAGACGTTCGGGCAGAGTGTGGCCCAGATCTGTGTCAAAAATACCGGCCGCGATCGCGTTGACCGAGATGCCGAAATTGGCGGCTTCGCGCGAGAGGCATTTGGTGAAGCCGATCATGGCGGCTTTCGAAGTCGCGTAGTGAACCGATGTGGGCAGGCTGCGGATCGCCCCGACGGACGTGATGTTAAGGATCGACCCGGCCTTTTCGCGGATCATTTGCTTATAGAAAGGTTTGGTGACAGCGAAGAGGCTGCCGACGTTGGTGTCGACGACCCAATCCCAGCTTTTATCTGTAGTGGTCGCAAAATTATCGCCTTTGTTGACGGCGGCATTATTTACGAGGACATTGATCGGGCCCCAAGCATCTTTGATCTCACGGGCGATATGCTTCATGCCGAAGCGGTCGGTCACCGAAACCTTGTAACTGAGGGCACGGCGGCCATGGGCCTCGATCTTGGCGCGAACTTCGTCGGCAAGATCATCGCTGGAATGATAGTTAAAAGCTACGTCAGCACCTTCGCGAGCGAAAACCTCGCAAATTGCGGCTCCGATCCCGCGTGTCCCACCCGATACAAACGCACGTTTTCCTTCAAGTAAGAGGCTCAATTAATATTTCTCCGTGATCGCAAAAACTCGAAATGTAATAGAAAAGGTTAAGAAAAAACAGGAAGACTGACAAGCGCCGAAATTAGAAAAGGCGGTCAAACCGTCGCTTTGGCGGTAGTAAACGGATGCGGCAGGATGGCGTTGATCTCCTTGATGATCTGGTCGGTAGAGTTCGGCATCGTCATTCCGACCGTCGCGGCCTTCATACGCGAATAATCGCCGTTGTCGAGCAATAGATTCTGGATCGTCGGGACAATATCGATCGAGCGGCGAAGCAATATTCCCGCTCCTTGCTTTTGCAACAGATTCGAGGTTCCCGCCTCCTGAGGCATTGGCGGTGTCGTCGCGTCAGCAATTATCGGCAAACGGCACGCGAGCGCCTCGAACGTGGTTAGGCCGCCGAGCTTTGAAACCATGACATTCGCCGAATGCATCAGCTTTTCGATCTCGTCGGAATAACCAATGACCTTGACCGGAAACTTTGCGTGTTTGGCGATTTCTTCGGCTTCGCGTCGCAGTTCTTCGTTTTTGCCGGCGAGGAAGATCGCCTGAACATCGAGTTCGCCGCGAACGAGTTCCCGAAAGATCTGCGGGATATTCCCGCCGCCGATCCAGCCCGCATTCACAAAAACGGTAAATTTATCAGGATCGAGGCCATATATCCGACGCGCGTCCTGAGCATCTTTTTCGTTGACCTCGCGGAATTTTGGATTGACCGGCATGCCCGAGATCTTGATCTTTTCCGGTGAAACGCCGTAATCGAGAAGCTGGCTTTTTGCATCCTCATTTGCTACCAAATACAGCGAAACGTCATCACACGCCCAGCCTTTCCAAAACCCGTAACAAGGATCAGTTACAACAGTTACAAGCGGAACCTGATCTGACAGCTTAAGTTCGCGAAGAATGCGTCCGAAGATGTGCTGCGTTAGTGGGTGAACGCTCACAACGACGTGCGGACACCATTTTTCGAACTGATCACGCACGTAGCCGATGCACCGTTTTTGAAAAAACTCCCGCGTCTCGGGCCGTATCTTATTGATCACCCAATAGAGATACTTCATCCAATGCTGCTTATTTTTGAGCGTCCAATTGTAAACGCCGACGAGTTTGTCCGTGATGTGGTGAGACTCCTCAACTCCTTTGATCACCTTCACCACCGACGAATCGCCTTTCCAAAACTTGTCAAACCCATCAGATATCGACTGCGCTGCCGAACGATGCCCGCCGCCGGTGTCGGATGAGATGATGAGGATTTTGGGTGTGGATCCGGGCATTAATCAGAAAGAATCTTTCTTAGGGTATCGAGATTATCCTTTTCTCTAAAGATCGCTTTTACTGGAATCGAAAAACCAGAAATCACTGGGCTTTCGATCGAGCCATCGGCAGAATTTAATAGCAACCGGTAATCCTCGCCGTCGAGTTCGTATTGCTCTACCGTTTCCGATTTTGGATCAACGATCCAATATTCCTTAACACCGTGCGCCGCGTAATCATCAAACTTTATCTTGCGATCATGCCGTCTTGTACTTTCTGATAAAACTTCTACGACCAAATCAGGTGTCGGAAATTGCATCTGATCGGGCCTGAAATTCTTCGCCTTATCCGCTTCGAAAAAACAGATATCGGGTTCGTAATCGTTTCGAGTCAATGAGATGAGCATTTTCTCGGAACCAACGATGCCGAGTTTTTTATTGATTACAAAAGCTCTCATTAGTAATACGAGATTTCCTACCGCCTCGGTGTGCCTGAACTTCGCGGGTGATTGGAAGTAGATCTCACCATTGATGAACTCCATCTTCCGTTCATCTTCGATCATCGAATAGAATTCCTTTCGCTTTTTGTGCTCTGCTTTCAATGCAGCATCCAACTTCCGTGCAAATAGCACGACGTCAGGCATTTCCATTGTCTTTTCGACCGTGATATTCATTCAACTTAAGCTTTCAATGCCACTTCCCTCGCCGCCATAAATTCTGCATTCTTCGCGGCCTTTTTCATCTGCCCCTCCAGCTTCTTGATCTTGATCAGATGGCCCGGATTGAGCGGCAGTGATGGGTAGAAGCAGTTCGATTCGTGCGTGCAGTGGCAGCCATCGGCGACTTCCTTGCGGCGTTCCTTCATGAGGTCGGTTTTCCATGCGGCCTGGAAATCCCAGTCGTAATCCCGCAGATTCAGTACATCAGCCTTGTTCTCACACGACGAAAGCACTCCGTTATCATAGATCACGGCTCCGGCACTACCGGCATAGCATTTGAGCTGGGCTTTGCCCTCCTCTTTGGTCTTGGCGATGATATCGTGCATATAGATATCGACCGCAGCCTTGAAAATCCCTGACTTACCGCCGTAATTATTTTTCAGAGCCGCACTTTTCGTGTCCTCGAGAATCATCTGCGAAAGCTGCTGATAGCGCTTGTGGTCAAATTCAAGTTCGATCGGATCAGCCGAGGGCGGGCGAATGTAGTTGATATTCACCTTGTCCGGTTTAAGATCGTATTTGAGGAAATCGTACCAATCAAAGATCGTGTCCTCGTTCGAATGCATAACGCACGTACACGTCTGAATATCGAGCTTCGGATACTGCTCTTTCTTCATTTGCTGTAGCGTGCGGGCGGTGTGGATCGCTTTGTCCCAACTTCCCTCTTTCCTGCGGATCTTTTCGTGAGCGTCTTTCATTCCGTCGATGCCGAGGGCAACGCTAACGTTCAGATTCGGGCATTCGTCCATGATGCGGGCGACGTCCGGGAAAATTCGCGGATGTATCTGGCCGTTCGACATCAGATAAACGCTGTCTAGCTTGTTATTCTCGTAAAATGCTCTGACGATCTCAGGCAAGTCTTTCCTGGTGAACGGCTCACCGCCGGCGAGTACCAGAACGCCGAGGTTACCGCCCAGCGTTTCCGATATCTTGGCGATCTCGTCGGCTTTCATCTGTAGCTTCTTACGCGGCCGGTCGTCGAGTTCCTCGGTAAAAAAGCAGTGCGTGCATCGCATGTCGCAGACGCTAGTTACCAGAATGTTTAAGAATACGGGCGAGATCGGGCGGCCGATCAGAATGCTCGCATATCGTTTAAAAATCTCTTTTGTAGCAAAATCCATTAAAATTATCCTCAACCGGAATCCCGGCTGTTTGTTATACGCAACCGCAGAACCCCAACTTATAATTTACTTTATTTGCGCCGGTTTGGGAAATTTTTGAGCCTCCGGCCCGCATCGGTGTCCCTTCGCTTTTTCGTGGCGAATGCCCCTCAAATTGAGGATCGGATAATATTTCATCATTTTCTGCTTTCCTGTGAAAACTTTTTGTGATATTAACATAACGTTCGATTTTGCGTTCCGATGATTTGGATCCCTCCAGTCCGATCTTCTAAATTTGCAGGTTCAACAAAAAATTAACCAGGAGAAAATATGAAAATTAAGGTTCTTTTGTCGGTATCGGCGATGTGTTTACTAGCCGTGATCACGTTAGGTGTATTGTATGGAACAGGTCAGGTTGGGGCTCAAAGCACAAAAGTGACCGAACGCGAGGTTGTAGATGTAAAGGATGACGGGCCGTTCGTTTTCAACGGTTTTACTTGGAGCAACAAGGAAGATTTCCTTGAGAATGGCCGCTGTACCACGCCAAAACTCTCTGAATATGAAGTTGCCGAGATCGAACGCGAGGTCAGCGTCGATCGTGAAAATCGCAAGGCCGCCAACGGCGGTATCGAAATGAACGCTACCGGCGGAACGATCCCAGTTTACTGGCATGTCATCAATAATGGCAGCTCAGCGAGCCAGGGAAATATTTCCGATAACCAGATCGCAAATCAGATCGGCGTTCTTAACGCCGCTTACGCAAACACCGGTTGGCAGTTCCAGCTCGTTTCTACAAATCGCACAACGAACGCATCCTGGTACACCTGCTCGGGCGGATCATGCGAATCAGCCATGAAAAATGCTCTTCGCCAGGGTTCGGCTGACGACCTGAACATTTATTCGAACAACATGGGCGGCGGATTGCTCGGTTGGGCAACTTTCCCGTCGAGCTACAACAGCGCTCCCAAGATGGATGGCGTCGTGATCCTTTACTCCTCTGTTCCGGGTGGTTCGGCAGCCCCGTATAATCTGGGCGACACGGCAACCCACGAAGTCGGCCACTGGATGGGACTTTATCACACCTTCCAGGGCGGCTGCGTTCGCTCCGGCACCGGTGGGGATGGCGTCGCGGACACGGCAGCCGAAAAATCCCCGGCTTTTGGCTGTCCGACGGGCCGCGATACTTGTCGCAATATTGCCGGTCTCGACCCGATCACGAACTTTATGGACTACACTGACGACGCGTGCATGACGAATTTCTCGGCGGGCCAGGATACGCGGATGGATTCTATGTTCACAACCTATCGATTTGGCAAATAGCCTGAGCAAGGCTGCGGCCATATGGCTTGGCGTATAGGTCGTCCGGCCTGATCGCTAAGGCTGAAATATACTCTTTAACTGTAAAGGAACCTTTTGTGGTTCCTTTACTGCTTTTTCAGGCCGGGTTTCCAGATTTCGTGCCGGGCGTGTAGATGCTCTATAATCTGTACCCAGCTATGAAACAATTACTTATTTTTACTATTGCAACAGTTATATTTACCGGTGCTTGCGGCGGGGCGGCGAGCAATTCAGGGTCAAGCGCGGCGAATGCCAACGCAGCTAACAAGGCGGCCGATGTTCCGCCTTCGCTGACAGTTGCTCCGTCAGACGCAGCCGATGCCTTATACGCCGCCGCATTAAAGGGCGAATGCACCGCGGTCGGCGAAATGCTGACCGACGAGATGAAAAAGAGCGTCGGATCGGTCGATACCTACTGCAAATCGCTGACCGTCAATGGAACGGTTGAGACTGCCAAGGCCGTCGGTGCTTCGGCATCGAGCGAGTCGGCCGCGGTTTCGGTACAGGTCACTTATAAGGCGGAAGCGGCTCCTGAACCGTCGCCAAAAAAGGCTGCGGACAATTCAAATACGGCGAATGCAAATGCCGAAACCGCTCCGGTCGAACAGGCGGCTCCAACACCGACGGCACCCGCGAAAACTGAGCTGAAAGAAGTTCATCTGAAAAAGGTCGGTGAAAAATGGCTGGTTGACGTTTCGCCAAAGCCCGCGGCACCCGCAAAACCGGCCGCTTCGCCCGCGAAACCGGCCTAAAAATGAAAAGGATCTATCTCGACAATTCCGCCACCACGCCGGTCGCGCCCGAAGTGGTCGAGGCGATGATGCCGTATTTGACTGACAAATTCGGCAACGCTTCGAGCATTCATTTCTTTGGGCAAGAGGCCCGTGGTGCGGTCGATCGGGCGCGGCATCAGGTCGCGGCGCTGATAAACGCGAGGCCGAACGAGATCATTTTCACCTCGGGCGGCACCGAGGCGAACAACCTCGCCGTCCGCGGCCTCGTCGAATCGAACAACAAACACGGCCGCCACATCATCACCTCGGCGATCGAGCATTCCGCCGTCAAAAGCGTCTGCGAGGATCTGGAAAAACAGGATTATTGGGTCACATATCTGCCGGTGTACGAAGACGGCCTGGTGCGGATCGAGGATATCGAGGCGGCGATCACCGCCGAGACCGTTTTGATCTCGATAATGACGGCAAATAACGAGATCGGCACCGTCCAGCCGGTCGCTGAGATCGGGCGTCTGGTTCGGGGTTTGCGGGAAAAGGGCAGGAAGATCTGGTTTCACACGGACGCGGTTCAGGCGGCCGGGAAAATGCCCGTCGATGTCGAAGAGATCGGCTGCGACCTGCTCTCGATTTCGGCCCACAAGATCTACGCTCCCAAAGGCACCGGAGCTTTATACGTCCGACGCGGAGTTCGCCTGCACGCCCAGAACATCGGCGGATCGCAGGAACGAGGCATTCGCGGCGGTACTGAATCGGTCCCAAACATCGTCGCTTTCGGCAAAGCGTGCGAGATGGCCCAGACAGAACTCGGCCTCGCGACGGATTACCTTCGCGGCCTTCGCGACAGTTTCGAAAGCCGCGTCGGCGAGGCGGTCGACGGCCTGACCTTCAACGGCAGCCGCGATCGACGGCTGCCAAATATCTCAAACATCTCATTCAGCCGCATCGAGGGCGAAGCCCTGCTAATCAACCTCGACATGCAAGGCATCGCCGTCTCCACCGGCTCCGCCTGCTCCTCCGGCAACCTCGAACCCTCGCCAGTTATTCGGGCACTCGATCCTGACGATCAGCGAGCACGTAGTGCGATCCGCTTCAGCTTCGGCCGCTTCAACGCCAAAGAAGACGTCGACCACCTCATCAAAATCCTCCCCGAAGCCGTCGCCAACCTCAGAAAACTCTCCCGCTAGTTTGCCGGGAACGCAGGCGCCCTCGCCTGCAAGCGTTCCGCTTCGGGACGCTGACGAACGCGGTTATTGGGCAGTTCGAGAAATATCAAGCGCCGTCACGCCGGAGGAACCAGCGTTGCAGCCGAGGGCGGCTGCGTTCCAGTCATCGGAGCTAACCGCTCCCGTCGGGCGCAAAAAAGCGCCTCGTCAGTTTCCCGGCGAGGCCGCTTTTCTTTCTACATTACTGCTCAGGGATTTATCGTAACATACGTCGGGTCGGATGGGACGCCGACTTGTTCGTTGTTTTTCATGAGGATCGCTCGAACAAGTATGCGTTCGGGCTGGCCGGGCGAGGTTGGCGTGACGACGACGTTGCAAGGGTTTGTGGTCGCAAAGGCGGCGTCCTGCCACGTGCTCGATCCCTGACGCTGGATCTGGATCTTGTACGCGGGCATTCCGAGACGCGTCACGTCGACCGAAAAGCTGAATCCGCCGGTCGAATCCGAAGCCTTGATGACGGGCTTAAGTTCCTGCTCAGGAGCGCTTGGTTTTGCAGCCGGAATGATGCCGAGCAAAGCACCGATCTCCTTCGTGTACGCCGGTGCGACGCGGATTCGTTTTACCAGATCGTCGAGCCGCTCAAAGATGCCCGTCGCGACCGCCGGCGCCGGCGGAACAAGCGCCGGATTTGCCGGAAACGCAGGCGTCGGTTCGCCGATCGCTCCCTCGGTGATGATAATTCGAAACTGTCTGACCGCTTCGACAAACGCATCGAGCTCGGTCGCCGCCGCGGCCAGAAACTGCACGGTCTCATTGTCGTTCTGCACACCGGTGATCTCGCCCGCGGTAAACCCAAGACTCAACCCAACCGCCCCAAACTGCAGCGCAAAATTTTCAAACCAAGCCGCCCGCTCCTGTAACGGACGAGCAAACCATGTATGAGATGGAATCATATTCTCCTCCTTGGTATTTTGAATTTAGATTAGTTATAAAACGTTCCCACGCAAACCGCACCCGATTCGCGTCCAAATGTCCGGGGTTCGCAACCTCATTTTCGAGATTCGCACCCTCAAGTTGAGCAGTCGCAACCTCAGGTTCACGATTCTCGCTCGCGCGTTCGGGATTCGCATCCCAAAATCAATTGCTCGCTGCCAATTGTCAAACTTTCTCAACCTTCCGAACCCGATTCGCACCCAATCGAACCTGTTTCAATAGCAAGAGAATATCGTTCGAACCCAACCGAACCAGCTTCGCAGGCAAGCGAATCACATTCGCAACCAAGCGAATCACGTTCTCTCGCAACCGTATGACGTTCCCAGCTCAAAAAATGTTGCCCAGGTCCCAAGATATCAACCGCTCAACATAAAAATACCGCGTCGTCCCATGGGAAAAACCCAATAACCACGGGCGTTTCACAAATGTTCCCAAAAAACCAGATAAAATCGTTATTTGTCCAGATTATTCTGCGGAAGACGACCGCTTTTCTCTAAGTTTTCTAAGCGCTCCATTGCAGACCTCGCGATTCGTATATTTGGACTATTTCGAACCTTTTCGAACTGATTTTTTGCTTTCGCATACTTCCCAATTGCATAATAATACCCTCCAAGCTTAAAGGTTGCATCCGCGCCATAAGAACTGGAACCAAAATCTTTCACAAATTCCTCCAATAGCGTTAAGCCATCCTTATTCGGAGCATTGTCCCAAAAGAAGGGAGCCGGAAATTTATTTCGGGATTTATTGCGAAGAATAAAGTCGTACGCCTTCTTATCTATCCCCGTAGGCTCTTCAATCTTAATATTTACATAGTTCGAATAAATCATCGCACCATTCTCTACGACAATTGCTAAGCGGATCGAGTAATTACCCGCCTTAGGAAAATACTCATCAAGCCGCATCTCAAGTAAAAATTCGTCTTGAATTCCTTTCGAAGGACTAAATCGATTCGGCCGCCTCGCTAGGCCGGCCGACAACCTTGACAGTTGATTAAACTCCTTTTCCTCCTCGCCTATACCTACCATCAGTCGCCCTTCGGCCGATAGATCAGGGACAAGTGTCGTTTGATCACTATCCGTTTCGTTAATAAAATTCCATCGTATTACAATCGGTTCCATCATCTGGTAATTGACTTTATCAATCGCAAATCTAACTGACATATTAGGATTAACCACCGAGGGCTGCTGGTCACCTAAACTCTGTGCCCCCAGATTCGCCAAAAGGCTAAACCCGAACATCATCGCTAAATTAAATAAAATGAGATATCTTTTCATATTTCCTCCGTTTTGTCTTTACCGTCCTGGGCTTTTAACACGAGTCCTAATAATATTGACGTGTTCGGGATGAAGCTGTACTCTCGACGCATTCGAGATACCCGTATTAGGATAATCCATTAGTGAGAAAACGCTGCCATTTAGATCTCCTCGCAAACCAAATTGGTGGCCTAATTCGTGTGGTGCAACGATAGATGTGTCTCGTACGGTATAGCTTTGGCCAACATTATCCCGATCCGAATCCTGGGTTGACTCAAGATATATCAAACTGACATTCCCGCCGATGGGGACAGAACTACACACGATCCGACCTTGCGGACAAGAGAAACTGCCTATACAGTCACAAGTATCGACGACCGCTGTAACTCCTTGTTGGGCAGGCTCTAGTATTCCCGAAATCCGCCCGTCGTAATCCTGGCTTTTTCTCCCTTGGTAACCAACCACGAAATATGCAACCCAGAAGTCGTTCGCCTCCTGAAAAGTGCTTCCTTGCAAAATGTGCTCAAAGTTAGGAACCTCATTATCCTCAACGTTAATTTCGTAGGGCACGAAATTTTGGTTGTAGCCCGACAGTGACTGATATTCCGGGACAATATAAGCGGCGGCGAAAACATTCTCGGCACTTCCGTCGGAATAACTTGAACTATTCGGGTTATCTGAGAGATGACGACGAGTATCGGAAAGCATCGAAATACTCTCATTCTCGTCGCCGTCCAGGACAGAATCATCTCGATTGTAGTCATCATCATCGGAAAAGCTCGGGGTCAGGCTTGCGATGTTGCGATTCTGCCCTCACCAGTGGAACCGCTTCTTGCAGATCACGGACAGGCAGTTTGTTCGAAGCTCCTTTTTATCGTCGTCGGTTAGCTTCCATGCTTTCCCTTGAAGCAGTGCCATTATCAGCTCGGGCTGGAGGTTGGCTTGGCGGATGGTTTCGGGGTTAGGTTGCGGGCCGTCGATCTCTGTGAGGCGTTTGTTCCAGATCGCCTGCCATTTTTTCAGCCGGGATTCGATCTTCGCTCGGTCGGTTTCTGAGCCGTGTTGTGATATCAGATACGCGGCTTCGCTCGCAACGTCTGGATCGTCGGAGGCGAGACGTTTTTCGAAAAACTCGCCGACTTTGGGTGGAAAATTCACGCGGGTAAAATCGTTAAGAAAGGTGCCTCGCCATTCCTTTTCCAGGGTCGACAACTCCTGCTCAACCAAGGCCAGGGCCTCTGTTTCGTTGTATCTTGCAAAATAGCCGAGCAAGATCGCCCGCGATTGCCACTGCCACTTCGGCCCGTCCGTTTTGTAGACATCCATTAGCTGATCGTAAACGGAGCCCGTCGCAAAACGGGCCGCGAGCATGCATTTGTGCCGGAGCCGAACAGCATTTCGCGTGGCAGCATCCGTGCGTCCGTATTTTTTGATGTCGGCGAGCAGCGGCCCGTCGACTTCGGGAAGCGACGCCTCTTTGAAATTGTCAAAAGCTCCGTCGTAGAGCAGCGACTCGGTATCGATTATATCCGCAATAACGAACGGCCGGGCGCGAGCCTGATCTAGTTCGGCCAGACGCGTTAAGCCCGTTGTGTGAATATTTAGCCGGAACATCGTTGGGTAGTCGGCTTCCCTCAGCATCCGTTCCAGCGAGGGAACGAGCGACGGGTCGCCGATCTGTTCCCAGCGGATGCTCAAAAGCTGCTCACGAGCCAAGATATCGAGCGCGTCAAAGTTCTTGAGCAGTATCCCCCGAACCGCCCCCAATACGTCAGGTTCGAGGTTTCGATGTTCCATCACAACAATGCCCGCAGCGGTATCCACGAGATTTTTACCCGTCCGCTTTTGCAAGCTGTCGATCACAAATCGTAAATAATATTGCTTGGCTTTAATGTAAGGGTCGTCAGCAGGCGGTGGCAGAAAATCGCTCGGGCGTTTGTACGGTTTGCCCGATTCCGCAAGCACTACCCTTGCCCGCAGGAAACTGAGCGTGGAGAGTACGTTAAAATCGACCGCTTTGGATACGTCCGACAGAACGCCCTCGAGTTTTCGTATCACTAGCTCCCGATTGCGGGATATAAAAAGCCCCTTACTCAGGGCCCCGGCAAAGCTACCGCCCTTCTGGTTCAATGACCAGAGATATCTCGAAACTTTTTCTGGTATGGCTGCATCACCCGGCAGGTTCGCCAGATCCTGCGCAAAACGGATCTGTTCGGGCAGGCCCTTGGCCGATTCGATCGCAGATCCAAGCCTCTTCGCCTCTGCCTCTTCCTCGGCGTCGGTGATCGGTTTGATCTCAAACTGGACGGTATTCGTCGTTAATTCTGTTGGATCTTCATAATTGAACATCTCAGGTCCGGGCTTCATTTTTCGAAGCCGTTTTGTGATCAACCCGACCGAATACTTCCCCGCAGAGTCGAAGCGAAAATAGTCGTTCAATGCGATCTCGATCTCAACCGGCCCCGTCGAGAAATCAGTGAACGATCTTGCATCTGACGGACGTTCACCGCCTCCATAAAAGTCAGTTCGCCAGTCAAAAACGTTGGTCCTCGGTAAAATGACTACTTTATCGAGATATGCTTCCTGACTGGTCTCAACCTTGTAATCCGATCGTTCCGGAGAGAACGCAAGCACAAGCCGAATCGTCTCGCCCGAACGGTAAACCTCTTTCCCGTTGGCAAGAGACAATTTCGCCGCGACTGGCGACGCAATATCCTGAGCAACGGCGAATCCAGACCATAGAAGCATGAACAACGCGGCAACAAAAAGGTATTGGGTAAACGTTGAGAGCTTCGCAGAAGATGTTAGGAGTTTCATAGCTTTTTGCTCGTTTGATGCAAAGCATAACGATATGGTGGTTTCGATGGGTAAAATGTATTTCGGGACAACCGTGAAATCACTCAGCGTTTTTTGCGACCTATTTGCCGGGAACGCGGGCGCCCTCGCCTACAGGTGTTCCGCTTCGGGACGCTGACGAAACGCGGTCATTGGGCGAGTTCGAGGAATAACAAGCGCCGTCACGCCGGAGGAACCGGCGTTGCAGCCGAGGGCGGCTGCGTTCCAGTCATCGGAGATAAGCGCTCCCGTCGGGCGCGAAAAAGCGGCTTCGTCAGTTTCCCGACGAAGCCGCCTTTCTTTCCCTCCCGGTTGGAAAGTGGATGACGTGTGGTTCAAAGATTAGTCGCTGACGAGGATTCCGGCTCTGTCGCTGACGAGGATTCCGTTTTTCTCGACACATGGCTGAGTTTCTTTGCGTCCGATGATGATGCCCTCAAGTACGGTGACGATCTCGTCGAAAATTCCCGTGGCTCGGTCGCTAACGAGGATTCCGTCTTTTTCTACGACGGTGCAATTTTGCTCTGCTCTGCCGATGATGATTCCGTCTGCCTTGACGATGCTTGCTCCGAACATAAGGACGATTGCGAGTGCGGTTACTTTAGCTGTGTATTTCATTTTCATTCTCCTAAAAGTTTTTTTTATTTTCTGCCCTGCTTGTTTTGTTTCCTGCACTCTCTATTTCAAGCGGCGTGCCACGCCGTGCCATAGCTCGTGCCAAAGCTGCATCGTCTTTATTTGCAATATTTCGCGAGCGTGACTGGGATTTTCGGGTGTCGGTACTGGATCGCAGAAATGTGGATACTGTGGTTACACAAATCCTGCACATTACTTCTAACTCCAATGTTTTCTTTCACTTACCGTAGTGCATACTTTTTATACAAATTGAGACTGTATAATTGCTATACAACTCATCCGTTTAGGTGATGAATTTTGCTAGCTTTTTTCAAGTTAAACGTGTTAAACTTAGTACGTTGGACGGAACCTGAGCCCGTCGATCCTTCTTTTCTGAACGCCGCTGTTCTCATAAATCCCACCTTTTATGAACAGAGAAACCCTTTCTAATGCTTTTAAAGGGATAGTTATCCTTGCCGCTACCGTCGCATTTGCCCTTGCGCTCTCCGACCTGCCAAAAGCGTCGTTTAGCTGGGGCTTTTTGGTCATTCTCGCTTTTGCCGTTATCGTTACGCCGAGAATGAGCGTCACAATGTTGAAGTCGCGGTTTGCGATCAGTTTCTCAGACGCAGTGGTATTTCTGACGTTCCTGATGTACGGCGGACCTGCCGCGATCGTGATCGCCGCGCTTGAATCGGCTTCGAATTGTTATTACCTGCGTTCCAAGGGGTTTTTGTTCCGCAAGTGGATGATCCCCGCGAATGTCTCGATCAACACAATTTCGACGGCATTAACATTCCTTGCCTGGACGAGGGTCGAACCGTTGCTACAAGTTTCAGCGAACAGCACGCAGTACATCGTCGCTTCCATTGGGGTTCTTGCCCTCGCCCAGTTTCTTTTCTCGTCCGTGATCGTAGCAATATTTGCATGGGTAATGAATGACACAAACCCATGGACAACCTGGAAGAATGACTGCTTTACGAGTTCGATGACGCAGATCGTCGGTGCGGGTTTGGCGGGACTGATCTTTAAGCTGATCAATTTTCGCGACGTCGTCACCGGAACCATCGCGTTTTCCGCACTTGTCGTTCTCTATCTCAGCTATCGCAAATCGATAAACGAGGTGAACGACGCGATGCTGCAAACGGAGGAAGCCGAGCGCGAAAAGGCCGAGGTCGAACGCGAACGCCGCCTCGAGGCCGAAAAATACGCCGGCCAGCTCGCGGCCACGCTAGACAAGGAAGAAAAGGCAAACGAAGCTCTCCGCCGAAGCGAAAAAGACCTGCAGCACTCAGCCCTGCACGATTCGCTCACAAATCTCCCGAACCGCAAGCATTTCGGGGACATGCTGCGTGTGCGGATCGAGCAATATAAGGAAGACCCGCACAGGACCTTCTATGTTCTCTTCCTCGACATTCGAAAATTCAAGAACATAAACGACAGCCTCGGCCACGCTCTGGGCGACAAAGTCCTGATAGTCGCCGCAAAACGGTTTGTCAGGATGTTGAATTCGTCCGATATGGTCGCCCGCATCGGCGGAGACGAATTTGCGGTCATCCTCAAAGACATTACGTCCGCCAGCAAGGCCCAGAAGGTCGCGCGGCGGATATTCGACACGATCGCCCAGCCGTTTTCGCTGAGCGGCAACAACGTCTCGGTAAGCGTCAATATCGGCATCGCCCCGTGCGATACCGAATACAACACGCCCGAGGAAGTTCTGCGTGACGCCGACATCGCTATGCACTACGCCAAGGAATGGAACAGCGGCGTCGCCGTGTTTACCAAGGAACTGAGAGAGCGATTCCTGGAACGCGTCCGGTACGAAAACGACCTTCGCCACGCTCTGGAGCGCAAAGAACTCTCGATGAGCTATCAGCCGCTGATCGATATTCAGGACGGCAGTTTGATGGGCTTTGAGGCTCTGCTGCGTTGGAATCATCATGAATTCGGCAATATTCCGCCGAACAAATTCATCCCGATCGCTGAGGAATCCGGCCTGATCATACCGATCACGGTTTGGATCCTCAAAGAAACCACCTGTCAGCTCGCCGCATGGCAAAATATCAATCCGGCATACCGTGATCTGATCGTCAGTGTCAATATTTCAGGCAAACACCTTTCTAACGACGACCTGATCACGGACGTGCAAAACGCACTCGATGTTTCACATATTGACCCGCGTTCGCTCAAACTCGAAATTACCGAGAGTGCCGCGATGGAGAACGCCGAACACACGATCGATATGCTGAACCGCCTGAAATTGCTCGGCGTTCAGCTTAGCATAGACGATTTTGGCACGGGATATTCGAGCCTCAGCTACCTGCACCGGCTGCCGTTCGACACGCTGAAGATCGACCGCTCGTTCGTGTACAGCGTCGGTGAAAAAGGTGAAAATTCCGAGATCCTGCAAACAATCATCTCGCTGGCAAAAAACCTCAAGAAGAAGGTCATCGCCGAAGGCATAGAAACCGAATCACAACTCAACCTGCTCCAAAATCTCGGCTGCGATTACGGCCAGGGCTACCTGCTCGCCCGTCCGCTGACCAAAGAAAATGCCGAGAAAGCTCTGTACGAGCGTAAAAGCTGGATGCCGGCCAGGATTTCGGACTTCATCGAAGACGCTCCGTCGCACATAGATGTCGAGAAAAATGTCGCGGTGTTTTAAGCTGGAATCTATGCTCAAAAGAATAAAGTTTGACTTGGTCGGTCTAACTTAATTAACATCTTGGTATGGATCCCGACTTGCTGAATCGAATCACCTCAAATCCGCGTCAATGTGGCGGTCGTCCCTGCATTCGAGGTCTGCGTATTCGTGTTAAGGACATACTCGATATGCTTGCAGGCGGTGCTAGTGAATCGGAAATCTTAGAAGACTATCCATATCTGGAAGCTGATGATATAAAGGCCAGTCTTGGCTATGCCGCAGCACAACTTGATCATGCGGTAGTTATGGTAGCGACGTGAAGTTCCTGGGCAACCAACGTCTGATCGAAGTTCGATAAAATCGCTAACAATACAGAGTTGTTTTAACCATTAACGCGCTCTATACTTACTGAAAATCTTTCGAAATTCAGGAGTATCGAACGCGTATGTTTAAGAGAATTATAGTATTCATCATCGTCAGCGCATTTTTGGCGGTCAGCGTCCCTGCACAGAAATTTGATTACCCGAAACCTCGCCGTGGCGATCAGGTGGACGATTACAGCGGCGTAAAGGTAGCCGATCCGTATCGCTGGATGGAGGACACCGAGTCAGCCGAGACCAAAGCCTGGATCGAAGCTGAGAATAAGCTCACGAATTCCTACCTCTCGACGATCCCGCAGCGTGAAGCCATCAAAAACCGGCTGACCGAGATATGGAACTACGAACGCTACTCGGCTCCGTCAAAGATCACCGACAACTTCTATATCTACACAAAGAACGACGGCCTCCAGAACCAGAGCGTTCTCTACAAAGCCACGTCGATCAACGATCCCGGCACCGTTTTCTTTGACCCGAACAAGCTGCGTGCTGACGGCACCGCTGCTCTTGGCGGTTCGTCGTTTACCGACGACGGCAAATTGTGGGCATACGGCGTTTCGCAGGCCGGCTCGGACCGTTCCGAGTGGTTCGTGATGGATGTCGCGACGGGCAAGCTTTTGCCCGATACTTTGTCGCCAAACCGCCAGGGCGTTGCGGCGTGGCTCAAGGACAACTCCGGTTTTTATTACACGAGTTATCCGCCAGCCGAAAAAGGCCAGGAACTTAAGACGACGACCTATTATCAGAAACTCTATTTCCATAAACTCGGCACGCCGCAATCAGAGGATTATGTCGTTTACGAGCGTCCGGACAACAAAGAATATTTCTGCGGAGCCGAAATCTCCGAAGACGGAAACTGGCTGATCATCACCGTCGGCAAGGGCACCGAGCGAATGAACATGGTTTATTTCAAGAACCTGACCATGGACAAAGCCCCGATCATGCCGCTTATCGAGAATCTCGATAACAGTTGGAATTTCCTTGGCAATGACGGCTCGACATTTTACTTTCGGACCGACAAGGGAGCTTCGCGTGGAAAGGTCGTTAAAGTAGACGCTCTGGTCGCGAAGCAAAAATGGGCCGACGTGATACCTGAATCAGCGGACACGCTGAACGGCGTGCAATTTCTCAACGACCAGCTCGTTCTGAACTACATGCACGACGCGTTTACCAGGATAAAGATCTTTGATACTGCTGGAAAATGGGTTCGCGACGTGGAACTCCCAGGCATCGGATCGGCAGGCGGTTTTGGAGGGAAACGAAAAGACCACGAGACCTTTTATTCATATTCAAGCTACAATGCGCCGCCGACGATCTACCGCTACGATATGAAAACAGGTCAAAGCACCCTTTTCCGTTCGGTAAAAGTTAAATTCGACCCGAAAGCCTACGAGGTCAAACAGGTTTTCTACCCAAGCAAAGACGGTACGAAAGTGCCGATGTTCCTGACCTATAAGAAAGGAACAAAGCTCGACGGCACAAATCCGACGATCCTTTACGGCTACGGCGGTTTTAATATTGCTTCGACGCCGGGATTCTCGATCGCGCGTGTGCCGTGGCTGGAAATGGGTGGCGTCTATGCGGTCGCGTGTATTCGCGGCGGCAGCGAGTACGGCAAAGACTGGTGGAAAGGCGGTTCGAGGCTCAATAAGCAGAACGTTTTCGACGATTTTGCCTACGCCGGAAAGTGGTTGATCGAGAACAAATACACCTCGACGCCAAAACTCGCCATTCAGGGTGGCTCGAACGGCGGTTTGCTTGTTGGCGCAGTTTTGAATCAGAATCCTGATCTGTTCGGTGCCGCACTTCCCGCCGTCGGCGTGATGGACATGCTCCGCTTCGATAAGTTCACGATCGGCTGGGCGTGGAAATCGGATTACGGCGATCCTGCCGACCCGACCGATTTCAAAGCGATGTACGCCTATTCGCCGTATCATAACGCCAAACCGGGAACAAAATACCCGGCAACGCTCGTGACCACCGCCGATCACGACGACCGCGTATTCCCTGCTCACAGCTTCAAATACACGGCCGCGATGCAGGCAGCCCAGGCTGGCGATGCTCCGGTGCTGATCCGCATCCAGGTCCGCGGCGGCCACGGTGCCGGTTTGCCGACTGCCTTGCAGATCGAGCAGCAAGCGGATATTTATGGCTTTTTGGTCAAGAATCTTGGAATGAAATAGGAGAGAGGTAAGATGAAGACATTTTTTCTATATTTACTAGCAACTCCCGTATTGTGCTTAGCGCTGTCGTCCGCGGCGAGTGCTCAGGTATCAAAATGCGGGGCAACTGATTACACGTGCAAGATCGCGGAATACACAAAGCAGATCGCCGTAAACGCAAACGATATCGAGGCATACTATAACCGGGGAGCGGCATTCCAGAACGCAGGAAAATGTGATGAGGCAATTCTGGATTTTACCAGATACATCTCTCTTAAGCCTGCGAAAAAGGAATATATAGCTGACGGTTACAGCAACCGTGGTATTTGCTATAAGCGCAAAAATCAGATCGATCTTGCTATCGCTGACTACTCAACGGCTATCCAGCTCGTGCCGGCGAATTCCTCGTTCTATTTCAATCGGGGAAATGCAAATGCTACCAGAAAATCGTTCGATCTGGCGGTCGCGGATTTTTCGACGGCGATTGGGATCAGCCCCGGGAATTCGGGTGCTTATGTCGGTCGCGGCCATGCCTACATGGGAAAGTACGATAATGATAATGCGTTCGCCGACTTTACCAAAGCGATCGAGCTAAACCGGAACGAATCGGAAGCGTACTATAATCGGGCGATCATCTTCAACGGCCGAAAGGAATATCAGAAAGCGATTGCGGATTACGACACCTATATCTCCCTCAATACGAACAACATTCCCTTCCTGTCCGACGGGTATCAGAATCGCGGGATCGCGTATTACAATATTGGCAATTACCCGCAAGCCCTCAAGGACCTTAATGCAGCGATCGATCTGGACCCTAAAGATGCCTCGCCCTATAAGAGCCGGGCGGCCGTCTACAGGAAACAAGGCAAGATCGCTCTCGCCGAGGCCGATGAGAAGAAAGCGGCCTCACTTCCTAAGTAAAACCCGTCTGGATCAAACTCTTAAGGCTGCGAACCTCAACAATTCGCGGCCTTTTCTATTTATACCAACTTATTTGATCTCGTCCGCCATCAGCAGCCCGAAATAAGTGACGCGTTCGTTTGTGTGGCGGTGCAGGATCTCGGCGGCTTTGGCCTTTGTTTCTTTGTTATCGACCTTGACCATGATGATGCAGTCGCCGTCCTGTAGGTGTTTTTCGTAGCGTTCGAGGTATGTGCGTTCGGGGCCGACGTGTTTGGCGGCGTGGACGAAGTTTTCCCAGATGCCGGGGTTAGTTCCCTTATAACTCGCCTCCTTCAGCCCGCCCCAACCGCAAAATGCCTCGATAACGTCGCTCGTAAATCCGGCAGCCTCGAGGTCGTTTATCGCGGCCATCACCGTATCCGGCTCGTAAAAAACGCTCACGACCTTGTAATATGGATAGCCTAAAACGTCGTCGTTAGCGACCGCTATCTCTTTTGCTAATTCTGGTTTTGTACTCATATATTCCTCCAAATAGCTTCGCCCTAAATATACGCGCAGCAAGGACGAAGTTATGTACGAAACATTACAAAAGGATCGCGTACCCTACGGTTTGGAAGGCATTGATCGGAGCTGTCCCGAGACGAGGAACATCAATCCAAAAAAATATTCGCGGACCTCTGTTATGTCAAAGTCTGTAGTCAAAGGTTGCCAGGGTTCGAGACTCGGAGTTGGCGTCGTGGAGAATGAGAGCTTGTATAAAGTGTTGATAATTGGGTTCAGTAGTCGACCAAATGAACCGGTCGCGAGTTTCGCGCCAAAAGCCGCAACCCGAGCGTTTTCCTGTAAATACGGGACAATATTGCCTAATTCCTCCGCTGAGCCATAAACGTCAGGGGCAGCAAACATCAATAGACCGTCAAACCGCCCGTCCAGATCGGCATCCTTCGCAGGTGTAGTTATAACCTCAACATTTCTCCAACCGTTCGCTTCTATCCTGGAGCGAGCCATATCACTATGCAGCGGGCTGATCTCGATACCAACTACCTTTCCACTATTGCCAACGGCGTCCACCAGAAATGGAAAGCTGCCGCCCGGACCGCAACCTACATCAAGGACACGGGCACCCGGTGATAGATTCAGTGACTCGATCGCCTTTTTTCTAACCGGCTTGATGAAGGAAAAATCAAAATTCGGAAAGGGTTTTGTGAATCGGACGAGAAGCCGACCATACAAAGGTGTTTCTTCTTGCTGTTCGTCACTCATAGATGTCGTTATATTACTGCCAGCCAATGATTAACACAAAATCTTTACCAGAATTGACTACATTAAGTTGACGGGGTCGATCTCGACATTCACCGTTCGCAAGTCGCAGCCCTGACGTTCGGCGTCGGCTAAGCCGATATCGAGGATCTCGCGTAGAGAGCGTCGGCTGACGCCTTTGAGTATGATCTGTAGGCGGAATTCGTTCTTGAGCCGTGATAGCGAAGCCGGTGCGGGGCCGAGAATTCGAACCTGCCGATCAGAAGCCCCACCCGCTACCGCAGGTGGTACCGACCTGTCGAGCGAACGCCGCAGGATGTTTGCCATTTTTGATGCGTATGCGTGGTCCCGATGCTTGATCAGTATCGACGCGAGTACGAAAAACGGCGGATAGGCGAGGCGTTTGCGGAATTTGATCTCTTCGTTGTAGAAACCGAGGTAATCCTGTTCTTTTGCGAAACGCAGTGCGTAGTGGTCTGGATAATACGTCTGGATCATCACTTTTCCTGCCTTTTTACCGCGGCCCGCACGTCCCGCGACCTGCGTGATCAATTGAAAAGTCCGCTCCGCCGAACGCAGGTCGGGCAGACCTAACCCAATATCGACCGATATCACGCCCACGAGCGTCACGTTCGGAAAATCGTGGCCTTTCGCGATCATTTGCGTGCCGACGAGCATGTCGAGTCCGCCTGCCGCAAATTTGAGCAGCACGTCCTCCATCTCGCCTTTGTGGGCCATCGTGTCGCGATCGACGCGGGCGATACGCATTTCGGGGAATTTGGCGGTTAGCTGATCGGCGATGTTCTCAGTTCCCTCGCCGACGAAATAGAGATATTCGCTCTGACAATGCGGGCAGACCTTTGGCGATTTCTCGCGGTGATTGCAGTAGTGGCACAAGAGTTTGTTGTCGCCGCGATGAAAGGTGAGCGTGATGTCGCAGTTCGGGCATTTCAACGTTTCGCCGCATGTCCGGCACAGCACGAACTGCGAAAATCCGCGTCGATTGAGCAAAATGATGACCTGCTCGCCGCGCTTGCGTGTTTTCTCGATCTCGCTCAGCAGCTCAAACGAAAGAGGCACATCGCGTCCGGCCCGCTTGAATACGAGACGCATATCGATCAGTTCAGCCGTCGCCAAGCCGCGTCCACCGATGCGCTCGGGCAGGCTAAGGTACGTATATTTCCCGGTCTGAGCATTGAAAAACGATTCCATCGCCGGCGTTGCCGATCCAAGCACAACTACCGCTCCGGCAAGGTGAGCACGCATCACGGCTACATCGCGGGCGTTGTAGAACGGCGATTCGTGCTGACGATATGACGGATCGTGTTCCTCGTCAACGATCACGAGGCCGATGTTTTCGAGCGGAGCAAAGACCGCCGAACGCGTGCCAATCGCGATGCGGGCATCGCCGCGTCGGATCCGCCGCCATTCGTCATAACGTTCGCCGACCGACAGATTCGAATGCAGGATCGCAACTTCGGAACCAAAAACGGTTCGCAAACGCCGTGAAAACACCGGTGTCAAAGCGATCTCCGGCACCAGCATCATCGCCGACCTCCCCGCATCAAGCGCGAATCGCATCGCGCGGATATAGACCTCGGTCTTCCCGCTTCCCGTCACGCCGTGGAGCAGGAACGATTTGAATTTGTCGCCGTCGGTCAATGCCGTCGTTATCGAATCGAGAGCCGTTTGCTGTTCTGCGGTCAGCTCAAAATCGTCTTTCAACGGCAATGCCGCCCCTGCAAGCGGATCACGCATTACGTCCTGAACGTAGATCTCGACAACACCGCGTTTCGCCAGCGTGTTGAGCGGCGAGGCGTTGGAATCGGCTTGCTCCAGAACATCCGTAAACAACATCTCGCCGCCATTCGCGGTCAGGAGATCGACGATCTTCTGTTGCTGCCCGGTGAGCGGCTTGTTCGGAGTCCCGCCTTCAGGCGGCTCTTCTTGCCGGCTAAAGCCGGGACTCCAAACCAAGCGCACCGCTTTTCGGCGCTTTGGCCGCACTTTTTCGGAGTTTATTCCGGCGGGAAGCGATGCTTTGAGCATCTCGCCCCAGAAAGATGCGTAATAATCGGCAGTCCACTGCGTGAGCTTTAATATCTCGGGCGTGATGAGCGGCACTTCGTCGGTCAGCTCGATGACGTCTTTGATCTTCGATTCGTCGATCTCGACATCGGGCGGTAGCTCGGCATGCAGGCCGACCGCGTAACCGGTGACGCTTCGACGGCCAAACGGCAATAATAATCGAGCTCCGAGCTTTATCGACGCACGCATCTGCTCAGGAATCCGATACGTAAAAACACGCCGCAGCGGCACCGGCAAGGCGGCTTCGACATATGTTGGAACTGCTGAAATTGTCGTTTCGGGCGTGGACATTATTGGGGCTTTGGAGAAATGATACCGTACTGGAACATTCAACCGAAATGGAAGTCTAAGTTAGATAGGCCGCTTAACCGCAGAGACGCGGAGGCTCAGAGAAAGAAAGATATTTGCGGCTCTTTTTCTATTTAGTCCTCTCTGCGTCTCGGCGTCTCTGCGGTAAAATCACTCTATGAACGATCTCTTTAAACCTGAAGAAAAGAAACGCGGTGTTAACAAAGTTTTTGTAGGCGGATTCCTGTTCGCTCTGCTAGCTGTTGCGGCGGTGATCGGTGTACTTTCGCTCAAGCCTTCGATGGAGGAGCAGACCTCTAAGATACTCGAGGGAGCCCTCCGCGAAGGCCCTGAATATGATGCCCTGAATAAAGACATCGTCATCTCAACCGACGACAACACGGTGCAGTCAATGACACCAATGGGCACGATCTCAATGTATATCAAAGGCAAGATCCGAAACAAAGGCACCCAAACAATTTCCGTTCTCGAGGTAAACGTCGCGGTCGTCACACAATTCAACGTCGTCCTCCGCGAACGCAAGATCCTCGTCGTACCCGTTCAGCAGTCGATTCTCGGCCCTGGTGACATTATCCCGATAACGTTGACTCTAGATGGATTTTCTAAAGAGGACGACCGGGCGAATATTCGCTGGAAAGTGACAGCGATCAAGGCAAAATAGAATCCATTGCCGAAGCCCGCACGAAGTAAGGGCTCTTTGGCTCAGCAGACCTTACTGATTGCTTTGAAAAGTCTTTGACGCACAGCCCACAGAAAATAGACTCGTATTACGCGTAAAGAGTCCTTACTCCATGCGGGCTTCCGCACTTTCCCTCACAAAAAGCTCCTCCAGCGATTGCTTCACCGGTTGGATCGACGCGAGGCTACCGCCTTTTTCGCGGGTTATTTTCAGCACGGCTTCGATATCAGCTTCGTCCAGGATATGAATACTTGCCCCGTTTGGGCGTGATTTGATAGCGGCACCAGCGATGAACTCGATGTCGTCGCGGATCCTTTCGGCGGAGACGCCCTCGATGTTTACCTCGAACGCGCGGGATTCGCCCGAATCTGTCAGCAGATCGCCGAGATTTCCCGATGCGGCGAGCTTGCCCATTCTGAGGATCGCGACCTCGTCGCACAATGCCTCGATGTCCGAGAGTATGTGCGTGGACATGAAAACCGTAGTTCCCTTCTCACGAAGGCCCGCGATCAACTCGCGTATCTCCCGCCGCCCAACCGGGTCGAGGCCGCTCATTGGTTCGTCCAGAAAGACGATCTCAGGATCATTGATCAGCGCTTGTGCGAGGCCGACACGTTGAAGCATTCCCTTTGAATACTTGCGAAGCTGCTTTTTCCAGTCCTTCTCGGCTAGGCCGACCGCGGTTAGCAGATCGGCGGTTTTGCGGCTGCGTGTGGCCCTATCGTATCCGAAAAGCTCGCCAAAATAATCCATCACCTCACGAGCGGTCAGGTAATCGTAGAAATACGGATTCTCAGGGCAATACCCGACTCGGCGGTGCATCTCGACATCGGAGATGTCGCATCCGAGAATTTTTGCCGAGCCTTCGGTCGGAAACTGCAGCCGCATGAGCGTTTTGATGGTGGTGGTTTTCCCAGCGCCGTTGCCACCGAGAAAGCCGAAGATCTGCCCCGGACGCACGTTCAGCGTTAGGTCATCGAGAGCACGTATCCGCTTTTTCACCAAAAAGCCGGTCTCGTAATCCTTAGATAAATTTTTGATTTCTACAGCGTATTCCATACCTAAAATTCCGGCGGCAGCTTGGTTTTTTCCAGATCAAGAGCTACCACGCATTTTTCCTGATCCAGCCGGTACGGAGCTCCGGTCGGATCGACGAGACGATTTGCCGGATCGACGTGGAACTGCTTCCCGTCTGGCAGCGTGGTCTTGACAAGCGCGGCGGCGATCTCGCCAAAGCTGCTCGCACACCGTCCGTTGCGTTCCTTAAATTCTGCCAGGGCCTTGTTTATCGCGTCGCGTTCGTCGTACCAATCAAGCTGTACGAGACGGCGTTCGGCGGTTATGCGAATGGCCTCGTCGTCAGACTCGGTAAGCATTTGACCGTATATCGACCGGGCCGTTGCGCGGCTGCCACCTTCGGTTTTCATCGCCGCCGCCATCAGCCGCATGAACGCCGACGAGCCAGCGATCTCCGACCCTTTCTGATAGCTCTCAGCCGCCTTGTCAAATTGTCCGAGCTTCCAGTAGATAAACCCGATATATTGATACAACCGCCACTCGCCCGGGTTGTTGGCAATTCCCTTTTGTGCAAAGGCAACCGCCTTCTCTTTGTCTATCGCTGGCAGAACGATCGCGCCGTATGAATAGGCTCCGATAAAGTGCGGGTCGAGATCGGTGGCGTTTTCGAGCAGTGGATGAAGCAGACGAGGGTTGAGAGAATTCAGATTCTCGATGTCAAAGTTCGAGGCATTGCGGGTGAGCATTTTGTCGCCGATATATTGCAGCGACCGCACCCAATACCAATCCGCGAGCAAGCCTTCCATTCCGAGAGCGAAACCCTTTAGCCGCGAGCCGTTCATGCTGAGATCCGAATCGGAAAACGTTTCCGGCAGCGACGGGCGACGGTCCCGGACAAAATCGCTGAGACCGACGACAGCCCCAAAGCCCGCGAGAATTATCACGGCCGGAAGCACAATCGTCCTCAAAATCGAATTTGCCATCACTTAAAATTCCGCTTGCGGAATATCACCAACGTGATCGTCAACAAAATGATGTCATAGACAATCGCGTACAAAAGAGAACCACCGACCATCGCGGACGGCGGCAGCATTCCGTTTGCGGTTTCGGTGATGAAGCTAAAATGCGACAGATTTGGGAGAAGATAGTAGATCACCCTGAAAAACCCGATCGCCGATTTCGAGCCGACGCTCGTCGCGACATCGAGCAGCGAAGCGCTAAAATGGCCGATAATAAAAACGAAAAACGTGAGCAACGCCGACAAGGCCGGTGTCGAGAACGCCGAAAACATGATCGCGACGGCAGTGATCACGGTCAATTCGAGAAAGATCAATAGAACAGCCGCCCAAACACCACCGATCAACCGCCCTCCTTCCACGTAAAGCAAAGCGAGCGTGATGCCCACGCCCATCACCGCAAGATTAGTGAACAGCGTCGCGCAGAGCCCCAGGTACTTGCCAATTATCCATTCGCCGCGACCAATGGGCTTTGAAAATATCGAGTAAACGGTCCTTTTCTCGATCTCCTTCCAAACCAGGCTGACGCCGACAAAGATCGCGATAAACGTCCCGAAAACAAGCGTCGCGCTTAAGCCCAGGTTTACGATCACGCGAGCTTCCTGCCCGGCGGTCAACTCGCCCAGAAATATTGCACTGACGGTTATCAGCAGGACGAAAACAATTAGATTATAAAGAATACGGTCACGCACCGCCTCGCGAAAGGCATTCTTCGCGATGGCCAGAATCCGGGGCACAAATCCTGTTTCACTGGGCATAAAATGATTAAGCATACCGGCATGGAAGGTTTGCCGACTCTGAGAATTGTACCATAATACGTCCGCTCTCAAGTTCCCCGCTTTTTTGCGGCTTGCGTTTTCGATAATTCAGTTAGGCAATTGCTCGATTTAAAATAAAACTGAGGCTGCCTTTGCAGGCAGCCTCAGGGTTAGTCGAAAAAAGTGGGAATTTAGATCAATTAAAGAGCAGCCAAAGCAGCACAACCGCCAGCAGCGAGAGCAGCCGTAGCCGTTCGGTAGTGAATCACGCCGTCGGTCTCGATACAGAAGTCACGCGTTCCGGTTGCCGTCAAACCGGTCGGGCTCTGTGGTGTTCCACCGACAAAGAAGGTGGCCGGAGTAGTTGCCGTAGCAGGAAGGTCCGAAGCTGCAAAAACATATCCGCTCTTGGTGTTTAATCCCGAACCGAGACCCGAGTCGATCAGGCCATTCGTGTTGAGGGCGGCAAGCGTGGCAAAGCCGCCGCTGCCATACGTCGAAGCATACGTCATCTGAGCACCATGAACGGTGCGGAGCGAAGAAACTGCCGAACCTTCGTTAGCACTGCGCCGTGCGGCAAGCAAGTTCGGGATAGCGATAGCAGCGATGATGCCGATGATCACCACAACGATTAAAAGTTCGATAAGCGAGAAACCTTTCTGATTTTTCATGTCTAATTCACAATCTCCTAAGTATTTGAAAATCTTGTACCTTTCCCAGGTCACTAGGTCTATTACAAGTCGTGTGCCACGTGTCGGTCTGTATTGGTCGTGGAGTTCGTCGAGCCGGTAAGTATTGTATTTACAGCGTTTCGGCGTGACGGTGCCTCGTGACGGTACCGGATACGAAGTCGTGGAAAGGTCCGGTTTTGACAGTATTTGGCAAGCTCTCTCTGACAAAAAATGTCAGATTTACAGATTGCATGTACTGTCAGAACCACCTGCGTAAACGGGCGGTGTCAAAACTCGTGATCCGAGTAAAATTATTTGCGCTAGAGTTAAGGCCCCGACATATGCCGCTCCTTCGGAGCTTTTGATTATTTTTGTATCCGAATGCTATAAACATGCCGTCCCTACGGGACTTTTCTTTAGCTCCGTCAGGAGCGAGATGTTTATAGAGTCAAGTTTAGAATGACGTATATAGCTCCTTCGGAGCGACAGCGTGGTGCTGATTTCGCCCGTCCGGCGAGTTTTGACACGGACTCGTAAGAGCGCGGTATGGTTCCAATGATGAGGATTGTTTATGGTAAACAAACATCGTTCCGCCAGCTTACGCAGGCGGTTCTGACTTGGTGCAACAGAACGCTGCTCGATAATTCCGTATCAAATAAAAGAGGCTGCCTTTTCAGGCAGCCTCTAGGCTCATTGAAAAAAGTGGGAATTTAGATCAATTAAAGAGCAGCCAAAGCAGCACAGCCACCAGCAGCGAGAGCAGACGTAGCCGTTCGGTAGTGAATCACGCCGTCGGTCTCGATACAGAAGTCACGCGTTCCGGTTGCCGTCAAACCAGTCGGGCTCTGTGGTGTTCCACCGACAAAGAAGGTGGCCGGAGTAGTTGCCGTAGCCGGAAGGTTCGACGATGCGAAAACATATCCGCTCTTGGTGTTTAATCCCGAACCGAGACCCGAGTCGATCAGGCCATTCGTGTTGAGGGCGGCAAGCGTGGCAAAACCACCGCTGCCATACGTCGAAGCATAGGTCATCTGAGCACCATGAACGGTGCGGAGCGAAGAAACGGCCGAACCTTCGTTAGCACTGCGACGTGCAGCCAACAGATTCGGGATAGCGATAGCAGCGATGATACCGATGATCACCACAACGATTAAAAGTTCGATAAGCGAGAAACCTTTCTGATTTTTCATGTCTAATTCACAATCTCCTAAATATTCGAAAATCTTGTACCTTTCCCAGGTCGCTTGTCAGATAACAATCGGTATGCCATGGCGAGCGGGAGTCTGGAGTCTGAGGTCTTAAGTCTTGAGTTTGTATAGTTTACGCACGCTTGATCCGTAATACGATGGTTCGGAAGCGTACGCGCATAGTACTCCGTGGCCGGAAAGTGCTGTTTTTTGGTAACGTGTGAATGACAATAAATGTCAGGAAGGAGGGATAAAATGGCCGTATTTACGAAGATAGAAGAGATTATCGCTTGGCAAAAAGCCCATGAGTCTTGAGTTCGTATGCTGTCCTACGAACGCTTGGAGCGGCGTGCGCACCGACGTCCGAGCCGCCCGGGGCCGTGTCAAAACGATCTTAAGCTGCGGAGCAGCGGCAGATATTAGCCCCGGGTGGAGCGAAGCGAAACCTGGGGTAGGATTGAAAAAGAATCTTCAGCCCCGGAGCGGGCGACAGTCCGTCTGTTAAATGCCCGCGGCAATTAGATTTGCACGCTATCTGTCGCCCGCTCCACGGGCTTTGAAATCAATATGCTCGTTACCCCAGGTTCCGCTTTGCTCCACCTGGGGCTAATATCTGTTGCTGCTCCGCAGCTTAAGATCGATTTGACTTAAGACTCAAGACTCAAGACATAAGACTAACTAATCCCCTGTTCTCATCTGAGCGGATAGCGAGCGGATACTGTGTTTATCAAGTAAGTGCCTAAGCGAGCGGACGGGCATTTTCAGAAGGTCGGCGGCTCGTGTTTGATTTCCACCGGTTTGGCGGAGCGCTTCGACGACGTAGGTTTTTTCGAGGTTGTCGAGGTGTGAGACGAGGTTGATGCCGTCTTCGGGGAGCTCGAACTCGGCGCTGATGCGTTGCGGGTTGTAGTTCGTGATGTGATCTGGGAGCTGCTCAGGCTGGATCTCACTCGTACGCTCGAGGGCGACGGCACGCTCGATCGTATGTTCTAGCTCGCGAACGTTGCCATGCCAGGCGTATTTTTCGAGGATCTGAGCTGTCTTTGGCGACATTGTCACACTCTTGCCGGCCTGATCGTTGAATTTCTTGACGAAATGCTCGATCAGATCCGGAATGTCCTCAGATCGCTCGCGCAAAGGCGGCAGATGGATCGGGATGACGGACACGCGGTAAAACAAGTCCTCGCGAAACGTCCCTTCTTCGGTCATTTTCTTGAGATCGCGATTGGTTGCCGCGATCACGCGGGCGTCGACCTGCAGTTCGTCATGTGCACCGACCGGGCGAACACGCCTTTCCTGCAATACGCGAAGAAGTTTTACCTGCATCGCAGGCGACATCTCGCCGATCTCATCAAGAAAGATCGTACCGTTATGTGCGGCCTCGAATAACCCCTTCCTGTTCGTATTTGCTCCGGTAAAAGCTCCTTTGACATATCCGAACAATTCGGATTCGAGCAAAGTCTCGGTAAATGCACCGCAGTTGATCGAAACGAACGGCTTTTCCGCCCGTGGGCTCAGATCGTGAATGGCACGAGCGACGAGTTCTTTACCGGTTCCGCTCTCCCCGGTGACCAGAACGGTGGACTGAACCTCAGCCACCGTCTCGATCATCTGAAAGATGGCATTCATCTTTGCGGACGTTCCGACAATGTTTTTGACGCTGCCGCGCTCGCGTTGGGCACGCTTGAACGCGCGGTTCTCGTTTATGAGAGTTTGTTTATCGAGGGTCTTATTGACGATCAGCTTTAATTCTTCGACATCGTACGGTTTTGTAATGAAATCGTCGGCACCAAGCTTAAAGGCCTCGCGGGCGGTATCAACCTCCTTCACCGCCGTCACAAAGATCACACCGATATCCGGAAGCGTCTCGCGCAGTACACGAAGCATCTCGATCCCGCCCATATCCGGCATTCTAATATCGGATATGATGACATCCGCAGTCTCCTGCTCGATCAATTCGAGGGCCTGACGTCCATTCATCGCCGCGCGTACAACATGCCCCTGCTCCTCGAATACGATCGTCAGGATCTGCCGGTAGCTATGTTCGTCGTCAACTATTAGTATATTAGCCATTTATTCGAGGTGTTACGCGGGACGGGGCCGTGACCCGCATTTGTTTATATTCTCACAGAGTTACTTTCGGCAATTCAAGACGGAACATTAGTTTCTTTTGCCTCTACGTTCAGAAAGCTCTCAAGCCGCGACAGTTCCGCGGCCTTTGGAAGCGATTTGAATAGGTCAGATCCGCGGCGAACATCTTTTGGCAGTTCGACGGTGATAGTCGTTCCTTTGCCCTCAAGGCTGCGAACATTTATCACGCCGTTATGGTCCCTGACGATCTGATAAACGATGGAAAGTCCGAGGCCCGTGCCGCCGGACGTAGAAGTCGAGAATGGCTCAAAAAGCTGCTCGACCTGCTCAGGCGACATTCCGACGCCCGTATCCGCGAAGACGATCCGAATCCGGTTATTTGGTATATTTTCGAGGCTGATCTTCAATTCCCCGCCGTCCGGCATCGCCTGTAGAGCATTTCTCGCGAGATTCCAAAAGATCTGCTTGAGCTGAACCGCATCCGCCGACAATACGAAGGGCGTGTCTTCGATCTCGCGGGTAAGGATGTGATGGTCCTTAACATCCGGGCTGTGCTTCAGCAGCATGACGGTTTCACTGATCGCCTCGCCTACATCCGTTTCGGCAAATTCAACGGCCGCCGGACGAGCGTAACCGAGAAAGTTCGTAATGATACTGTTCAGCCGGTCGGATTCTTTAAGGATAATGTCCATCAGGCTCGACTGCATCGAACCGGGCGGCGTACTTGATTCCAACACCTGGATCGCTCCGCGCATCGCTCCCAACGGGTTCCGTATCTCGTGAGCCAAACCGGCGGCGACGCGTCCGACCGCCGCGAGACGGTCCTTTCGCCGGACGCTCTCTTCCATAGAGCGAATTTCTGTCAGATCCTGAAACGTCACGATCAAGCCCGAGGCCACGTTACTCTCCGAAAAAAGCAGCGAGACGCCGTATCCAATACGCACCGCGAACCCATCCGGCGTGATCAGATCTGCCTCAAATCTAGGCAGTTGATCGCCGTCGCCTGCCGCAGCCAGCGAAAGCTCGATCGGTTCGCGAATATCGCCGAACAGATCGTAGATCGAGGTTCCCTGCACCTGATCGAACCGGAAACCGGTTATCTCGGTAGCGGCTGAATTGAATGTGTAAATATTTCCTTCGAGATCGGTGGTGACAAGACCCGAGCGTATGGATTCGACAATCCGCTCGTGCAGTGCGCGCAGGTTCGCGAGATTCTTAGCCGTTTCTTCGAGTTCATCGACCGAACGGTGCCGGTCGGACAAACGCGACGCCAGCAACCCGACGACAAGCATCGCAACGACGTGGAAGCTGATGATTTGAACAGCTTTCCCGATATCCTGTACGGCGCTGTTCGATTCAATGACGGAAGTAACAGCCAGGATCGAAAGAGCAATGAATAAACTTCCACAGACCGCCGCCATCAAAAGCGTCGAAACCGACCGCAGGAAAAAACTCGCGACGCTGATAAGAACTATATATAAGGTGATGTACGGCGACGAAATATCACCAGTTCGCCAAACAAGCCACGTTATCAGCAAAGCGTCGAGCAAAAATTGCGCCCGGATCTGCCACGCCAGAGCACTGCTTAGCCGAAGCAGGAAAAAATAGACGATCGTCAGGCCAACAGAAATAGTAAACAGCAGGAAAAGTCCTTGCGGAAAATTCTCGACCGAGAGCCGGAAAGTCCCGCTCGACCACACCCAACTCGTCACCAAAAGCAAAAAACTAACCACAAGACGCCCGATAATTAGCGTCTGAATTCTTTGCATCGGCTTCAAATTGGCTGATTCGGCCTTTTCGCCTAAACTAGTCATATATGGAAACTGCCGCTGAACAGAACAATTCGCCCACCTTTGACCGTCGTCCGTGGGGTACATTTACCGTCCTGGACGAAGGCGAGAATTATAAAGTAAAGAGGATCGAGGTGCTGCCCGGAAAGCGGCTGAGCTATCAGCGGCATTCGCGACGCGCCGAACATTGGTACGTCGTGCGCGGTATAGCTAAAGTAACATTAAACGGTGTTGAAATTCTAGTAAATTGTGGAGAATTCATCGACATCGCCCGCGAAGACGCCCACCGCGTCGAAAATCCCAACGCCGAAGAAACGCTCGTTTTTATCGAGACCCAGACCGGCGATTATTTTGGCGAGGACGATATTGTCAGGCTGGATGATGATTTTGGAAGGCATTAGGGCGGAGTATTTTTCTTGACTACCGTTTACTCCGTACTATTATTGATTTGTGAACAATGTAAACCGAATCACATTCGATCCAAACGTAATGGGCGGTAAACCCTGCATCAGAGGTTTGCGCGTCACTGTTGGCACAATAGTTGGCCTCGTTGCTTCCGGCCATTCATTTGCAGATATACTCAAAGCATATCCATATCTAGAGCAAGAAGACCTGCTAGCTGCTTTAACGTACGCAGCCTGGCGGGTTGAGGAAATCGAAGCTCCGCTCGTCGTTGCATGAAGATCCTGATCGACTTTGCCGCTGCAAAAATAACTACACGTTACTTTGTAGAACAGACATTATAGCCTCGATGCTCTTGCCAAAATCGCCGACAACGAACGTGGGCTCATTTTTGAGCGCCGGCCTGTGCTTTTCGCCATAACCGGTCAATACCAAAACACTCTTGATCCCCGCATTCTTTGCGATCTGCACGTCCAGATTCTTGTCCCCGACCATCCACGACCTTTCCATATCAATCTCAAAATCCGCCTGGGCAGATTCGATCATGCCGAGATTTGGTTTACGGCAATGGCATTCGGCACTCGGCAGGTGCGGGCAGAAATAGAAGGCATCGATGCCGCCGTCGAGTTCGTATTGAATCTGATCGTGGATCGCGTGCATGTCGGCCTCACGGTATTTACCGCGGGCGATACCGGACTGGTTGGTAAGAACGATGACGAGAAATCCGTTTTCTTTCAGCAGTTTGATCGCCGCCCGTGTGAACGGAAAGACACGCAGGTCTTCGACCCTGGAGAGGAAATTCACTTCCTCGATCAAGGTCCCGTCCCGGTCGACAAAAACTGCTGGTTTTTTCATAGCGAATGAGAAGATTTTAACGCAAAGACGCAAAGCAGCAAAGACGCAAAGGAAGAAGGAGATTTATTGATCGGGTTACTCCCTATTTGCTTCCTTTGCGTCTTCGCACCTTTGCGACTTTGCGTGAAGAATCCCGGTCGCCGCCGCGAAAACTTCATCGACGCTGATCCGAGTCATGCATCGGTGATCTATCGGACAATCGCGCAACATGCATGGCGAACAATCGACATCCTTACGAATAAGCAATGCTTTCTCAGAAAATGGCCGCGTCGTTTCAGGATTTGTCGGGCCGAAAATCACAATAGTTTCTGTCCCAACCGCCGGAGCTACGTGAGCAAGGCCCATGTCGTTCGAGATTAGCAAATCGATCGCGGCGAGGATTGAAACGGCTTCGGACAGGTCTGTTTTTCCCGCAATATTTATAGGTTTTACCTTGCAAAGTCCGGCAACGATCTCCGCAACGTCGATCTCTTCTTTCGAACCGATCAAAATGACATTTACATCCGCGTCACGCTGCAATCTATCCGCGAGTTCCGCATAACGCTCTGCCGGCCAGCGCTTGGCGAGAGAATTTGTCGAACCGACGCCGAGAGCGACCGTGTTCTTTAGCGGATCAACGCCAAACTCCGCGAGTTTTCGCCTCGCTTCCGACCGCCGTCCCTCCGAAACCTCGAGCGAAATATCCGGAAACGCCGCCGAAACCGTATCGCGTCCAAGCACACGTTTTTCTATCTCCGACACCAGATTCAAATAGTAAAAAACCTCATGCCGCCGGTTCTTCCATTCGGGAACAGCGATCGGCTCTGTCAAAAGCAAACCGCGAAGGTCTTTGTTGTAACCAAATCTTTTGGGTATCCGCGACAAATAGGTGGTCAGTGCCGATTCAAATGAATTCGGAAACAAAAGCGCCAGATCATACAAATCGCCTTTCAGAAAATCCGAGTTATCGAGCACATCCTTGATCTTCCATTTATGGCGATCAAAAGTTACAAGTTCATCAATAAACGCCGCATCGCGAAACAACCCGTCCGCCCACGACCGCGTATGGAGTGTGATCTTCGCATCCGGAAATATCCGCCGTAATTCCCTGAGTGCGGGAATCGACATCACGGCATCACCGATCCAATTTGTACCTCGAACGAGAATTTTCATTAGAAAAGCGTCTTCAACCCCTCACTCAAACCGATCTCCGGACTCCATCCCAATTCCTGCGAGATGAGGCTTAGATCGGTAACGTAGTTCAGCGGTGTGGGTGCCGGCAGCGGGTTTTCTTCGTCGAGAACGGCTTGCAGGCCTGAGGCTTCTTCTAGTTTAGTGACGAGCTCTTTCAGCGTCACCGCGTTTCCTATGCCGCCGCCTAGATTATAAAGGCCGTGGCGGATAATGGATTCGATGAAAGCGGTGCATGCTCTGCAAAAGTCGTCAACGTGGAGCAGATCTCTTAGTGGTGAACCGCCGCCCGGCAATCGCAGGTGTTCGCCCTTATTGATCGCATCCACATAATGACCGACGAAATTTGGCGTGTTGCCGTCAGTGACCGGCGCATAAACCGTTGATAGCCTGAAAATACACGAGCGAAAACTGAATGCTTCCGCATAATACTCAACGTACCGCTCGGCGATCAGTTTTGACCATTCGAGCGGCGACTGGCCCGCGTAGAGCGTCGGGCAATTTTCGTTTACCTGCGAGAAATTATCGGCAAAGCGCCCGTAAACGTCCTTTGTCGAAGCAAAGATGAAAACCGCATCTTTTTTCATCTGTCGCAGCAGATTGACAGTGCCGTCGACGTTCGTGAGGAATACATTCCCGGCGTTGTAAGGATCTTTGTCGAGCAAAGCAGCGAGATGAATGACAACGTCATAATCCTTCGCATGTCCGACATCGGCAAAATTCAGTACATCGAGCCCGACGCGTCTCGAAAAATCATCTGCCTTAAAATGTTTGCGGACTTGGGTACCCAAAAAGCCGCTGCCGCCGGTGACAAGTATCTTCATTAACTTCTAATTATGCATCAGCCGCTGGACAGATTCGGCTTTTCCGATCACGATCAGCAGATCGCCTTCCAGAACGGTCCGGTCGCTTTTGGGCTGAAATTCCAGTTCGCCGCTCTTGCTTCGAACCGCCACGACGATCACGCTTGCGCCTTCCACTAACGAAGCGTCCGTAACAGCCTTTCCAACCAAAGTCGATCCGGGTCCGATCGCGATCTCCTCAAAAACGAGATCCATCGTCTCGGCCACGATGGAATCCATAAAATCCGCGACCGCCGGTTTGAGCAAAGCTCTCGCCATCGATTGGCTGCCGATGATCGTCGGTGCGACCACGCGGCTCGCTCCGGCGCGGATCAGCGTGGCTTCGGCCTGTTCTTCGACGGCTCTGGCGACGATGTGAAGATTCGGATTCAATCCGCGAGCGGTCAACACAACATAAACATTTGCAGCATCATCGGGCAAACAGCTTGCCAACCCGCGAGCGCGTCTTACACCAGCTTCGATCAGATTTTCCTCGGATGTCGCATCACCGATCGTCACAAATGAGAGCGGCGAATCGATCTCACTGACCTTGCTTTCCGATCTCTCGATAATGACGTGCGGCAATCCCTGATCCTGTAGAGTCCGGATGATCCGGCGTCCGACCCGGCCTGCGCCGCAGACGATATAATGTCCTTCTAGTTTCTCCATCTCTTTCACTCTCCGCCGCCGGCTGAACGCCTCCACCATTTCGGATTGAACGACAGCCTGGGCGAGCACCGACAACGCATAAAGCACGGTTCCGGCCCCTGTCAGCATCAGGAAGATCGCGAAAACTCGTCCTGCTTTCGTTATCGGTGTCAGGTCGCCATAACCAACCGTTGTCACGGTTTGAGCTGACGTATAGAGGCTGTCGAGCCAGCTAAATCCTTCAAATAGTTGAAATCCTATCGCACCGATCACGATCATCAATACGACTAGAAACGCGGCAAAAAGCAGCTTTCGCCTCGCGATCCCGTTCAGTGTACTAAGGTTGCCAACGGCCATTTTCCAGAATTTGTTCGACAATACAAACCAAAACTATATAGAATGGTTATGGTGTTCTCCCTTGTCGATAATCTCACTTAGTTTTCGCAAACTCCAACCCGTAAATGCAGGATAGGCCCCAGATAAAAAGCTCGCGATCAAAGATGCCGCCTAAAGGCTGGGTCAAGACCCGTCGAGCCGAATCGTTTCAAGCAAAACCGCCGTCGCGTTTCCGCCGGATCCTACGCTTTTTCTTTAACGTTTACACGATCTCGGCCGCGTCCGTCCTGCTGCTTGTGGCGTTTTTGACCGCGACGTATTTCTGGTTCGAATTCTCAGACCGCATCGATCAGAAGCTTCTCAGCGGCCAGGTTTTCACGCCGTCCGCCGGAATCTATTCGGCTCCGAAAACGCTTAAAGTCGGCGAATCCATCTCGCCTACCGCACTCGTCGATTACCTCAAGTCCGCCGGTTATATCGAGAAAAACAACAAGGCCGATGCGTCGCGCAGCCGTTACTCACTCGAAGGCGATCAGGTTGCGGTCGAGCCGGGCTTTACCGCAATGGTCGATGGAAAAAAGAACTTCTCGTCCGTCACCGTCAAATTTTCAAAAGATTCCAAATCGGTTGCCGCGATCGGCGACCGCGATTCTGGTTCGCAGATCCAGGAAACAAAACTCGAGCCACAAATTCTAAGTTCCATCGCTGCCGAAGGTGACGGAAGGCGAAAAACCGTCACGTTTAATGACATTCCCGCACACCTTGTAAAAGCGATAACAGTTACCGAGGATCGGGCCTTTTTCGAGCATTACGGCGTCAATCTACGAGGTATCGCACGTGCCTTGTGGCGGCGATATGAACCAGACGATAACGCTCGGCTCGCGAATCAAGGCGGTTCGTCAATCACCCAGCAGCTCATCAAGAATCTACTTCTTTCGAACGAGCAAACATATACGAGAAAAGTAAAAGAAGCCTACATGTCGCTCATTCTCGAGACGCGGCTCTCGAAGCAGGAGATCTTTACGCTCTACGCGAATCAGATATATCTCGGCCAGCAGTCGGGCGTATCGATCTACGGTGTGGGCGAGGCTTCGAGCGCGTATTTTGGGAAAGACGTTTCGCAATTGACGCTGCCGGAAGCCGCGTTCATCGCCGGAATTATCCGCAGCCCGAATCGCTACAACCCTTACAAACATCCCGACCGAGTTAAAGAACGCCGCAATCAGGTACTCGAATCGATGGCCGAGACCGGAGCGATCACACCCGAGCAGCTCGCCGAGAATCGAAATGCCGACATCACGCTCAAGCAAGTGTCCAATTCCCGCGACCTCCAGGGAATGCCGTATTTCTCGCAGTTTGCGGTCGAGGAATTGCCAAAGATCGTCAGCGATCCCGAGGCACTTCAGCACCTGCGTGTCTACACCTCGATCGATCCCGACCTGCAAAAAAAGGCGTACGAGATTGTCAATAAACGGCTCGCGGGACTCGACAAGAATTTTCCTAAGAAAACAGGATTGAATGCCGCCCTGATCTCGATCCGCCCAAAAACCGGCGAGATCGTCGCGATGGTCGGCGGGCGTGATTATCTAGCGAACCAGTTCAACCGGGCGACCGACGCGATGCGGCAGCCAGGCTCTGTTTTTAAGCCGTTTGTTTATGCGGCGGCGATAAATTCGGCATACGATTCGGGTTCGCGGCAGTTTACGACGGCGACTATCCTCAAGGACGAGGCCAAAACGTTCACATTCGGAACCGAAACATACAAACCCGGCAATTTTGGCGACGTCTTCTCGAACAAAGAGACCACGTTGCGCGATGCGCTCGTCAAGAGCAAAAACGTCATCACCGTCGATATCGCGATGTCGCTCAACATCGGCAAAGTGATGACCTTTGCGACCAAAGCAGGTTTTCCAAAGGTCGATAAAGCCTATCCGTCCATGGCTCTCGGCACGGCTGAAGCCACGCCACTGCAGGTCGCGACAGCGTACACGATGTTCGCCAATCTTGGCGACCGCGTTAACCCGATGCCGATCACGCGTATCGCTACCGGCGACGGGAAGACAATAACCGCCCTCACGCCCGACCGCAAAAACATCGTTCGCCCCGAGGTCGCCTACATCATGGACGACATCATGAAGGACGTCATCAATCGCGGCACTGCGGCTCAGGCCCAAGGCTGGGGCTTTCGCAACGTGCCGGGAAAAAATGCCTATGCAGGTAAGACCGGAACGTCGCGCGACGGCTGGTTCGCGGGTTTTACGCCGGAGTTGATCACGGTCGTCTATGTCGGTTTCGACAACGGTGACGATCTGGGAATGAAAGGCGGCGATACGGCGATGCCGATATGGGCTGATTTTATGAAAGAAGCCCTCGCCCTCCATCCGGAGTGGAACGGCGACTGGGCGATGCCCGCCAACGTCCGCAAAGCCGAGATCGACATCCGCAACGGTGCCCTGATTCGCGAACTCGACCTCGTCGAAGCCTCGACCACGCCGAGCCCGACACCGACGCCCGGAACGACGACAAAACTTACCGACAGTGACGGCAATCCGATCGATGACGTAGATCCGCTCGCTCCGCCAAAGGAGGTCTACGTAACAAACGTTCCACCCGAATTCCGCCGCATCGAACTATTCGTGATCGGAACCGTACCAAATCGGTCGATGCTCCAGGTTGACGAAGAACCTGCAATCGAAGACGAAAAACCTGAAAAACCGACGCCAACGCCGACGCCGGTCAGCGAAACCTGGCAGGAAGGTGCCGAACCGCCGTCCGCAAACACACGCCCGCGAACCGCTCCGGCCTCGGCCGAGATCAGCGGCTCTATTACCGTAATGATCTGCCCCGTCAGCAAAATGAGAGCAACCCCGCTTTGCCCCGACAAACAGTCAAAGACCTTTGCCAAAGGCTCGGAACCCAAGGATTTCTGCCCAGTCCATCGCTAGCTCTTCTCTAGAAAAGTAACCACCAAACAACCCGACCAGCACAAAAAAGCAGTTGCTATTTTTTTGTGTAGTTTTTTGTACGTTCGTGGCTAAAACTGCGCATGCGCGTTATTCTTGTAGCGAGGGCATTTATGTCTAGTTTTGTGTGGATATTCGTTCTGGTTCTGACGCTGACGGTTTTGGGGAGTTCGGCGTTGCTGTTCGTAACTGTCAAATACTATTGGGGCGACCGCGGAAAACCGCCGCTCACCGGCGAAGAACGTCGTGCCCAGTACGAGAAAGAACTAGAAATGCGGGCCAAACAACTCGAATACAGCCGCACACACCCGCCTAAACCGCGCAGTTTATCATTTTTTGATAATACAAAGCAGTCATAAGATCGACGGGGCCGCGAGGGGGAATGCTCACCGCGCCAGTCGCTAATCACCATCCACAAAATGAACTGCCTTTATGACGGCATGACCGTTTTCATAGCCGTATTTGACGCCCTTGAGGTAAAGGTTGTTGTGCAGCATGCCGTTTATCGTGAAAGTACAACTGCCGTTTGAACATCGTTGAAGGTTTCCAACGTTGACGCCGACTTGCCTGCGTCCGCGAAACAGCCAGTCGCCCGCAAGTTTCATACTTGAGAAGGTCTTCACATCGCTCTTATCTTCGAGCGAATGCTCAATAACAATCTTCACGCGTCCGGAATAGAAATTCCCTCCGTCGAGCGTACCGAGCTTTTTCGCCTTGAAGGCGTTGGCGACTCTCGCCGCGAGGCTTTGAACCGGTTCCGGCCTGCCCTGCGAAAAACCGGTCGATGTCATCGTCAGAATGACGGCGGCTAAAAAAAGACATTTGATCTTCATAATTTCTCCCTCGCCGTCGTTCGGCTGACTAATTTATTACTTCTACTTCATCGCCAACGCGGATCGATACTCCTGGATTTTCGGCAACTAGATTCTGGCCGAACAGCACGGCATTTTCGCTTATGCCGAAAGCTTCGATGCGGTCCGGGATCACTTCCTTTGCCATACGATATGAAGCGAGCGTTTTTAACGGCTCTTTACCATCAAATTCGCCTCGAGATTGGTCAACCGTCGTTATAACGCAGCGGGCACACGGCTTGGTCGCGCGAAAAACCGCATCGCCAACGCTGATCCGGCCCCAACGATCCTCTGCATACGCCGCCGAGCCAGAGACCACAATATTCGGTCGAAAACGGTTCATCGCAAACGGAGCGCGAACACTTCTGTCCGCCCGTAAAACCCTTTCGTTCACATCCGCGAGCGATGCCTCGCCAATCACCAGCAGTGGATAACCATCCGCAAAACTAACGACTTCCCCGCCCTTATTGAACCGCTCGCTAATGTCCCGCCGCGATTCGTCCGGCATATACACAAGTTGGCACGGCTCGCCGATCACATCGCTGAACCACTCGTTCACGACCGGCGAATAAACCTCGCCCTCGCAAACGCTGTCCCATATCGTCACCTGCTGCCGATGGCCCGCCTCAGGCTCAAGCGGTATCTCCAACGTCCCAAACCCAGCCGCCGTCACGTACAGATCATCCCCAACCCCAACCTCAACCGCCGCCATCTGCGGAAATTCCCGCTGCGTAAAAAACATCCCATCCGGCGTCGTCAACATCCAGCGGCGGTCGCGCTGCAGGCCGCGAGGCTCGACTAGAGCGGATTCCAGCGAGATTCCTTTGAGTGACTTGATCGGGTATATGTTTATCTCGGATATATGCATGGCTTAAGAGATCCAGAGAGTTGGATGTTCAAATAGAAAGAAATATATGTCGACGCATACCAATACAAGAGCGATGCGCGATGTCCACCTATTTATAGTGAACAAGGCCCCCAACAAACCGAGAATGCCGCAAAAGAAATAGACAGAAAACAGTACCGGCCCAGTTGTTTCCAAATTAGCGGAACTCCAAACCAGCTTTAGGCACGACAACGATGCCACGGAGGCAATTGCAAGAAGTAATGCGGTCCACGAAATGTACGCTGATGCGACGCGAGGGGGCATAAACTTGACAATACCATTATCAACTTTTCTAAACTTTTCGTTACATAGTTGACACAAAACCATGCAACCGCCTATACTAGCACTCATAGACCTTGAGTGCTAAAACCAAGTTTTAACGCACAAGGTCTAGAGCTATTTTAATTACTTTCACGGTAAATCAAAAGGAGTAAAACAGTTATGGCTACAAACATTACACCACTACACGATCGCGTGATCATCAAACGCATCGAAGACAACGTTAACCAGACCGCCGGCGGACTTTTCATCCCCGACACGGCAAAAGAAAAACCGCAAGAGGGCGAGGTGATCGCCGCTGGTGCAGGTAAATACAAAGAAGACGGCACGCGTCAAGCTCTCGACGTCAAAGCCGGCGACCGCGTTCTGTTCGGCAAATACAGCGGCAGCGAGATCAAGCTCGACGGCGAAGAATTCATCATCATGCGCGAAGACGAGATCCTCGGCATCATTTCACGCGCAGGAGCAGCAGCGTAAGCAATCGGTTCATTTATCCATTGAGTCATTTTTTCATTTCTGAATGAATCAATGAACAAATGACCCAATCACACAATCTTTTTACGGAGTAAAAATATCATGGCAAAACAAGTAGTACACGGAGAAGAATCACGCGCCGCTATTCTGCGCGGTGTTAACCAGCTCGCGGACGCAGTGAAAGTTACACTCGGACCGAAGGGGCGTAACGTAGTTATCGACAAGAAATTCGGTAGCCCAACCATCACCAAAGACGGTGTCACGGTCGCTAAAGAGATCGAATTAAAAGACACGCTCGAGAACATGGGCGCACAGATGGTTCGCGAAGTCGCCAGCAAAACCAGCGACGTAGCCGGTGACGGCACGACGACCGCGACGGTCCTCGCACAGGCGATCTTCAAAGAAGGCGTCCGCACAGTTGCTGCCGGTGCAAATCCGATGGCGCTCAAACGCGGTATCGAAAAGGCAGTCGCAGCCGTAGTTGCTGAGATCCATACGATGGCAAAGCCGGTTTCGGGCGATTCGATCGCACAGGTCGGCACGGTTTCGGCCAACGGCGACAAGACGATCGGCACGATCATCGCCGAAGCGATGGACAAGGTTGGCAAAGACGGCGTTATCACCGTCGAAGAGTCGAAAACGATGGACACGCTTCTCGAAGTCGTCGAGGGCATGCAGTTTGACCGCGGTTACCTTTCGCCTTACTTCGTGACCGACGCTGATCGTATGGAAGCCGTCCTTGACGAGCCTTACATCCTGATCAACGAGAAAAAGATCTCGAACATGCGTGACCTGCTTCCTATTCTTGAGCAGGTAGCAAAAATGGGCCGTCCGATGCTCATTATCGCAGAAGACGTTGATGGCGAAGCACTTGCGACCCTCGTGGTCAACAAGCTCCGCGGCACGCTCAACGTCGCTGCTGTCAAAGCACCTGGCTTCGGCGACCGCCGCAAGGCAATGCTCGAAGACATCGCGGTCCTCACGGGCGGCAAGGTCATCAGCGAAGATCTCGGCATCAAGCTCGAGACCATCACCCTCGAAGACCTCGGCAAAGCCAAGAAAGTTACTATCGACAAGGAAAACACAACCATCGTCGAAGGCAACGGTTCGGGTGAAGCCATTGACGGACGCATCAAAACGATCCGCAATCAGATCGAAGACACGAGCAGCGACTATGACCGCGAGAAGCTCCAGGAGCGTCTTGCTAAATTGGTCGGCGGCGTTGCCGTGATCAAGGTCGGTGCCGCTACCGAGACCGAGATGAAGGAAAAGAAAGCACGTGTCGAAGACGCAATGCACGCAACCCGTGCTGCTGTCGAAGAAGGCATCGTGGCCGGCGGCGGAGTCGCTCTGGTCCGCGCATCGCGTGTTCTCGACAACTTCGATACCGACAGCGAAGACACTGATGAGATCATCGGCGTCAATATCGTCAAACGTGCCCTCGAAGAGCCGCTTCGCCAGATCGCCGCTAACGCCGGTATGGAAGGCGCAGTGGTCGTCGGCAAGGTTCGCGAAGGCGACGACAGCTTCGGCTTTAACGCAGCGACCGAGAAGTACGAAGACCTCGTCGCAGCCGGTGTCATCGACCCCGCAAAGGTCACCCGCACCGCTCTCCAAAACGCAGCCTCGATCGCCGGCCTGATGCTCACCACCGAAGCCATGATCGCCGACGTCCAGGACGACAAGGGCGACGCCGGCATGGGCGGCATGGGCGGCGGCATGGGCGGCATGGGCATGGGAATGTAGCCGGAACGCAGGCTGCCAGTCTGCGTGTCCGTAGCCCGCACGTAAGTAAGGGCCAGTTGCGACCACATTCAACGCTTAGTAAGAGAAGGCCTCGTCGTCAACGGCGAGGCCTTTTCATGTATA
>JBEBJB010000047.1:0-32111 GCA_040080065.1 Pyrinomonadaceae bacterium
GTGCACCGGCGATAGATCTATCCGCCATGAGTTGACAACACGTCGCCCAAGCTATATTATTTGGAGTTTGTCTTAACAGACTTGATAAAACGATGGCTAATCATAAATCAGCAGAGAAACGCGTTCGTCAGAATGCAAAGCGTAACGAGATCAACCGCAGCAACCGCAGCAAACTGCGTACGTCGATCAAGAAATTGAGAACGGCAGTCGCGGGTCATGACAAAGCGGCCAGCACTGAGCTGCTTTTCCCGACCGTGTCGCTGATCGACAAAGCAGTCAACAAAGGCATCATCCACAAAAATACGGCGGCTCGCTACAAGTCGCGTTTGACCAAGCACGTCAACAAGTTGGCGTCTGCATAAACTCTCCTCAAAAATTTCGCATTTTGGTTTGAAAGCAGTCCGTTAGATCGGGTCTGCTTTCTTTTTTTGTTACAATTCGATCTAGACCACAAGATTTTTGTGTTTGTTAATGATCTTTTCTCTGTGCCCTTTGTGGGTCTCACTTTGTGTACTCCGTGTTAAAAAAGAGGTCTAAACACAAAGTTCACAAAGCGAAACCCACAAAGATCACAAAATGAGAACTTTTGAATTTTCGAGGAATCCAGATTACGACGACGCTTCGCCATTACAAATACTTCGACCTGATAATGGCGGCCTTTGTCACCGTTTTGCTCTGCTCAAATCTGATCGGCGTCCATAAGGTCTCGTCTGTAAATCTGCCATTTTACGGCGAGTATATCTACGGCACCGGCGTGCTATTTTTCCCGCTCAGTTATCTTTTCGGCGATATCCTAACCGAAGTTTACGGTTACGCACGATCGCGAAAGGTCATCTGGGCCGGATTCGCAGCATTGATCTTCGCATCCGTCATGGCATACGCGGTCACGAACCTGCCGGCGGCTCGAACGATGTCCGCCGAACAGCAAGCCGCAGTCAATCTCATCTTCGGACAAACGTGGCGAATCGTCGTCGCATCGCTCACGGCGTTCTGGCTCGGCGAATTTGTAAATTCATTCGTCCTCGCAAAACTAAAACTGACCACGAACGGCAAATATCTCTGGGTTCGAACCATCGGTTCAACCTTCGCCGGCGAAGCCGTGGACAGCCTGATCTTTTATCCGATCGCATTCCTGGGGACATGGTCTACTGAACAGGTCATCAGTGTAATGATCGGGAACTACCTCATCAAGGTTCTTTGGGAGGTTCTGGCAACACCATTCACGTATAAGATCGTCGGCTTCCTGAAAAAGGCAGAGCACGAGGATTATTTCGACCGCGACACCAATTTCAACCCGTTCACCCTAGAAACCAAATAGCAGGCTGCAATGGAGCGAAACAAAACGGGACAGCTCAACATCGCCCGCGATCTGCTCAGCCAGATCGTCAGAAATCTGCTAATGGGCTCGCCCGCCATCCGCAAATGGCGGCTGAAACGCCCGCGAACCGCCGTCGAAACCGAAAACATCGATCAATTCCTAAAAACCAACGCCTTCGCCAGCCTTGATCTGCTTTTGGAATACGCGGGTGACCTGACCGGTCGTTCCGTTTGTGAGATCGGAGCCGGTGATTATCTCACGTCGGGCCTCAGCATTTTGGCCGCCGGAGCGAGCAAATACGGCGTTATCGATCGTTTTCCTGGAGACTATTTTGGCGAGACAGCAAAATTCTGGTACGGCGAGATCGAGAAGAACTGGAATCGATATTATCCAGATATGGACTGGAAGCTCGACGCTTCCGGCTTCCCCGAAAATGCCGAATCAAAACTCGAACTCATCGGCGAACCACTCGAAACCGGTCATACCAAACAAAGATACGACATCGTCTGCTCATTCCAGGTCGGCGAACACATTTCCGACATAGACGCCTTCGCCGGGATACATAGCCGCGTCCTCAACGACGGAGGCATAGGCTTGCACCGCGTAGATTTCGGCCCGCATGATGTGTGGTTCTGGTACCGCGACCCAGGCACATTTTTACGCTTTTCAGACAAAATATGGAACCTGACCGGCTCGAACCGCGGCGTTCCAAACCGCAAGCGCCATCACGAATTCATGGAAGCGTTTGACCGTGCGAACTTGGATGTGGAGATTCTATATACCGACGATTTCGACCGCACCGCGATGGATATGAATAAATTAAACGCGAAATTTCAAGAAATGCCTCTCGAATCAGTTTTAACGGGAACGGCGATATATCGACTGACAAAAAGAAATACTATCCACTAACCACTTATCACTATCCACTGAAAAAAACAGGTATTATTCAGTGATTAGTGACAAGTGGTTAGTGGATAGTTGACCTCGCAGTATGACGCACGATCTGATTCCAATTTCAGCCTGCATAGTCGAGATCCCGGATCGACTGATCGGGAAAACGTCGGCCGCCCTGCGCCGCAAACTCGCGATCGCCCTCGCCGGTGCCGCGAACAAAACAAACCCGGATGAGGTTACCGTCGAAGATCTTCTTCTCTATTTCCCTGCCCGCTACGAAGACCGCTCAAATATGCTCTCGATCGACTTGATCGAAGACGGAATGGAAGCCGCCGTCGAGATCGTCGTCAAGGTCTCGGGCGGCTATCGCGTCGGCAAGAACCGCAATCCGCGACAACCGCCGCTGTTTCTATTCGAGATCAGCGGCTCCGATCTCGCCCGTAAACACCGCCCGATCGTGGTCAAATGGTTCATTTCCGGCAAGGCGGCCGAACGGGTCGTGGCCTATTATCAGGATCGTTTCGCCCAGGGCACACGCTTCGTCGCCTACGGCAAATGGGAGCGCGACGAGCGGCGAAATACGTTTGCCCTGATGGTGAACAAGCCTGAGGAACTGGAAATCCTGCCGGACATCGAATCGTTACCGCTCGCGTTTGTGGGTGGCGAGACCGGGTCAGTACCACCTGCGGTAGCGGGTGGGGCGTTGGGTGTCGATGATAAGACCCCACTCGCTTCCGCAGGCGGAAACGACCCCGACGACCTCGCCGAAGACCGCGACCGCCCCGAATTCGCCACCGTCCACAGCGGCCGCCGGGTGCCGATCTATCGCAAACTCGGCCCGTTCCAGACGAAGCGCCTTCGTGAGATCATCCACAGCGTTCTTGAGAATCTGGACCGCGATTCCGTTGTAGAGAACATGCCGTTGGAGATGATAGCCCGGCAAAAGCTATTGACACGTTGTCAGGCATTAAAAGAAATTCACTTCCCGCCCGAAACCGCGTCGATCGTACAGTACGAGATGTTCCGCAGCGATGCTCAGAAGCGCCTGATCTTCGACGAATTCTTTTGGCTTTCGTTCCAAATGCAATTGCTTCGTGGCGAGCGCCAAAAAGAACCGAAGGGAACGGTCATCGAGATAACAGATCCGACCAAAGAGCGTCTGAAAAAGCTGCTTCCGTTCACGCTCACGAACGCTCAAAAAAAGGTGATCGGCGAGATATTCTCTGACCTCAAATCCGACGCCCCGATGAATCGCCTCATCCAGGGCGATGTCGGCAGCGGGAAAACCATCGTTGCATTCCTCGCCGCCTTTGCCGCGATGGAAAACGGCTATCAGACGGCGTTAATGGCCCCGACCGAGATCCTTGCGGAACAGCACATCCGCAACGCTCGAAAGATCTTCGAAGGCACCGGCTATCGCGTCGAACTCCTGATGGGCAGCACAAAAGCGGCCGAGAAACGTAAGATATACGCTGCGTTAGAGAGCGGAGAGATCGATCTCATCATCGGAACGCACGCGATCATTCAGGAAGCAGTAAAATTTTCAAAACTGGGCCTCGCGATCATTGACGAGCAGCACCGCTTTGGCGTGATGCAGCGTGCCCAGCTCAAAGCGAGCGGGCATAATCCGGATATCTTGGTGATGACTGCGACGCCAATTCCCCGCAGTCTTGCGATGACAGTTTATGGCGACCTCGACGTTTCGATCATCGACGAGCTCCCGCCCGGCCGCACGCCGATAAAGACCGTGGTCGTCGGCGAAGACAAACGCCACGGCGTATACGCCGGTATCGACCGCGAGGTCAAGCTCGGCCGTCAGGTCTATATCGTTTATCCGCTGATAGACGAGTCGGAAAAAATGGATCTCAAAGCAGCCACGATAATGTACGAAGACCTGCGAACCCGCGTCTTCCCCCAATACACCGTCGGACTGCTCCACGGACGGATGAAGTCTGCCGAAAAGGACGAGATAATGCAGGAATTCGTGGCCGGAACGCTCGATATCCTCGTCTCGACAACCGTCATCGAGGTCGGCGTCGACGTGCCAAACGCTTCGCTGATGATCATCGAACACGCCGAGCGATTTGGATTATCGCAGCTTCACCAGCTTCGCGGTAGAGTTGGCCGCGGTGCGGAGCAGAGCTTTTGCGTGCTGCTCGCCGATTTCAAACGAACAGCGGTCGCAAAAGAAAGGCTCGGTATCATGGAATCGTCGTCCGACGGCTTTAAGATCGCCGAAAAAGACCTCGAAATACGAGGCCAGGGCGAGATCCTCGGGACACGACAATCCGGCATCCAAAACTTCAAACTTGGCAACATCGCCCGCGACCTCGAAATCCTCATCGCCGCCCGCAAAGAGGCCGAAGATTACCTCGTGAGCCGCCGCCTTTCCCCCGAAACCTCAGCCATGATCAAGATCGCCCGCTCCGACAAAAATGTAAAACTTGGCAACATCGGGTAACAAGGGCACAAGCCCGTGCGTAAGCAAGGGCGAAACATGCAACGCGATTGAGAATAGAAAAACTCCAACATGCGACGTTTCTTATATCCGCTTTGCTCCGATCCTTTCGAACTCTTAGAATAGAAATTCATCCCGCAGGCGTCCTTTCAGACATAGACTGCGTGTATCGCCCTTGCTTACGCGCGGGCTTGTGCCACAAATATGCGAGTTATCTCCGGACATTACGGTGGCCGCGTGCTGAAGAGCCCGCCCGACAACAAGACGCGGCCGACGAGTGATCGGCTGCGCGAGACGTTGTTTAATGTTCTGGCCCCGCGGATCGATGAGGAAACGCGTTTTCTCGATCTTTGTGCCGGAACCGGTGCGGTCGGTATCGAAGCGCTGTCGAGAGGGGCGGCTTTCGTGACGTTTGTTGATAAATCCAAAAAGTCCTGTGCCCTGATCGAAGAAAACCTCGACAAACTTGACGTACCCGAGGAAACAACCGACATCCTCGGCCTCGATGCCGAAAATTTCACGGGCCGCGAACACACGACCGGCTGGGACATCGCGTTTTTCGATCCGCCGTACGAATCCGATTACGCGCTCGTGCTTCACGAATTCGGCTTTAACAAAACGCTTTTGAATGCGGACGGTTTGCTCGTCGTCGAGCATCACACAAAAAAACAAATGCCGGACGAGGTCGGACATCTGAGACGCTGGCGTGTGCTGAAACAGGGCGAGACGACGCTCAGTTTTTACGAAAATAATTGATGAAGACCGTACTCATTTGGCTCCTGCTCTGTCTGATCTGGGGAACGACGTGGATCTTTATCAAGATCGGGCTCGAGGATTTGCCGCCGATGGCATTCGCCGCGTCGCGTTTCATTCTTGCGGTCGTCATTCTTTTTGCTATCATCCGAGTTCAAAAAATTCCGCTGCCAAAAACGGCCAAGGAATGGCGACTCATCGCCCTCACCGGCGTACTCCAATTCTCAATTAACTACAGCCTCGTCTTCTGGAGCGAGGTTTACATTACATCGGGCCTTGCCGCAGTTTTGCAGGCGATGATCACGGTGTTCGGGCTGATCCTCGCGTGGATATTCCTGCCGAACGAGCGAATAACCAAACTCAAAATAACCGCCGTCGCGATCGGCATCATCGGCGTCGCGGTCATTTTCATAGATCAACTAAAGGTTCAAAGCCTGATGGCCTTCCTCGGCAGCGTTGGCATCGTCGTTGGAGCATACGCAGCGGCTCAGGCATCCATCCTCGTCAAAGCCAAAGGCGGAGGGTTTCATCCGGCGGCACTCGTCTTCGGCCAGATGATCTGTGGCCTGCCGCTCATCATTATTTACAGCCTCGCCGTAGAGGGAAACCCGCTTAACTACAACTGGACCTGGCGAGCCTTCGGCTGCATTCTCTATCTAACCATCGCGGGCACGATCGCCGCTTTCTGGCTCTATTACTGGCTCCTCGGCAAGATCGAATCGACCAAAGCCATGATGATCTCGCTCGTCACGCCACTGATCGCGGTCTGTGTCGGCTGGATATTTATCGGCGAGAAACTGCCCCCGCAGACAGGCATCGGCGGTTTGCTCATCATCGCAAGCATCGGGCTGATCGTGTTCAGAAAAGGCATTTTTGACGCAAAGACGCTAAGTAGCGAAGACGCAAAGTAATCCTTTTTCTCCTTTGCGACTTTGCTCCTTTGCGTTAAAACCGGACATTAGTGACCGAATAAGGAAATTTTAACCACAGATGGACACGGATAACACGGATAAGAAACTATTTTTTAGGTTCTTTTCTTATCTGTGTTCATCTGTGTCCATCCGTGGTTAATTTCTCTTTCTTCCTGTCTCTTCTCTGCGTCTCCGCTTCTCTGCGGTAAAATAAATCCATGCATTTCAAATTCAACACCTCAGGCGAGTCTCACGGTAAAGCTCTGGTTGCCATTGTCGAAGGCGTCCCTGCCGGTTTGCCGATCGATACTGCCGCCATCAACCACGAACTCTGGCGGCGGCAGCAGGGCTATGGCCGTGGCGGTCGGATGAAGATCGAGACGGACACGGTCGAGATCCTGTCAGGCGTGCGTCATGGCAAAGCGCTCGGTTCGCCGATCTGTCTGATGATCAAGAATGACGATTTCGTCCACTGGACCGAGATCATGTCGTCTGAGGCGATCGACGTTCAGCCCAAAAACCCGCGGATCGTCACCCGCCCGCGTCCTGGCCACGCCGATCTGTCCGGCGGGCAAAAATATCAAACGAGAGATCTACGGGATATTCTCGAACGTGCGTCGGCGAGAGAAACCGCCGCCCGCGTCGCATGCGGAGCGGTTGCCAAACAGCTTCTCGCCGCTTTCGGGATCGATGTCCGCAGCCACGTCGTCAAACTCGGCAGCGTTCCCGCCGAACCGCTCGAACGTACGTGGGAAGAGATCGCCGCAATCCCGGCCGATTCCCCGCTAAATTGTGCCGACGAATCAATTCAGACCGAAATGATCGCCCTCATCGACCAGGCCAAAACAGACGGCGACACGCTCGGCGGTGTCTTCGAGGTCGTCGCCAAAGGCCTGCCCGTCGGCCTCGGTTCGCACACGAGCTGGGAAGACAAACTAGACGGCCGCCTCGCCCGCGCCATCATGTCCATCCACGCCGTCAAAGCCGTCGAAATCGGCGATGGCGTCGCCAATGCCGGACGGCCAGGGTCGCAGGTTCATGATGAGATATTTTTCGGGACAAAGGGAGAACCACCTGCGTCAGCGGGTGGTTTGGCCGCGAATCAAAAGTCTACGTTGATTGTCGAAAATGAAGCTGCAAAGTCCGCCGCTTCCGGACCACCCGCTAACGCAGGTGGTTCTCCCTTCTATCGTCCAACCAACCGTGCCGGCGGCCTCGAGGGCGGGATCACGAACGGCGAAGAACTCCGCATCCGAGGCTACAAAAAACCGATCGCGACGCTTCGCAAGCCGCTTCACAGTGTCGATATAGACACCAAAAAAGAAGACCTCGCCGCCTTCGAACGATCCGACATCACCGCCGTCCCCGCCGCCGGCGTCATCGGCGAAGCCATGATCGCCATCACCCTCGCCAACTCAATGCGCGAAAAATTTGGCGGCGATTCGATCGAGGAGATGCGGCGAAACTATGAGAGCTATAGTGAATCAATAGCTAGATACTAAGATATTTGCCCGCGAATCACGCGAAAGAATCGCGAATAAGAAGGATGAAAAAACAAAATCAGATCTATTCTTTATTCGCGTCTTTTCGCGTAATTCGCGGGCAAAACTCTTGCGCTCGCTCAACCATCACTCTCGTCATTTTGGCCGCATTCCTCATTTCTTGCTCCAAACCCGACGACAAACCAGCATCCAACATGTCTGCTGCTCGCGAGGCGAAGAAGGAGCGGGCGGAGCTGCGGGGGAATATTAAAAAGATCGAGCCCTTTTTCAAACCGATGGGCAAACCGGCGAATTATGATTGGCTGGCGTCGCACAATGAGCCGGGGCAGACCTTTGAGGAATATCTGGACGCGGACCCGGTCAAGCCGACGAAGGAGCGGCAGAAGATCTACGTTTTGCCGCTTGGGACTTTTAATGCGAAGCAGAAGAGGATCGTCGATGTCACGGCGGACTATCTGGCGGTATTCTACGATCTTCCGGTCGAAAAAATGCCGGAGCGGCCTCTCGTAACATCCTATCCGAATATGCGCCAAAACAAACTGACCAAGACCCGACAGATCAAGACGCCTTACATACTGAACGACATTCTCAAGCCGATGTTACCGGGTGACGCGTCAGCGTTGATCGCCTTCACGGTAGACGACCTTTATCCGGACGAAACGATGAATTACGTCTTCGGACAGGCGAGTCTTGAGAATCGCGTCGGTGTTTGGTCGTTGGCCCGGATGGATGACAATACAGACGAGCGAAACTTCCTGATCCGTACGCTCAAGATCGCGGCACACGAAACCGGACACATGTTCTCGATGCGTCACTGCAAGAAATACGAATGCCTGATGAGCGGTACCAATCACCTCGCCGAAACCGACGGCCGCCCCATTGATGCCTGTCCAGAATGCACAGCGAAGATCTGCTGGCTCTCGGATGTCGATCAGGCGGAACGGTATCAGAAGCTGGCCGATTTTTGTCGGAAGAACGGGCTGCAGAAAGAGGCCGACGAATTTGTGAAAAAATCGGCCGTTCTGCGCTAACAATTTCAATATATTTAACGTCTCTACTGAGACGTTGAGTTGTTATCGTCCGCCCGGAATTGTATATTGATGAAAACTTTTAAGGAGAAGTATTAAATGAAAAAGTTACTGCTCGTTTTTGCCGCAATCATGATCTCGTCATTCGCTATTACAACCGCCTCGGCCCAGGCCGGCGACGCCGCAAAGCCTAAAACTGAGGAGCCGAAGAAGGCCGATGATAAAAAGGCCGAAAGCCCGGTCGTAGGCGTGAAATGGGATGTCGTTATCTCGGCTCCCGGACAAGACTATGCGGGCGTTCTGAAGATCGATAAGGACGGTGCCGGATTCAAGGGCTCGGTCACGACCGAACTCGGTGAAGCACCGCTCGGCGGCATCAAAGTCGATGGCGCTTCGTTCACCTCGACCATCGCCGTCAACGCCCAGGGCCAAATCATCGAGGGCACAATGTCAGGCAAGGTCAAGGATGGCAAGATCGCCGGCGACCTTAACCTCAGCGGCCTCGGTTCGATCCCCTACACGGGAAAGAAACCGTAAGGCTTTGTAGACAATATTTGCCGCGAATGGACGAATGGTTTTGCTAAAACATTCGTCCATTCGTGCTTTTTTGTATCTTTTTTTTCGATAAATGCAAAATAATGCTTGACTTTTTGTTTTATTTGTGCAACAATCATTCCGTCTCGCAACTAGAGTCGTCGAGTTTCGAGGTGAAAATATGGCGGTTTTTAACACAACTTCATTCTTACTTTGCGGTCCTGACCGGCGCGGCGTGAACGACTTTTTTGGCGGAAGAAGTTTGACGTAAATGTCTAAGGGATCAAGAAATGAACGGAAGGTTGGGGTGATAGAAGTAAATAAAGAAATTGATCTTTGAAAACTAAGTTAGTGACGGGCGAGAAATGCAGTTGGCGTTAAGTGGTTTCCCAGGGACACATAGATCGAAGGCAGGCGATCGATTCTAGCATTTGTGAAAAATAGAGAAGTCACGAAAACGGATCACGTTTGAGGATTGCTATCTCTAGACAACTTTTTCTTCGTTCCTCTTGTTCCTCTTATTCCGTGGTTAGATCTTTCTGATTGACCACGGAACAAGAGGAGCGAAGAACCACGGAACTTTATCGCGATTCGATCCCAGGGACACATCACTTGCCGATGTCGCGGCGGTACTGCATTCCGGCAAATGAAATTTCTGCGACGCCTTTGTAGGCGGTTTCGAGTGCGGCGTTGAGATCATCGCCGGTTGCGGTGACGCCGATGACGCGGCCACCAGCGGTCACGAGTTCCCCACCCGCTACCGCAGGTGGTACTGACTCGCCTGCCGCAGGCGGAACTAATGCGGTAACAGCAGGTCGAACGGACATCGCGGTTCCGGCGTGAAATATTTCAACTCCAGGGACGCGTTCGGCAATTTCGATACCGTGGATCGCGTCACCGGTTTTTGGCTTTCCTGGATAATTTTCGGCAGCGAGAACAACGCAGGCGGAACTTCCCGGCTTCCATTTGATATCGCGAAAAGCCGGGGACACATTCTCACCGCCGGCGAGCATTGCGTCGCAAATATCGACGAGATCGCTTTCGAGTCTGACAAGGATCGCCTGCGTCTCAGGATCGCCGAATCGGACATTGTATTCGAGCAGCCGCGGGCCGGTCGCAGTCATCATCAGCCCGAGGAAAAGGATGCCGCGGAAACGGAAGCCCTCGCGAATGCAGCCATGCAGCGTTGGGCGAATGATCGTATCGATCACGGTCTGTAGTTCTTCGGCGCTGAGCAGCGACGCGTCGGTGATGGTTCCCATTCCGCCGGTGTTCGGGCCGGTGTCGCCTTCGCCGATACGCTTGTGATCGCGGGTCGGCGGCATCAGTGCAAAATTCTCGCCGTCGACGAACATCAGCAGCGAAACTTCCCTGCCGAACATGCATTCCTCGAGCACGATCTTCTCAGCAGCCGCGTCACCAACCAGAGCCGCCATCTCGTTGATCGCGGCAACAGCCTCGGCTCGATTCGAGGCAACCACCACACCCTTTCCGGCAGCCAAACCATCAGCCTTGACCACGACTGGAGCGTTCGCGTCACCAAAATCACCGCTCTCGAGTTCCAGGATCGCGAACCCCGGCGAATGAGCAGTAACGAACTTCGCAGTCGGCACACCGTGACGGGCCATGAAATCCTTGGCGAACGATTTACTCGCTTCGAGCTGTGACGCGTCGCGATTCGGACCGATGATCCTTAGCCCGTGGGATTCGAATTCGTTTACGATCCCCATCGCCAGCGAGGTCTCACCGCCGACAAATGTTAGGTCGATCTTATTGCCCATGGCAAAGGCCAAAAGCCCTGAAATGTCATCGGGTTTGATCGCGACGCACTCCGCGACCGATGCGATGCCTGCGTTGCCGTTAGCACAAAAAAGGCGGGTAATACGCGGACTCTTAGAGAAACTACGGCAGATCGCGTGCTCGCGTCCGCCCGAACCTATTACGAGAACATTCATTGCGTTAAATCCCCAAGTTCAATGGTAAGACCATTCCGGCTTGACACAAAAATCCGATAGTTGTAATGTCAGGACATTCGAGTGTTTTTGACCCAAAGTTTATTGCGGTCAGTTACCACTAACTTCACCGATCATAAGTTTTCGCATGCCGCTACTAGTTCCAATTGACCGGGAGCGTTTGGTTATGGCCACAAGCAATTTTGACGGGATCGTTGAAACCGCAACTATCTCAATCGAAACCCCGCGTGAGCTTGAAGATACCAACATTCTTTGCATAGATTGCACCCAGGAATTCGTCTGGACGGCTGGCGAACAGTTATTCTATCGAGACAAACAACTGCTGAATCCTCCCAAGCGCTGTAAAGATTGCAAGAAGGCAAAGAATCAGCGCCTCGAAGCCATCGAGCTTGCACGAACGACCGGTAAGCGCCAACGGATCGAGGTCAGGGCCGAATGTGCAAACTGCGCGGTTGTCACAACCGTGCCGTTCTACCCATGTCAGGGGCGCCCGGTATATTGCCGCGACTGCTTCGCGGAGATGGGCCGCGATATTGCCAATACCGCCGGTGCTCACATCTAGACACTAGGTCTTTCGGCATTGAAAACTAAAATGCCGCGGTGCGATATCGCACATGCGGCTTATTATCCAGCTACCCAAAACCTATTGCAAATCTCAGCAATTAGCCTTTTAAAAATTAGTGGGGCGACGTCTCCCACACCGTCGCCCCGTGGTCACCTGAGTGACCGGATGTTCACCGGGAGGTGAACAACCACAATTATCCACAGGATTTTATAAAACGCAACCTTAAAACGCTTTTTTTTCAAAAAATATTTTGTGCTAAATAATTCTGTCTATTGGATGTTAAGGGCTCCGATGAGGGAATGCATCGAGCCGTCATCGGCAGTGACAAATATGCTATAAGCGCCTGTAGGTGTGCCTTCGTGGACGGTCACGATAAAGCTGACAACAGAAATATCAGAACCGAAATCCTGCGGTTTAACTGAATTCGGAGCGAGCGTGATATACGGGGAGTTAAATTCGATTGCGAGTTTCCCGCGGTCCAGATTCTTCCCGCCTAAAAAGATAGTGTATTCCCTGCCGCCGGTTAGTGAAACGGCCGTATCTGAAAGCTGGCCATTTATTCCGACGTAATCAAGGGCAAGATCAGATCGGGTGAATGTAACGCGTTCACTCACCAGGCGAATTTCATCTTTGGCAAGCTTATAGGTCCCGAGCACACCGAGCGGAGATGGCAAAAGATCATCTTCTTTCTGCCAAAAGACGGAATAGGTTCCCTCAAGCAATCCTCCTAATCTAAAGGAGCCATCCTGAGCAACGTCGACGATAGCGGCTACGCGTCCGGTGTTGCTCTCTTCAGCCCACACAGTGATGCCTTTCAGTAGCTTTGCCGTGCCCGCGTTGACCTTTCCAACGATCGCGGCACAGCAACCCTGAGTTTCGCCGTCAACGCCATAGAGTTCGCGTATCGCAGCAATATCGGATTCCGCAAGCGTGCGTGCGGTAAGGTCGGCAAGGCCGAAGGTTCCATTCTTAGGCAAGGATCCGGACATCGTCGCACCAAGCACACCTGAATGACGGAGCCCTAACAAATGGCCGATCTCGTGCGTTAAAGTCGATTCGAGATCGAAGGTTCCGAACGTGCCGTCAGTCGAGAATTGCTGGAATGGATTTAGGACGATGTCCGCCTCAGTGATGAAATTGCGGCGATTATAAAAAACGCGTGTCTTAGCTGATTCCGCGAGTGGGTCTTTCGAAAAAAGCAGCAGATTCTCAGGCGTCTGGGCGATCGTGATCAAGCTCAAGCCATCACCGCTCAAGCCGGACGGGCTCACATTTATAATATCGGTCAGTTCAAATTCGATTCGAACATCCGACACTCGCTGCCATGCTTCTATGCTCCTGCTGATCGCTCCGAGTACGTCGCTATCGGTCTTAATATTCGAATTCTGATCAATAACCGATCTGGAGACCGCGATCTTCACGATCCGATCCTTCCATCGCAAGCCCTGAGGCTCTGCCTTGCCCGGCATTGCGGGCATGTAACTGCCAAACGCCGTCGTGGCTGCCGAAGCAACCAGCAACGCTGACATGGCAATGGATCGGAAGGATCTCATCAATAAAACTAGGCGTCTGAGTTAGCATTCTCATCGGTGCGGCTAACCTGCTCAAGGTCAGCAAAGCCCACGACGAGAAGCAATGCAACGATAGAAAGCGTTGCAAGCACATACAAGGCCGAAATTTGCTCATACGCAATCAGTACACCGATCACGATCGCAACACCCACCAACCACAACAACGCCCATGCCCGGCGGCCAATCTTACTATATTTTGCCATCTATTACACTCTCTAACTTGTTCATACGCATAAGCTTGCGGCGAATATCAGTCAACAACCCGCAACGGAAGCTCTTGCCTTGAACGATCAACAATTTGTTCATTAGCAACCACGGGAGGATACTTTCTCCTGCTTCCCCCCTTGGACGCTACTTCTATTATATCAAAAGGCCGCAAAACTTCATCATCTGAATTGCCATTCTTGATTTTATTTAAATCGGCCTCGATAGATCTCACTTCGAGTCCGTCCCGGCGGAAGATGAAAACCTTGCTGCCATCCGCATCCTTCGCCAATCCGCCCGCGGAGGCAATCAACCGTGTGAGCGTCATCTTGTCTCGCGAGAAGATCGGCCTCGGATTGATAACCGCCCCAATCACATATATCGGCAATGCTCGATTTACGGTTATTAAATCTCCACTAAGGATCTGGGGATCGGCCGCTGACTTTCCGCTTATAAGATCTGAAATTTTGATGGTCGTGATGGCAGATGCGTTGTCTTGTGCGGGCTCCGGGTCTGAAACCGTACCCGCGACAGGCTGGATCAACGGTCGACAACTCAAATTCTTCGGCCGGAAAATACTAACGTCACCGGAAGCTCCGTCGATAAGCCCGCCGGCCATGACAATGAGTTCCCTCAGACGCACGGGCCGTTTTATCTGAAAGCGCGTCGCCGTCCGAACCGCTCCATCGAGCCTTACGACCGCACGATTCGATCTATCAAGAATTCGCACAACCACTTTCGGATCACGAAGCGTTCGTCCAAGCAACTTGGAGATCTCTGCTGCCACGTCCGTCTCCGATCGGCACAGTCCATAGATGGGTTCGGTGTAACCGTCGAGCCCTTCGAGAAAACCTTCGGGTGTCAGCGTTCCACGCCAGTCAAATTCGAATCCGCCAACTACGTCAACATCGATAACATCGCCAAAATGGATCAGCTCATCGCCTGTCTGCAATTTCGGAACCGCGGCGATGATACCGTTTTGAGCGCAGACAGGATTAGGAACCGCCGTAACGACAAAAGATGACAGGAAACAGAAAATTATCAGGTAATGCTTCACTATGTTTCCGTGTCAATTCCGATGCGGATACAACTTCACAGGTACGGCTAATCGTTAGCACTCTGCGGCCGCTTTTTCTTGCGATTAGGCTTTGAATCGACGGTGCCGGGAACTGCAAATCCTTTGAACTCCCAGTTGCATCCGTCGCATAAGAGATTGAAGCGAAAGAAGATCTTCGAAAATATCGAGGTCGGTCGGTATCCGCGCCGGATGCGACTGCTATTGCATTTTGGGCATCGTTGGGAAATCATTATCCCTTTATCTTATCAACTCCAGGATTATTTGCTCAAACCTACTCTGTGTTTTCGGCCAGATTCAGGCTTTCGATCTCTCGATCGATACGGATCGCGATCTCTTCGCGCCAGACATTTTCGACGTTATCTCGGCCTAGGTAAAACAAAGCGTCACGATAAAGGCTCTTTGCCTTTGCATAATCGCCCTTAAAAGCGGCACATTCAGCCCGTTCGATCCAGTCCGAGACCTTGATAGAGACGATCATTTCCTGTAGCACCTCGCGTGATTCCAGCAGGCTTTGCTCCTGCGGATAGTACGTCAACGAGGTGTCGATAACACCAAGGGCCTTCTGTGCCGCCTCGACCTTGTCGTTTGTGCGAGAGCTGCTTTGAGCCTCAGCGGAGAGGGTTCGGGTTTCGATCTCTGCCCATTTTAGAAGGTGATAGTGATGGAATTCGGCGACCGTCGAACGGCCTTTAAGCAACGGAGCAAGCCTCGGTGAGTTAGGATTGACAGATTTTAGCTCGTGCTCGTTCAAGGAAATATATTCGCCGCACATCTCAAAAACCTCGCGATGACTCGACGAAAACTTGCCAAGCAGCTTTGCGGCCTCTGATTTTTGCTCGATCTCCCTAAGAAGGATCGCGTTTCGTTCAACGGTCAATTTGTGCGGTTGCCTCGGCGAATTTATCTGAGATCGCAACTGGGCCGACCTGACGCGGTTCTCCATTGTTCGTTGCTGCCTGAGAAAGCGATTGCGTGCTCGTCTGAGAATTACTTCGCGCAAGATAACTGCCGCACAAACTAAAATGCTCGCACTGACACCTGCCGTAACCCACGGAGTTTCCTCGCCGCTGTCATGCAGTATTCCCCAGACAAGGAAGAAAAAAGCGGTCGATACAGCCACCGAAAGTACGTAGTAATTTGATGCCGGCAGCCAGAATGGCCTGCTTTTACTTTCCATCGCCCGTTGTCGATCGACCTTATTTTGATGTGTTTTTCTGAAAGTGCTTTCCAACTTGCTTAATACTTAAATTTTTAGCCCGTAATGTCAATGGATTTGTCCGGCAAACAGTATGTATAATGAGCCGTGAGCCAAAAGAAAAAGGGAAAACAGCCGGAACGGCCGGTCTTTGATTCCATCAGAAAACCGACCGCACCGCCAAGTCATAAAATTGGCAGTGATGTGCCTGAAGAAAAACTGCGTCCTTCCCTACGCAAGGTGAAACACAAGAAACCACCGGAAATGGATGAGTAGCTATATGCAAACTTACGTCTGGGCAAGGCCACATATGCTGGTCACTTTCAGGGCAGAGATCATGAACAGCGTTACGCGTGAAGAGCGAACGTTTCGTATTAAGACGGTCCTGCCCAACGGCCGGGTCGAACTTAACGACATCGACGGCGAGTTTCGCGAAACCGCTTTCGAGGCCATCAATTTTTTGCGGGAAAAAGGGAAAAAGGGTCAAAAATCATAAACTTTGCCGACCGCCATTATCTCAACGCGGTCGAGGCCTTGGGCAGCGATCTGTTCGATGACCTTTTCGCGATACATCGGTTTCATATTGATCACGAAAACAGGATATTGCCGATCCGAAAGCTTCTCAAGTTCCTTCTTTAGTCGACCCGGTGTTAAATGTTCGGAAACGGCGGCTAACGAGACCAGCTCATCTGGGAAGGCGCATTCCACCAGAACTGCCTTTAGGTTTGGCGTCGCGTTGCAAACTTCCCAAAACTCATCGGTCTCTGCCGTATCTCCCGTTATCGCGACGGAAATATTCCCATCCGAAACTATATATCCATTCGCCGAAACCGGATGTTGAACCCCAACGCTGCGAACAGTTAGGTGGCGTGCCTGAATGGTCTCGCCACGCTCAAATTCACAGTATTTAACGACTGGGCCGTAATTATTTGAAAGCTCCGAGAAGCGCGGATAGATCGACCAATTGAAAATATCACGTTCGAGTATCTCGATCATCTCGGACGTGGCATGGATCCTGAGCGGTTCCTGAAGGCTGGCAAAGAGGTCGTCGATATAGATCGGCAGCCCGGCAATATGATCCAGGTGTGTATGCGTTAGAATAATATCCCGAACGTTTTCCCGCTGAATGCGCGAGCACGACATCGCCAGGCAACCCGCATCAATCGCTACGCAGTCGTCGATGACGAGCGTCAACAAGTGCTGGCGGGCCGAGGCCTGGCCATTCTCGTCGATCGAACTTGGAAGCAATTGGATCTTCATTCGTATCCGAACATTTATCTCAGCCTTATCTCGCGCAGGTTTGGGCTCGTCCGCCGTCGATCTCGTAGGTTGCACCCGTGATCCACGAAGCTTTATCCGATGCCAGATAGTAGATCAACTCAGCAACTTCCTGCGGCGTTCCGGGCCGCCCGATCGGATGTGTCTCTTTTGAACGCTCAAGGAAGTTCTGGTAATCCTTGTCCGCCATTCCGCCTCGTTTGTGGAGATTCGTAACAACAACGCCGGGATTTACCGCGTTTACCCGCACGCCTTTCGACGCGAGGTCAAGGGCGGTGCATCTCGTAAGCTGATCTAACGCCGCCTTCGAAACGCCGTACGCCAAAATATTTGGAAACGAACGCGATCCAGCAACGCTCGATACATTAACAATATTTCCCTTTGTTTCGATCAAGTACGGCACGCACTTCTGCATCAGAACAAAGACCGATCGAAGATTGATGTGGAACATTTTGTCCCATTCATCGAGTGTTGTGTTCTCGATCGTACCATTCGCTATGATTCCCGCCGAATTTACCAGTACGTCTATCTGGCCGTGATTATGGATCGTTTCCGAAGCGATACGTTCGAGTTGCGACATTTGAGTAAGGTCAGCAAGGTGCGGTTTGATCGAGCCAACCTTTGATTTGACCGATTTCCCGAGTGATGTCAGCTCTTTTTCGTTCCGCCCAACCGCGACAACGGTCGCGCCTTTATTTGCAAACAGGATCGCGGATGCCCGGCCGATACCGCTGCTTGCCCCAGTGACGATGACCACTTTACCTTGCATAAAAGTTACTGACTGAATTTCGAGTTAAGGATAACAATGAAACTTGAAGTCTGGCAAACCGCAAGAATGCGGAACCCCGCACAAAGTAAGGGCTCTAGTTGCGATCGACCAAAGAGCCCTTGCCCGCACGGGCTTCCCCAATCAACAGCCAGACCCCGGGCGCAAAAAAGCGGTCGCTTTTAACAACCGCCGTTAAGGAAATATATTGATTATGATAATAAATAAAGTGCAAGTTTTTGCGTCGTCTTAACCTTCGCTCGGTCTTTGATTTGCGGCGAACAGCATGTCAAAGGCCGCTTTGGTCTCGATCGTTTTTCGCTGTTTGAGATCCGAAACCCAGCCGGTTACGTTTGATACCATCTCGCGTGCGGCAGCTCTCGAACTAACAACAGCTTTCCTCTTCTTAGACCTCTGCGGTACAGTGTCGGTCTTTTTCACTATCTTGATTTTGGACTTATCCATTTTACTTACCCTCCTTGTGTGCCGAACATACAACTCCGGCATGGTTTATTTGCATTTTGCAAAGATTCGAACATTAATTTGCGATTTGCAAACAGTAGGATTACGTCAAAGTGTTTCGGGTTGTTCCGAAAAAGTTTATTTAACGCAAATTTTACATAGACTTGCGGAGATCTGCGGCAACTTATTGAGAATCAACTAGATGATGGCACGTTTCTTGCCATTGTCCTAACTGATGAATATCACAGACCTCGTTATTATTTATCTCGCATGTGGCTCCCCTTTCGCTGTATTCCAGGCTACAAACCGGCAAAAAGGCCGTGCGGGCGTTAATTGGACGCGAGTGTTTACGTCTTTTCTTCTGTGGCCTGTGTTCGCTATCTCGCTACTCGTCAATAAGATATTTCCGAACGAAGCGAGCCGAAAAGTTGAATTTCAAAACCGGATCGAAGATCTCCGCCTCGATTTCGAACAGGTTGCTTTTACCGGAGAATCTATTTCTTCACTCTTCGAGTTTCGCGAGACCTTTTATAGATTCGTCGGACTTTCCGAGGCGGTCGACGAAGTTCAGTCGGGCAAAGCGAACGCCGAGATATTTGAGATAAGCGGCCATAATAATAGATCGCTTGCCTCACGCTGCCTCGCCCGTAAGAATGTAAACCGTCTTTCATTTCACCGCTCTGCCGCCCGCGAAGAATTCGTTGGGCTGATTTCGCAGCTAACCGAAACCGGGGCAGACCGCATCGAAATAGCGAGTCTCGCATTGGAATTGGCCGATCACCTCCATGATCAACTTGCCGCCGACGCTTTTCATTCAATGATCTCCGCCTATCAGACCCAGGACGGAGAATGGACCAGTGGTTTGGAGAACGAAGTATGGAAATCACGGACCCCCTCAACATCTACGATCAATTAGATCGAAGCAATACGGACGACGAAGGCGTTGCCTACAACGTTGAGCTTCTTCGCGAGGCAAATGCAAAGATCGCTCAGAAGAAATCGTTCTATCCGTCGCGTAAAAGCGAGATAGAGGCGACCTCGCTTACGCTCAAATTAGATTTCAAGAAAACCTACGCCTATCTCGGGTTGATGCTCGGCGTATTTCCTCCGGCATCGCTGTTCGCACTATTTATTGCCGAATCGAACGCTCCCAGCGAAATTTGGCTGGTCGCTCTGTTGCTGGGTGTAAACGCTGTCACCGCATTTGTCGGCTATTTCTTTGGCAAGGTTGTCGGCAGCCTGCTCTATGACCGCGACAACCGTTCGCTTTCCTTCTACATATTCTTCCTCCCTTTTCTCGGTTTCCTTTGGGGAGCGATCGCCGGAGCTGTTGGCGGTGTGTTTCTCTTCATCATCGGAGCTTTTTTTGGAGCGATCCTCGGAGGAGCGGTTGGGATGGTGGCTCTTCCCTCTTTCTACGCAATGCACCGGATCCTGAAACATGGCGAATACCTTGAACTCAAATATTTCCTCCCAGTCGCTACAGGCATCGTTTATTCGATCAGTGCAGTTATCCTAAGCTATATCGGCCGCGGGTAATTTTGTTCTTACGCCGGTAGACCGTAAGATTTAGGCAATGTTGGTGGTTCTCCATCTATTTGCACTGTTCCTGCTCGTGGCTCTCGGCTTTTACGTGTTCGTCGCCGACCCGCGAAAGCGTGCGAACCAGACGTTCGCGGCATTCATTGCCTTCCTTGCGATCTGGACCACCAAAGATCTCATCTTCTGGAATTTCTATCCGCGAAATACGACCGCCGGCTGGTGGGCATCCGCTAGTTTTATAACAGCTCTGCTGATGCAGTACGCGATGGTCGTTTTTGCGTGGGTTTTCCCCGAAAATGCCCGCACGCCACGCCGACGAGCCGCGATATTGTTTGCTCCGGGTCTCGTCCTCGTTCCCTCCGCCCTTTTTGGGCTGCTCTGGGACAAGGTCGGATTCGAAGAAGGCCGGTTTGTCATCGATCTCTCACCGCTTGCGTACGCATTTGTCGCCTACGTATATTTTGTCTTCGTGTTCGGAGCCGTCGTGCTGTTCCGCAAGTACCGCAAATACAAAGGCACGCAGCAAGGCCAGCAGGTCGGAGCGATCATCTGGGGCCTCGCGATTACCGGCATTTTGAAAACGCTCGCAAATCTCGCACTTCCCTTTTTCGGCAACTACGACCTGCTTCCGCTAAGTGCGATCTTCGTGCTGCCGGGCGTGCTGATCTACGCGTATGCGATCCTGAATTTCCGGCTCTTCTCGCTGCAGACCGCTCTAAATCAATTCCGGCTGTTTCCCATCACTTACAAGGTCGCACTCACGATAGCCACCGTCGCGATTGTCAGTTTCACGATCTTTCAGGTACCGATCGTCTGGTGGGCGTTTCGCAACGGCATGGATTACGAAGCGTGGCGACGATTCCTCGTCTTCAGCGTGATCTCGGCCCTTGTTCCGAATCTTCTGCTGCTTTTGCTCGTTCTGCGCACCGTTTCTCGCCCGCTCCAACGCATCACGCTTGCTGCGGTCGAGGTTACCAAAGGTGCGTACGGCACCGAGGTCGACCTGCGACAGAGTAACGACGAGATCGGCCTGCTCGCGGATTCGTTCAACGAAATGAGCCGCAAAATGGCATCCGACATCACCGAACTCCAACGCCTCAACGACCAGCTCATCCACACCGAAAAGCTCGCCGCCATGGGCACACTCGCCGCCGGAGTCGCCCACGAGGTCAACAACCCGCTCGCCTCGATCTCCTCGCTCGTCCAGATGATGCGTTCCCAGGAAGGCCATACACCCGAAACCCGCGAAAAGCTCTCGATGATATCCGAACAGATCCAGCGGATCACGCAGGTAACAAAGGACATGACCAACTTCGCCAGATCCCGTCCGGCGGCAAAAACCGACGTGGATATAAACGCGGTCGTGAAAACGGCCCTGCGACTCGCGAGCTTCGACAAAGCCTTTCAAGATCTCGACATCACAACTGATTTGGCCGATGAGTTGCCAACCGTGTTCGCCGATGACGATCAACTCCAGCAGGTTTTCCTAAATCTACTGCTCAACGCCAAAGATGCGATGCGGGAAGAACCCACCTTGCGAAAGCCCGCGCGTAAGCAAGGGCGACTAGAACTCCACGAAACGCTCGAAAAGAACATCACGATCCGCACTCACCAAACGAACACCGACGTCATCATCGAAATATCCGACACGGGCACAGGCATCGACGCCGCGGTCGCCAGCCAGATATTCGATCCGTTTTACACGACCAAACCTGCCGGTCGCGGCACCGGTCTCGGCCTCGCCGTTTGCTACGGCATAGTCACCGCCCACGGTGGCAGCATCGAAGTCTCAGATAACCATCCAACCGGCACCACATTCAACGTCTCTTTGCCAGCGGGAAAATAACCCAAGTGGCCGGTGTCCCACCCCCGGAGGCTCGACCTACATCCGCTTGCCTTCGGACTTGACCTGAACAAGTTTTGCCGGGAAGGTCGCGTAATCCTCGATCTCCGGGTGATAGACGTTCGACTCCTTGTCCTTTTTCATTCGGACCCTTGCGGCAGCAAAGTATTTACCTTCGCCTTCGCCCGTATGCGGGTCAATGGTCAGTTCGACATACCCGAACGGGTAATCGAGCGAGCGATAGCCACCGCGAACCTCGGCGAATTCCGTCCAGCGTTCGAACAGAACATATATCTTCCGCTTGCCGCCAACGTTTCTCTCACGCACAGCGTTGATGGTTCGTCCGAGTTGGCTTCCAACGCTGAGCGTACCCAGATCCTCGTTTCTAAACCCTTCGAGCAAAGCACTCTGGCCATTGGTTTTTAGCGTGTTCAGATAACGCTCGGCGTCTTCGGTCGATGTCTGCCCTTTCAGTGTAAGTGTAAAATTGGCTGTCCGCGTTCCCACATTTCGACCGCTACCTGTCGCGATAATTGTACCCGTGTATGTTTCTCCCTGAGCGAACGCCGCGATAGTAAATACAGCAAGGTAAAACGAAGCCCACATAATAAACATGCCGTTCTTCATATCTTTGCCCCCACAAAACAACAATAAATAAACGGAAAAAAGAGGGCCGTCTTCCCGATACGGCCCTCTTGCAGTTACGGATCGGTCTCCAACATTTACCTACTCAACATACCCCTTGACCGTTTATAACCGATCCAAATTACGTTATTTGACGCTTTAGCCTTCTCCGTCACGGCCGGTTTGGTCTGGCGGATCATTTTGTGTACTCGTCATGTTCAAACCTCCATTATTCAAAATCTGACTATTTCCAGTCTCTGTGTGACCGACCATCGATCACAACCAGATTAAATCAGTTCAGCAATTTACCGACTGTTCGCTCGTATACAAAGCGAAAAAATAGCCAAAGCTGTCATAAATTGTGCTACATTCGCCATGAGCAACATAACGTGCATCTAATCTAATTTATGAGGCTGTATCGATCCCTCAGTATAGTCCTGTTTCTTGCGGCTTTCGGCATTTCATTCGGCGTACGAGCGGCGGATACGAACGGCTGGATACAGGTCAGGTCAAAGAACTTTTACCTCATCGGCAATGCTCCGGAAAAAGAAATAAGAAAGGTCGGGACTAAGCTTGAGCAGTTTCGTGAGTCTTTTCGTCTGCTGTTCGCGTCCGCGAGCCTCGAATCGCCGGTGCCGACAAATGTTGTGGTTTTCAAAAACAACGCCGCCTACACGCCGTTCAAGCCGAGGCGAGCGGACGGCAGGATCGATGATGAGATCGCGGGATATTTTCAGTCGGGCGAGGACGTTAATTACATCACTCTGGCCGTCGGCGGCGATGAGAAAGAGACGTACGGCACCATTTTTCACGAATACGTTCATTTCATCATCAATACGAATTTCAAGACCGAGATACCGCAGTGGTTTAACGAAGGCTTGGCCGAATATTACCAAACGTACGAGATCACCGGCGATATAAAGATCAAGCTCGGCCTGCCACAGGAAAGCCACGTCGCCTTGCTGCAAAAAGGCGGATTGATGCCGCTCAGCGAGCTTCTGAATCTGACAAATTACCAGCTCCACCAGACCAGCGGGCGGACGCGTGACCTTTTTTACGCTCAATCATGGGCACTGGTCCATTACCTGACCCAGGGCGGTCGTTCGGGTTCCCTAGAAAAATTTCTTAAGGATGTAGCGAGCGGCGCTACCGCAAAGGTAGCATTTGAGAGTGCGTTTCAGACCACGTACCAGAAAATGGAAAGTGAGATCCGCAATTACATCGCGAGGAACGCTTATAATTTTCAAGAGATCACGTTTAAAAACAAACTCATTTTCGATACCGATATGCAGGCGTCACCTCTCGACGAGGCGGCGGCGAATGCATACCTCGGCGAGCTGCTGTTTCAGGCCCAAAGCATGGACGATGCTGAAACATACCTGCTCGCAGCTATCAAGCTCAATCCCGATTCATCCATTGCAAACGCAGCTCTCGGCAAGCTGAAGCTCGCCCAGCGAAAATTTCCCGAGGCCCGCATGTATCTCGAAAAAGCGATCGCCGCCGCTCCGAAGGATCCCATGATCTACTACCGCTACGCAACTCTCTTGGGCCGTGAAAATCGTGACGAATACGGCTTCGTCAACCGCATCGAGCCCGTCACCGCCGCCAAAATGCGCGACGCTCTGAAAAAAGCGATCGCGATCGAGCCGACGTTTGCGGAGAGTTACGAGCTGCTGGCGTTCGTGTCGTTCGTAAATAACGAGGATCTTGATGCCGCGATGGGCCTGCTGCAAACGGCGTTGAAATATAAACCCGGCAATCCGCGTTTTTCATTGCGGATCGCCGAGATCCTGACGCGGCAGAACAAGTTTGACGAGGCCTCGCAGCTTGCGCAAAAGGTCGCAGCCACGACCAGCGAGCCTGATTACAAGAGTCGCTCAAACAGCCTCGTCGCCCAGATCGCCGAGCTAAAGGCGGCCGCAGAACGGCAGGCAGAAGAGAAGAAAGAACTCGATGCGCGTATCGCGGCCAGCGGCGGAACGCCTGTCACCGTAAAGCGCATCGAAAGGTCAGTGCCGCCGACCGAAGAAGAACTCGCGAAACAAAACGACCACATCCGGATTCGAGCGATCAACGAAGTTCTGCGGAAACCGCACGAGGGCGAACAGCGCGTTCGCGGCTTCGTTCAGCGCATCGATTGCCGCAAACGACCGCTCGCATACACGATCAAGACCGCGACCGAGACATTTACGCTGACAAGCAAAGATTTTACCGAACTATACTTGCGTGCCCACGATCCGCCCGCGATGCGAACACAGATCGGCTGCGAGGCAAATGTCGGTGCATTCACGGCCCTCGTGACATTTATAGGTGCACTGAATTTTAAAGCTCCAGTTCGCGGCGAACTGGTCGCGATCGAATTCATTCCTTCTGATTTCCGCTTCATGACTGACGAAGAAATGCGAACCGCGACGCTCATCATCTACGATCAGGAACTAAAAGTCGAAAAACCGCCGGAACTCGTCATTTTCAGCCCGTTAACCACCGCGATCGAGGCGAATCGCAGTGTCATTGCCGCCCGCGAGATCAACAACGCCCTAATGAAACCCGCCGAAGGGCAAAAGCGCGAAATGGGCTTCCTCGACAAGATCGAATGCACCGACCGCGGCAACGTCTATCACCTCCGCGTCGGCACCGAGGTGCGAAAACTGATCAGCTATTCACCTCGGGCCCTCAGAATCTACGTCTTCGCCCCCGACCTCGGCGACACCCCGCTAGTCTGCGGCATCAAACCCGTCGAATTTCCGGCAGTTTTCGTCTACAAACCAAACGCCGACGGTAAAGCCGGGGGTGAGATCGTGTCAATTGAATTTGTGCCGAAGTCTCTTGTTTTGGAGCAATAGAAATCCCCCGGGCTTTTAGTGAAACCCGCGGGGTTGCGATGAATACCCGCGGGATTGTGATGAAAACCCGCAGCGTTACGATGAAAACCCGTGGGATTTTGGGTTCGGCGAATGCGTGTCGAACGATTTAGTCCACGATCGACTGATATATCAACGTGCGAAGCTTCCCGTGGTCATCTATACCCGGAGCCGGAATTAGCTGGGTGAAATAGACGACGACCATTTGTTCTTTGGGATCGACCCAGTAAGTCGAGTGGTACGCTCCGCCCCAGCCGAATTCGCCGATTGATGAAGGCTGGCCGTACGCTCCAACATCTTTTACGACCGAAAATCCAAGCCCGAAGCCTTGTCCCGCATTGTACGGGATGCCGTGAAGTTGATCGACAGTCATCTGTTCGACCGTTTTGCGGCTGATTATGCGTTTGCCGTCGAGCGTGCCGCCATTAGCGAGCATTTGCAGGAATCGGGCGTAATCGTTCGCGGTCGAAAGTAGTCCGGCACCGCCCGAAAAACTCTTTCGCGGGCCGTTCAGATATGCTCCCTGACCGACGCCGATGCCCGGATCGGGAGCACGTTCGAGCGCGCCGTTCTTTAGCGAATAGACGACGGAAAGGCGATCGGCTTTAGCCGGTGGCAGGTAAAAGCTCGTGTCTTTCATATTAAGCGGATCGATAATTCGGTTTTTCAGAAACTGATCGAGCGGCTGGCCGCTGACCTTTTCGATCACGGCCCCGAGAATATCGACCGAATAGCCGTAGACGAACTTTTCGCCCGGATGAGCGTCCATCGGCAGGGCCGCCATTCGCGAAACGGTCGCTCCGATGGGCTCGTCGCGGTCGGCAAAGTACCAGCCCGTGATCTTCGCGGCTTCCCATTTATCCTTCGCCGGGCCGCCGCCATAGCTGATGCCCGACGTGTGCGTCAGCAGATCTCGGATCGTGATCGCTCGTTTCGCTTTAACGATGTCATAACCGCCGCCCTCTTTGGGCACAGCGACTGTCGTGTTCGCAAATTCCGGCAAATACTTCCCAACCGCGTCGCCGATCAGCAGCTTCCCTTCTTCCTGCAGGATCATGATCCCGACGCTCGTCAGGGCCTTGCTTTGGGATGCGATGCGAAAGATCGTATCTTCCTTCATCGCATTCTTGGCCTCGCGGTCGCGTTGGCCAAAAGTGTGAACATAGGCCACCTTCCCACGCCGCAAAACCATCGCCACCCCGCCCGCGAGCCGCTCGTCCTTCACGTATTGATCCAGTGTCTGCGTCAACCGCCCGAGCCGCTCGGACGACATTCCGACGTCTTCCGGCTTTGCCTTAGACAATTCTTGAGCATTCAAGGCGTGCGAAAACGCAAAACTAATCAGCAAAAGGCAGGCGAACGAGGTTCTTTTTATCAGGTGTGATCTCATATGTTTTGGGTTCAGACTAGTCTGTTGACATTTGACACAACTAATCGAATGTCGGACGTAAAATTAAATGAATACCAATGGGAAAGGATACATTTATTTTTGAAGAGTTGTCCAAACATATATGTTGGTCAGGATCGAGAGTTACGTAATTTTCTTGACGCGGTATTTTCGCTAACGCGATCTGATCGCAATCGCGTTTATTGCGACAAGCGGCTGTCAGGTTGAAAATCCGCGTGTCGGCGGTTCGGCCCCGTCTCTGGCCACCAGTAATAAAGGACTTACGAGTCTTCGCGTAAGTCCTTTTTCATGGTTGTGGGTATCTTTTTGTGTTTAACAGTTGCGGAGATGCGGTTTCATCGAGTCGGTAGCTCTAATAGAAAAATCACTCGAAACTATCCCCTTATTTTTTGACCTTAGGTAAAACAGACTTGGACGCATCTAAGATCAGCGGTGTCAGGACGTCCTCACCGTCCTTTTCTGTCTTTTTCTTGACTGATGCTTGGGTTACGACCGTCCGATCCATTCCGGCGAGTTTGTAGTCGAGACTGAATTCGTCCTTCGCCTTGGCCGTTTTCATCATCGTCTGGCTCATCACTTGGCTAGCAATCGTTGATGCGACCATTCCGCCGATTCCCGGAATGAACGCTCCGGCGACCGAGATCGCGCCCATCGCGACCATTTTGCCGAACATTCCACCGCCTCCTCGTTTTTGAACGACCGTCGAATGGAAAACGTAATCACACTGCCTCTCCGCACATTCGTTCTCAGGAAAGTCCGTGTTGAGAGCTACCGCCTCGACTCCGTCGGCTTTAAGCGATTCGACGAGTGAATTGGTAACCGCGATGGCAATATCCGAACCGGATTCCGGGTCTTTCTTCGTATCTGGCGTTGTGACTTTTGGCCGGGCGATGCCGATGCGAATCATTCCCGGTTTCTTCGGGCCATTAGCGGGATTTTCCAAACCGGCCTTTGGTGGAGCGAAGGTTGACGACGGTTCGGATGTTGCGACGCTCGATTCGACGACTGTGCCGGGGTTGGTCGCATTTGTAGAATCATCAGGCGAATCGTCCTCGACCTCTTTTAGTGTGTTTGCTGCTTTGTAATCCGCGGGCGGGTCGAACATTGAGTCGGCTATAGGCGTTTTTGCTACTGAGATCGCTTCTTCCTCGACGATTATCGTCATTCCATCGATGGACATCTTCTTTACTTCTTTGAGGGCGATTCCGGTGATGCCGTTTCCCTTTACATCGAACTCAACGTCGTCAAAGCAATCATTGTCCATCTGAAATTCGCGTGGCTTTCGCTGTGCAGGACAGGAGAATTCGGGAACATCGGCATACCACCCTTCGATCTCGATCTTCATTGTTTGCTTCTGACACGCGTTCTTTGAAGGGGTCATCGTGTAAGTTTCCTTTAAATGACGAGCATCAAAGCCAAATAACTTTGCCCTCTCACCGGTGTCAGTTACCGATCCGGATACGGTAACAAATCCACCTTTCCTGGCATTTTTCGTTGACGCACTCGTGTGTCCCGCGATCGGATCGACGAAGTACTTTTTCTTTTTGGAGTTGTACGAAACGGAGCGTTTTCGATCACATTGAACGATCAACGTCTGCGTTACGGACTCCTTTCCGCCCATTTTTTTCGGCTGTTCGTATCGAGAATCCGTTCTCATGCGGCCGCCTTTAATATAAACGGTTGACGTCCGACCTTTGGTCGGGTCAGCCATACCGCCGGGCATGCCAGACATATCCGGCATTCCCGGGAACTTCATCGATGTCTTCTTTTTGATCGTTAACTCCGTTTGACCAAAACCCGGCATGACGAAGATGCAGAGAGCTAACACGATAAGACCAAATTGCAATTTCATATATCCTCCATTTTTAGTAATCAGAATTAAATTTTTCTCTATCCATATACGCGAAGGTTCAGGTAGAATTGGCTCAAAGAAGAAAATATGACGGAGGATGTTACACAGCTTTTGCATAAATGGAGCGATGGCGATCGCCAGGCGTTGGACGAATTGATGCCGATCGTCTATAGCGAACTGCACCGCCTCGCTCACAATTTCCTCAATAAAGAAAGATCCGAATCGATCCAGACAACCGAACTGGTACACGAAGCATTTTTTAAGCTCACCGGGCAGCATTCGGTCGACTGGCAGAACCGCTCACACTTTTTTGCGATCGCCTCGCAAGCAATGAGGCGAATTTTGATTGACGCGGCGCGCGAACGGAAGGCGATAAAACGTGAGGCCGAGAAGGTGCCGCTGGACGATTCTCCCTCGATCGCTGTTGCGGTCGATAATGAACTACTCGCACTGGATGAGGCATTGAAAGAGCTCGAGTCTTTTGATCCGCAGCAGTCAAAGATCGTCGAGCTGAGGTATTTTGGTGGATTAACGATCAAGGAAACCGGTGCCGTGCTCGGCATCTCGCCTGCAACCGTGAAACGCGAATGGGCGATCGCCCGTACATGGCTCTATCAGTGGATCAACAATATTTGAGCCGATCTCGTCGCAAATTCCGCGTAGTTAATCAGGTGAACTAATGGACGCAAATGAATGGGGGCGAATAAAGGAGCTTTTTGCCGAATTGGTCGAGCTACCGGCAGGAGATCGTCAAGCCATTCTTTCCTCCGTCGATCTGAAGACGCGAATTGAGGTCTCAAAACTCTTAGATAACTTCGAAGCAGCCGATGGATTCATAGACCGGCCCGCGGCAGAGCGGTATGCCGCCTCTGACATCACTCAAGACTCAATAATCGGCAGCAATATCGACGATTACCGTATTCTCAAGCGGATCGGAACCGGAGGGATGGGAACCGTCTATCTCGCAGAACATGTCGCCGACGGCCTAAATCACCGTGTTGCGGTCAAGCTGATAAAGCGCGGGATGGACACAAATTCCGTTCTTAAACGCTTCGTACAGGAACGTCAGATCCTTGCCCTGCTGGAACATCCGAATATTGCCCGCTTTCTCGACGGTGGATCGACGGCGGACGGGCTTCCCTATTTTGTGATGGAGTTTGTCGATGGCGAGCCGATCAAAAGGCACTGTGATAAGAATGGACTCTCAACAACTCAACGGCTCGACCTATTCCGCAAAGTTTGTGCGGCGGTTTCCTACGCTCACCAAAATCTGACCGTCCACCGCGACCTGAAACCATCGAATATCCTGGTCACTAGATCTGGCGAGCCGAAATTACTTGATTTTGGAATCGCCAAGCTCCTCGATCCCGATCAGGCTGGTGAATCGGGTGAGGCAACCGCGACTCTTTTCCGCGTATTGACACCGGAATATGCCTCTCCGGAACAAATTCGAGGCGAAAATGTTTCGACCTCGACAGACGTGTATTCGCTCGGTGTCGTGCTCTATGAAATGTTGACGGGCGTACGTCCGTTTAATACTCACAATTCTTCGTCAAACCAAATTTCCGATCAGGTGCTTACGGTCGATCCGCCAAAGCCGTCGTCGGTCGTGTTTAGCCGGACGTTATCAACAAACGCTACGAACCCCGATGCGGCAGAACCTACCGACGGCGATGATAGTCAAGTTCTCATATCAGGGCAACCGAAACTTAGCCAACAGGTGAGATCGAAAACCTATGCCTCGCGATCAAAAGAACTTCGAGGCGATCTGGATAACATTATTCTGAAGGCCCTGCAAAAAGAGCCGTCGCGGCGGTATCAGTCTGTCGCGGAGTTCTCTGAGGACATCCGGCGGCATATGACGGGTTTGCCGGTCTCCGCGACTGCGGACACGATCTTGTATCGAGCTGCAAAATTCGTCCGGCGGCATAGCATCGGAGTTTCGACATTCGCCTTGGTGTTCGTAATGCTCGTAACTGCGGCCGCGATCACGACGCGCCAGGCCCGGATCGCAGATACTGAAAGAACGAAAGCCGAACAGCGTCTGGCGCAAGTCAGGAAGCTGACGAATTCATTTTTATTCGAGTTTCATGATTCGATCCGGAACCTGCCCGGTGCAACCGCAGCACGAGCGCTAGTTATCGACAAAGCCCTAGAATATTTAGAAGTCCTTTCAGCGGAAAATCCAACGGACGCGTCGTTACGCCATGAACTCGGCATCGCATATTACAAGATCGCTAATATTCAGGGGTCCGGAGATGCGAATCTGGGTGACACGGCCGCCGCTATGAAAAGCTTCGATCGTGCACGGGATATGCTGGAGCCACTTGTGAACCTGGAGAGTCAGAACGTCGCTTACGTGGAAAGCCTGGCGAAGGTTTATTTAGCTATGACAATCGTCGCCGCTCAGCGCGGCGAGGTTGAAGCATTTGTTATGGCAAACCAGCGTGCCCTCGAACTTTATGGAAAGCTGATCGAAATGGAGCCCTCGCGAAAGGAATTTCGGTCGACGATTTCGGACGCCTATAAACATCGCGGGGACTATATTTCGAGTCGCGGCGATCTGAAAGGGTCACTGAGTTATTATGAAAAGGCTGTCGCGTCTGCTCAAAGCACATTGGACGACGACCCGGAAAATGATTACGCCCTTGGTCAGAAGCTAGCTGCGGACGAAGCGATCGCTGCGACACTCGGGAACCCGAATTATACAAATCTCGGCGATACGAATGGCTCAACGATGAAATATCGCGAGGTGCTGGAAATATCGAAGGGCCGGTTAAGCAGAAATCCCCGTGATACGCTCCTGAGAGCAAATCAGGCTTATTTAACGGAGAACCTTGGGGTTTTGCTCGGAGCGTCAGGTGACTGGGCGGCGGCTTTGAAATGCCATGAAAGCGCGTTGGAACTTCAGGAGCAGCTCGTTGCCGAAGATGCCAATAACGCAGAGGCGAGATGGAGATTGGCAAACATGCTCATGGACCAGGGGCAATCTCTCGCAAAGCTGAAACGGTTTGACGAGGCCTTTCGTTCGCATCACCGCGCAATCGCGATACTGGAAAAGGCGGTGAACAAAGACGATGGGAATACTCAATTGCAAGTATTTCTTGCTCGTTCTTTTCAGCGACTTGCGGATGCCCTTGCCGAAGATAATAACCCCGGCGAGGCTCGGGCCTATTATCAGAAAGCGATCAAGATGGATCAAGCAATGGCCGACGAGAACGAAGAGAATATGGACATTCGATGGTCCCTTGCAGAGCACTACGTCAAGCTAGGGCAATTAGAGCAGAAGGGCCCAGATTCAGCCAATAGTGCGTTGGAAAACTTTCGACGAGCAAAGGCAATTTACGATTTCATGTTCCAAAACGGATTAAACATTGATCCGATTAGCGACAGGATCAAATATCTTGACCGCGAGTTAGCAGGCAAATAAACCCGAATTCCGCAATAGGAATTTTTTGCCCGCGAAATACGCGAAAGAACGCGAAAATATT